>NZ_VSEZ01000008.1:0-318511 GCF_008085935.1 Micromonospora sp. AP08
CGGCCTCGGCGTACCGCTCCAGCGGCACGGTCTTCAGCTCCCGGGTGGCCTCGGCGAGGGGGACGCGGACGATGTCCGTGCTCTGCATGGCGACCATCTTGCCCCAGTCGCCCTCGTTCGCCGCGTCGATCGCGTGCAGGCCGAGCCGGGTGGCGAGCACCCGGTCGAACGCGGTCGGGGTGCCGCCGCGCTGGATGTGGCCGAGCACCACGGTGCGGGCCTCCTTGCCGGTCTTCGCCTCCAGCTGCTCGGCGAGCCACTGGCCGATGCCGCCGAGGCGGACGTGGCCGAACGCGTCGAGCTCCTGGTTGTGCAGCACCATCTGGCCGTCGAGCGGCTGGGCGCCCTCGGCGACCACGACGATCGGGGCGTACTGGTGCTGGAAGCGCTTCTCGACGTAGCCGGCGACCTGCTCGACGTCGAACTGCCGCTCGGGCAGCAGGATCACGTTGGCGCCGCCGGCCAGGCCGGCGTGCAGGGCGATCCAGCCGGCGTGCCGGCCCATCACCTCGACGACCAGGGTGCGGTGGTGGCTCTCCGCGGTGGTGTGCAGCCGGTCGATCGCCTCCATGGCGATGTTCACGGCGGTGTCGAAGCCGAAGGTGTAGTCGGTGGCGCCGAGGTCGTTGTCGATGGTCTTCGGCACGCCGATGACGTGGACGCCCAGCTCGTGCAGCTTGGTGGCGACGCCGAGGGTGTCCTCGCCGCCGATCGCGATCAGCGCGTCCACGCCCTGCGCCGCGAGGTTGTCCTTGATTCGCTCCACGCCGCCGTCGATCTTGAACGGGTTGGTGCGGGACGAGCCGAGGATGGTGCCGCCACGGGGCAGGATGCCGCGGACCTCCGCGATGCCCAGCGGCTTGGACAGACCCTCCAGCGGGCCCTTCCAGCCGTCCCGGAAGCCCACGAACTCGTGACCGTAGGTGGCGACGCCCTTGCGGACCACCGCCCGAATCACCGCATTGAGACCAGGGCAGTCGCCGCCGCCGGTGAGCACGCCGATACGCATGATCTGCTCATCCTCCTGGAGCATCAGGTGAAGCCCGGATAAGCCCCAGGATATGTGTCAGACCAGACCATCGGCGCCGTTGCCGGCCCGGGGCGGGCCGTCAGTGCGCACTGTAGTCGGCGTGCGGGCCCGCCGACACCGCGCCCCGGCCCGTCCCGGGCCCCGGAACGGCTACCGCTCAGTAGCTGACCTCGTGGTTCTCTCCCGCCTTCGGCGGCTGCCCGGTGACCGCCGCCCGGGCGAAGCCGAGCAGGTTCACCACCGTGCCGCCCGGCGCGTCCCAGTACTCGGCCGAGCTGGCATGCACCTTGATCAGCGTGAGGCCCGGGGTGTCCAGGCCGTCCGGGAACCAGGTCTTCAGCAGCGGGTGCCAGAGCCGCTCGGCCCGGGCCCGGTCCCACTCCTCGCCGGCGGTGCCGGCCACCGACACCCAGGCGTGGTGCCGTTGGTCGGCGAAACCGACGTTGACCTGCGGGTTCACCCGGATCTGGCGGACCTTGGCGGAGTCCGCGTACGCGAAGAACCAGAGGTCGCCGTCGAACTCCGCCTCCTGGAGCCCCATCGGGCGGCTGACCAGCCGGCCGTCGACGGCGGTGGTGGTCAGCAGGCAGATGCGCGCGTCGCGGATCAGCTCGGTGACCCGGCGGCGGCCATCCTCGACGTCGGTCGGCTGCTTGTTCATGCGGCCCTCCCTCGGATCGACTCGATGTCGAACCCTGCCCGGGACAGAACCGGTCAAACCTGTCGACAGCTCACCGAGTGGTCATGGCCCGCCAGCGGGCCAGGTTGTGCCGCGCGTCGACCAGCGCGTCGTGCCGGCCCGCCTCGGCCTCCGGCAGCCGCGGCCGGCCGCGGTCGTCCCAGAGCTGCCGCAGTTCCTTGGTGAACCGCGGGATCTCCCGGGGCAGCGCCGGCATGGCCCCCCAGAGCTGGGCCAGCACCACGTGGTCGTACGCCGCGTACCAGGCCCAGAGCTCCAGCTGCTCGCCGGGCCGGTCCCGGACCGGCTCCATGAGGAACTCGTAGAGGTCGTCGCGGATCCGCTCCCGCGAGCGCCAGGCCCGGTCGGCCGGCGAGGGGAGCTTGTCCAGCACGTTGCGGCGCACCCAGGGCACCGCCCGGGAGTCGTCGAACTCGGTGGAGACCGCGTAGAACTCGCGGCCGTACTCATCGACGACGCCGATCGACACCAGGTCGACGATCCGGCCGTCCTCGATGAACTCACAGTCGTAGAAGTAGCGGTAGGCCATCCCCACCATCCTCGCCCACCGCCGCCGACCACCGGTCGGCGGGGCGTCCGCCGAGGTCGTCGGCCCGCCCGCCCCAGCTCGCGACGGTCACGGAAGTGTCTCCAGGGGTGTACAGCACGCGACCGGGCCGTCATGATCTGATGTGTACCGCTACCGGACGCCGAACCGGTTGAGATGCCTCGTGCCGGGGTTGACAGGTTCACCCGGTGTGCGAGCTGTGGTCCTTGACCGGGGAGGGGTTGGGCCGTGGAGATGCGCCTGCCGGAGCCGGGTGACGCGCTCACGGGCGTCGAGATGTTCGCCGGGCTGGAGCCGGAGGTGCGGCAGCGGGTCATCGCCGCGGCCGTGCCGCGCACGTACCGCAAGGGTCAGTTGCTCTTCGTCGAGAACGACCCCGGCGAGTCGCTGATCGTGCTGCGCCGCGGCGCGGTGGCGGTGTTCCGCACGGCCCCCACCGGCGAGCGCGCCGTGCTGTCGGTCATCCGACCGCCGGACGTGCTCGGCGAGGTCTCCCTGCTGGACGCCTCGACCCGGTCGGCGTCGGCCGAGGCGATCGAGGACTGCGCCGCGCTGGCGCTGTCCCGGCCGGCCTTCATGGAGCTGGTGCACTCCAACCCGCGCATCCTCGACGCGGTGATGCGCTCCCTCGGCCAGCTGATCCGCCGGCTCACCGAGCAGAACGCCGACCACGTCTTCCTCGACCTGCCCGGCCGGGTGGCCAAGACGCTGGTCCGGCTGGCCGGCGAGAGCCAGGCGCCGATGATCACCATCGAGCTCAACCAGAGCCAGCTCGCCGAGATGGCCGGCGGCTCGCGGCAGAGCGTCAACCAGGCCATCGGCTCCTTCGCCAGCCGTGGCTGGCTGCGCACCGAGGGGCGCCGCATCGTGGTCACCGACGTGGCCGCGCTCCGCCGCCGCGCCGGCATGAACGACCGCTGACCGGCTGACCCGACCCGACCGCCGGGCCGCGCGGAAGTCCGCGCGGGCGGCGTCCCCGTCCCCACGCACGGCTGCGCCGGCTGCCTCGGCAGCCGGCGTGACCGTGATGCGGTTCAGCGGGTCGGACCGCCCAGTAGCCCGGACCGGCCCAGCCGGTCGTCGTGTCGGCGTTGGCGTTGGCGTTCGGGGGGCGGCGCGCGGCGGCGGTCCGCCGTCGCGGCGGTCGCCTGAGCCGCACGGTGGAGGGTCGATGGGGCCGGCGGGACTACCGCCGGCCCCACCGTGCGGTCACTTCTCCGTGGTGTCGGCCGGCGGCGAGCTCGGGCCGGGACCGATCTTCTGCGGGTCGGTCTCCTTGGTCGTGGTGGTCGTCGTGGTCTTGGTCGACTCGGCGCCCACGGGCTGCTCTACCATGCCTTTTTCCTCCAGTTCGGCGAGAGTGACGGCGTCGACGTCGACCGTGTCGCCCGAGGCCCACACCGTCCCTCGTGGATCGGTCCAGGGGACGGCCAGTCGGACGTGCACGGCACTCTCCCTGTCGACGGGACTTCCTGGTACGGAAGACTAGACCCGGCCGATCGGCCTTGACGTCCCGCCGACCCGTCGGGTACCCGACTGCCCGGCCGCGCGGGACGATGGGGGATCTCACGCGTACGGAGCTGGACATCGACCTCACCTGTGGACACTGCTCCCGGACCGCCGGCCCGGACGACCGCTTCTGCGGCGGTTGCGGCCGGCCCCTCGCGGCGACCTGTCCGGGCTGCGGTCACGCCAACAACGCCGAGGCGAACTTCTGCACCAACTGCGGGCAACCGTTGCGCGACCACGCCGTCGCGGTGCAGGAGGACCGCCGGCAGGTCAGCGTGCTCTTCATCGACATCGTGGACTTCACCACGTACGCCGAGCGGGCCGACCCGGAGCAGGCCCGCGGCCTCCAGCAGGCGTACTTCGCCACGGTGCGCCGGCTGGTGCACCAGTACGGCGGCGTGGTGGAGAAGTACATCGGCGACGCGGTGATGGCGCTGTTCGGGGCACCCGTGGCGACGGACAACGACGCGCTGCGCTGCGTGCGGGCGGGGCTGGAGCTGCAACGGAGCCTGGCCCGGCAGCCGGCCGGCCCGCACCCGCCGCTCGGCTTCCGGGTCGGCATCGCCACCGGTGAGGCCCTGGTCGACCTCGCCGCCGCCCGCGACGGCGGCCAGGCGTTCGTCACGGGCGACGTGGTCAACACCGCGTCCCGGTTGCAGGGGCTGGCCCCCGCCGGCGGCGTGGTGGTCGACGAGAGCACCTGGGCGGCCACCCGGCACGAGATGGAGTACGCCGACCAGCCGCCGGTCACGCTGCGGGGGCGGTCGGCGGTGAGCCGGATCTGGCTGGCCGTCCGCGCCCGCCCCCGCCGCGACGGGCACACCGCCGAGCTGGCCCCGATGGTCGACCGGGACCACGAGCGGGGCCTGCTGGTCAGCGCCCTGCACCGCACCGTCACCGAGCGCACCTCGCAGTTGCTGACCGTCTTCGGCCCGGCGGGGGTGGGCAAGAGCCGGCTGCTGCGCGAGCTGGCGCTGCACGCCGCGAACCTGCCCGGAGCCCGGGTGACCTGGCTGATCGGCCAGTGCCCGCCGTTCGGGGAGAACGTCACCTACGCCGCCCTGGCCGACATCGTGCGGAGCTGGTTCGGGCTACCCGACTCCGACGACCCGGCCGCCATGCGGGAGCGGCTGCGGGACCGGCTGGGCCGGCTGGCCGACCCGCACGCGGTGCGGCTGGCCGAGGCGCTGGGCCCCCTGGTCGGCGTGCCCGGCGAGCGGCTCACCTCCGCCGAGACCGAGGCGGCCTGGCGGCGGTTCCTGCTCACCCTGGCCGCGACCGGCCCCACGGTGCTCGTCTTCGAGGACATGCACTGGGCGGACGAGACCATGCTCTCCTTCGTGGAGCAGCTCGGCGCGGCCGCCCGCAACGTGCCGCTGCTGGTGATCGCGACGGCCCGCCCGGAGCTCCGCGAGCGGCACCCGGCGTGGACGGGCACCATCAGCGGCGCCATGTCCATCTCGGTGCCGCCCATGCACGACGGGGACATCGACACCCTGTACTCGCTGCTGCTGGGCCGCGCCACCCTGCCGCCGGAGGCCCGCGGGCCACTGATCGAGTTCGCCGACGGCAATCCGCTGTACGCCCAGGAGTACGCGCGGATGCTGCTCGACGGCGGGCTCGTCGAGCGGAAGACGACGCTCCCGCCGCTGGATCCGGTCAATGGGACGGGGATGCCGCGTACCGTCCAGGCGGTCATCGCCAACCGGCTGGACCTGCTCGACCCGGCCGACCGGGCGGTGCTCCAGGCGGCCTCGGTGGTGGGCGTGCAGTTCTGGGCGGCGCCGGTGGCCCTGGCCCTGGGCCGGCCGGCCGAGTGGGTGGAGCGGGCGCTGCACCGCCTCCAGCGCCGCGACCTCGTCTACGAGCTGCCCGCCTCGACCATGCCGGGCCAGCCCGAGTACCGGTTCCGGCACATCCTGGTCCGGGACGTCTGCTACCAGCGGCTGCCCCGGGCGGAACGCGTCGCCCGGCACCAGCGCACCGCCGACTGGCTGGAACAGCTCGCCGACGGCCGGCAGCACGACCTGGCCGAGGTGCTGGCCAACCACCGGTGGGCGGCGCACGAGATCGCCCGCACGGTCGGCCTCGACCCGTCCCCGCACGCCCAGGCCACCCGGACCGCGCTGCACCGGGCCGCGCGCCGGGCGTACGCGCTGCACGCGCTGGACACCGCGGCCACGCTGGTCGGCCGCGCGCTGGCGGTGGACTGCGGACCGGACCCCTCCCTGGACCTGTTCCAGGCGGAGCTGGCGTTCTACCGGGACCGCGACGGGTTCCTGGTGGGCGGCGGCACGGAGACGCTCACTTCGCTGGCCGACCGGCTGGCGGGGGCGGGCGACCTGCCGGGCGCGGCGAAGGCGTGGCGGCTGCTGGCCACCGCCGCCTGGGCCCGGGCCGACCGGTCGGAGACGCTGCGCTGCCTGGACCGGGCGATCCGGCTGCACGCCGGGCTGCCGGACAGCGAGGACAAGGTCGGCGCGCTGCTGGAGCTGGCCCGGACGCACATGCTCGATGCGGAGGCCGAGCCCGCCTGCGCCGCCGCCCGGGCCGCCGCCGAGCTGGCCGAGCGGCTGGAGCTGCGGGAGGCGCGGGCGAACGCCCGGATCACCCTGGCCGTGGCGCGTTACCAGGCCGGTGTCGAGGAGGCGTACGCCGAGCTGGCCGAGGTGACCGAGGAGTGCCGGGTGGAGCGGCTGACCAGCCGCCGGCGCGCGGTGCACAACCTGGCCTGGGCGTTGCAGGAGGAGGGCGACCTGACCGGTTCGGCCCGCCTGGTCGACGAGCAGCGCTCCCTGGACCTGGGCGGCGAGCACGGCCTGACGGTCAGCTTCGCCGACCAGTGGACCCGGTCGTACTACAGCGGGGACTGGACGGCGGCGTTGCGGATGGCCGAGGGGTCGACCCGGCGCCCGACCGACGAGTGGGACCTGCACATCGTGGCGGTGTCCGGCTGGATCCGCGCGCTCGGTGACGCGCCGCCCGACGGCGGCACGGAGGACGGCGCCGACCTGGTGGACCAGGCGCTGGTCGCGGCCCGGCGCAGCGGCTTCCACCGGGTGCTGCGGTCCACCGTGGCGCACGCCGCGTTGTGCCGCGCCGTGCAGGGCCGCCGGGACGAGGCGCTGGCGCTGCTCGCCGAACTCGACGCCGACTGGCGGCGCACCCGGATGATCCCGTTCGCGGAGTGGGTGCCGGCGGTCGGGCACGTGGCGGGGGTGCTCGGCGGTGAGGCGGCGCTCCTGGTCCGCGACCTGCTGGCCCGCGCCCCGCGGACGACGCGCTGGGCGCGGGCGGCCGCCCGGTCCGCGGACGCGGCGCTGGCCCGGCGCGACGGCGACGCCCGGCGGGCGGCCGACCTGTTCAGCGCGGCGGCGGCGAGCTACGCCGAGATGACCGACGTCACCGACCACGTCATCGCGTCCGCCCTCGCGGTGGGGCCGCTGAACGAGGCGGATCCGGCGGCCGCGGCGAAGACGCTCGCCGAGGTGCGCGCCTTCGCCGAGCGGCATGCCGCCGCCGGCCTGCTCCGGATCGCCGGGGCCGGCTGACGTCAGGCGGGCACGGGCTCCCGGGGCTGGGCCTTCGCCTTCTGCGCGTACATGTCGACGTACTCGCGGCCGGACAGTTCCATGAGCTCGTACATGATCTCGTCGGTGACGGCGCGCTCGACGAACCGGTCGCCGGACATCCCGGCGTAGCGGGAGAAGTCGAGCGGGGCGCCGAAGCGGATCCGCACCCGGCCGAGGTTGGGGACGATCTGCCCGGTGGGCTGGATCGCGTCGGAGTTGAGCATGGCCATCGGCACCACCGGGGCGCCGCTCTCCAGGGCGAGCCGGGCCACCCCGGTCTTGCCCCGGTAGAGCCGGCCGTCGGGCGAGCGGGTGCCCTCCGGGTAGATGCCCGCGATGCCGCCGGACCGCAGCACCCTGAGCTGGGTGTCCAACGCGGCGCGGGCGGCCCGGCCGCCGGAGCGGTCGACCGGGATGGTGCCGGAGCCGACGAAGAACATCTTGGTCAGCCAGCCCTTGAGGCCCTTACCGGTGAAATATTCGGCTTTGGCGATGAATGTTACTTTTCGCTTGACGATCAACGGGGTGAAGATCGAGTCCGAGAAGGAGAGGTGGTTGCTGGCCAGGATCACCGGGCCGGACTCCGGGACGTTCTCCAGCCCCTCGACCTGCGGGCGGAAGATCAACCTCAGCAGCGGGCCGAGGATGATGTACTTCAGCAGCCAGTACAGCACCGGGGTCCTTCCAGGCGGGAGCGGTGACGGGCCGGTCGCCGGGGTGCGGCGGGGGCCGCCGGGACCGCGCCCGGGGCGCCGTCGGCGAGCGGGACTGTCGGGAAGAGGGTACGAACAGGGAGCGGCACGCCACAACGCACTCCCGGAACCGGGTCCCGGCGTGTCAGGATTCAGGGCACGACGGTGCGGCGAAGGGGGTGTCCGGTGTCAGGGGGCGGGCCCCGCCGGGGACGGCGGGACAACGGGCTCGACGCGGCCGAGTACGCGGTCGCGGGCGACGTCGATCCGCGCGTCGGGGAGCACCTGCTCGACGTGCTCGCCGCCGGCGGCATCGCCGCCTACCTCCAGCCCTCGGCCGACCTCAACCCGGTGACCCGCACCACCACCGTCCCGTCCCGCCCGATCGACCGGCTCTACGTCGACCGCTCCCACCTGACCACCGCCCGCGACTACCTCACCCAGCTCAGCGACGAGGGGGGCCGCGAGCCGGCCCGCGACGACGAGCCGGACATCGAGGCGGAGTGGGCGAAGATCGTCGCCGGCTTCCACACCGCGCCGAGCGCCGGGAGCCACCCCTGGCCGGCCGCCGAGGACGTCGACGACCCGGTGGACCCGGTCGACCCGGCCACCCCGGGCGGCGGCGCTCCGGGCCGCGCCGAGGAGACCGCCGGCCCGACCGCCACCGACGTACGCCGGCTGCCCTACGCCGCGGACGTCTCCGGCATCTCGCTGAGCCGGGGGCGGCAGGACGAGCCCTCGCTCCTGGACGGCCTGGACACGTTCGGCGCCGACCTGCCCGGCGACGGGGACGAGGAGCACTACACCCCGCCACCGCCGCCCCCGCTGCCGCGCTTCTCGAAGTACGCGGTGGTCGGCGTGCTCTGCATCGTGCTCGGCTTCCTGCTCTTCCTCTCCCCCACCCTGCTGTCGGCGCTCGACCCGTCGGTGGTGACCCTGTTCGGCTTCACCGGCATCCTGGCCGGCTTCGTGATGCTGATCTGGCGGCTGCGCCCCGGCGACTCCGACGAGCACGACCCGGACGACGGCGCGGTGGTCTGACCGCGGCGCGCCGGCCGCCCGGATGGCGGGACACCGCGCGCCGCGGGCCGGTCGTGTAACAGGGGTGTAACTTACTGTCAGTAGGAATACCGCTGTACGTCACGTCCCGCACCGGCTGTCCGGGTTGGGCCCCTCCTCCGGTGGTCGGTCCTCTGCTGATCGGAATGCCCGAGATGCGACCGAGTCCCCTCGTGGTGGTTGCCAACCGCCTCCCCATCGACGACAGTGTGGCGCCGGACGGCGCCTTCGAATGGCGCCGCAGCCCCGGCGGCCTGATGAGCGCCCTGCACCCCCTGCTCCGGCACACCCCCGCGACCTGGGTGGGCTGGGCCGGCGGCACCGGCCCGGCGCCGCACCTGCCCGACGTGGACGGGGTCCGGCTGCACGCCGTCCCGCTCAGCGGCGAGGACTTCCGCGACCACTACGAGGGCTTCGCCAACGCCACCCTCTGGCCGCTCTACCACGACGCCGTCGAGCAGCCCGAATACCACCGGCGCTGGTGGGAGGCGTACCAGCGGGTCAACCAGCGGTTCGCCGAGGCCGCCGCCGAGGTGGCCGAGCCCGGCGGGCTGGTCTGGGTGCAGGACTACCACCTCCAGCTCGTGCCGGGGCTGCTCCGCGAGCTGCGCCCCGACCTGCGGATCGGCTTCTTCCTGCACGTGCCGTTCCCGCCGCCGGAGCTGTTCATGCAGCTCCCCCGCCGGGCCGAGCTGCTGCGGGGGATGCTCGGCGCGGACCTGATCGGCTTCCAGCGGGCCCAGGCCGCACACAACTTCGCCCAGCTCGTCACGAAGGTGCTCGACCTGCCCGCCACCGACCGGCGGATCGGCGTCGGCGACCGGGTGGTCCGGATCGGCGCCTTCCCGGTCTCCATCGACACCGCCGAGATGGCCGCGCTCGCCGCCCGGCCCGATGTCGCCGACCGCGCCCGGCGGCTGCGCCAGGACCTCGGCGACCCGGAGCGCGTCATCCTGAGCGTCGACCGGATGGACTACACGAAGGGCATCGAGCAGCGGCTCAAGGCGTACCGGGAGCTGCTGGCCAGCGGGGACGTCAAGGTCCACGACACCGTGCTGGTCCAGGTGGTGGTGCCCAGCCGGGACCGGGTGGCCCAGTACCAGATCCTCCGCGACCGGGTGGAGCACCAGGTCGGGCGGATCAACGGCGAGTTCGGCCGGGTCGGCGAGCCGGCGATCCACTACCTCAGCCAGCCCTTCGACCGCACCGAACTGGTCGCCCTCTACCGGGTCGCCGACGTGATGGCGGTGACCCCGCTGCGGGACGGGATGAACCTGGTGGCCAAGGAGTACGTGGCCGCCCGGGTCGACGGCACCGGCGCGCTGCTGCTCAGCGAGTTCGCCGGGGCGGCCGCCGAGCTGGCCCAGGCGTACCTGGTCAACCCGCACGACCTCGACGGGCTCAAGGCGGCGCTGCTGGCCGCGCTGCGGGCCGCGCCGGAGGACGTGGCGGCCCGGATGCGGGCGATGCGGGAGCACCTGGGCCGCAACGACATCCACGCCTGGGCGGGGTCCTACCTGAGCGCGCTGGAGGAGACCACGTCCCCGCCGGGCCGGCGCACCACGAACGGCTGACCCCGGCGCTCAGCGGAGGGCGCGGGTCGGGTCCTTCTCCAGCCAGTCGAGGATCGCGTCGACCGGTTCCCGCCAGCGGGCGTCGAGCATCAGGTCGTGGCCCATGCCGGGGAAGAGCAGCGGGGCCGAGGCGTAGCGGCGGGCCGCCGCGGTCAGCGCCGCCGCCGGCACCACCCGGTCGTCGGGGCTGCCGAGCACCAGCACGGGCGGGCGGCCCACCGCCGGCTCCGGCTGCCGCCCGGTGAGCAGCTGCCACTGCGCCCGGCGGCCGGCCCGGCCCAGCCGGGAGACGTACCGGCGGGCCTCGGCGTCGGGCAGTTCCCGGCTGAACAGCTGCCGGCGGTTCAGCCGCAGGCCGGCGCCGAACACCGCGGGCAGGGTGCCGGCGGGGTTGCGGCGCAGCGCCGTGCCGAAGGTTCCCCAGCCACCGAGCACGGGCGCCACCAGCACCGCTGCCCGGGCCGGGTAGCGGGCCAGGGCGTGCGCGACCACCCGGGCGCCGGCGCCGTGCCCCACGAGCACCGCCTGCCGCGGCAGGCCCGCGGCCGCCTGGACCACGTCATGGGTGTACGACCGCAGCGTCGCCTCCGGCGCCGGATCGCTGCCGCCGTGCCCGCGCAGGCTCAGCGCGTACGCCGGGAAGCCGCGGCCGGCGGCGTGCCCCAGCCAGTGCTCGGCGAACGCCCACGCCCCGTGCCCGAACCCGGGCACGAACAGCAGCGGCGGCTTCGCCTGGTCCAGCTCGGGCAGCGCGGCGAGCACCTCGCGGCGGGCCGGCCGCTCGGGACGGGCCCACTCCCAGCCCCGCACCACCCGGACACGTTCGCTGGTCACTTGGCCTCCAGGTCGTGGAGCGCCCGCTGGAGCGCGCGCAGGTAGTCGGCGTGCCCCACCTCGAACCAGTGCCGGGTGCTGTCCTTGACCTTCGCCGAGTACCGCTCGCCGAGGCCGGCGGCGACCCGGCGGCCGAACGCGGCGGCCCGGTCCGGGTGGGTGGTGCGCAGGGTGAGCAGCCGGGCGAACAGCACGCTCTGCCAGTGCGAGATGGGGAAGATGCCGGAGTCCGGCTGCACCAGGCCGACCACGGCCAGGGTGGGGTGGCCGGCGGTGAACGCGTTGAGCCAGAGCCGGGGCCGGCCGGAGCCGTCCGCGTCGCCGAGCACCTTGCCCTCGAGGAACTCGAAGCGCGGCAGGTAACCGGTGGCGAAGACGACCAGCTCGGGGTCGATCTCCCGGCCGTCGGTCAGCTCGACGGTGCGGTCCTTGAACCGCGCGATGTCCGGCACCGGGGTGATCTCCCCGTGGCCGACGTAGTAGACGAGCTGGCTGTTGGCGATCGGGTGCGTCTCGTAGACCCGGTGGTCGGGCTTGGGCAGGCCGAACCGGGTCAGGTCGCCGACGGTCAGCCGCAGCGTCCAGTGGTAGAGCCACTGCCGCACGCGCAGCGGCACCCGCAGCGCGAGCAGGGTGTCGTTGACCTGGTCGGCGGGGCGGCCGAAGACGTACTTCGGGGCGTACCAGTAGCCGCGGCGGGTGGCGTGCCAGCAGCGGGACGCCTGCTGGGCCGCCTCGACCGCGATGTCGCAGCCGGTGTTGCCGGCGCCGACCACCAGCACCCGCTTGCCGCGCAGCTGGGCCGGGTCCTTGTAGGACGAGGCGTGCATGACCTCGCCGCGGAACTGCTCCAGCCCCTCGTAGCGGGGCAGCTTCGGCGACCAGTTGTGGCCGTTGGCCAGCACCACGGCCGCGTAGCGGGAGGTGCGCTCCGGGCCGTAGCCGCCGGTGCTGCGGGTGGTGACGTCCCAGCGGTCCCCCTCGACCGGCTCGACCCGGACCACCTCGGTGCCGAACCAGACGTGCTGGCGCAGGTCGAAGTGGTCGGCGTAGCGCTCGAAGTAGGACAGCAGCTGGGCGTGGTGCGGGTAGTCCGGCCAGTCGTCCGGCATGGGGAAGTCGGGGAACTGGGTGAACGGCCGGGACGAGATGAGGTGCGTGCTGGCGTACACCGGGCTGCGGTCGTGCCGCCAGTTCCACGCCCCGCCGACGCCGGTCTCCCGCTCGTAGCAGTCCACGCCGAAGCCGGCCTCGCGGAGGTTCTTCACGGCGGTGAGGCCGCTGGCCCCGGCGCCGATGACGCAGACGGTGTCGCCGCGGTCGGAGACCGGGCGGCCGTCCCGGGTCGGGGCGACCGTCGGGTCCGGGTCGGGGCGGCCGAGGTCGGTGGAGGAGGACACCGGGAATCTCCTTTTGTGCGGCACGAGTGCCGGGTCGGTGCGAAATCCTGCCGACAATGCCCGCCGTTGTCCAGCCGCCGGGGCCGCGGGATGTCGTGGCGGCCGGCCGTCGTGGCGCTGGGTAACCGGCTCTTCCGATCACGCAGCGTGTCGTCCGCCTCCGACCCTCGGCCCTCTGGTTGCGCCGCTTTGCTCTGCAGCCATTCACGCAGCACCGCGCTGAGCTGCGGCCCTGCGTTCGCCCTCCGGGCCGCTGCCACAGCACGGCGGTCACGCAGGGTCGCTGATGCGCATGTGGCTGCAGAGCAAAGGCGGTCGAGGGGTGAGGGCCGACGTCGGGCGACGTCACGCTAGGTCACACCTTGCCGCCCGCGTCCGCGAGGTGCCCGCGAGGTGCCCGGCGCGGCGCGAGGCAGCGCCACGCCACGCGGGCGGCGCCCGCTGCGCACGAGGGAAGGGTCAGTCGCCGGCGGGCAGCAGCAGGTCGACCAGGACCGGGAAGTGGTCGCTGGCCTGCCGGGTCCGCGGCGTGTCCACCACGTCGTAGTCGACGACCTCGACGCGCGGGTCCACGAAGAGGGCGTCGATGCGCCGGCGCGGGTTCGCGCAGGAGTAGGTGTGCCGGTCGGCGCGGTCCATCGCGACCGCCGCGTCGGTGAGGCCCTCGGCGACCGTCCGCCACGCCGGCCCGTCCGGCCCCTCGTTGAGGTCCGCGCCGGCGACCACCGGCAGGGTCGCGGCGGCCAGCTCCCGCTTGAACGCCGCCGCCTGCGCCGGCCGCTCGGCCGGGTCGGTGGAGAGGTGGGAACCGGCCAGCAGGAACCGGCTCCCACCCACCAGGCATTCGGCGTACGCGGCCCCGCGCAGGTGCCGGCCGGGGGTGAGCGGGTAGCGCTGGCAGCGGGTCGCCGTCACCCGGACCCGGAGGCTGGTCAGCAGCAGGTTGCCCAACGAGGGCAGGCCGCCGGCCGCCACCACCAGGCCGAACGAGTCGGCGAGGGTGGCGCACTTCTGCCGCCACCGGAACCGCCGCGGCCCCTCCTGGACGATCACCACGTCCGGCTCGGCCGCCCGGACCACCTCGGCCAGCGCGGCGGTGTCGTCCCGCTGGCTGTGGATGTTGTAGGACACCACCCGCAGCGGCACGCCTGCTGCCGGCACGTCAGATCCGCCGGGCCAGGTCGGCGGCGCCGATGACACCGGCGCTGTTGCCCAGCTCGGCGGGGCGTACCTCGGCGACGGGCAGTCGGCTGCGCTGGGCCAGGGCGTCGGTGAACGACCGGCGGGTCGGCCCGAGCAGCAGGTCGCCCGCGTCGATCACGCCACCGCCGACCACCAGCACCTGCGGGTCGAGGATCTGCGCCATGTCCGCGAGGCTGGTGCCGAGCCAGCGGCCCACCTGGGCGAACGCCTCGGCGGAGACCGGGTCGCCGCCCTTCGCGGCGGCGGTCACCATCGGCCCGGTGATCCCCTCGGCCTCGCCGCCGGCCAGCTCCAGCAGGGCGGTGGCGCGGTGCGGCTCCTGCCGGGCGGCGGCGCGGGCGAAGCGGACCAGGGCGCTGCCGCTGGCGTACTGCTCGATGCAGCCCAGCCGGCCGCAGCCGCACTGGTGGCCGTCCGGCACGGTGAGCATGTGGCCCAGCTCGGCCGCGATGCCGTTGGCCCCGCGGACCAGCTCGCCACCGAGCACGATGCCGCCGCCCACGCCGGTGCCGATGGTGAACATGACCATCGAGTCGTCGGCGTGCCGGGCCGCGCCGTAGCGGAACTCCGCCCAGGCCGCGACGTTCGCGTCGTTCTCCACGATCACCGGCAGGCCGGTGGCGTTGCTGACGTAGTCGCGCAGCGGCTCGTCCCGCCAGGCCAGGTTGGGGGCGAAGAGCACGGTGGAGCGGGAGGCGTCGATCCAGCCGGCCGCGCCGATGCCGACCGCGCCGACGGTGCGGCCGGTGGCCAGCTCGGTGACCAGCTCGATGATGACGTCGCGGGTCTTGGCCACGTCGTCGGCGGGGGTGTCCCGTCGGGCCTGCACGAGAACCTTGCCGGTGTCGTCCACGACACCGCCGGCCACCTTCGTGCCACCGACGTCGACTCCGATGGTCAGCGTCACCGCTGCCACTCCCCTCTGCTGTGCTGCCCGGCCCCCGACCGAACCGGCCGTGCGATCCCGGGATGTCCGGTGGGTCAGGCCCCGTCGCCTGGTACGTCCTCGCCCACCTCGCCGGACGCCCGCGAGGCGGGCACCACGGGACGGCCGGCCGGCGGCCGGCTCGGCGCCGGCGCGTCCGGCCCGGCGGCTTCGGCGGGCGGCACGACGACACCCTCATCGGCCGCGCCCTCCCCCCGGGTGGCGGCCGACCACACGTCCTGCTCGGGTGCCGGCTGAGAATCATGCCCGGTACGGGTCGCCTCGCGCCACACGTGGTCCCCCGACGCGGTCCCGGCGGGCCCGCCCTCCGCCGTCGTGCCGCCCGGCTCGGCCGGGGCGAAGGCGCGCAGCAGGCTGGCCACCCCGGCGGCCAGGTCGCCGGCGCCGGTGGCGAGCCGCTCGGCGAATTCGGGACTCGGGTCACGCAACGCCGCGATACCCCGACAGACCGGGCACACGCAGCATTCCGGCGATCCGGTGGCGAAGCCTCCGCCGGCCCCGGCCTTGGCGGACGAGCCGTCGCCCGCGCCCGCGCCCCCCGGGCTGTGACCGAGGACACCCGACAGGATCCCACCGAGCGGACCCCAGGGGCCGGCCCCGGGCGTGGCGGCGGCCAGCTTCGCCGTGGCCAGCAGCATGGCGACGAGGCGCTCCGCCTCTTCCCGGGCCGAACCCGGATCAGTGGTGCCCATGGTTCGGCTCCTCCAGCGTGACAACCGGGACGACGGTCGGGTCAGTGGGCCGCACCGAGTGCTTCTACCCGGCGCTTGAGCTGCTTCAACGCCGCGTCCATGATCATTTTCTCGGCCTTGCGGCGAAACATGCCGAGCATCCCCACGGAGAGCTCCACCTCGAGGGTGTAGGTCACCGTGGTCGTTCCGTCCGGGTTACCGACCAGGTCGTACGACCCGCGCTGGGACTTCTGCATCTTCGAGGGCGCCATCAGGTGCCACTCGATCCGGGAGATGTCCTCGGCGTACTCGTAGGCCAGCACGTACTCGTCGGCCATCACGCCCGCGTCGATGGTGAACCGGACCTGGCTGGCGTAGCCGTCCTCGTACTCCTCGATCACCTCGGCCTGCCGCACCGCCTCGGTCCACTCCGGGTAGCGGGGGAAGTCGCAGATGACGGCCGCCACCCGGTCCGGTGACGCGCCGACGACGATCGACTGGGTGGAGGTGTCCGCCATGGGGGGAGGCTACCCGGCGACGGGCCGGCGTGCGCCGCTCCACCCCCGCCCGTCGCGGGGGCGCCGGTGTCCCACCTACCGGGCAGGCAACCTCCCTACCTCATCCCCCGGGGCGGGCGGGTAGGTTTCGACTGAGCCGACCACGGTCGGCCCGGCCAGTGCGAGCACGAGGGAGTGCAGGTGCGCGAGTTCTCCGTTCCGCCGATCGTCACCGTCGGCGATGCGGCCAACCTGACCGACCCGGTCTGGGACAACGCCGAGGTCGCCCCCGACGCCGTGCAGTTCGTCCGGCGCGCCGCGGGAACGGGCGGCGCCTGGATCGACGTGACCTGCCGCCAGTTCCGCGACGAGGTCGTCGCGGTGGCCCGGGGCCTGGTCGCGGCCGGCGTCTCCCCCGGTGACCGGGTCGGCCTGATGAGCCGCACCCGCTACGAGTGGACGCTGCTCGACTACGCGATCTGGGCGGCCGGCGCCGTCACCGTGCCGATCTACGAGACCTCCAGCGCCGAACAGGCCGCCTGGATCCTCTCCGACTCCGGCGCGGTCGCCGTCGTGGTGGAGAGCACCGGGCACGCCACCCTGGTCGCCGGGGTCCGTGACCGGCTGCCCGAGCTGCGCGAGGTCTGGCAGATCGAGCTGGGCGCGGTCGACGAGCTGGTCGCCGCCGGCGCGTCGGTCGACCCCGCCGAGGTCGAGGTGCGCCGCTCCACGCTGAAGGCCGACGACGTCGCCACCATCATCTACACCAGTGGCACCACGGGCCGCCCCAAGGGCTGCGTGCTGACCCACCGCAACATCTACGCCGACATCGCCAACGCCGTGCCGGTGCTGCCGAACCTGTTCCGCGCGGGCGCCTCCACCCTGCTCTTCCTGCCGCTGGCGCACGCCTTCGCCCGGCTCATCCAGGTCGGCGTCGTGCAGGCGCGGGCCACCATGGCGCACTGCTCGGACACCAAGAACCTGGTCGGCGAGCTGCAGGAGTTCAAGCCGACCTTCGTGCTCTCCGTACCCCGGGTCTTCGAGAAGGTCTACAACGCCGCGCGGCAGAAGGCCGAGGCCGAGGGCAAGGGCAGGATCTTCGACCGGGCCGAGAAGGTCGCCATCGCGTACAGCGAGGCGCTGGAGACCCCCGACGGGCCGGGCCTGGGCCTGCGCGCCCAGCACACGCTCTTCGACAAGCTGGTCTACCGCAAGCTGCGCGCGGCGATGGGCGGCCGGTGCCGGGACGCCATCTCCGGCGGCGCCCCGCTCGGCGCCCGGCTCGGGCACTTCTTCCGCGGCGTCGGGGTGACCATCTGCGAGGGCTACGGCCTCACCGAGACCGCGCCGGCCGCCGCCGCGAACCTGCCCGGGCACACCCGGATCGGCACGGTCGGCCGGCCGCTGCCTGGCGTCACGATCCGGATCGACGACGACGGCGAGGTCCTGATCTCCGGGGAGATCGTCTTCCAGGGCTACTGGCACAACGAGGCGGCCACCGCCGAGGCGGTGAGCGCCGACGGCTGGTTCCGCACCGGCGACCTGGGCCAGCTCGACGAGGACGGCTACCTCTCGATCACCGGCCGCAAGAAGGAGATCATCGTGACCGCCGGTGGCAAGAACGTCGCCCCGGCGGTGCTGGAGGACCAGGTCCGGGCGCACCCGCTGGTCAGCCAGTGCGTGGTGGTGGGCGACCGGCAGCCGTTCATCGCGGCGCTGGTCACCATCGACGAGGAGGCGCTGCCGAAGTGGCTGGCCGCGCACGGTCGCCCGGAGGCCACCAGCGTCGCCGAGCTGCGCGAGGACGAGACGCTGCGGGCCGAGGTGCAGGCCGCCGTCGACCAGGCCAACCAGGCGGTCTCCAAGGCCGAGGCGATCAAGGTGTTCCGGATCCTGCCGCAGGACTTCACCGAGGCGACCGGCGAGCTGACCCCCTCGCTCAAGGTCAAGCGGCAGGTCGTGCACAAGACGTACGCGGCGGAGATCGCCGATATCTACCGAGGCTGACTACCATCCGTCAGGTGCCCGCCTCGACACCCAGCCAGCCGCCGACCCAGCCCCTGGCGGCCGCGGCGCGCGTGGTCATCCTCGCGCTGGTCGCCGCCCTGACCCTGTTCGCCACCCGCGACCCCGCCCAGCTGTGGTGGATCGCCCTGCTCGGCGTGGCCGGGCTGCCCGCCGTACTGGCGCCGCAGCACCGGCTGCTCGCCCCGATCAGCCGATTCGCCGAGGTGATGGTGCTCGGGCTGGCCGCCAGCCAGGTCGCCGCCGACACCCACCTCACCGGGGTGACCGGCGGGCTGGGCGCCTCGGCGGTGCTGCCGTACCTCGCCGTGCCGGTCACCGTGACCGCGCTGCGCCGCCGGTTCCGCGAGGGCGCGGCCCTGCTCGTGGTGGCGGCGGCCACCCTGCTGGTCAGCGCGGCCTTCACCGAGGTCGCCGGTGAGCCGCAGCTGCGCCAGCTCGGCTACCTGGCGGTCTGCGCGCAGTGGCTGATCCTGGCCGGCCTCGGCCTCTACACGGCCGGCACGCTCCAGCGGGTGATGCGGGTCCGCGGCGAGGGCAAGCCCCAGCCGTACGCGGAGGCGACCCGGCTGCTCACCCAGCTCCGCACGGTCGCCCGCCAGCTTCCCGGCGCCACCCTGGACCCGGGCGGCATCTCCGAGCACCTGCTGGAGGAGCTGCGGGTGGTGGCCAAGACCGACCGGGGCGCGGTGCTGTCGGCCAGCGGGGGCGGCCGGCTCGTGGTGCTCGCCCAGATCGGCGCGGACCGGGTCGACTGGGAGACCACGCTCGACGCCGACTCGGCCATCGCCGACGCCTGGGCCAGCCAGCAGCCGACCACCTCGGCCCGCTCGCAGGCCCGCTCCCGGGCCTCGGGCGAGGTCTCGGCGCTGATCGTGCCGCTGGTCGCCGGGGTGCGCACGGTCGGCCTGGTGGTCGTCGAGGCGGACACCGCGCACGCGTACCCGCCGCCCGTGGTGTCCCGGGTGACCGCGCTGACCGGCCCGGCCGCGCTGCGCCTGGAGGCCGCGCTGCTCTTCGACGAGGTGCGCTCGCTGGCCACCAACGAGGAGCGGCAGCGGCTGGCCCGGGAGATCCACGACGGGGTCGCCCAGGAGCTGGTGATGGTCGGCTACGGCATCGACAACGCCCTGGCCACGGTGCACGACGACGCCGAGGAGACCGCCGACTCGCTGCGCACCCTGCGCCAGGAGGTCACCCGGGTGATCACCGAGCTGCGGCTCAGCCTGTTCGAGCTGCGCAGCGAGGTGGACCGGCACGGCGGCCTGGCCGCCGCCATCGCCGAGTACGCCCGCACCGTCGGCGCCTCCGGCGGCCTGCGGGTGCACCTGTCCCTGGACGAGTCCACCGCCCGGCTGCCCGCCGCCACCGAGGCCGAACTGCTGCGCATCGCGCAGGAGGCGGTGACCAACGCCCGCAAGCACGCCGGGGCGGCGAATCTGTGGGTCACGTGTGAGGTGGACCCCCCGTACGCCCAGATCGAAGTGTCGGATGACGGTCACGGCATCGGTGACCAGCGCCCCGACGGGCACTACGGTCTTGCGATCATGGCCGAGAGGGCGGAACGTATCCGGGGCCGGTTGGAGATCAGGCCGCGGCAACCCAGCGGCACGACCGTGGCGGTGGTACTTGGCACCTCGCCCCGGCGCGATAAGGTGCGCGGCAGCGCAGCAGCAGAAGGGGAGTAACCCGAGGATGACCACCAGCCCGACACCGGCCACCCGGACCAAGGTGCTCCTTGTCGACGATCACGATCTGATCCGCAAGGGTCTGCGGCACGCCTTCGAGCGGGACCGGCAGTTCGAGGTCGTGGGCGAGGCCGCCACGGCCGCGGAGGGTGTGCGCCAGGCCGGCGCGCTCCAGCCGGACGTAGTGATCATGGACCTGCGGCTGCCCGACGGCAGCGGCCTCGAGGCCACCCGCGCCCTGCGCAAGTCCAGCGCGTCGATGGGCATCGTGGTGCTCACCATGTACGCCGGCGACGACCAGCTCTTCGGCGCCCTGGAGGCGGGGGCCAGCGCGTTCGTGCCGAAGACCGCCCCGGCCGACGAGGTGGTGGCCGCCGCCCGGCACGCCGCCTCCTCCCCCAGCGCGTTCACCGCGGCCGACCTGGCCGAGGCCATGAAGCGCCGGCTGGCCCCGTCCGGCCCGCAGCTGTCCCCCCGCGAGGGTCAGGTGCTGCGGCTGCTCGCCGACGGCATGAGCGTCGCCGGCATCGCCAAGCAGCTGTTCGTCAGCGAGTCGACCGCCAAGACGCACATCTCGAAGCTCTACGAGAAGCTCGGCGCCGCCAACCGCGCCCAGGCCCTGATGACCGCGCTGCGGCTGGGGCTGCTGGAGGCCCCGGACGCCCCGAAGTTCTGACGGCGTCCCACCAGCTCGACGCCGGAGAGGCCCCCGTCCGCACCCCGGACGCGGGCCTCTCCGGCATTCCGGGCGCCCCCGACCGCGTACGGTGAGGGGCCGGACGCGTAGCGACGGCGGTCTTTGCACGGCGACGCCGGGCGGGCAGAATACCCGGGTGATCCGCGCGGCGGTGACCCCCGCGCGTCGGCGACACAAAGGGGCAAGCGCATGCAGCGGCCGGACTGGGCACCCGAGACCATCGACATCGAGCGCCCCAGCGTGGCCCGCATGTACGACTACTACCTCGGCGGCTCGCACAACTTCGCGGCCGACCGGGCCGCGGCCCGGGCCATGGTGGAGGCGGTGCCGGAGGCCCCGCTGATGGCGCAGGCCAACCGGGCCTTCCTCCGCCGGGCGGTGCAGTTCCTCGCCGACTCCGGGGTACGCCAGTTCCTCGACATCGGCTCCGGCATCCCGACCGTCGGCAACGTGCACGAGATCGCCCAGCGGATCGACCCGGAGTCCCGGGTGGTCTACGTCGACGTCGACCCGGTCGCCGTGGCGCACAGCCAGGAGATCCTGGCCGGCAACGACCGGGCCGCGGTGGTCCAGGAGGACCTGCGCCGGCCCGAGGCGATCCTCCGCCATCCCGACGTCCTCCGGCTGCTGGACTTCTCCCAGCCGGTCGCCGTGATGATCGTGGCGGTGCTGCACTTCATCCCGGACGCGGACCGCCCGGAGGCGTTCCTGCGGACGCTGCGCGCGGCGCTGGCCCCCGGCAGCTACCTGGTGCTGTCGCAGGCCAGCGACGACGGCCGGGCCGGCACCGGCGAGCGGGCCGAGGCCGAACGGGTCTACCGGCGCACCGACAACCAGCTCTTCATCCGCAGCCGGGCCGAGTTGACCGCGCTGTTCGCCGGCTTCGACCTGGTCGAGCCGGGCGTGGTGTGGGTGCCGGAGTGGCGGCCGGACGCGCCGGAGCACGCGGAGAACGCCGCGCAGGCGGTCTTCATGGGTGGGGTCGGGCGGCTCGGTGGGTGACGCCGGGGCCACCGCCACCACCCGCTCCCGCCCCGGTGCCTTCGCCCGGGCCTGGGCCAAGGCGGTCTCCGGGACCAGCTACCTGCCGATGACCCAGGCCCAGCTGGAGGCGCTGCTCCAGCGGCTCACCGAGCGGCTGGCGCTGGCGCTCCGCGCCGACCCGTTCGACCTGCGGATCGGCCAGCAGGTCGGGGCCGAGCTGGTGCAGGCGCACATCGCCTCCGCCGAGGGGCTCGGCCGCACCATCGAGGTGATCCAGCTCCGCCTGGTCCGGGACCTCGACCTGGCCGTCGACGACGTCGAGGACCGGATGGCCCGGCTGCTCGGCACCGTCGCCACCGGGTACGCCCGCGCCCTGCGCGACCGCACGCTCGACGAGCAGGAGGCCATCCGGCGGGCCGCCATGGTGGCCCGGGCACAGGCCGAACGGGCGCTGCGGGACAGCGAGGCCCGGTTCCGGCACCAGGCCACCCACGACCCGCTGACCGACCTGCCCAACCGCACCCTGTTCACCGAGCGGCTCACCACCGCGATCACCGCGCCCGGGCGGGGCGCCGACCGGATCGGGGTCTGCTTCCTCGACCTGGACCGGTTCAAAGTCGTCAACGACTCCCTCGGCCACCAGGTCGGCGACTCGCTGCTGGTCTCGGTGGCGCGGCGGCTGCGGCGGGCGCTCGGCGAGCACCTGGTGGCCCGGCTCGGCGGCGACGAGTTCGTCATCCTGGTCGAGCGCACCGGCTGCACCGAGGACGTGGTCAAGGTGGCCGAGGCGGCCCTGGCGGCGGTGAGCGAGCCGGCGCTCGTCGACGGGCACGAGCTGACCGTGTCGGCCAGCATCGGCATCGTGGAGCGGCAGGTGGCCGGCACGTCGCCCATGGAGCTGATGCGCGCGGCGGACAGCACCCTGCACTGGGCCAAGGCGGCCGGCGGGGCCCGCTGGTCGATCTTCGACGCCGACCGCAACCGCCGCGAGCTGGCCCGCTACGCCCTCTCCGCGGCGATCCCCGCGGCCCTGGACCGGGGCGAGTTCTACCTCGACTACCAGCCGCTGACCGGGCTGCGCGACGGCCGGGTGGTCGGCATGGAGGCGCTGGTCCGCTGGCGCCACCCCGAGCTGGGCGTGCTCCGCCCGGACAGCTTCATCCCGCTCGCCGAGGAGACCGGCCTGATCGTCCGGCTCGGCAGCTGGGTGCTCGCCGAGGCCTGCCGCGAGGCGGGGACCTGGGCGGCCGGGGCGGCCGACGCCCCGTTCGTCAGCGTCAACCTGGCCGTCCGCCAGCTGCACCGGCCCGGGCTGGTGCAGGAGGTGCAGGGCGTGCTGGGGCGCACCGGCCTGCCCCCCGAACGGCTGCAACTGGAGATCACCGAGAGCACCATGATGAGCACCGTCGCGGAGCCGGTCCGCGCCCTGCGGGTGCTGGCCGACCTCGGCGTCCGGGTCGCCATCGACGACTTCGGCACCGGCTACTGCAACCTGGCGTACCTGCGGGACCTGCCGGTGAGCGAGCTGAAGGTGGCCGGCGAGTTCGTGGCCGGGCTGCGCGCACCGGCCGACGACCCGGGCAGCCGCACCAACGAGCGGATCCTCGCCTCGCTGGTCTCCCTGGCGCACGCCCTCGGCCTGACCGTGACCGCCGAGGGGGTGGAGACCGCCGACCAGGCGGACCGGCTGCGCGCGATCGGCTGCGACGCCGGGCAGGGCTGGCACTTCGGCCGCCCCGGACCGGCCGTGCCGCACCTGGGCCGCTCCCCCGCCCTGACCGACACCGCCTCCTGAGCCCGGTCAGGCCGGGGTGCGCGGCCGGCGGCCGTCCTCACCGTGCAGGTACGCCACCTGGTGGCCCCGGCACGACGCCGGGGCCGCCGGCGTCGCACCTGAACCGCCGCTGCGGCCCGGCGGGCCGCCCGTGGGTCAGCCGGCCAGCAGGGCGGCCATCCGCTCGGCCTGGGTCTCCCAGCGCCACTCGCGCTCCACCCAGGCCCGGCCGGCCGCGCCGAACTGCCGGGCCAGGTCCCGGTCGGCGAGCAGGGTCGCCACCCGGTCGGCGAGCTGGGCCACGTCCCGGCCGCGGACCACGTAACCGGTCTCGCCCTCGCGGACCGCGTCCGGCGCGCCGCCGGAGTCGCCGGCCACCACCGGCAGCCCGGTCGCGCTGGCCTCCAGGTAGACGATCCCCAGGCCCTCGACGTCCAGGCCGCGGTTGCGGGTGCGGCAGGGCATCGCGTAGACGTCGCCGGCCGCGTAGTGGGCGGGCAGCTCGGCCGAGGGCACCGACCCGGTGAACACCACGTCCCGTTCCACCCCGGTGTGCCGGGCCAGCTTCGCCAGCGTCGCCCGGTAGGGGCCGCCGCCGACGACCAGCAACGCGGCGTCCGGCACCCGGCGGCGGATCTCCGGCATCGCCCGGATGAGCATGTCCTGTCCCTTGCGCGGGACCAGGCGCGAGACGCACACCACGACCGGCCGGTCGGCCAGCCCCAGCCGCAGCCGCACCCGCTCGCCGTCGACGCCCGGGTGGTAGGTGTCCACGTCGACGCCCGGGGCGAGCCGGCGCAGCTCGGTCACCCCGTCGAGCACCCGGGCCAGCCGGACCCGGGTGTACTCGCCGAGGTAGGTGGTGACGTCCACGCCCCGGCCGATCCGGCGCAGCGCCGACCGGGCGCCGGGCAGCGTGGCCCAGCCGGCCTCGTGCCCGTGGGTGAGCGCCACCGCCCGGCGGATCCCGGCCCGCCGGCGCAGCCCCGCCGCGAGCAGCCCCAGCGGGGCCGCCGCGCCGAACCACACCGTGTCGCAGTCGTACGCCCGCGCCAGCCGCGCCGCCCGGCGGGCCACCAGCGGGGTGGGCAGCAGCACCTTGGTGCGCTCCCGGACCACCTCGAACGGCTGGTCGGCGTCGAACTTGGCCGCGCCGCGCCAGCTCGACGCGTAGACCACCACGGAGCCCGGTGGCTGGCGCACCGCCAGGTTGTGCACGAACGACTGGATGCCGCCGGGGCGGGGCGGGAAGTCGTTGGTGATCAGCAAGGTGCGGCTCATCCGCCGGACTCCCTGGCGTAGGCGCGGGCGGCGGCCATCCGCTCCACGGTGGACGGGTGGGACGCCGACCAGAGGTATTCCCAGCGCGGCGGGTCGGGGTCGGACAGGTTCACCCCGGCCAGCCGGCGCTGCATCGCCTCGAAGGTGGCCGGGTCGCCGGTGAGCGCCAGCGCGTGCGCGTCGGCGCGGGCCTCCACCCGCCGGGAGACCAGCGCCTGCACCGGCGTGGCCACCAGGCCGACCACCGTGACCAGCGCGATCAGCAGCGGGAACGCCCGGGGCTGGGCGATCGAGTCGACGCCGGCCAGCCGCAGCAGCGGCGTCCAGGAGCCGATCAGGTAGAGCGCCACCACCGCGGCGGCGGCGCCCAGCGCCCCGATGAGGGTGGCGGTCCAGACGTCCCGGTCCTTGGCGTGCCCCAGCTCGTGGGCGACCACGCTGGTCACCTCCGCCGGGTCCGCCTCGCGGAGCAGGGTGTCGTAGACGACCACCCGCCGGGTCGGCCCCAACCCGGACACGTACGCGTTGACCGCCCGGGTCCGCCGCGAGGCGTCGGCGACCAGGACGTCGCGTACCGGCACGCCGTCCCGGGCCGCCAGGCTGGTCAGCTCGGTGCGCAGCGGGCCGGGCTCCATGGGGGTGAACCGGTTGAACACCGGCTCGACCAGCACCGGCAGCACGAACGACAGCAGCACCACGAGGGCGGCGGCGCCGGCCGCGCCGAACGCCCACCACCAGCGCGGGGAGAGCCGGACCACCGTGTAGAAGCCGAGCAGGACGAGCGCGCCGATGACGGCGCTGACCGCGTACGACTTGAGCAGGTCGACCGTCCAGCCGCCCCAGCCCTGGGTGCTCAGCCCGTAGCGGGTCAGCACGGTCTGCCGCCAGGCGGCGAAGGGCAGGGTGAGCAGGTCGGCGAGGAACATCACGGCCAGCCCGCCGAGCACCGCCTGGGCCGTCCAGTGGCCGCCGAAGGGCCGGCCGGCCAGCTCGACCAGGCGGCCGCCGAGCGGGGTGAGCCCGAGCACCAGGGCCACCACCAGGCCGACGGCGAGCGCCGACCAGCCGGCGGGGCGCAGCGCGCCGTGGAAGGCCCGGCCCCGGGCCACCTGGTCGACGGGGAGCGCGCGCAGCGCCGCGAGCTGGTCGGCGCGGGGCGCCGGTGGCCGGCTCCACGGCACCAGCAGCGCCGCGGCGACGAGCAGCGCCACGGCCAGCCCGGCCAGGGTCAGCACCGCCCAGCCGCGCGGGGTCACCGCCCCACCCGCCGTGCCCGCGTCATGCCGCTCCCCTCCCGCCGTGAGGGCCCATCCTAAGGCCCGGCGCGGGCCGGGTGGCCGCGGTGCCGCGGCGGATCAGGCGACCCGGCGGCGGCGGACCGGCTTCCGGGGAGCGGGCGGGGCGGGCAGCACCTGCACCTCGAACCCGGCCCGGGCGAACACCTCGATCGCCCGGTGCTCGGCGGGGCCCAGGTCGGCCGCCGTGGCGCCGGTGTCGAGCAGCGCGGTCACCAGGCAGCCGGAGCACCCGGCGCCGCGGATCCCGCAGGTGTCGCAGTCGATGAGCATCAACGCCTCCTGACGCGTGGC
The DNA here is from genome assembly GCF_008085935.1 of Micromonospora sp. AP08. NCBI lineage: Bacteria > Bacillati > Actinomycetota > Actinomycetes > Micromonosporales > Micromonosporaceae > Micromonospora > Micromonospora sp. AP08. The sequence continues at coordinate 26,273 of NZ_VSEZ01000008.1, forward strand.
CGGTGGCGGACCGGAGAGCTGTCCACCACCGTCGGTCACCACGAGGCTAGGCCGAGGGTGTGACAGAACCGGACAACGAGGCAGCACCCACCCCGAATCCGATCATCGGCCCTCAGGACCGGGCGAGCCGCCGCAGCAGCGAGTCGGCGCCGAGCGGGTAGGCGCCGTGCCGGCGTACCCCGTCGGCGACCTCGCGGTCGGAGGAGACCACCACGACCGGCCGGCCGGCCGGCTCGGCGCGGACCAGCCGGCGGATCAGCTCGTCGGCCGTCTCCCCCTTGCGGGAGAAGAGCACTCGCACCCCGCGCGGCGTGGGCGGCAGCCCGTGGATGCGCTCGGCGCCGTCGAAGACCACGGTGACCTCGTCGCCGGTCTGCGCGGCGATCCCGCCCAGCCCGCTGATCAGCCGCTTGCGCTGCTGCTCCAGCGACATCTCGCCGAAGCCCCGCTTGGTGACGTTGTAACCGTCCACCACCAGGTGCGCCTTGGGCAGGGCGAGCAGCTGGTCGAGCCGGGCCGGGTCGTCGGTGTCCCGCGCCCGGGCCGCGGCCCCGGCCGGGGTGGCCGCCGACTGGTCGGCGAACGCGTCGGCCACGAAGTCGGCGGGCAGCTTCTCCACCGGATCCAGGGCCAGCTCGCGGCGGAGCCCGACGGCGGCCTGGCCGATCGTCTCCAGCAGCAGCCAGAGCTTCGCCTCGTCGACCGAGCGGGCCTCCTTGGCGCTGACCCGGGCCACCCCGGCCGCGGCCTCCGCCTCGGCCAGCCGGGCCCGGGCGCGGCGCAGCTCCGCGTCGGCGTCGGCCGCCGCGCGGGCCGCCCGGCCCCGCTCGGTGGCCAGCATCTCGGTGGCCTTGCGCTCCCGGGCCTGGGTCTCCCGCAGGGTACGGGCGAGCTGCCGGGCCTCCTCGCGGAGCTGGCCCAGCTCCTCCCGGACCCGGGCGAGCTCGTCGCGGAGCTTCTCCGCCTCCACCCGGGCCACCGCCCGGTCGTGCTCGGCGCGGGTGGCCCGCTGCTCGGCCTCGCGGACCAGCTCGGCCACCACCGCGCTGTCCGCCTCGGCGCGCACCGCGGCGCCGCTGGCCTCGATCAGCTCCCGCCAGCCCCGGGGCCGGGCCAGGTAGGCCAGGGCGGCCACCTCGACCGGGTCGGCCGCCGCCGGGGCGGTGCCCTCCACCACGGCCGCGCCGAGGTCGCCGGCGTCGGCGAGCACCCGGGCGGTGACCCGCTGCCGGAACAGCGGGTCGCCGGTGAGCTGGGCGGCGATGGCCGGGGCGCCGAGCCGGGCGCGCCGGTTGGGGGCGAACTTGGCCACCCGGCGCAGCGGCACCGGCACCTCGTCGGCGGCCAGGGCGGGCAGCACCGCGGCGGTGAGCGCCACGATCCGCTGCCGGACCGGCTCGGGCAGGGTCGGCTCCGGCTCCAGCGGGGCCGAGGGGCTCTCACCGGCGTCGTGCGCGCCGACCACCGGCTCCTCCGCGGAGGAGTGGTCGTCGTGCGGCTCGGTGAGGGGCATGTGGCAAGTCTCCCACCCCGAACGGGCCCACCGCCCGGTGAGTGAGCCGATCTCTCATCCTACCGCCGTGGTAGCGATTGGGACTGGTGGGACGGGAGTGTCGGACCCCGCCGCTAGGGTGCCGCGGGTGACGCGAGCGGAGTACGTCCAGGAGGCGCTGGCCGGCCTGGACCGGGCGGCGGGCACGGGGGTCGACCCCGCGCTGCCGCTCTACGCGACCACCTTCGTGGTGGTCGACCTGGAGACCACCGGCGGCGCGCCGGACGGCGGCGGGATCACCGAGATCGGCGCCGTCAAGGTGCGCGGCGGCGAGGAGCTGGGTGTGCTCGCCACCCTGGTCAACCCGGGGGTGCCGATCCCGCCGTTCATCACCGTGCTGACCGGTATCACCCAGGCCATGCTGCTCCCCGCCCCGCCGATCGAGCAGGTGCTGCCGAGCTTCCTGGAGTTCATCACCGACGCCGTGCTGGTGGCCCACAACGCGCCCTACGACGTGGGCTTCCTCAAGGCCGCCTGCGCCCGGCACGGCTACACCTGGCCCAACCCGCGGGTGCTGGACACCGCCGCGCTGGCCCGCCGCGTGCTCACCCGCGACGAGGTGCCCAACCGCAAGCTGGGCACCCTGGCGGCCTACTTCCGCACCGCCACCCAGCCGACCCACCGGGCGCTCGACGACGCCAAGGCGACCGTCGACGTGCTGCACGGGCTGATCGGCCGGCTCGGCGGGCACCGGGTCGACACCGTCGGCGAGGCCATCGAGTTCGCCCGGGCGGTCACCCCGACCCAGCGTCGCAAGCGGCACCTCGCCGAGGGGCTGCCGAAGGTGCCCGGGGTCTACATCTTCCGGGCCGCCGACGACCGGCCGCTCTACGTCGGCACCTCCGGCGACATCGCCACCCGGGTGCGCAGCTACTTCACCGCCGGGGAGAAGCGGGCCCGGATCTCGGAGATGCTGGCGGCCGCCGAGCGGGTGGAGGCCGTCGAGTGCGCCCACTCGCTGGAGGCCGAGGTGCGCGAGCTGCGGCTGATCGCCGCGCACGCGCCGCCGTACAACCGGCGGTCGAAGTATCCCGAGCGCCAGGTCTGGCTGAAGCTGACCGACGAGGCGTACCCCCGGTTGTCGATCGTGCGCGACCTGGCCCCCACCGACTCGGCCTACCTCGGCCCGTTCCGCTCCAAGCAGGCCGCCGAGCTGGCCGCCGCCGGGTTCCACGACGCGGTGCCGCTGCGGCAGTGCACGCACCGGCTGTCCCGGCGCACCACCATGCCGGCCTGCGCGCTGGCCGAGCTGGGTCGCTGCCCGGCGCCCTGCGAGCACCGGATCACCCCCGAGGAGTACGACCACCGCGCCGCCGTCCCGTTCCGCACCGCCACCCGGGACGACCCGCAGGTGGTGGTGGACGCCCTGCTGGCCCGGATCGAGGTGCTCTCCGACGCCCGGCGCTACGAGGAGGCCGCGGTGGTCCGCGGCCGGCTCGCCGCGGTGCTGCGCGCGGCGGTCCGGATGCAGCGGCTGGCCGCGCTGACCGGCATCGCCGAGCTGGCCGCCGCCCGCCCGGCCGCCCGGGGCGGCTGGGAGCTGGCCCTGGTCCGGCACGGCCGGCTGGCCGGGGCCGGGGTGTCCCCGCCGGGTGTCCACCCGCGACCGACCATCACCGCGATCCGGGCCACCGCCGAGACGGTCCTGCCCGGGCACGGCCCGGTGCCGGCCGCCACCGCCGAGGAGACCGAGCGGATCCTGTCCTGGTTGGAGCGACCGGAGACCCGGCTCGTGGAGACCTCAACCGGGTGGGCCTCGCCGGTCGCCGGCGCGGGCCGGTTCCGGGACCTGTTGACCAAGGCGGAAAACGGCGCGTCCCACCAACTCTCGACCGAACGCCCATGACCAAGTGTCCGATCGGACTACGTCAACTCCCTTAGGCTGTTAGAGAAGTGCAGTCCTGCCCGATTCGCGGGCCTGCTCCCGGTTGCCGGTTCCGGCGACCCGGGGCCGGGGTGAGGAGGTGTCCCAGGTGGACGTCGACGCCGGACACGGCGCCGCCCTGGGCGGCGCCCTTCCGACCCAGCCCGGCGAGCTTCCGCTCTCCCGCCGGCTGCGCTCCCTGCTCACCTGGCCCACCACCGACGGCGATCCGGTCACCGCGCTGGTCCGCGCCCACCGGGGCATCCATCCCAGCGCCGACGCGTCGGTGCTGCGGCGGGCCTACACGATCGCCGAGAACATGCACCGCGGCCAGTTCCGCAAGAGCGGCGAGCCGTACATCACCCACCCGCTCGCGGTCGCCCAGATCTGCGCCGACCTTGGGATGGACACCACCACCCTGGTCGCCGCCCTGCTGCACGACACCGTCGAGGACACCCGCTACACCCTCCAGGCGCTCCAGGAGGACTTCGGCCGCCAGGTCGCGCACCTGGTCGACGGGGTGACCAAGTTCGACAAGGCGTTCTACGGCAAGGCCGCCGAGGCGGAGACCGTCCGCAAGATGATCGTGGCGGCCGGCAAGGACGTCCGGGTGCTGATCATCAAGCTGGCCGACCGGCTGCACAACATGCGCACCCTCGGGGTCCGTTCGGCCGCCTCGCGGGAGCGGATCGCCCGCAAGACCCAGGAGGTGCTCGTCCCGCTCTGCGACCGGCTGGGCATCCAGACCCTCAAACGCGAGCTGGACGACGTGGTGCTGCTGCACCTGCGGCCGGAGGAGCACGCGCGGATCGCCCGCTTCGTGCACGACCGGCCGGGCTGGGACACCTACCTGGACGACGTGGTGGCGAAGACCCGGGTGGCGCTGCGCCGCAGCCGGGTGGACGCCGAGGTCGGTCCCCGCCCCCGGCACCTCTACTCGATCTGGAAGGACACGGTGGCCGGCGACCACGCCGCGCCCTACGACCTGCCCCGCATCGCCATCGTGGTGGACGGTCCGGCCACCGACTGCTACGCCGCGCTCGGCGCGGTGCACGGGCTCTGGCGGCCGGTGCCGGGCCGCTTCAAGGACTTCATCGCCTCTCCCAAGAACAACCTCTACCGCTCCCTGCACACCAGCGTCTGCGGGCCGCAGGACCGGACCGTCGAGGTGCTGATCCGCACCGAGGAGATGCACCGCTCGGCGGAATACGGCGTCGCCGCCCACTACCGCTTCCCGCGCGCCACCGGCCGGCCGGGCGACCGGGCGGACGAGCTGGCCTGGCTGCGCCGGGTGCTCGACTGGGAGCAGGAGACGGTCGACCCCACCCAGTTCATGGAGTCGCTCCGCTGCGACCTGGCCGAGGCGCAGATCCAGGTGGTCGCCGACGGGCGGCAGGTGGTGCTGCCGGCCGGAGCCACCCCGGTCGACCTCGCCTACGAGCTGGGCACCGAGCGCGGCGACCACTGCCTCGCCGCGCGGATCAACGGCCGGCTGGCCCCGCTCTCCTCCGAGCTGGAGGAGGGCGACGTGGTGGAGATCTTCACCGAGAGCGACGCGGAGAGCGGCTTCGAGGTCGACGTGGCGCCGCGCGGGCCGCGCCGCGAGTGGCTGGGCTTCGTCAAGTCCCCGCACGCCCAGATGCAGATCAACCGCTGGTTCGCCGAGCACACCGAGCCCGGCATCTCGATCGCCGACAAGGTCCGCCTCGGCCGGGCCACCATCGGTCTGGCGCTGCGCAAGCACGACCGGGGCCTGGCCAGCGACCTGCCGCTGCTGCGGCTCTCCGAGGAGCTGGGCTACCCCGACCTGGAGACCCTGCTCGTGGCGGTCTTCGACCGCACCGTCGAGCCGGACACGGTGGTCCAGCAGCTGATCGATCTGGTCGACCACCGGCAGTAGGCGAGCTCCGCTCATCCACCGGCGCGACCCGGCCACTAGCCTTACAGGCATGATCCCCCGCGCGCGTGCCACCGGACGGGCCCTCGGCTACCAGATCTTCTACCGGCTCCCGGTGCCGCTGCGGCGCCGACTGGTCCGGCTCGCCGTGCCGAAGTACATCGTCGGCGCGGTCACCCTGGTCCGGGACGCCGAGGCCGAGGGGCCCGGCCGGCTCCTGCTGCTGCGCCAGCCGCCCGGCCACAGCTGGACGCTCCCGGCCGGCCTGCTGCAACGCGGCGAGGCGCCGGTGGTCGGGGCGGCCCGCGAGCTGTACGAGGAGTCCGGCATCCGGCTCTCCCCCGAGCGGCTCCGCCCGGCCGTGCCGAACGCCGTGGTGCACGCCAAGGGTTGGGTGGACGTGGTCTTCGAGGCGGAGGTGCCGGCCTCCCGCACCGAGTTGGCGGTGGACGGCGCCGAGGTCTTCGAGGCCGCCTGGCACCCGCTGGACGACCTGCCCCGGCTGAGCCGGGCCACCGCCAACCTGCTCCGCCACTACGGCATCGGCCCGCGCGCGGGTGAGGTCCCGCCGGCGGCGCCACCCGCGGCGTGACCGCTCCCGCGACCGGGCCGGGCTGGCGGGCCGCCGTGGACGTCTGCGCGGTGGTGCTCGCCGCCGGCGAGGGCACCCGGCTGCGCCCGCTCACCGAGCACCTGCCGAAGGCACTCTGCCCGGTCGGCAACGTGCCGCTGCTCGACCGCGCGCTGGACCGGCTGGCCGGGCTGGGCCTGGCCGGGCCGGACCGGGTCGCGGTGAACGCCTGCTACCTGGGCGGGCAGGTGGTGGCGCACGTGGGCGCCCGCGCGCACCTGTCGGTCGAGCCGGGCGACCCGCTCGGCACCGCCGGCGGGCTGGGCAACCTGCGCGACTGGATCGCCGGGCGGGGGGTGCTGGTGGGCAACGCCGACGCGTACCTCGCCGACCCGGACGCCCCGCCGGGGCCGGACGTGGCGGCGCTGCTGGACGGCTGGGACGGGCGGAGCGTACGCCTGCTCGGCCAGCCGGCCGACGACCCGGCGGCCCCCGGCACCTTCGACGGCCACCGGTTCGTCGGGTTCTCGCTGCTGCCGTGGCGGCTGGTCCGGGACCTGCCGCCGACCTTCGGCGACCTGGTCCGGGCGGTCTGGCGGCCGGCGGAGGCGGCCGGCGCGCTCACCGTGCTGCCCTACCGGGGCATCTTCTACGACACCGGTACCCCGGCCGACTACCTGGCCGCGAACCTGCACGCGGCCGGCCCCGGCGGCCTGGTCGACCCGTCCGCCACGGTCGACGGGCCGGTGACCCGCTCGGTGGTGGGGGCGGGCGCCGTGGTGCGCGGCGCGGTGGACCGGTCGGTCGTCTGGCCCGGCGCGACGGTCGCCGCGGGGGAACGCCTCAGCGAGGTGATCCGGGCCGGCAGCGACCTCACCGTCCCGGCGGCCCGGTGACCCACGGAGCCTCTAGCATGGGCCTCGACGCCGACGAACGGAGAAATGTCCCGTGATCACCGCGATCGTGCTGATCGACTGCGCCACCGACTCCATTCCCGAGGTGGCCGAGACGCTGGCCAACCTGCCCGGCGTCAGCGAGGTCTACTCGGTGGCCGGGCACGTCGACCTGATCGCCATGGTCCGGGTCCGCGAGTTCGAGCAGATCGCCCAGGTCATCGCCGGCAGCATCTCCAAGGTGCCCGGGGTGATCAACACCGAGTCGCACATCGCCTTCCGGGCCTACTCCCAGCACGACCTGGAGGAGGCGTTCGCGATCGGGCTGGCCAACGCCGACTGACCGCACGCGGGTGGCCGGCCCGCCCCCGTGGGGCGGACCGGCCACCGTGGGCCGTTCGCGTCAGCTCTGGCCGGGCGCCGGGGTCTCCGTGGTGCCCGGAGCGGGCGCCTCGGTGCCGGTGCCACCCGGGGCCGGCGACTCGGTGCCGCCCGGAGCCGGCGACTCGGTGCCGGTGCCGCCCGGGCTGGGCGTGCCGCTGCCGCTGGTCTGCGGGACCGGGACGCCCAGGGTCTGGGCCAGGGCCACCAGCGCGTCGTAGTGCGCCTGGAGGATCGGCAGGGCGTCCTGGGCGAGCTGGACCACCGACTGCTCGGAACCCTGCGAGATCTCGGTCTGCGTGGCCTGGATGGCCTGGACGTGGCCGGCCAACTGGGCCGTCACCCACGCCTTGTCGAACTCGGCGCCGCTCAGGTTGTTCAGCCGGTCCAGGACCTTCTGCTGGTCGGCGGTCGGGTCGGCCGGCAACTGGACGTTGAGCTGCTGGGCGGTGGACTGCACCGTCTGGTCCAGCTGGGTGTGGTCCGTGACGAACATCTTGCCCAGGTCCTTGACCTGCTGGTTCTTGCCCTTCTGTTGCGCCAGGTTACCCGCGGTGATCTCGAACAGGTTCACCTGGTGCAGCGCCTGCAGGTACTGGGTGTCCTGCGTCGACGGCTGCGCCGCGGCCTGGGCCGCGGTCGCTGGTGCCAGTCCCACGAGCACCAGCGCGGCCAGCAGGCCCAGGCGTTTGATTCCCAACATGCTTTCCCCCCCTTGAGACGTTGGACCGCACGGATACCCGGCTGACCGGGGTTATTCCTGCGATTCCACCCGTCCGTGTCAGGGGGTGGCGGGGCACCGGAGCGGGGCCGACGGGCGTCCCGCGGACGGAACGGGACGGCAGGGCCGGAAACGGCCGTGGCGCCCGCCGGATGATCCGGCGGGCGCCACGGTCAGTCGTACCCGGGCGGGTCAGCGGCGGCTCTCGCCGCTGCCGATCTCCTCCCGCTCCGGTCGGGGCTCGACCGGCGGGTGCCCCGGCGAGACCGGCGCCTCGGCCGGCTTCTCGATCGGGTAGAAGAAGCCCCGGATGGCCGGGCCGAGGGCCCCGAGCCGGTTCATCTTCTTCGGCACCACCCAGCCGACGTAGTCCAGCGCGGGGCCGTGGCCGTCGTGCCCGTCGGTCGGGGTGAGCGGCTGGTGGACCTCGACGAACCGGCCGTCGGGCAGCCGCTTGATGATGCCGGTCTCCACGCCGTGGGCCAGCACCTCCCGGTCGTGCTGCTGGAGACCCAGGCAGATCCGGTAGGTGAAGTAGTAGGCCAGCGGCGGGACGACCAGCAGGCCGATGCGGCCGGCCCAGGTCATCGCGTTCAGGCTGATGTGGAACTTGTCGGCGATGACGTCGTTGCCGCCCGAGAGGGTCAGCACGATGTAGAAGGAGACCGCCATGGCGCCCACCGCGGTCCGGGCCGGCACGTCCCGGGGCCGCTGGAGCAGGTTGTGGTGCTTGTAGTCCTTGAGGCGGCGCGCCTCCAGGAACGGGTACATCGTCGACAGGCCCACCAGGATGCCGGGGAGCACGACCGTCGGCCAGAACAGCGGCGGGATGACGTACCCGTCGCCGATCGGGATGCTGATCTCCCAGGCCGGCATGAGTCGGGTCGAGCCGTCGAGGAACATGACGTACCAGTCGGGCTGGCTGGCGGCCGAGACCACCCACGCCTCGTACGGGCCGAAGTACCAGATCGGGTTGATCTGGAACAGGCCACCCATGAGCGCGATCACGCCGAAGACGACCATGAAGAAGCCGCCCTGCTTGAGCGCGTAGCGCGGGAACATCCGCTCGCCGACCACGTTCTCGTTGGTCCGGCCGGGGCCGGGCCACTGGGTGTGCTTCTGCTTGAAGACCAGGCCCAGGTGGGCGCTGATCAGCGCCACCAGCAGGCCCGGGATGAGCAGCACGTGGGCGATGAAGAACCGGCTGATGATGATGGTGCCCGGGAACTCCCCGCCGAAGATCGACGAGCTGACCCAGGAGCCGATCACCGGGATCGACAGGATGATGCCGGAGGCGATCCGGAGGCCGGTGCCGGAGAGGCCGTCGTCCGGCAGCGAGTAGCCGGTGAAGCCGGCCAGGAAGCCGACCCAGAACAGCAGCGAACCGATGATCCAGTTCGTCTCACGCGGCTTGCGGAACGCGCCGGTGAAGAACACCCGGAGCATGTGCACCACGATCGCGGCCATGAACAGCAGGGCCGCCCAGTGGTGCATCTGCCGCATGATCAGACCGCCCCGGACGTCGAACGACAGGTCCAGGCTGGAGGCGTAGGCGGCCGACATCGGGGTGCCCCGCAGCGGGGCGTAGCTGCCGTCGTAGACCACCTCGGTCATCGACGGCTCGAAGAAGAAGGTCAGGAAGACGCCGGTCAGCAGCAGGACGACGAACGAGAAGAGCGCGATCTCGCCCAGCAGGAAGGACCAGTGGTCAGGGAAGACCTTGTTCAGCAGCTTGCGCAGCGGGGTCGCCACCTGGAAGCGGTCGTCCACCGCCCCGGCGCTCTTGGCCGGCAGCGCGGCCGCATCAAACTTTCGGCGCTTCATGGCCGCTCCCAGAAGTCGGGACCGATGGTCTCGGTGTAGTCGGACCTCGCCACGAAGAAGCCCTCCTCGTCCACCTCGATCGGCAGCTGGGGCAGCGGCCGGTTCGCCGGGCCGAAGACCGGCTTGGCGTTGTCGGTGATGAGGAACTGCGACTGGTGGCAGGGGCAGAGCAGCCGGTTGGTCTGCTGCTCGTAGAGGCTGGCCGGGCAACCGGCGTGCGTGCAGATCTTGGAGAACGCGACGTAGTTGCCCCACATGTAGTCGCCGTGGCCCTTGCGCTCGTTGGCGGCGCGCGACTTCTGCGCGTCGTCCTCGCGCAGGTGGATCAGCAGGGTCGGCGAGTCGGCGTGCTTGTTGCTGACGCCGCCGTCGATGCCCGGGAACACGGTGAGCTGGCCGCCGACGCTGACGTCCGCCGGACGGATCGGCCGGCCGTCCTCGCGGACCAGCCGGATCCGCTTGCCGTCCGAGGCCGGCTTGAAGCCGGTGGTGAACATCTGGTTGTCCTTGTGCGGCTGCGAGATCAGACCACCGACCAGCGGCGCCGCGACGACCGCACCGACCGGCGCCAGGCCGGCGAGCAGCGAGATGCCGAGCAGCGGCCGGCGCTTCACGCCGAGCTCGTCGGCCATGTAGAGCATCGTCTCGCCGGTGATCTTCCGGTCCTCCGGGGAGCCCGGCTGGTCGTGCCGGTCCTGGATCGAGACCTCCTTGGGCAGCAGCTTCTTGCCCCAGGTGAGGATGCCGAAGCCGACCCCCAGGAGCGCGATGCCCAGGGTCACGCCGAGCAGCGGGGTGTAGTACTTGTCGCCGCCGCGGCCGGCCTCCCACTTCCACGGCCACCAGATGTAGATGACCAGGAACGCGGTGGCCGCGGCGCCGGTCAGCAGGAACATCGTGGCGACCGTGCGGGTCAGCCGGCGCTCCGCCTTGCTGCCCGGGACCACCTGCGCCTCGTAGTGGACGATCTCGATGTCGTCCCGACGCGCGCCCTCCTGGACGATGTCGAACCGGGAGAGCCGGGGGTCGTTCACGTCGAGCGGCTCCCGGCCCTGCGGGGCCTGGTGCTCGGTGTGGGTGCTCATGCCGTCACCTCGCTACGGGTGACGCCGGGGGTCGGCGCCACAGCACTGAAACGAATGATCCGCTCGGTCACGACTTGCCCGCAATCCACAGGCTCGCGAAGACCAGCGCGACGATGCCGACCAGGAAGATCGCGAGACCCTCGGTCGACGGGCCGTACCGGCCCAGGTTGAAACCGCCCTGGTCCTGGTCGTGCTTCAGGGTCTCCTGGATGTAGGCGATGATGTCCGCCTTCTGCTCCGGAGAGATCTGGTTGTCGCCGAACACCGGCATGTTCTGCGGGCCGCTCAGCATGGCGGCGTAGATCTGCCGGTCGCTGGCCGGCTTCAGGCTCGGCGCGTACTTGCCCGAGGAGAGGGCACCGCCGCCGGCGCCGAAGGCGTGGCACTGCGAGCAGTTGATCCGGAACAGCTCGCCACCGGTGGAGAGGTTCGCGCCCTCACGCAGGTCACCCTGCGGCACCTGCGGGCCGCCGCCGAGCTCCTGGATGTACTGGCCGAGCTGGCGCACCTGCTCGTCGGTGAACTGCGGGGGCTTGCGCATGGCCTGGGCTTCCTGCCGGGCCATCGGCATGCGACCGCTGCTGACCTGGAACTCGACCGAGGCCGACCCGACGCCGATCAGGCTCGGACCGCGTCCCTCGACGCCCTGGGCGTTGCGACCGTGACAGGTCACGCAGCTCACGTCGAACAGCGCCTTGCCCTCGTTGGCGGCGGCGCTCAGGGGCGGGTTGTCCTGCGCCTGCACGCCGGGGGCGAAGACGGTGTAGGCGCCGCCGGCCAGCATCAGCGCGGCGGCCAGCCGGACCGCGGCACCCAGCCGGCGGCGGCCCCTGCTGCGCGCTACGGGCCGCCCGCGCAGGCGCGCGAGCAGACCGCGTCGGCGGTCGTTGTCAGAAGTCATGACCTGTGTCCTTAACCGGTTGGACCTTGTCTCAGGGGACGGAGCAGCGGCGCGGTACGTGACGCGCCAAGATCACTGGAGCCAGTAGATCATGGCGTAGAGCCCGATCCACACGACGTCGACGAAGTGCCAGTAGTAGGACACGACGATCGCCGAGGTCGCCTGCGCCGGGGTGAACCGGCCCATGGTGGTGCGGATCATGAAGATGACGAACGCGACCAGACCGCCGGTCACGTGCAGGCCGTGGAAGCCGGTCGTCAGGTAGAACATCGACCCGTAACCGTCTTCGTTGATCTTGACACCCTCGTGCACCAGGTTGCGGTACTCGTTCGCCTGGCCGAGGACGAAGATGAGGCCCATCACGAAGGTGATCGTGAACCACCGACGGAGGGCGTGGACGTCGCCCTTCTCGGCCGCGAAGACACCGAGCTGGCAGGTCACCGAGGACAGCACCAGGATCACCGTGAAGGTGGTCGCATAGGGGATGTTCAGGATCTCGGTGTGCTTCTCCCACTGCTCCGGCGCCGCCGCGCGGATCGAGAAGTACATCGCGAACAGCGCCGCGAAGAACATGAGTTCGCTGGAGAGCCACACGATCGTCCCGACGCTGACCATGTTGGGTCGGGTCAGGGAGTGGATCCGGCTCTTGTCAATGGCTGGGGCCGCAGTCACGCGGTCATTATTGCCCTTGACCGGGACCGACGATCAGCGGGGTGGCAAACCTGTGCCATCAGTGGCCCGATCGGGGTCGTCCGCTTCGCCTGACCTACCCTGAAAAGCGTGCTGCACGTCGATCCGATCTTCGCCGCCACCTCGGTGGCCCCGGCGACACTCGCGGCGGGGGGCGAGGCGGTCCCGCCGCCGTTCACCGTGGCCCGGGTCCTGACCGAGACCCGGCTGGACAGTTGGCTCGCCCTCGGCCTGGTGCTGGCCGCCGGCCTCTACCTCTACGGGGTGTACCGGCTGCGGCTGCGCGGCGACCGCTGGCCGGTGGTCCGTACCGTCTGCTTCCTCGTCCCGGGCCTGGGCGGCATCGCCGCGGTCACGGTCAGCGGGCTGGGCGCATACGACACCGCCCTGCTGTCAGTGCACATGGTCCAGCACATGGTGCTGTCCATGATCGCGCCGATCTTCCTGGCGCTCGGCGCGCCCGTGACGCTCGCCCTGCGCACCCTGCCGGTGCGCCCGCGCAAGCGGCTGCTGGCGATCGTGCACAGCCGGATCGCCCGGGTCTACAGCTTCCCCCTGGTGGCGTTCGCCATCTTCGTGGTGAACCCGTTCGCCCTCTACTTCACCGGCCTGTACGAGATCACCCTCCGGCACGAGTGGGCGCACGAGCTGGTGCACGCGCACTTCATCATGACCGGCTGCGTGTTCTTCTGGCCGCTGCTCGGCCTGGACCCGCTGCCCGGGCGCTGGCCGTACCCGGCCCGGGCGCTGCTCATGCTGCTCTCCGTGCCGTTCCACACCGTGCTCGGGCTCACCATCATGCAGAGCACCACCCTGCTGGGTGGCGACTGGTACCCGTCGCTGCACCTGAGCTGGTCCGACCCGTGGAACGACCAGGTGGTCGCCGGCGGCGTGCTCTGGGCCGGCGGCGAGTTCGTCAGCGTCACCATGCTGGCCGTGCTGGTCGTGCAGTGGATCAAGCAGTCCGAGCGCGAGGCCCGCCGCCTGGACCGCGAGCTGGACCGCCAGGAGGCCCGCCAGCGCGCCGCGGAGGCGAGCGCCTGACCACTACGACGACTCCAGCTCGGCGCGTCTGACGCCGCGCCGCGACCTGGAGCCGTCGACGGGTACGCCAGGGCCGGGCGATCGGTCGGATGTGACGCCCGCTACGATCAGCGGGCAGCTACGAGGTGGGAGCCACGTCACGATGAGCGATCGTCTTTGCACCGTCCTGCTCTACAGCGACGACCCGAAGGTCCGTGACCGGATGCGACTCGCCGTGGGCACCCGGCCCGCGCCCGGGCTCGAGATCGAGTTCGTCGAGGCCGACGACTACGCCGGCTGCGTCCGGTTGGTCGACGACTACGAGATCGACCTGCTCCTGCTCGACGGCGAGGCGAGCCCCGGCGGCGGCCTCGGCATCGCCCGCCAGATCAAGGACGACCGGGACGACGCCCCGCCGACGTGCGTGGTGCTGGCGCGCGCCGCCGACCGCTGGCTGGCCGCGTACGCCGAGGTCGACGCCACCCTGACCCACCCGCTCGACCCGGTGACCGCCGGCACCACCGTCGCCGAGCTGCTGCGGCGCACGCACGCCGCGGCCTGAGCCACCCGGCGACGACTCCAGGCCCGGCGCGTCCGACGCCGCGCCGCGACCCGGAGCCGTCGTCCCGGCGCCACGGCGACGCGGCCGTGGCGCCGACCCCGGCCATGATCCGGCCCAGGCCGGACGGCGCCGACGGACGGATGACGGCCACCAGCCATGATCCCGCCCGCCGAGCCGCCCGTCGGCCACGGACCGGATGACGGCCGCCACACCCGCTCACACCCCCGCTCGGGAGGCCCGCCATGGGCGAACGGACCTGGCCGCTTCTGCTCAACGCGCTGCTGCGCGGTGAGGAGCTCTCCACCGCCGACACCGCCTGGGCGATGGGCGAGATCATGGCCGGCTCGGCCACCCCGGCCCAGATCGCCGGCTTCGCCGTGGCCCTGCGCACCAAGGGCGAGACGCCGGCCGAGCTGGGCGGCCTGGTCGAGGCCATGCTGACCCGGGCCGTCCCGGTGACGCTGCCCGAGGAGGTCCGGGCCGGCGCGCTGGACGTGGTGGGCACCGGCGGCGACCTCGCCCACACGGTGAACATCTCCACCATGGCCGCGCTGGTGGTCGCCGGGGCCGGCGTCCGCGTGGTCAAGCACGGCAACCGGGCCGCCTCGTCGTCCTGCGGCACCGCGGACGTGCTGGAGTACCTCGGCGTTCCGCTGGACCTGGACCCGGAGCAGGTGGCCCGCTGCGTCACCGAGGCCGGCATCGGCTTCTGCTTCGCCGCCCGGTTCCACCCCGGCATGCGCCACACCGGCCCGGTACGCCGCGAGATCGGCGTGCCCACCGCGTTCAACTTCCTCGGCCCGCTGACCAACCCGGCCCGCCCGCGGGCCGGCGCCGTGGGCTGCTTCGACCCGCGGATGGCCCCGGTGATGGCGGCCGTCTTCGCCGCCCGGGGCGACTCGGTCATCGTGGTGCGCGGCGAGGACGGGCTGGACGAGTTCAGCACGGGCGCGCCCACCCGCGTCTGGGTGGCCCAGCAGGGCGCCGTCAGGGAGGCGCTGCTGGACGCGACGGAACTCGGGGTACCCCGGGCCACCCTGGCCGACCTGCGCGGCGGTGACGCGGCGTACAACGCCGGCGTGGTCCGGCGGCTGCTGGCCGGCGAGACGGGTCCGGTCCGCGACGCCGTGCTGGTGAACGCCGCGGTCGCGCTGGCCACCCAGGGCCCGCTCGACGGCGACCTGCACGAGGCGCTGCGCGCCGGCCTGGTCCGGGCGACCGAGTCGATCGACTCGGGCGCGGCCGCCGGCGCCCTGGAGCGCTGGCTCGAGGTGGCCGGCGCGCTCTGAGCCCGGGTGCCGGCCGGTTTTGTCGGACCCGCGTGCCAAACTACACGGGAGTAATTTTCCGTTTTCCGCCGATGGCGCCAGCGCCCGTCGACGGGCACCGGAGCGAGAGGAGACGCCCGTGTCGGACCGCGAGCTCTACTGCGACGGCTGCGAGGGCGTCGTGCTCTTCGAGGCGCCACCCTGCGTCGACGGGCACGACGCCGACTGCCCTGAGCTGGTCTGCACCGGCTGCGGCGCGGCCGTGCTCATCGCCACCTTCGCCTTCCCCGCGCCCCGGCTGCACCGCCGCCCCCGCACCACCCGCACCCCCCACCGCCACGCCGCCTGACCCGGGCCGACGGCGACCCAGCACGCTGACACCGCGGCGCCCGGACGGTGCCCAAGCTCCCTCGCGCGCCCTCGACGATCATGAGGTTGGCGGCGGCGAAAAGGGCGAAGCATGCCGCCAACCTCATGATCGACGCACGAAAGGGCGAGGCGGACGGCACGTCACGGCGGGAGGGCGCGGAGGCGCGGAAACGCGGAAGGCCCGCGGCCCCTGAAGGGGCGCGGGCCTTGCCGGTGGTGGGTCGGGTCAGTGCTCGGCCGTGCGGCGGGTGCCCGAGTAGTACTCGAAGAGCAGGCCGCAGGCGGCGAAGACGACCGTCACGAGGCCCAGGCCGATCAGCCAGAACTGCCAGAAGACCAGGCCGAGACCGGCGATCGAGGCGGCCAGGGCCAGGCCGAACGGCCAGTAGCTGCCCGGGCTGAAGAAGCCGATCTCGCCGGCGCCGTCGGCGATCTCGCCGTCCGGCCGGTCCTCGGGACGCAGGTCGATGCGGCGCGAGACGAACCAGAAGAAGCCGCCGCACATGGCGCAGAGCAGGAACGACAGCAGCAGCGCCACGGTGCCGATCCACTCGACCCGGCCGCCGTCACCGTAGGTCCACGCGCCGTAGAGGATCGCCGCGCCGAGGAGGAACGTCGCGATGGTGAGGAAGATCTTCCACTCGGTCTTCATGCCGGACCCCTCAGCTTCCCGCGCCGGCCGTCGCGTCGGACGGGTTGAAGTTGGCGGTGTTGCGCCGCGTCTTGAACGGCTTGGTTTCGGTGGCGTACGGGTCCTCGCCGATCGCCGAGAGCGCCTCCTGCGTCGACTTGCCGTCCTTCTTGGCAGCCAGGAACTGCTCGTACTTCTCGGGCGAGACGACCCGCAGCTCGAAGTTCATGAAGGCGTGGTAGCTGCCGCACAGCTCGGCGCAGCGGCCGACGAAGTGGCCTTCCTCGTCGATGCTGGAGACCTCGAAGGTGTTGCGGATGTTGCCCGGCATGACGTCGCGCTTGAACAGCAGCTCCGGCACCCAGAAGGAGTGGATGACGTCGCGGCTCTGCTCCTCGAACCGGATCGACTTGCCGGTCGGCAGGACCAGCACCGGGATGACCTCGCTGGTGCCCAGCACCGAGGCGACCGTGTTGGCGTCGCGGCCCTGGCCGTCGCGGTAGTTGAACTGCCAGTTCCACTTGAAGGCGACGACCTCGACGGTGACGTCGGGGTTCTTCGACTCCTTCACCACGCCGGTCTGCACCACCGCGGTGTAGTAGAAGAGCACGGAGACCACGAGGATCGGCGCGATGGTGTAGAGGAACTCCATCGGCAGGTTGTAGCGGGTCTGCACCGGCAGGGCGTTGCCGCGCTTCCGGTAGCGGATCACGCACCAGAAGATCAGGCCCCAGACGAACACGCCGACCGCGAGGGCCGCGATGCAGGACGCGATCCAGAGGTCGTACATCCGGTGCGACTCGGGGGTGATGCCGCCCTCCGGCCACCCGAAGCCGCCGAACGTCTTGCCGACGTCGCAGCCGGTGAGCAGAACCAGCAGCGCGGCTCCGCCGAGACCGAGCCCGGCGAGTCGACCGGCACCACGCCGCCGGCGCCCACCGGCCCCCGAGGAAGCGCTGTGCCGTACGGCCGACGGCCGTACCTCCGAACTCCTTGCGACCACCTGGTCCTGCCTCCCTAGCGCGCCGCGGTGATTGTTTCGCTCGACACCGACGGCAAAGGCGTCACCGACGGTCGCAGATTACTCGACCATGACGGGCCTGACCGTCTTGGGGTCACTGTCCGCCCCCATCGGGGGGATCTTGGGCGTACCGGCGCGATAGCGTCAGGCTTCATGAGCGCAAACCAGGTCTACCTGGACGCGGCCACCGCGGCCCCGCTGCACCCGGTCGCGCGGCAGGCGCTGCTGGCCGCGCTGGACGACGGCTGGGCCGACCCGGCCAGGCTCTACGGCCAGGCCCGCCGGGCCCGCCAGCTCCTCGACGCCGCCCGCGAGGCCGCCGCGCAGACCCTCGGCGTCCGCGCCGACGAGCTCTCCTTCACCCCCAGCGGTACGACGGCCGCGCACGCCGCCGTGCTCGGTGGCCTGTCGGGGCGGCGCCGGGCCGGGGCGGCGCTGGTGCACTCCGCGATCGAGCACTCGGCGGTACTGCACGCCGCGGAGCGGCACGTGGCCGGCGGGGGCGACGCGGTGTGCGTACCCGTGAACCGGGTCGGCCGGGTGGACCTGGACGCCTGGGCGGCGGCGGTGGCCGCGCCCGGGGTGGCCCTGGCCGCCCTGATCGGGGCGAGTCACGAGGTGGGCACGGTGCAGCCGGTGCCCGCTGCGGCGGAGCTGTGCGCCGAGGCGGGGGTCCCGTTGTACGTCGACGCGGCGCAGCTGGCCGGCCGGGCGCCGCTGCCGGCCGGCTGGTCGGTGCTGACGGCCAGCGCCCACAAGTGGGGCGGGCCGCCCGGCGTCGGGGTGCTGGTGGTGCGCAAGGGCACCCGGTGGGAGTCGCCGTTCCCGGCCGACGAGCGGGAGTCGGGGCGTACCCCCGGGGTGGTGAACCTGCCGGCGGTGGTGGCCGCTGCGGCGAGCCTGCGCGCGGCGGCGGCCGACGCGGCGGCCGAGGCGGCCCGGCTGGCGCCGCTGGTGGACCGGATCCGGGCCCGGGTGGCCGCCGAGGTGCCGGACGTGGAGGTGGTCGGCGACCCGGTGGACCGCCTCCCCCACCTGGTCACCTTCTCCTGCCTGTACGTGGACGGCGAGGCGCTGCTGCACGCGCTGGACCGGCGGGGCTTCGCGGTCTCCTCCGGCTCGTCGTGCACGTCCTCGACGTTGCGGCCGTCACACGTGCTGGAGGCGATGGGGGTGCTGTCGCACGGCAACGTCCGGGTGTCGCTGCACCGGGAGACCACCGAGGCGGACGTCGACCGGTTCCTCGCCGAACTGCCCGGGATCGTCGCGGGCCTGCGGGCCGAGGCGGGGGTGACCGGCCTGTGAGCGAGCCGGACGAGGTGCTCGACTGCCGGGGCCAGCGCTGCCCGCTGCCCGTGATCAATCTCGCCCGGCGGCTGCCCGAGCTGCCGGTCGGCGCGGTGGTCCGGGTGCTCGCCGACGACCCGGCGGCGGCCGTGGACATCCCGGCCTGGTGCCGGATGCGCGGCCAGGAGTTCGTGGCCGCGCATCCGGAGGGTCCGGGCTACGACGTACGCCGCACCCACTGACCGGGCCGGCGTTCGGATCCGCCGGGCCGCGGGCCGGTCACTGGAGGTGCGGGCGGACGTCCTCGGCGGCGGCGTCGCCGTACGACTCGGCGAGCCGCTTGATGAACAGGTCCCGGCGGACCTCGTACTCCTGGCCGCCGAAGTTCTCCAGCACGAGGGTGGCGAGCAGGCAGCCGACCTGCGCGGCGCGCTCCAGGCCGACGCCCCAGTTGAGCGCGGCGAAGAAGCCGGCCCGGAAGCCGTCGCCGACACCGGTGGGGTCGACGGCTTGGATCTCGCGGGCGATCGGCACGTGGATGGTCCCGACGTCCCGGCCGGCGATCTCCACACCCTGCTTGCCCAGCGTGGTGACCCGCACCTTGACCCGGTCCAGCAGCTGGGCGTCGGTGAGCCCGGCCTTGCTCTGGAGCAGCGACTTCTCGTACTCGTTGGTCATCAGGTAGTCGGCGCCGTCGACCAGGCCGAGCACGTCCGCGCCGTCCATCCGGGCGAGCTGCTGCGACGGGTCGGCCACGAAGGCGTACCCGCGCTCGCGGCACTCGGCGGAGTGCCGGATCATCGCGGCGGGGTCGTTGGCGCTGACCAGCACCAGGTCGAGGCCGCCGAGCCGCTGCGCCACGGGGGCCAGCTCGATGTTGCGGGCCTCGCTCATCGCGCCCGCGTAGAACGAGGCGATCTGGCACATGTCGGTGTCGGTGGTGCAGACGAAGCGGGCCGTGTGGGCGATCTCGCTGACGTGCACCGAGTCGCAGTCGACGCCGTGCCGCTCCAGCCAGGACCGATAGTCGGCGAAGTCCGCCCCGACCGCGCCGAGCAGCACCGGGCGGAGGCCGAGCTGGGCCATGCCGAAGGCGATGTTCGCGGCGGTGCCGCCGCGCCGGAGCACCAGCTCGTCGACGAGGAAGGAGAGCGAGACCTTGTCCAGCTGGTCGGCGATGAGCTGGTCGGCGAACCGGCCGGGGAAGCTCATCAGGTGGTCGGTCGCGATCGAGCCGGTCACGGCGATCTTCATGTCAACCCTCGTGGTCGGGAGCACGGCGCGGGTCAGCCTACCGGTCGCCCCGCCCGCCCGGACGGGGTCGGTCGCCAACCGGCCGTCCCCCGCACATCCGGACGTCACCGCCCGGACATCCGCGTCGGGCACGAAAAACGGCGGGACCAGCCCATGAGGGATGGTCCCGCCGTTCCGGGCAGGCGTCGTGGGCCCGGTCGACTCAGCTGAACGAGTCGCCGCAGGCGCAGGAGTTGCCGGCGTTCGGGTTGTCGATGGTGAAGCCCTGGGCGTCGATCCGGTCGGCGAAGTCGATGGTGGCGCCGGCCAGGTAGGGGGCGCTCATCCGGTCGACGACGACCTCGACGCCGCCGAAGTCGGTGACGACGTCACCGTCGAGCGACCGCTCGTCGAAGAACAGCTGGTACCGCAGGCCGGAGCAGCCGCCCGGCTGCACGGCGACCCGGAGCCGCAGGTCGTCACGGCCCTCCTGCTCGATCAGGGCCTTGACCTTCTGCGCCGCGACGTCGGTGAGGACGACGGTGCTGGGGGCCTTGGCCTCGGTCGACTCGGTCTGCGCTGGCGTGGTCACGTGGAAGTCTCCCTGCGCGATATGGGGTCCGGACGCACTGGCCAACGCCGCACGTCCGCCAGTGATTCCCGGTGTGGTCCAGATCCGATCGTACGCCGCTCCCACCGAGGTCACCCGGCGGCGTGATGACGGACTCGCCCCGGTCGGCGGAGGTCGTCCGGTCGGCTCAGCGGCTCCACTGGCCGGCGAGCCGGGCGCCGAGCGCGCGCAGGCCCTCGGCCGGGCGGCTCATCGCGGCCTCCACTCCCCCGCGCTCCTCGCCGCCGAAGTGCTCCACCAGGCT
This sequence comes from Micromonospora sp. AP08, assembly GCF_008085935.1. Classification (NCBI taxonomy): domain Bacteria; kingdom Bacillati; phylum Actinomycetota; class Actinomycetes; order Micromonosporales; family Micromonosporaceae; genus Micromonospora; species Micromonospora sp. AP08. Next base: position 46,921 of record NZ_VSEZ01000008.1, read on the forward strand.
GTGCGCCTCGGTGACACCGGCGGCGGCCGCCTCCCGCCGCCCGGTGCTCACCCGGCCGGCCAGCACCACGCAGGGCACCCCGCGGTCCCGGGCGGCCCCGGCCACCCCGGCGACCACCTTGCCGCGCAGCGACTGGTGGTCGAAGGAGCCCTCGCCGGTGATCACCAGGTCGGCGGCGTCCAGCGCGGCGTCCAGGCCGATGGCCCGGGTGACCAGGCCGATGCCGGACTCGCACCGGCCGCCGAGCGCGAGGACCGCCGCGCCGAGGCCGCCGGCCGCGCCGCCGCCGGGCAGCGCGCCGAGCCCGGACGGGCAGCCCGGCAGGTCCTTCTCCAGCACCCCGGCCCAGCGCTCCAGCGCGGCGTCGAGCAGCAGCACGTCGGCGCGGGTGGCGCCCTTCTGCGGGCCGTACACGCTGCTGGCGCCGTGCAGCCCGAGCAGCGGGTTGTCGACGTCGGTGGCGGCGACCAGCGCCGCGCCGCGCAGCCGGGGCGCGCCGTCCAGCGCGGTCACCGCGGCGAGGGCCGCCCCGCCGTACGGGAGGGCCCGGCCGGCCTCGTCCAGCGGGGTGACCCCGAGCGGGGTGAGCATCCCGGCGCCGCCGTCGTTGGTGGCCGAGCCGCCCAGCCCCACCACCACCGTCCGCGCTCCCGCCTCGACCGCGGCGGCGACCAGCAGCCCCAGCCCGTACGAGGTGGTCGCCTTCGGGTCCCGCTCGGCGGCGGAGAGCAGGTGCAGGCCGCACGCCTGGGCGCTCTCCAGGTACGCCACGCCGTCGTCGGTGAGCAGGATCTCACCGGCGGCGGGCCGGCCCAGCGGGTCGACCGTGGGCACCGGCAGCAGCCGGCCGCCGAGCGCCTCGGCGAGCACGGCGACGAACCCGGGACCGCCGTCGGCCAGCGGCCGGATCAGCAGCTCGTCGGCGGGGGCCACCGTCCGCCAGCCCTCGGCCACCGCGGCGGCCACCTCGTGGGCCGGCAGCGTGCCGGCGAACTTGTCCGGGCAGAGCAGCACGCGCATGCCGAGCAGTGTGGCAGGCCACATCCGTGACGGCCGCGCGGCCGTCGGCCTGTGGGACCATGGGTGACGTGACTTCGACCTGGGTTGAGCCCTCCAACACCGCCACTGCGCTGCTGCTCCTCGGCCGCGGCAGCGACCCCGCCACCGAGCGTGGCGTGGAGTGTCCGGGTGACCTCCCCGCGCCGAGCGACCCGGACCTCGTGGCCCGGGCGGCCGCGGCGAAGGCCGCGCTCGGCACGAAGGTCTTCGTGCTGGGCCACCACTACCAGCGCGACGAGGTGATCCAGTTCGCCGACGTGACCGGCGACTCGTTCAAGCTGGCCCGGGAGGCGGCGGCCCGCCCCGACGCCGAGTACATCGTCTTCTGCGGCGTGCACTTCATGGCGGAGAGCGCCGACATCCTCACCTCGGACCGCCAGAAGGTCATCCTGCCCGACCTCGCCGCCGGTTGCTCGATGGCCGACATGGCGGTGCTGTCGCAGGTCGAGACCGCCTGGGACGTGCTGACCGAGCTGGGCATCGCCGCGGACACCGTCCCGGTCACGTACATGAACTCCTCAGCGGACATCAAGGGCTTCGTCGGCCGGCACGGCGGCGTGGTCTGCACCTCGTCGAACGCGAAGCGGGCGCTGGACTGGGCGTTCGAGCAGGGGCAGAAGGTGCTCTTCCTCCCCGACCAGCACCTGGGCCGCAACACCGCCGTCCTGGAGATCGGCTTCTCGCTCGACGACTGCGTGCTCTACGACCCGCACAAGCCGAACGGCGGGCTCACCCCGGAGCAGCTGCGCGACGCCAAGATGATCCTCTGGCGCGGGCACTGCTCGGTGCACGGCCGCTTCACTCTCGACAGCGTCAACGACGTGCGCGAGCGGGTGCCGGGGGTCAACGTGCTGGTCCACCCGGAGTGCCGGCACGAGGTCGTCAACGCCGCCGACCAGGTGGGCTCGACGGAATACATCATCCGGACCATCGAGGCGGCCCCGGCCGGCTCGGCGTGGGCCGTCGGCACGGAGCTGAACCTGGTCCGCCGGCTGGCGTTGGCCCACCCGGACAAGCAGATCATGTTCCTCGACCGGGCGGTCTGCTACTGCTCGACCATGAACCGGATCGACCTGCCGCACCTGGTCTGGGCCCTGGAGGAGCTGGTCGCCGGCCGGGTGGTCAACCAGATCACCGTGGACCCGGACACCGCCCGGCACGCCAGGGCCGCGCTGGACCAGATGCTCGCCCTCCCGGGCTCCTGATCACCCTTGGTCACATCACTGGTACGGAAACGCACCGGAATCCCCGGTTCGTGCCCTCGCTGGTGATGTGACCGATTCCATTTTCGTCACGGAGGGCTATGCTGCCGGGGCGACAACGCACGCGGACCGTTTTGACCGGGCCGCCATTCGGGTAGCGATGCAGATCGTGCACCCCACTCATCTACACGGCAGCACCAACGCGCTGGAGGTTGCGTTGACCGACGACGTCCTGGTCGTACACGGAGGCACCCCGCTCGAAGGGCGGATCCGCGTGCGCGGCGCGAAGAACCTCGTGTCCAAGGCGATGGTCGCCGCCCTGCTGGGCGACACCCCCAGCCGGCTGTTCGACGTGCCGCGGATCCGGGACGTGGAGGTCGTCCGCGGGCTGCTGGGCCTGCACGGCGTCAAGGTCAGCGACGGCGAGGAGGACGGCGAGCTGGTCTTCGACCCGTCCAACGTCGAGAGCGCCAGCACCGACCAGATCAACGTGCACGCCGGTTCCAGCCGCATCCCGATCCTGTTCTGCGGCCCGCTGCTGCACCGGCTCGGCCACGCCTTCATCCCGGACCTCGGCGGCTGCCACATCGGCCCGCGCCCGATCGACTTCCACCTCCAGGCGCTGCGCGAGTTCGGCGCGACCGTGGAGAAGACCCCGGAGGGGCTGCACCTGTCGGCGCCGAACGGGCTGCACGGCACCAAGTTCGCCCTGCCGTACCCGAGCGTGGGCGCCACCGAGCAGGTGCTGCTGACCGCGGTGATGGCCGAGGGCGTCACCGAGCTGCGCAACGCGGCGGTCGAGCCCGAGATCATCGACCTGATCTGCGTGCTGCAGAAGATGGGCGCGATCATCAAGGTCCACACCGACCGGGTGATCGAGATCCAGGGCGTGAAGCGGCTCAGCGGCTACACCCACCGGCCGATCCCGGACCGGATCGAGGCGGCGAGCTGGGCGGCGGCCGCGCTGGCCACCCGGGGTCACGTCGAGGTGCTGGGCGCCCAGCAGGCCGACATGATGACCTTCCTGAACATCTTCCGCTCGGTCGGCGGCGAGTACGAGGTGACCGACCTGCGCCCGCCGCGCGGCGGCCGGCCGGGCCAGGAGGGCGGCATCCGGTTCTGGCACCCGGGTGGCGAGTTGAACGCCGTGGCGCTGGAGACCGACGTGCACCCCGGCTTCATGACCGACTGGCAGCAGCCCCTCGTGGTGGCGCTCACCCAGGCCCGTGGCCTGTCGATCGTGCACGAGACCGTCTACGAGCAGCGGCTCGGCTACACCGAGGCGCTCAACACGATGGGCGCCAACATCCAGGTCTACCGGGACTGCCTGGGCGGCACCCCCTGCCGCTTCGGCCGGCGCAACTTCAAGCACTCCGCGGTGATCGCCGGCCCCAGCAAGCTGCACGCGGCCGATCTGGTCATCCCGGACCTGCGGGCCGGTTTCAGCCACCTCATCGCGGCGCTGGCCGCCGAGGGCACCTCCCGGGTGTACGGCGTCGACCTGATCAACCGGGGCTACGAGGACTTCGAGGCCAAGCTGGCGGACCTGGGCGCGCACGTCGAGCGTCCCTGACGTCACACACCACTTGTTGCTACGACAACTCCAGCTCGGCGCGTCTTTCGCCGCGCCGCGACCTGGAGCCGTCGGCCCGGTGCACCCGCGATGTGCACCGGGCGCGGCTGGTTGGCTACCCTTGCCGGCGTGCCGTCGCTGTTTCGCCGTAAGCCCACCGACCTGGTCGAGGAGTCCGTCACCTCGGTGACGACCGACGAGGCGCCCGCCGCTGCCCAGCCCCGGGGCTACACGCCCGCCAAGGGACGCGAGACCCCGAAGCGCCCGGCCGCCGGCCGGCGCCCCGCCGGGCCCGCGAAGCCGCTGACCAAGGAGGAGGCCCGGGAGCAGCGCCGCGTGGCGCGCGCCGAGTCGGCGGCCGAGTTCCGGCGCGAGGGCGGCCCGCGCGACCGGGGCCCCGAGCGGCTGCTGGCCCGCAACGTGGTCGACTCCCGGCGTACCGTGGGCACCTGGTTCTTCGGTGGCGCGCTGATCGTGCTGGTCGGCTCCAACCAGGCGATGCCGCCGATCGTCCGGCTGCTGTCGAACGTCCTGTGGGGCGCCCTGGCGCTCGGCGTGGTGATCGACTCGGTGCTGATCTCGCGGAAGATCAAGAAGCTGGTCCGCGAGCGCTACCCGAAGAGCACCGAGCGGCTCGGCTCGCTCTACTTCTACGCGATCATGCGGTCGATCACCTTCCGCAAGATGCGTGCCCCGGCGCCGCGGGTGAACATCGGCGACAAGATCTGACCGGGCCCGCCTGACGCGACCTGGAACCGGCCCCTTCCCGCTCCGGCGGGGAGGGGCCGGTGTCGTCGTCAGGCCACCCCGAGCAGGCGCAGCAGCGCGGTGGTGCCCGCCGCCGCGACCACGACCAGCACGAAGGGCGCCCGCCGCGCGGCGAGCAGCAGGCCGACCAGCACCCCCGCGGGCCGGGCGTAGCCGGCGAAGCCGCCGGCCTCGGTCAGCGCGGCGGTGGCGGCGAGGGCGGCCAGCAGCGCGGCGGCGCCGACCGGCAGCAACTGGCGGGACCACTCCGGCAGTTCCAGCCGGTCGCGCAGCAGCACCCCGGCGACGCGGAAGCCGTAAGTGCCGGCGGCCAGGGCGAGGATCACCGCGATCAGCACGACGCCTCCCCGGCCCGCACGACCCGTACCGACTCGTCACCGTCCGCCGGCCGCCCACCCGGGTCGTCCGGCACGACGTGGGGGCCACCGGGGCCGTCCGGGCCGGCGCTGTGGGTGTGTGGCCCGGCGCCCGCGTCGTCCGGCGCGGCGGTCGCTCGACGGCGGGCCAGCAGCGGCAGGACCAGGGCGGCGAGCGCGAGGAGCACCGGCAGCCCGGCCGGCAGCAGCGGGGTGGCCAGCACGGCCAGTCCGGCGCCGGTGAGCGCCACCCGGCGGGTCTCCCGGTCGCGCAGGCTGGGCAGCAGCAGGGCGGCCAGTCCGGCCGGGAAGGCGGCGTCGAGCCCCAGCGCGGCCGGGTCGCCCACCGCGCCGCCGGCCAGCACGCCGAGGCCGGTCCCGGCGTTCCAGGCCAGGAAGAGCAGCACCCCGGCGAGCCAGAACGCCCGCCCTCGCCCGGGCCCGGCGGGGCGTGCGAGGGCGAACGCGGTCGCCTCGTCGGTCATGAGGTGGCTGCCGAGCAGCCGCTGCCAACGCCGGGGGCCCAGGGCGCCGCCGAGGGCCAGGCCGAACGGCAGGTGCCGGGCGTTGAGCAGCAGGCCGGCGAGGACCGCCGCGAGCGGGCTGCCGGCCGCGACCAGGCCGACGGCCATGAACTGGGCGCCGCCCGCGTAGACCAGCACCGACATGGCGAGGGTGGCCCAGGCGGGCAGGCCGGCGGCCACCGCCACGGCGCCGAACGACGCGCCCACGGCGACCATGGCCGCCCCGATGGCGGCGACGTCGCGGAGCACGCGGGCGTCGCCCGTTCGATATGCCGTACGCATGGTCCATTATCCTGAACACAAGGACCGCGTTCGTCAAACCGAACAAACCGACCGACGGAGCGAACACATGGCGATCGACCCCGCTCCCCCGCTCGCCACCATCGCGGCCGCCCTGCGGCGGGAGCGTGACCGGGCGGGACTGTCGCTGACCGAGCTGGCCCGCCGCGCCGGCATCGCCAAGTCGACCCTGTCCCAGCTGGAGTCGGGCGTCGGTAACCCCAGCGTGGAGACGCTGTGGGCCCTCGGGGTGGCGCTGGACGTACCGTTCAGCCGCCTGGTCGAACCCCCTACCGCCGCCGTCCGGGTGGTCCGCGCCGGCGAGGGGCCGCGGGTCCGCTCCGAGCACGCCGACTTCTCGGCCACCCTGCTGGCCGCCGGCGCACCCCACGCCCGGCGCGACGTCTACGTCATGGAGCTGGAACCCGGTGCCGTACGGCTCGCGGAGGCCCACACCCCGCGCAGCGTCGAGCACGTGGTGGTCGCGGCCGGGCGGATGCGCGTCGGCCCGGAGACCGACCTGGTCGAGCTGGGACCGGGCGACTACGCCACGTTCCCCGGCGACACCCCGCACCGGTACGAGGCGCTGGCCCCCGGCACCTTCGCCGTGCTCGTGATGGAACACCCGTGAGGGCGGCCGCTCAGCCCACCTCGGCCGGGGCGCGGTAGAGCCGGGCCACGACCTCCTCGATGTCCGGCTCCACGATCGAAATGTCCCGGAGCGTGGCCAGACCGGCCAGCCCGGCCACCACCTCGGCGACGCTCGCCGACTCCAGCGCGAACACCAGCCGGCGACCGTCCGCCTCCACCCGCTGCACGGGCGCGCCGGGCAGCACCGGCGGCGCGGGCAGCGCGGCGTCCAGCTCGGCCACCACCATCCGGCGGGAACCGTACCGGCTGTGCAGCGCGGCGATCGAGCCGTCGTGCACCACCCGCCCGTGGTCGATCACCACCAGGCGCCGGCACAGCCGCTCGATGTCGGCCAGGTCGTGGGTGGTGAGCACCAACGTGGTGTCGCCGGCCCGGCCCAGCTCCGCCAGGAAGCCGCGAACCGCCTGCTTGCTGACCACGTCCAGCCCGATGGTCGGCTCGTCCAGGAACAGCACCTCGGGGCCGTGCAGCAGGGCGGCGGTCAGCTCGCCGCGCATCCGCTGGCCGAGGGAGAGCTGCCGGACCGGGGTGTCCAGGAACTCGTCCAGGTCGAGCAGGCTCCGGCAGCGGGCCAACTGGGCCGCGTGCTCGCCGGCCGGCACCCGGTAGACGTGCCGCAGCAGCGCGAACGAGTCCCGCAGCGGCAGGTCCCACCAGAGCTGCGAGCGCTGCCCGAAGACCACGCCGATGCGCAGCGCCAGCCGGGTCCGGTTCGGCACCGGCCGCAGCCCGCAGACCCGGGCCGCGCCCGCCGACGGCATCAGCACGCCGGTGAGCATCTTGAGGGTGGTCGACTTGCCCGCGCCGTTCGGACCGATGTAGCCGAGCATCTCGCCCCGCTCCACGCGCAGGTCCACCCCGTCGACCGCGGTGACCGTCCGCTTCTCCCGGCGCAGCCGGCCGGCCTTCACGCGGACGGTGAACTCCTTGCGCAGCCCGTCCATCTCGATCACGTTCACGATCCCGTACTCCGGTAGTGGCGGATCCCGACGCGCCAGGCCAGGGCGGCGACCGCCGCCGCGACCAGCGCGACGCCGGGCGAGGCCCAGCCGACCCAGGGCGGCAGGCCCAGCGGGTCGGCCCGGCCGAGCAGCGCCAGCGCCGGGTGGTAGCTGACAAAGGCGAAACCCAGCCCGTACGCGAAGATCGCGCGGAACCAGCCGCCGTAGACGGTGACCGGGTACGACGTGAAGTCGCGCCCGCCGTAGGTGACCGAGTTGGCCATCTCCCCCGAGTCGACCCAGTAGAACGAGACGGTGGCGGTGGTGACGAAGACCGCCGCGAAGAAGACCAGCGCGGCGATCGGGGCGACCACCGCCAGCGCCACCCGGCCCGGCGTCCACGCGATGCCGGCCGAGACCAGCGCGAACAGCAGCACGGCCAGCCCGAAGACCGCCCGGGAGACCTTGCGCAGCGGCAGGTCCATGAGCAGCAGCTGGGGCAGCGCGGCCAGCGGCCGGACCAGCACGGCGTCGAACAGGCCGGTACGCACGTACCGGGGCAGCCGCTCGATGTTGCCCACCAGCAGATCGGCGGTGGCGAACGCGAACGACGACAGGCCGACGACGACGAGCGTCTCACGCAGCGTGAAGCCGCCCAGCTCCCGGGTGACCCCGAAGAGCACCAGCACGGTCACCACGTCGAACACGGTGGCGCCCATGTTGCCGACCAGGTCCACGACGAACGAGGTGCGGTACGCCGCCTGCGACCGGGCCTGCGCCCCGAGCAGCGCCCGGTACGCCCGCAACGCCCCCGTCCCCGGCTCAGCCACCCTGCACCACCAGCCGGTGCTCGGCCCGGCGCTGCACCAGCCGGCAGAGCGCCAGCAGCAGGACCGCCCAGCCGAGCTGGAGCCCGACCAGCCCCAGCTCCGTGGGCACCGGCTCCCGCTCAACCAGCACGTCGAGCGGCACCTGCAACAGGCTGGGGAACGGGGTGGCGTACCGCAGGGTGGCCTCCAGCCAGCCCGGGAGGAAGCCGAGCGGGAAGTAGAGGCCGGCGAGCACGCCGGAGCCCAGCGTCCAGAGGATCATCGGCCCGCGGACGTCCTGCAACCAGTACGCGGTCGCGTTGACCAGGTAGCGGCAGGCGAAGCAGACCAGCACGGCGAGCAGCACGGAGAGCGCGAAGAGCGGCGGGGTGGCCCAGTGCCGGGGCAGGTAGACGTCGAAGAAGAACGGGCCGATGATCACCGGCGGCAGCAGCCGGGCCAGCGAGGCGAACCCGGCCCGACCCAGGTCGGTGGCGAGGTAGCTCGTCACCGGGTGCACCGGGCGGAGCAGGTCGGCGGCGATCTCCCCGGTCCGGATCCGGTCGGCCAGTTCGGTCCAGCCCCAGATCGCGATGACCGCGAGCAGCCCCTGGCCCGCCCAGACGAAGGTGCCGAGCTGGGCGCGGTCGTAGCCGGCCACCGTGCCGGCCGCGCCGGCCACCGCGAGGAAGATGTAGCAGCGCAGGAAGCCGAAGACGGTGTTCGTGACGACGCCCGCCACGGCCGCCTGCCGGTAGGTGGCGTGCCGTCGGAAGCCGGAGGCCACTATCGCGACGAATGTCCGAAACCATCGGGTAACGTTTGGATCCGTGGGCGGTGCCACAGTGGCGGTGACCGAGCCCACGCCGCTACCCTCCTTCCGCAGCCCCGAGGTGCTGGACCGGGCGACTCTACCGGCACATCGGGGTGCCCAGCGCGACAATTTCCAACGAGGTGACATCGCCGTGAGCGAGCGACGCGAGCCGGCCCCGGGGCCGCGCCGCGCGGGCGGCGACAGGGTCCCCCGATGAGCGGCTGGGACCGCTGGCGCGAGCTGGCCGATCCGTCCTGGGCGGCCGAGCCCACCCACGAGTGGCGTCCACAGTTCCCCGGGCAGCGCTATCCGGGCGACATCGGCCTCGAACACCTGACTCCGCCCGCGCCCCGCGGCCGGTCCGCCGTGGTCGGCCGGGCCGAGGTGCACCCCGTCGGCCCGGCGCCCGGTGGTGAGGACGCGTACCCCGTCAGCCCGGCCGGACCGGACGACCTGAACGGGCCGCGCGGCACGTACCCGGCCGGACCGGAGGACCTGGACGGGCGACGCGGCGCGTACCCCGTCAGCCCCGCCGGTCCCGACGGCCTTGACCGGCGGCGCGGCGCATACCCCGTCAGCCCCGCTGGGCCGGACGACCTCGACCGGCGGCGCGGCACGTACCCCGTCAGCCCCGCCGGGCCGGACGACCTCGACCGGCGGCGCGGCACGTACCCGGTCAGCCCCGCCGCGCCGGACGACCTCGACGGGCGGCGCGGCGGGTGGCCGAACGGGGACGGCCGGCGGCCCGAGGACGGTCCTCGGCGCGGTGCGCCGGGCGACCGGTACGACCAGCGTTGGGTGCGCCCGGAGCCGGCGCGTGGGACGGCGCCGCACCGGCAGGTCTCCCCGGCCCCCGAGCCGGGCTGGCTTCCCGAGCCGGGCGAACACCCACACCACGCGCCGCCACGTTCGGGCCGGCCGGATCAGCGCCGCGGGCCGGCCGCTCCTCCGCCCGGCGGACCGGTGGAGCGGCGCGAAGCGGCGTTCGACGGGCGACGCGACCGCGCCTTCGACAGCGGGCGGGACGTGGCGTTCGACGACCGGCGGGATCCGGCGTTCGACGGCCGGCGGGATCCGGCGTTCGACGGCCGGCGGGATCCGGCGTTCGACGATCGCCGCCGGGAGGCGGCGTTCGGTGGTGGGCGCGAGGTGGACTTCGAGCGCCGGGACCCGGCCTTCGACGGGCGGCCGGGCCGGCGAGCGGCCGACCCGGGGCGCCCGGCGGACCGGCGCGACCAGGACGTGCCCGCCCGGCGGGACCACGGCCACGACGGCCGGCGCGACGCCGGCATGGCCCGCCCGAACGACCGGCGGGACCAGGACTTCGGCCGCCCGGGCGACCGGGGTTTCGACGGGGCGCCGCGCCGCGAGCCGGACCAGGGCCACGAGGGGTCGCCGCGCCGGGAGCCGGGCCGGGGTTACGACGGCCCGCCGCGCCGCGAGCCGGACCGGGGGTTCGACGGTCCGCCGCGCCGGGAGGCCGCCGCGCGCGCCGAGACGTACCGGGAGGCGCCCGAGACCGGGCGCCGGCCGGTGGACCCGTACCGCGCCGAGCCGGGCCGGTACGCCGAGCCGCGTCCCGCCGCGTTCCGGCCGGAGGAGCGGTGGGACGGCCAGCGCCCCCCGGGCGACCGTGCCCGCCCGCACCACGAGGAGTGGCCGGTCGTCGAGCGGCGGCCGCGCACCGAGCCGGCCGGGCACCGGCCCGACGAGCGTCAGCGCCCGCCGGTCGACCGGCCCGGCCCCGACGGCCGACCCGCACGGCCGATGGACGACGAGGCTCGCTACGAGGGTCGTCGCCCCGACCCGGCCGGTCCGCGACCCGAGTCGGGACGTCCCCGGCCGGAGCCCGTGGACAGCCCGCCCGAGCCGGTCCGTCCCCGGCCCGAGTTCAACGGCCCGCGCCCGGAGTCCGTCGGCCCGCGCCCCGAGTCGGTCGGCCCGCGGCCGGACTCCGTCGGCCCGCGCCCCGAGTCGGTCGGCCCGCGGCCGGAGTTCCGAAGGCGGCCGGACGGGTGGCAGGGGCGGCCGGGCGAGCCCGGACCGGCCCGCCCGGGCGACGGCTGGCGCCCGTCGGACGAGCCGGCCGCGCGTAACCGCCCCGACGACCTGCGGGACCGGCCGGCGCGCTCGGACGAGATCCGGCACCAGCCCCAGGCCGGCGCGCGCCCGGACCAGGAACGGGAAGCGGCCATGCCGGCCGCCCCGACCCGGCCCGGAGAACGGCAGGACCGGCCGACCGCGCCGCCTCCGCCGCGCGCCGACGACGCCCACCGGCGACCCGTGCCGCCCGCGCGGCCGGACGAGCGGCCTGTGCCCTCGGCGCGGCCGGACGAGCGGCCCTTGCCCATGGCGCGGCCGGACGAGCGGCCCACGCGGCCGGACGAGCGGCCCCTGCCCATGGGGCGGCCAGACGAGCGGCCCGCGCCGGACGAGCGACGGCAGCCGGCGATGCCGGCCCCGGAGGCCCGCCCCGACGAGGTCCGGCGCCCGCCGATGCAGCCGGCGAACCGGCCCGACCCGCGCCCGACGGCGCCCACCTCCGGCGCGCCGGTGTCGGCCACGCCGGTGTCGGGCGCACCGGTCGCCAACGTGCCCGCCTCCGGCATGCCCGTGCCCGGGGCACCCTTCTCGGGGCCGCCGGTCTTCGATGCGCCGATTCCCGGCCGTCCGGCGTCCGGCGCTCCCGTCTCCGGCGCGCCCGTTTCGGGTCCGCCCGTCTCCGGGGCTCCCGTCTCCGGGGCTCCCGTGTCCGGGGCTCCCACCTCAGGCACGCCCGTCTTCGGTCCGCCCGTTTGGGGGCCGCCCGTCCATCCGGGCGACCGACCGGTGCCGGGCGATCGGCCGGGCCGGCCGGCGGGATCGGAGGCGGCGAGCACGCCTACCGATCCCACCGAGCGGCCAACGCTGGACGAGTGCCGCGACCGCCAGGCCCCACCGGTGGCTCCGGCCGACGCGCCGCCCGCCGCCAACCTCCGCGTCGAGTTCCTGCCCAGCCCCGCCGGCTCCTCGCCGCCGCCCGACCGCCCGGCGCCGGCCGACCGCGGCGAGCCGGCAACGCCGACCACCCATGGCCAGGACGTCCGGCCGGCCCCGGCGCCGCAGGCCCGACCCTTCGACGCTCCCACCCCAGCGCCGGCCGTACCGGCCCCGGCCGCACCGACGCCGGCCCGACCCGCGCCGCCCGCCTACCCCGGCCCGGGAGCCGACCGGCCCGAGCACACCGTCGTGCCGACCGTGCGCGCCGAAGGGCCCGGCGCGGTCAGCACGCCGCACGCCGGGGACGCCCGGCCGGGCAACAACCCAGGCCCGACCACGCCCGGCGAGGACCGCCGGCCGGGCAGTACCGCCGGCCCGACCCCGCCCGCCCGGGCCGACCGGCCGTCGGACGAAGGCCATGCGACCACACCGCACGCCCCGGCTTCGCCGGAGGCGGGCAACCGCGTGTCTCCACCGGTCACCACCGACCGGCACGAAGCGATGTCCGCACCGGTCACCACCGACCGGCACGAAGTGGCGTCCACATCAGTCACCACCGACGGGCACGGAGGAAGCGCAGAGGTCGCCGACCGGCCGGAGGAGGCGGCGCCCGCGCGGCCCGCCGAACCGGCGGGCGGCGGCGCGGACGCCTGGTTCCGGCCGAGTACCCCGGTGTCGCCGGACGCTCCGACGGAGACGTCCGCCCCGGTGCACGCCCCGCACAACGTCCCGGCACCCGACGCGACCGGGACCGCGCCGGAGGCGGAGCTGTCCAACCGGTCCCACGGCGCTCGCGTGCTCGCCGGTCCGGAGGCAGCCGCACCGGGCCCGGACCGGTCCACCTCGACCGCCGACCTCCAGGCCGGGTCGGCCCCGGATGCTCTGGGTGCGTCTCTTGTCGCCCCAGCGACAACAACCGCACCCGAAGCCCACGTCGCCGGTTCGCGGGCGCCGTCCCTGCCCGCCGGGGGGATCGAGCCGGCCCCGGCCACACAGGTCGCGGAAATCCCCGGGCAGGACGCGGCAACGCCCGTTTCCGGAGCGCCCGCGCCGGGCCCGGCAGCGCCCGTCTCCGCGGTGCTGACGGCGAGCCCGGCCACGCCCGTCCCCGGCGCCCTCGTCCCTGGCGCCCCCGCCTCCGCTACGCCCGTCCCCGGGCCGTCCGCCTCCGCCACGCCCGTCTCCGGGCCGTCCGCCTCCGCCACGCCCGCCTCTGCCACGCCCGTCTCCGGGCCGCGGCCCGCCGCCGGTCTGGCGGCGCCAGTCCCCGGCCCGCCCGTCGACGACGTCCCGTCGGAGCCGACCACCACCGCACCGGCGTCCGCGCCCCACCAGCCCGCCGCGCCCGACCCACGGCTCCAGCCGGCTACCCGGGAGACGACCCCCGCGCCGGTCCCGACGCCGCACGCGCCGGCCGGAGCCGAGGTACCGGCTCAGGCCGCTGCTCCGGTCGCCACGACCCCCGACGTCGCCCCGGCGGCCCCCGCCCCGCAGACGCCGGCGCCGGCGCCAGCAGACGGACCGACAGAGGCCGCACCACGGGAATCCGCCCCGCCGCCAGTGACGTCGGGCGAGAGCCACGCGGCCCGCGACACCGCCCCGGTCGAGTTCCCGGACGAACCGGCCGCCGCCCCCGAGCAGCCACATCCTGTCCCGGCTCCACCGGCCCCCCTTGACGCGGCGGCACAGCCCACCACCGCCCCGGGAGCCGACACCACCCCGACCGGGGAGGCAGCGCCGCCGGCCGCGACGGAGCAGGGGACGCCAGAGCCCGACACTGACGCCGAGCGGCGGGAGAGCCCGGCGGACCCGGAGCAGGCCCTCGCCGCCGTCCGCTGGCGGCTGCACCCGGAGACCCTCCGCGAGGAGGCCCCCGATGCCCCGGCGCTGCGCGAGATCCGGGACGGACTCACCAGCAAGCTGGGCAACGCGCTGGACAACCGCAGCCGGGCCCGGCTGCTCAGCCTGCGCTCGGTGGCGTCCCGGATCCTCGGCGACCTCGACGACGCCCTGGCCGACGCGCGGCTCGCCCTCACGTACGCGGAGGCCACCGGCGAGTTGCGGCGGACCGCGCTGGCCCGCGCGCGGCTGGCCGAGGTGCTGCGCTGGCGGGGTGAGCACGCGGAGGCCGACCGGCTCTTCGCGGAGGCCAACTCGCCGGAGCTGCCCGACCGGCTGCGCGCGGTGCTGCACGAGCACGCCGGCCGCTCCTGCTACGACCAGGGCCGGCTGACGGAGGCGTGCCTGCACTTCGAGCGGGCTCTGGACCTGCGCCAGGGCGAGGACCCGGAGCTGAACGCCCGCACCTCGCTGGCGTTGGACGCGGTCGCGGAGCGGGCCGCGACGGGCGGGTTCGGGCCGAAGCCGCGCAGCCGGGAGACGGTCCTGGGCGGCGAGCGGCACCCGGTGCCGACCTTCGACGAGGAGCAGGAGCTCTGGGGGTACGCGGACGCCGAGGGCGACCTGGTGATCAGGCACCGGTACGCCGAGGTGCAGCCGTTCCGCGAGGGCCTGGCGTGGGTACGCCGCCCGGAGGCGTCCCGCTGGGCGCTGATCGACACCACCGGCGCGGCGCTGATCGAGGCGAACAACGGCTACCGGGCGGTGGGCTCGTTCTCGGAGGGGCTGTCCTGGGTGTCGATGGACGGCAAGGGCCGGTGGATGGCGGTCGACCGGACCAACATCGTGAAGATCCCGCCGGGCTACGAGGACGTGCGGCCGTTCCGGGGCGGCCTGGCGGCGGTCCGGCAGAACGGCGGTTGGGGCGCGGTGGACCGGACCGGTCAGGTGGTGGTGCCGACCCGCTACCACGGTCTGACGACCGCGTTGGCCGACGGCCGGCACGTGGACGGCTTCACCGAGGACGGCCTGGCCGTGGTGGAGCTGGCCGGCCGCCGTGGGGTGGTGGACCGGACCGGCCGGGTGCTGGTCGCGCCGGCGTACCCGACGGTGGTGGTGCATCCGGTGGCGTTCCTGATCGGCGACGAGTCGGGCCGGTGGGGCGCGCTGGACCGGCGGGGCGAGCGGCTGATCGAGCCGGCGCACCCGAGCCCGGCGGCCGTGGTCGCGGAGATCGACCGGTTGCTCGCCGACACCACCCCGGTGCTCTGACCCGCCGGACCCGGGGGCGGCACGGCCGGGAGCGCCGCATGTCGACCACGATCGGGCGGGGCTAGGGTCGGGTCATGGAATTCCGACACCTAGGCCGATCGGGCCTGCTGGTCAGCGAGATCTCGTACGGCAACTGGATCACCCACGGGTCGCAGGTCGAGGAGGAGGCGGCGACCGCCTGCGTGCGGGCCGCCCTGGACACCGGCATCACCACCTTCGACACGGCCGACGTCTACGCCGGCACGAAGGCCGAGGAGGTGCTCGGCCGCGCGCTGAAGGGCGAGCGGCGCGAGGGGCTGGAGATCTTCACCAAGGTGTACTGGCCGACCGGGCCGGGCCGCAACGACCGGGGCCTGTCCCGCAAGCACATCATGGAGTCGATCAACGGCTCGCTGCGCCGCCTGCAGACCGACTACGTGGACCTCTACCAGGCCCACCGCTACGACTACAGCACCCCGCTGGAGGAGACGATGGAGGCGTTCGCCGACATCGTGCACTCCGGCAAGGCGCACTACATCGGCGTCTCCGAGTGGAAGGCGTCGCAGATCCGGGCGGCTCACGCGCTGGCCCGCGAGCTGCGCATCCCGCTGGTGTCCAACCAGCCGCAGTACTCGATGCTGTGGCGGGTCATCGAGGCCGAGGTCATCCCCACCAGCGAGGAGCTGGGCGTCGGCCAGATCGTGTGGTCGCCGATGGCTCAGGGCGTGCTGTCCGGCAAGTACCTGCCGGGCCAGCCGCCGCCGGCCGGCTCCCGCGCCACCGACGAGAAGTCCGGCGCGGGCTTCATCGCGTCCTGGCTCAGCGACGACGTGCTCACCCGGGTGCAGCGGCTCAAGCCCCTGGCCGAGCAGGCGGGGCTCACCATGCCGCAGCTCGCCGTGGCCTGGGTGCTGCAGAACCCGAACGTCTCCTCGGCGATCGTCGGCGCCTCCCGGCCGGAGCAGGTGCACGACAACGTGAAGGCGGCGGGCGTGAAGCTCGACGCCGACCTGCTCAAGGCCATCGACGAGATCGTCGAGCCGGTCACCGAGCGGGACCCGGCGAAGACCGAGAGCCCGGCGCAGCGTCCGTGACGCTCTCCCCGGGCCGGCGCGACCTCCGCGCCGGCCCGGGCCCCCTCGGAGGTACGCACGAGCCGGAGCGCCCCGCCGCTGCGCGGCGGCTCCCACCGCGGGTGGGTCAGCCCCGCCAGAACCGGATGAGTTCGAGCCCGAGCACGTAGAGCTGGGGCGGCAGCCCGAGGAAGTCCGCCACGTCGAAGACGGCGCCGAAGAACCAGTTGCCGATCCGCGGGCTCCACAGCAGCGCGAACAGCAGGATGAAGCCGTACGGGGCGAACAGGTCGTACATCCGCCGGTACTCGGGGCTCAGCCACGGCTGGATCATGTTGCCGCCGTCCAGCCCGGGCACCGGCAGCAGGTTGAGCACGCTGGCGGTGAGCTGGAGGAACGCCAGCAGCCCCACGCCCGCCCAGAACTCCAGCGGGCCGCCCACGCCCGGGCCGATCCGCACGGCCAGCACCAGCAGCAGGGTGAACAGCACGTTGGTGGCCGGCCCGGCCAGGCTGACCAGGGTGTGCCGCAGCCGGCCGGGGATGGCGTGCCGGTCCACCCAGACCGCGCCGCCGGGCAGGCCGATGCCGCCCAGCAGCACCACCACGACCGGCAGCACGATGGACAGCAGCGGGTTGGTGTACTTCAGCGGGTTCAACGTCAGGTAGCCCCGGTGGGCGATGTCCCGGTCCCCGGCCCGGTACGCGACCACGGCGTGCGCGTACTCGTGCAGGCAGAGCGAGATCAGCCAGCCGGAGACCACGAAGAGGAAGACGTCGAACCGGACGTTGCCGAACCGGTTCCAGGTCATCACCCCGCTGGCCACGAAGATCGCGACCAGGGCGAGGAAGATCGCGCTGGGCCGGAACGCCGCCCGGGGCACCCCGAGCACCAGCGGGTCGCGCGGGCGGTCGTAGCCCGTCATTCGGCCGGGGGCAGCAGGCTCATCCGGTACTCCACCCGGTCGTCCTCGACGAGCGCGACGGAGGTGACGCCGGATGCCGCGAGCTCCCGCCAGGCCTGGCCGATCCACGATTCGGCGTCCGCCTGACTGGGGAACGACTCACCCGGCCCGTCGACCGAAGCGCCGTTCGTGCCCTCGTACCGCCAGCTCCACGCCATGCCGCGTCTCCCCTCGCCGCCGTCGCCCCTGGGACGGAAACCCCCGCAAGCCTAGTCGGCCCCGCGCGGGACGGCCCGGCCGCCACATGGATCATGCCGTCACCCCGGGCCGGTACGGTGACGCGGTGCTGACTCAAGGAGTGGTGCTCAGCGAGCGCTATCGGCTGGACGAACGCATCGCGACGGGCGGCATGGGGGCCGTCTGGAAGTGCACCGACACCCTGCTGGGCCGCGAGGTCGCGGTGAAGGTGCTGCTCCCCTCGCTGGTCGCCGACCCCGAGTTCACCACCCGCTTCCACGCCGAGGCCCGGATGCTGGCCGCGCTGCGGCACCCCGGCATCGTCCAGGTGCACGACTTCGGCTCCGCCACCCTCGCCGACGGCAGCCAGGTCAGCTACCTGGTGATGGAGTACGTCGACGGCGAGCCGCTGGTCACCTGGATCCGGCGCGCCGGCCGGCTCGACCCGGCGTCCACCATGTCGGTGGTGGCGCAGGCCGCGCACGCGCTGCACGCCGCCCACCTCGCCGGGATCGTGCACCGCGACGTGAAGCCCGGCAACCTGCTGGTGAAGCGGGACGGCACCGTGGTGCTCGTCGACTTCGGGATCGCCCGGGCCAGCACCATGGCGGGCATCACGGCCGCGCACATGGTGCTCGGCACCGCCTCGTACATGTCCCCGGAGCAGGCCGCCGGCCAGCCGGTGTCGCCGGTCACCGACGTCTACGCGCTCGGCGCGGTCGCGTACTTCTGCCTGGCCGGGCGGCCGCCCTTCGACGGCGACAACCCGCTCCAGGTGGCCATGCGGCACGTCCAGGACGAGCCGCCGCCGCTGGTCGGCACGCCCCCGGCGGTGGTCGAGGTGGTCAACCGGGCGCTGGCGAAGAGTCCGGCCGACCGGTTCCCGAGCGCGCTCGCCCTGGCCGAGGCCGCCCAGGACGCCCGCGACGCCACCCTCGCCGCCCTGCCCGTCCCGCCCCGCCCGCCGTGGGCGGTGGCCGGGCCGGCCGTGCCGGGCGCGGCCGTCCTGCCGGCGCCCGCGCCGATCCCGGCCCCGCCCGGGGGTACGCCGCCCGCCGGCCAGCCGCCCGCCACGTTCCCGGCCACGCCACCGCCCGCCCCGGCGGCCGGCCCCGCCGCCCACACCCCGACGCCCGGTCCCGTCTCCGCGCCCGGTCCCGCCTTTGCCGCTCCCGGCCACGCCGGGGCTTCCGGGCCGGTTTCCCCGCCGGGGCCGGCCTGGTCCGTCGGGGTAGCGCAGCCCGGGCCGCCGCCCGGCGGGGACGGCTCGGTGCGGGAACGGCACACCGGATCGGGTGTGCCGCCGACGCTGGAGGAGCCCGCGGAGCGCCGGGGGCGCGCCCGGGCGCTGGCACTGGCCGGGGCGGCCGGGGTGGTGGTGGTCGCCGTGGTGACGGCGGTGGTCGTGGCGACGTTGGGCTCCCCCGACGACAGGGATCCGGGGCAGCACCCGGCCGCGCTGGCCGGGGAGTCCGCGATCGCCGACCCCGTGCAGCCGGACGTCTCGGCCAGCGCCAGCGCCGGCGCCGGTGCGGAGCCGACGCCGAGCCGTACCGGCCGGCCGAGCCGCTCGCCGTCGGCCACGCCGAGCCGCCCGGCGGCGGACGCCGGCGCCCCGTCGAGCGAGGGTCCGGCGCCGACCACCGGCGCGCCGGCGCCGACCGCGAGCACGGCCGGGCCGAAGCAGCCGTACACGGCGGGGCAGGTGTGCGGCAGCGGCTACCAGGTGATCGACTCGGCGACCCTGACCGCCGGCGGGGTGCGAAAGGGCCGGGTCTACCTGCTCTACAGCACGGCCGCCGGCACCAACTGCGTGGTCACCCTCAAGGACACCGACGTCGGGCGGGCCACCACGGTGACCACGTACCTGGAGGTGCAGGGCAAGGCACGGCAGACCGCGAGCGGCAGCTACCAGTACTACGCCGGGCCGGTGCGGGCGAGCGCCGCCGGGGTCTGCGTGAAGTGGGGCGGGTCGGCGGGCGGGGCCAGCTACGCCAGCCCGTTCGAGCACTGCGACTGAGCCGACCGGGCCGGCGGGCGGTGACCCGCCGGACGGCTTTAAGGTACGGGCATGTCCGTTGACGGGTGGAACACCCTCCTGGTGCTCGGCGGTATCCGCTCCGGCAAGTCGGAGTTCGCCGAATCGGTGGTCGCCGACGCGCCCACGGTCCGGTACGTGGCCACCGCCCCCGCAGGGGACCCGGAGGACACCGAGTGGGCGACCCGCCTCGCGGCGCACCGCGCCCGCCGGCCGGGGAGCTGGACCACCGAGGAGACCGCCGCGGACCCCGGCCGGCTGGCCGAGGTGATCGCGGCGGCCGGGCCGAACGAGACGCTGCTCGTGGACGACCTGGGCGGCTGGGTGACCGTGCTGCTCGACCCGGCCCACCAGCCGGCCGACGACACGGCCACCATCACCGAGCTGGCCGCGGCGGTCCGCGCCAGCGCCGCCCGGCTGGTGCTGGTCAGCCCCGAGGTGGGCCTGTCCCTCGTGCCCACCACGCCGCTGGGCCGGGCGTTCACCGACGCGCTGGGCGCGACCAACCGTGCCGTCGCCGACGCCTGCGACGCCGTCGCGCTGGTGGTGGCCGGGCAGACCGCCTGGCTGAAGCCGGCCGCCACCCCGACCCACCCGGCCACGCCGGCCGGCCCCGGCCAGGCGGACGTCCCGGCGCAGGCCGGCCCCGGCCAGGGCGCGGCGCGGGCGGGCGCGCCGGACGAGGCGCTGCCCGAGGTGCTCACCCCCGCGGCGCCCGCCGCACCGGCACCGGCGCCGGCCGGCGCGCCCGGCCAGGCCGACTGGGCCGCGCCCACCATGGCGCTGCCGATGGTCGCCACCGGCCTGGTCATCCAGCCCGGCATGGAACTGCCCATGCCCGACGACTACACCGGCCCGCAGGCGGTCGACCGGCTGGCCACCCTGGACATCCCGGGCGCGGGCCTCGGCGTGCTGGAGCGGGTGGTCGGCTTCGCCGCCGCCACCCAGGGCACCGCGACCCCGTCGCCGTGGGGTCCGGTCCGGGTGCTGCTGCTGCACGGCGACCACGAGGGCGGTGCGTCGGCCGGCGCGACGCCCGGCGAGTCGGCCCGCCGCGCCCGGCAGGCCCGCGCCGGCAAGGGGGCCCTGGCCCGGCTGGCCGCCGAGAACGGCGCCAGCCTCCAGGTGGTCGAGACGCCCACCTCCGCGCCCATCGAGGAGGGACCGGCGCTCACCGGCGAGCGGGTCGAGTCGGCCCTGCGCTACGGCTGGCGGCTGGCCGAGCAGGCGGCCGACGCGGGCGTACAGCTGCTGGTGCTGGCGGCGTGCGGAGCCGGCACCGAGACGGCCGCCGCGGCGGTGCTGGCGGCCACGGCCGGCGCGGAACCCCCGGCGGTCCTCGGCCGGGTGATGAACGAGCAGGGCGAGTACGACGACGCCGCCTGGATGGTCCGCTGCGCGGCCGTGCGGGACGCGCTGCACCGCACCCGGCGCTCCCCCCGCGAGGCCAAGGACATCCTCGCCGAGCTGGGCGGCGGCGACGTGGCGGTGGCCACCGGTGTGCTGTTGGGCGCGACCGCCCGGCGCATCCCGGTGCTGCTGGACGGGCCGGTCGGGGTGGCCGCCGGCATGGTGAGCCGCGACCTCGCCGGGCAGGCCCGGCACTGGTGCCTGCTCCCCGACCACGGCGGCCGGCCGGGGGTGCGGCTCGCCGCCGACGTGCTGGGCCTGACCCCGCTGCTGGACCTGCGGCTCGACCTGGGCGAGGGCGCGACCGCGCTGGCCGCCCTGCCGCTGCTGCGCTCGGCCCTGACGCTCGCGGCCGGCCTGCCCGTGCACCCGTCGCTCGGCGGCGACGACGAGGACTTCGCCGAGCCCGAGCCGGCCGGCCCCGGGCCCACCAGCACCGAACCCGGGCCGGAGTTCGCCGAGCCGGAGCCGGCCGGGCCGGGGCCGACCAGCACCGAACCCGAGCCGGAGTTCGCCGAGCCGGAGCCGGCCGGGCCGGGGCCCACCACGACCGGGCCGGACGAGCCGGTGGCCCCCGGCCGCCGTGCCGACTGAGGGCCGGCTCGCCGACGGGATCCGGCTGGCGCTCACCACCTTCACCACGGCGCCGGTGCGCGCCGGCCGGGTGGACCGGGCCGCGGCCGGCGCCGCCATGGCGCTCGCCCCGGCGGTCGGTGCGCTGCTCGGGGCGCTGCTCGGGACCGTGCTGCTGCTCGCCGCGGCGATCGCGCCCCCGCTGGTCGCCGCCGGGGTGACCGTCGCGCTGGGCGCGCTGCTCACCCGGGGCCTGCACCTGGACGGGCTGGCCGACACCGTGGACGCGCTCGGCTCCTACCGGCGCGGGCCGGCGGCGCTGGAGATCATGAAGAAGCCGGACGTCGGCCCGTTCGGGGTGGTCGCGCTGGTGGTCGTACTCCTGCTCCAGGCCGCGGTGCTCGCGGAGCTGGCCGGGCGGTCCCGGCCGGCGGCCCTCGCGTCGGTGGTCGCCGCGACGGCGGCCGGGAGGCTGGGCGTCGCGCTGGCCTGCCGGCGCGGGGTGCCGGCGGCGCGGCCGGAAGGGCTGGGCGCGCTGGTGGCGGGCACGGTGGGGCCGGTCGCGCTGGTGGCGGGCACGGTCGCCGTCGCCCTGCTGGCCGTGCCGGCGGTGCCGGGCCGCCCGTGGCAGGGGCCGCTCGCCGTGCTCGCCGCGCTCGCCGTCGCGGCCGGGCTGCTGCGGCACCTGGTACGCCGGCTCGGCGGGATCACCGGCGACGTGCTGGGGGCCCTCGTGGAGATCGTCACCACGCTGTCCTACCTGGGACTGGTGCTGTCCGGCTGAGCGTCACCCGTCCGGGCGGGTAGCGTTCTCGGCGAGGTGCACCGGTGTGGTCGAGGGGGACGGCATGCTCATCACGGACGACTTCCTGCCCGTACCGGTGCCCGAGTCGCTGGACGCGACCTACCTGGTGCCGATCGTCGGCCTGCCGAAGGTGAGCCCGAAGACCGCGGTGGAGGGGCTGGCCGGCCGGCTCGCCGAGCCGGTGCACGGGCTGGCCCGGCAGATGCTGGACAGCCCGCTCATGACCGTGGACACCCGGCCGGTCAGCGAGTTCCCCGAGCTGCCGCCGGACCTGCTCACGGCGTTCGGGGCGACCGAGGCACAGCTGGCCCGGCTGGCCGCCGCCACGCACCTCGTGGTGGTGCAGGCCGAGTACCGGCCGGGCTGGCCGCCGGCGCACGAGTGGGCGGCCCGGGCGGTGGCCGCGGCGGTCGCCGAAACGGTCGACGGGGACGTCGTGGACGTCTTCGGGCTCCAGTTCCTCGACCCGGCGGCCGCGCTGCGGTCCCTCCCCGACGAGCAGGGGCGGATCCGGCTGGTCGACTGGGTGCTGGTGCCGTACTCGTCGGACGCCGACGGGCTGTGGTTCACCACGAAGGGGCTGCGCCGCTTCGGCCTGCTGGAGCTCCAGGCCCAGGGCGTGCCGGACCACCTGACCCGGGCGTGGGGCGCGGTGATGACCGGTGCCGCCCGGCGGCTGCTGCGGGACTGGACCGAGGGGCTGGCCGGCGAGGAGGTGCCGGCGTTCGTGCAGCTCCCGGTACTCGCCACGGTGACCGGGCACGACATCGCGGTGGCGTACGGCAATCCGGAGCAGCACGGTGCGACGGCGCCGGTGCTGCTGCGGCTGGAGCTGGACCCGGCGACCGACCCGGACGCCGACTCGTTCCTCACCCTCAACCCGCCGCCCGGGCACCCCGGGCCGCCCGGCCGCTACTTCGCCGCCGCCTGCGCGACCCTGTTCAACGGCATCCAGCCCGACGTCCGGTACGCCCGCTCCGGCGACGCGATGAGCCGGGCCATCGCCACGGCCCGTGCCGCGCTGGACGACATCCGGGCCCGCTTCCTCGCCGGCGGGCTCCCCGCGGAGAGCCAGCTCGTGGTCAAGTACGGCCTGCCCGGCGACGACGGCCCCGAGTACGTCTGGGCCGGGGTGACCTCATGGGACACCCCGGAGCGGATCGTCGGGGCGAGCGCCAGCGACGCCGCCGGCGACCCGACGGTGCGCATCGGCGCCCCCGTCGTGGTGGAGGCCGCCGACGTCGTCGACTGGGCCGTCCTGGACAGCACAGGCGTCATCGAGGGCGGCTGGACCCAGGCGGTCCTGGACGCCGGCGAACCCCCCACGGACTCCTGACCCACCCCGTCCCCGTCGATCATGAGGTTGGCGGCGATCCCGATCTCCCCGAGTGCCGCCAACTTCATGATCGTCCGAGGAGCGGTCAGCGGACGGAGGGCTTTACGAAGGGTGGGCGCGTCAGGCGCATCTGGGCGCGGCGGCCGCGGATGTCGACCTCCAGCGTCTCGCCGTCGGGGAGCTTCGGGTCGGTGTCGATCAGGGCCAGGGCGATGCCCTGCTTCCTCGTCGGGCTGAAGGTGCCGCTGGTGACGGTGCCGACCTGCTTGTCGCCCGCGTAGACGGCCATGCCGGGGCGCGGGATGGCCCGGTCGACCGCCTCCAGGCCGCGCAGCGTACGCGCGGGGCCGGCGGCCTTCTCGGCCCGCAGCACGTCGCGACCCCAGAAGGCCGGCTTGTCCCAGCCGACCGCCCAGCCGGAGCGGGCCTGCACCGGGGTGATGTCCAGGGAGAGGTCCTGCCCGTGCAGCGGGTACCCCATCTCGGTGCGCAGCGTGTCCCGCGCGGCCAGGCCGCAGGCGCGCAGCTCGTACGCGGCGCCGGCGGCGAACAGCGCGTCCCAGACGGCGAGCGCGTCGCCGGCCGGTACGACCAGCTCGTAGCCCAGCTCGCCGGTGTAGCCGGTGCGGCAGACGGTCAGCTCGACGCCCTCCAGCGAGGCGGTCGAGAAGCTCATGTAGTCGTGCTCCGTGGGCAGGCCGAGCGCGCCCAGCAGCTCCGCCGAGCGCGGCCCCTGGACGGCGAGCACCGCGTACGCCTCGTGCTCGTCGGTGACGACCACGTCGTCGGGCGCCGCGGCGCGCAACCGGCGGACCACCTCGGCGGTGTTCGCCGCGTTCGGCACCAGGAAGACGTGGTCCGCGGCGTGCAGGTAGGCGATGATGTCGTCCACCACGCCGCCGGTGGCGTCGTCGCAGCAGAGCGTGTACTGGGCCTTGCCCGGGCCGATCCGGCCGAGGTCGTTGGACAGGCAGGAGTTCACGAAGTCCGCGGCGCCCGGCCCGGTGACCCGGGCCTTGCCGAGGTGCGAGACGTCGAAGACGCCCACCCCGGTACGCACGGCCGTGTGCTCCTTGAGGACACCGCCGCCGGCGTACTCGAGCGGCATCTCCCAGCCCCCGAAGGGGGCGAACTTCGCGCCGAGCGCGGTGTGCCGCTCGTGCAGGGGGGAACGGCGCAGCCGGGTCGCGGCGGCGTCGGAGGTCACCTCGGTCATGGGTGCGAACTTACCGGCCCGTGACCGGCTGGTTAGCATCGGCGGGACACCCGCCTGCACCCATCAGCGGGACAGCCACGCGTTCGGCGGGTAGGTTCGCCGCCGGAGACCTTCATCGCCGGTACGCGACGCCGCGGCCGGCCCGGCCCGCCCGGAGTAGCTTTCGTGACATCGCCCCGCACCACCCTCAGCCTGGTCGACACCGACCCCGCCGAACTCGCCGTCGACGCGATCGTGATCGGCGTGCACAGCCAGACCACGGAGCAGGAGTCCGGCTCACCCGCCGGCGCGCTGCTGCTGGCCAGCGGCGCGGAGAGCATCGCCGCCGCGTTCGACGGCAAGCTGACCGAGACGCTGGCCCTGCTCGGCGCCACCGGCGGCCCCGGTGAGGTCATCAAGCTGGCCACGCTGGGCACGGTCACCGCCCCGGTGGTCGCCGCCGTCGGGCTCGGCCCGGAGCCGTCCGGCGCCGCCCCGGCCCCGGAGACCCTGCGCCGGGCGGCCGGCGCCGCGGTGCGGGCCCTGGCCGGCGCCGCCCGCGTCGCGCTCACCCTGCCGCTGCCCGACGACGCCGACGCCCCGGCCGCGCTGCGCGCGGTCAGCGAGGGCGCGCTGCTCGGCGGCTACCGGTTCGCCGGCTACAAGACCAAGCCGCAGCCGGCCCGGCGCACGCCGGTGGCCGAGGTGCTGGTGGCGGTGCCGGACGCGGCGGACGCGACCGCCCAGGCCGAGGTCACCCGCGCGCAGGCGGTGGCCGGTGCGGTGCGGACCAGTCGGGACTGGGTCAACACCGCCCCGAACGAGCTGCGCCCGCCGTCGTTCGCCGACGCCGTGGCCACCGCCGCCCGGGAGGCCGGGCTCGGGGTCGAGGTGCTCGACGAGGCGGCACTGGCCGCCGGCGGCTACGGCGGCATCCTCGCCGTCGGCCAGGGCTCGGAGGCCCCGCCGCGGCTGGTCAAGCTGACCTACACCCCGTCCGGTGGCGGCAACGGCAAGCGGGTGGCGCTGGTCGGCAAGGGCATCACCTTCGACACCGGCGGCATCTCGATCAAGCCGGCCCAGGGCATGTGGGAGATGAAGTCCGACATGGCGGGCGCGGCGGCGGTCGGCGCGGCCATGCTGGCGGTCGCGGCGCTCAAGCCGTCCGTCGCGGTCACCGGTTACCTGCCGATGGCCGAGAACATGCCGTCGGGCACCAGCTACCGGCCGGGCGACGTGATCACCATGTACAGCGGCAAGCGGGTCGAGGTGCTCAACACCGACGCCGAGGGCCGGATGATCCTGGCCGACGCCATCGCCCGGGCGTGCGAGGACGGCGCCGACTACCTGTTCGAGACCTCCACGCTGACCGGCGGCCAGGTGGTCGCGCTGGGCAAGAGGATCGCCGGCGTGATGGGCACCCCGGAGCTGTGCGAGCGGGTCCGGGCCGCGGGTGACGCCACCGGCGAGCCGGCCTGGCCGATGCCGCTGCCGGACGACGTGCGCAAGGGCATGGACTCCGACGTCGCCGACATCTCGCAGGTCAACGCCGGCATGGACCGGGCGGGCCACATGCTCCAGGGCGGCGTCTTCCTGCGGGAGTTCGTCACCGACGACGTGGCCTGGGCGCACATCGACATCGCCGGCCCCGGCTACCACTCGGGCGAGGCCACCGGCTACTGGACCAAGGGCGGCACCGGCGTCCCGGTGCGTACGCTGCTGCACCTGGTCGACGACGTCGCCGCCAACGGCTGACGCGTCCACCGCGCCGAAACGGGGCGCTCCCCTCGCCGGGGGGGCGCCCCGTCCGCGTGTCCGGATCAGAACAGCTCGGGCCGGCGCTTGCGGCGCTCGTTGTAGTCGCGCATCCGCTGCGGGTAGCCCATCAGCCGGACGTCGTAGATCGGGATGGCGAGCCGGTGCGCGAACCGGCGGGCCTCCTCCGGCCCGCCGACCCGCCGCCGGGTCCACTCGCCGTCGTCGGCGATCAGCATGACCGTGGTCTCGGTGACCGTGGTCCGGGGTTCCAGGTACGCCTCGACGCCCCGCCGGGTGCGGACGAAGCCCTCCAGGTGATCCAGATCGGCGCGGTCGGCGGCGCGGTCGCGGCTCACCGCACCCACCCGCTTGCGTCGTCGGAACAGCCCCACCGAACCCACTCCTCCCCCGCCGGTCATCGAAGACGGTGCCAAGCGTACGTGCCACCGACGTGTCGTTGGGCACCTCGGTACGCGCTCCGACCCCGGTGGTGACAAGATGACCGAGGTGGGGTGTGCCTGTTACTCCGCCGTAACCCCCGATGCAGCGACGCGACCTGGGAGTTGGACGTGAGCGAGCCGAACGACGCAACCTTCGACATCGTCATCCTCGGAGGTGGTAGCGGCGGCTACGCGGCGGCGCTGCGTGCCGCCCAGCTGGACCTGTCCGTCGCCCTGATCGAGAAGGGCAAGCTCGGGGGCACCTGCCTGCACAACGGCTGCATCCCCACCAAGGCGCTGCTGCACGCCGCCGAGATCGCCGACCAGACCCGCGAGTCGGAGCAGTTCGGCGTCAAGGCCGAGCTGGTCGGCATCGACATGGCGGCGGTCAACTCGTACAAGGACGGCGTGGTCTCCCGCCTCTACAAGGGCCTCCAGGGCCTGGTGGGCAGCGCCAAGAAGATCACCTTCGTGGCGGGCGCCGGCAAGCTGGTCGGGAAGAACGTCGTCGAGGTCGACGGCAAGCGCTACACCGGCCGCAACATCATCCTGGCCTCCGGCTCGTACGCGAAGAGCCTGCCCGGCCTGGAGATCGACGGCGAGCGGATCATCACGAGCGACCACGCGCTGACCCTGGACCGGGTCCCCTCCTCGGCGATCGTGCTGGGTGGCGGTGTGATCGGCGTCGAGTTCGCCAGCGTCTGGAAGTCCTTCGGCGTGGACGTGACCATCGTCGAGGCGCTGCCCCGCCTGGTCGCGGCCGAGGACGAGGAGTCCTCGAAGGTGCTGGAGCGGGCGTTCCGCAAGCGGAAGATCAACTTCAAGGTCGGCAAGCCGTTCGAGAAGGTCGAGAAGACCGAGAACGGCGTCAAGCTCACCATCCAGGGCGGCGACACGGTCGAGGCGGAGCTGCTGCTCGTCGCCGTCGGCCGCGGCCCGACCACCGCCAACCTCGGCTACGAGGAGCAGGGCGTCAAGATGGACCGCGGCTACGTGCTGACCGACGAGCGGCTGCGCACCAGCGTGCCGAACGTCTACGCGGTCGGCGACATCGTGCCCGGCCTCCAGCTCGCCCACCGCGGCTTCCAGCAGGGCATCTTCGTCGCCGAGGAGATCGCCGGCAAGAACCCGGCCGTGATCGACGAGGCCGGCATCCCGCGGGTCACCTACTGCGAGCCGGAGCTGGCGTCGGTCGGTCTGACCGAGGCGAAGGCCAAGGAGCAGTACGGCGCTGACAAGATCAAGACCTACAACTACAACCTGGGCGGCAACGGCAAGAGCCAGATCCTCAAGACCGCCGGCCACGTGAAGCTGGTCCGCGTCGAGGACGGCCCGGTGGTCGGCGTGCACATGGTCGGCGCCCGGGTCGGCGAACTGATCGGCGAGGCGCAGCTCATCTACAACTGGGAGGCGTACCCGGCCGAGGTGGCGCAGCTCGTGCACGCCCACCCGACGCAGAACGAGGCCCTGGGCGAGGCGCACCTGGCCCTGGCCGGCAAGCCGCTGCACGCGCACGCCTGACACGACAACCGCGGCGTCCGGCGACGGGCGATGATCCCACCAGGGGAATGAAGGAGTCTGGAGAACATGCCGGTATCGGTCACCATGCCCCGGCTCGGCGAGAGCGTCACCGAGGGCACCGTCACGCGCTGGCTCAAGCAGGAGGGCGACACCGTCGAGGTCGACGAGCCGCTGCTCGAGGTGTCCACCGACAAGGTCGACACCGAGATTCCGTCCCCCGCGGCGGGCGTGCTGAGCCGGATCGTGGTCGGCGAGGACGAGACCGCCGAGGTGGGCAGCGAGCTGGCGGTCATCGCCGGTGAGGGCGAGGAGGCCGGCGGGGCCGCTCCGCAGCAGGAGGCCCCGGCGGAGCAGGCCGAGGAGGCCGCCGCCGAGCCGCAGGCCGAGGCGGAGCAGCCGGCCGTCGAGGAGCCCGCCCCGGCCGCCGCGGCGCCGTCGGGCGAGGGCACCCCGGTGACGATGCCGGCCCTGGGCGAGAGCGTCACCGAGGGCACGGTGACCCGCTGGCTCAAGCAGGTCGGCGAGACCGTCGAGGTGGACGAGCCGCTGCTGGAGGTCTCCACCGACAAGGTCGACACCGAGATCCCGTCGCCGGTCGCCGGCACGGTGCTGGAGATCAAGGTCGCCGAGGACGAGACCGCCGAGGTCGGCGGCGTCCTGGCGATCGTGGGCGCGGCCGGCGCCGCGCCGGCGGCGAAGCCGGAGCCGAAGCCCGAGCCCAAGGCCGAGGCGAAGCCCGAGCCGAAGCCGGAGCCCAAGGCCGAGGCGAAGCCCGAGCCGAAGCCGGAGCCCAAGGTCGAGGAGCCGACCCCGGGCATGTCCTACAACGAGCCGGCCGCCGAGACCGAGCAGGCCGCGCAGCCGGCCAAGGTCGAGCAGGCCGCCCAGCCGTCCGCGCCGACCACCACGCCGCAGCGGCCGACCGTCCCGGCCCAGGCCGGTGGCGAGGAGGGCGCCGGCTACGTGACCCCGCTGGTCCGCAAGCTGGCCGCCGAGCACGGGGTGAACCTCTCCTCGGTCAACGGCACCGGCGTCGGCGGGCGGATCCGCAAGCAGGACGTGCTGGAGGCGGCCGAGAAGGCGAAGGCCGCCCAGGCCGCGCCGGCCGCGCAGCCCGCTCCGGCCGCCGCGGCGGCCCCGGCCAAGCCGGCCGCGAAGCCGCAGCCGAGCAGCAAGCGGGGCACCGTCGAGAAGCTGCCCCGGATCCGCAAGGCCATCGCCAAGCGGATGCACGAGTCGCTGCACGAGATGGCGCAGCTGACCACGGTGATCGAGGTGGACGTCACCCGGATCGCCAAGCTGCGGACCCAGGCCAAGGACTCCTTCCAGCAGCGGCACGGCGTGAAGCTCTCCTTCCTGCCGTTCTTCGCCCTGGCCGCCGTCGAGGCGCTCCAGTCCTACCCGATCGTCAACGCCCAGCTGGACCTGGAGGGCGGGACGATCACCTACCCGGAGGCGGAGCACCTCGGCATCGCCGTGGACACCGAGCGGGGCCTGCTGGTGCCGGTCATCCACAACGCCGGTGACCTCAACCTGGGCGGGATCGCCAAGCGGGTCGCCGACCTGGCCGAGCGCACCCGGACCAACAAGATCAGCCCGGACGAGCTCGCGGGCGCGACCTTCACGCTGACCAACACCGGCAGCCGGGGCGCGCTCTTCGACACCCCGATCGTGCCGTCGCCGCAGTCGGCGATGCTCGGCACGGGTGCCGTGGTCAAGCGCCCGGTCGTGGTCAACGACCCGGAGCTGGGCGAGGTCGTCGCGGTCCGGTCGATGGTCTACCTGGCCATGTCGTACGACCACCGGCTGATCGACGGCGCGGACGCGGCCCGCTTCCTCGTCGCGGTCAAGGAGCGGCTGGAGGCCGGCAACTTCGAGGCCGAGCTGGGGCTCTGACCCTCTGACGGAACGAAGGGGGCGCGCGGCGTACGTCGCGCGCCCCCTTCGTTCCGCTGGCGACCGGCGCCGCCGCGGGCACCGTACGCGCCGACGTGGCCCCCGCCGACGTGCTCGCCGGGCTGAGCGGCGTCTCCCTGGTCGCCGGCGAGCCGGACCAGCGCGCGCAGGCCGGCCGCCTGCTCGACCTGCTGATGGACGGGCTGCGCCACCGGCCGGCCTGACCCAATTACGGCCCGGCAGTCACCGACCGCTGAAAGACTCGCCAGGTGAGCGGCTTCGGGCGGCGGGGGCGCCTCGGCCCGGTGGTGCCGGTGGCTCCGGCGGCCCGGGTCGACCGGTTCGAGATCTTCTTCGACCTGGTCTTCGTCTTCTCGTTCTTCATCATCACCCGGGCCACCGCGCTGGCCATCACGCCCGGAGCACTGCTGCACGCCCTGCTGGTGCTCGCGGTGCTCTGGTGGTGCTGGGTGGTGCACAGCATCGTCGCCGCCAAGGTCCGACTCGGCGAGGGCTTCGTACCCGTGCTGATGACCGTCGGGATGGCGGCGTTGTTCACCTTCTCCCTGTCGCTGCCGCAGGCATTCAAGGACCCGGACAAAGCCGCCTCCGGTCCGTTCGTGGCCGCGATCAGTTACGTGGTCATCCGGGCCGTTCACCTGGCGCTGTATTGGCACGCCGTGCGGGACAGCCCGAACGAGCGCCGGCAGCTCCGGCGGTTCCTGCCGGAGCTGGTGCTCAGCACCCTCCTGCTGCTCGCGGCCGCCCTGATCCCGCCCGCCCTCGACCACGACGGCGACGCGGCGCTGATCCGGGACTCGCTGTGGGCGACGGTCGTGCTCCTCCAGTACGGGACCGGGATCCTCGCGGGCACCGGAGGGTGGGCGGTCACGTCCGCCGAGCACTGGACGGAGCGGTACGAACTCATCCTGATCATCGCGCTCGGCGAGTCCGTGATCTCCGTCGGCGTGGGAAGCAACCTGCTCGGCCAGGCCCCGACCTGGCCGGCGGTGATCGCCGCGGTCCTCGGCATCTTCTTCACCGCGGCCCTGTGGTGGGCGCACTACGACATGATCGGGCCCGCCGCCCGAATCGCCTTGCACGCGGCCGAGGACGGCCCCCGCGTGGCCATGGCGCGGGACGGGTACGGGTACTGCTTCCTGCCCATGATCGCCGGGATCATTCTGTTCGCACTGGGTGCCGAGCAGATCGTGCACCAGATCACCGACCCGCGCGTCCCCACCCACCTGCCCGCCCATGGCTCCAGCGAGCCGCTGCTCATCGGCGGCGTGATCTGCTATCTCGGCGGCAACATGCTGTTCCAGTTCCGGATGCTGCGCACGGTCTCCTGGACCCGGGTCGGCGCCGTGCTGCTGCTCGTGGCGAGCGTCCCGGTGGCCAACCGACTGCCGGCGTTGGGTGCCCTTGCGCTGGTCACGCTGATCGCTGTGGGGCTGGTGACGACCGAGGTGATCGTCTTCAACGAGGCCCGGCGGGCCCTGCGCGGATTCGTCTTCCAGGAGCGGGCCGTCTACGAGGCACACGAGGCAGCCGTGCGGGCCCGCTGGCACGAGACGGAGCCCGAGGAACCGTCGACCTGAGCGGGCGTTCGACGACGGATCCGATGCCGTACCCTGCGTCGAAGCGTCGCGGTGCACCCGGCACGGAGGCCGCCGTGGGCATGGAGGCGCGGGACAGCAGGGGACCATGTGCACCCATCCCACCCGCCGAGCGGCCGGCTGACCGCCCTCGGCACCCAGTTGATCGAGATCCACGACTGGCTCCGCGAGGAGCTGACCCGGCTCCGCGCGAGCCTCGACTCCCCCGGCGGCGGCGCGCTTTCCCGGGAGCTGCGCGCGCACTGCGTCGGTTTCTGCGCTGCGCTGGACCGGCACCACACCGGTGAGGACGGCGCCGCGTTCCACGCACTGGCCGCGCAGGCGCCCGAGCTGCGCCCCGTGCTGGCCGAGCTGAGCGCCGACCACCGCATCGTCGCCGACCTGCTGCGCCGGGTCGACGCGCTGCTCGCCGAGGCGGCCGACGGCCGGTCCGTCCGGGCCGAGCTGGACGGGCTGGCCGCGCTGCTGGAAACGCACTTCACCTACGAGGAGCGGAAACTCGTCGCCGCCTTGAACCGGCTGGCGGGCGACCCCGTGGAACTGCTCGGCGTGACGCCACCCCGCGACGGGGACATTCTCGAACGGACGGAGACCGCATGACCATCGACACCGTCGACGCCGCCGCGGCCGGCACCTGGCAGCTGGGCGACCGCACCGTCAACCGGATCGGCTTCGGCGCGATGCGGCTGACCGCGAACGCGGACGGCAGCCCCAGCGACCGGGACCGGGCCGTGGCGGTGCTGCGCCGCGCGGTCGAGCTGGGGGTCAACCACATCGACACCGCGGCGTTCTACTTCTCGCCGCTGCGCTCGGCCAACGAGCTGATCAACCGGGCGCTGTCGCCGTACCCGGAGGACCTGGTCATCGTCACCAAGGTCGGGCCGGGCAAGGACCCGTCGGGCCAGTGGCTGCCGATGGCCCGGCCCGACCAGCTTCGCGGCCAGGTCGAGGAGAACCTGCGCCAGCTCGGCCGGGACCACCTCGACGTGGTCAACCTCCGGGTGTACGGCCCGGAGCCGCTGGCCGAGCACTTCGGCGCGCTCGCCGAGCTGCGCGACGCCGGCCTGATCCGGCACCTCGGCGTCTCCGCCGTGAAGCCGCACCAGGTCGCCGAGGCGCGCGCGATCGCCCCGGTGGTCTGCGTGCAGAACTCGTGGAGCCTCGGCTACCGCCTGAGCAACGACGCGCTGATCGGGGACTGCGCCGCGCACGGGATCGCATTCGTGCCGTTCTTCGCCCTCGCCACCAGCGGGCGGGAGGCCGGGGCGAGCGGCGCGGAGCACGACGAGGTGCGCGCGGTGGCCCGGGCGCACGGCGTGACCCCGGCGCAGGTCCGGTTGGCCTGGACGCTGCACCGGAGCCCGAACGTGCTCGCCATCCCGGGCACCGGCAACCCGGCGCACCTGGCGCAGAACGTCGCGGCCGGCGCGCTGCGGCTCACCGACGACGACCTGTCCCGCCTCGACGCCCTCCACGAGTCCGCCGGCTGAGCCCGCGCCCGGCCCGGATTCGCCGGTCAGCAGAATCGGCGGGTCCGAGCTGGCCGGGGCGGGCGTACCCCGGGAATGCTGGGCCGATGGCGATCTTCTCCGTGCAGGCCCGGCCCACCGGCGCGACGGGCTGGACCGACCTGGCCCGCCGCGTCGAGGCCGCCGGCTTCGACGCGCTGCTGGCCGCCGACCACCCGGGCCACGGCGCGTCGCCGTTCGTGGCCCTGGCCGCCGCCGCGGCGGTGACCTCGACGCTGGGCCTGGGCTCGTACGTCTCGAACGCCGGCGTGCGCGAACCGATCCTGCTCGCCACCGACGTGGCCACCCTCGACGTGGTCTCGGGCGGCCGGGCCCGGCTCGGCCTCGGCGCCGGGCACACCCCGGCCGAGTGGCGGGCCGTCGGGCGGGAACGGCCCGACGTCGCCGCCCGGGTCCGCCGCTGCGTCGCCGTGGCCGAGGCCGTGCGCGACCTGCTGGCCGGAAAGGAGGTCACGGTGGACACGCCTGAGCTGGCCGCCAACGCCGCCCGGCTGACCGAGCTGCGGCCCGTTCAGGAGCGGGTCCCGCTCACCATGGGCACGGCCAATTCGGCGCTGCTGCGCTGGGCCGGCGCGCACGCCGACGTGGTGGGGCTGACCGGCTTCGGGCGTACCCTCGCCGACGGCCACGCCCACGACGTGCGGTGGCGGGCCGACCAGATCGAGGCGCAGCTCGCGCACGTGGCGGCCGGCGCGGCCGGGCGGGACACGCCGCCCGCGCTGGAGGCCCTCGTCCAGCAGGTCACCGTGACCGACGACGCGGAGGCCGCGGCCGCCTCGATCGCCGCCGACACCGGGCTGAGCGTCGCCGACCTGCTGGCCACCCCGTTCGTGCTGATCGGCACGGGCGACGAGATCGTCGCGGCGGTCACCGAGCACCGGCGCCGCTGGGGGGTCACCCGCTTCGTGGTACGCGAGAACGCCGCCGACCAGTTGGCCCCGCTGCTCCCCCGCCTCGCCTCCTGATCCACTCCGGACCCCACCCGGTGTCGAACGCGCGTACGATGCGAGCGGTGATCGATGAACGGTTCGCGTTGCCGGCCACCGTGGACGAACGCACGCTGCTCGAGACCTTCCTGGACTTCCAGCGGGACGCCCTGGTCCGCAAGTGCGCCGGGCTCACCGACGCGCAACTGCGGCTGCGGCCGGTGCCCTCGTCCGGGCTGTCGCTGATCGGTCTGGTCCGGCACCTGGCCACCGTGGAGCGGTGGTATTTCCAGGCGGTGCTCGCCGACGCCTTCCCCGGCGACCTCTTCGACCTCACCGACGACCCGGACGCCCCGTTCACCGACGTCGCCGAGGCCACCGGCGTGGAGACCTTCGCGCTCTGGCGAACAGAGGTGGCCGCCTCGCGGCGGATCGCCGCCGAGCGCCCGTTGGACGCGGTCGGCCGCCACCCCGGCACCGGGCGGACGCACTCGCTGCGCTGGATCCTCGCGCACATGACCGACGAGTACGCCCGCCACCTCGGGCACGCCGACATCCTGCGCGAGGCGGTCGACGGCCGGACCGGGGAGTGAACGGCGGCTCACGCTGGTCGCGCCGAAGGTCGCCGGCGGGAGCCGCGAACGACGAGTGAGTGATTTCGCTCAACGCATCCAAGTCGGGATCCGTACCCGAAGATATGAACATGCGGATCCTCATGGCCGGAGTGTCCGGCTTCCTCGGCACCCGACTGGTCGACCGGCTCACCGCGGACGGGCACCAGGTCACCCGCCTGGTCCGCCGCGCGCCGCGCACCCCCGACGAGCGGCAGTGGAACCCGTCCGCCGCGCAGCTCGACCCGCAGGTGGTCGCCGACGCCGACGCGGTGGTCAACCTGGCCGGCGCCGGGGTGGGCGACAAGCGCTGGAACGACGCGTACCGGGGCCTGATCCGGTCCAGCCGGGTGGACAGCACCACCACGCTGGCGATCACCATGGCCGGCCTGCCGGCCGCCGACCGGCCCGCGGTGCTGCTCAACTCCTCCGCCGTCGGCTGGTACGGCAACACCGGCGACCGGACGGTCGAGGAGGACTCGCCGGCCGGCGAGGGCTTCCTGGCCGACGTCTGCCGGGTCTGGGAGGCCGCCACCCGACCGGCCGAGGACGCCGGCGTCCGGGTGGTACGGCTGCGTACCGGGCTGCCGCTGCACCGCGACGGCGGCATGCTCAAGCCGCAGCTGCTGCCGTTCCGGCTGGGCGTCGGCGGCAAGCTGGGCAACGGCCGGCAGTGGCTGCCGTGGATCTCCCTGCGGGACTGGCTGGACGGGGTGACCTTCCTGCTGAGCCGGGACGACCTCGCCGGTCCGGTCAACGTGGTCGGTCCGGCCCCGGTCACCAACGCCGAGTTCACCCGGGAGCTGGCCCGCCAGCTGCACCGGCCGGCGGTCATGCCGGTCCCCGCGCTGGCCCTGAAGGTCGCCCTCGGCGGCTTCGCCCACGAGGCGCTCACCAGCACCCGGGTCCTTCCCGGCGTGCTCGGCAAGGCCGGCTTCACCTGGACCCACCCGGACCTGCCGGGCGCGCTGCACGCCGCCCTCACCGGGTGACCGGCGAGAGCGGCGGCTGCGCGGTCAGCAGCCGATGACCCAGTAGCTGGGGCCGGTCTGCTTGAGGGTGCTCGTGTAGAAGGTGTTGTAGAGGCCCATCCGCTGGTTGCTGCCCAGCGCGTAGGCGTACCCGCCCGACTGGTAGGCGCGGCCGGCCGTGACGTGCGCGTAGTTGCTGGCGGTCACGCACACCGGCGCGGTGGTGGGGGTCGGGCTCGGGGTCGGCGACGCGGTCGCCGTCGGGGTCGGGGTCGGCGTGCCGCCGCCCCCGTTGAGCCCGAAGAAGAGCGCGTCCCGGTAGGTCGAGCAGATGGTGTCCAGGAAGTACGCCCCGGCCGTGCCGCACTGGTCGGCGGCCGAGCCCGGGTCGACCGGGGTGCCGTGGCCCATGCCGGAGACCCGGTAGAGGCGTACCTGGTCGCTGCCGTAGACCTCCAGGCTCGTGCCGGCCGGCAGCGAGCCGGTGCTGGTCGGGGTCTGCGACACGCCCAGCACGTTGGTCCACTGGTCCCGCGACTCGGCGGCGTTCAGGGGCGCGACGGTGGTGTCCGAGGTGCCGTGCCAGATGGCCACCCGGGGGCGCTTGCCGGTGTAGCCGGCGTAGGCGTTGCGGACCAGGTCGCCCCATTGCGCCGGGGTCTTGTCCACGCCGGGGTTCATGCAGGTGAAGGCGTTGGTCATGCTGGTGGCGCAGCGGTACGGAATGCCGGCGATGACCGAGCCGGCGGCGAACACGTCCGGGTAGGTGGCCAGCATGACCGCGCTCATCGCGCCGCCGCCCGACAGGCCGCTGACGAAGACCCGGCTCCCGTCGACGGAGTAGTTGGCCTTGGCGTAGTCGACCATCTGCTTGACCGACAGCGCCTCGCCCTGGCCCCGGGCGGTGTCCCCGGTCTCGAACCAGTTGAAGCAGGAGTTGGCGTTGTTGGCCGAGGGCTGCTGCGGCACGATCAGCGCGAACTTCCACTGGTCGGCGTACTTCTGCCAGCCGGAGTTGGTGAAGTACGTCGAGGCGTTCTGGGTGCAGCC
Organism: Micromonospora sp. AP08; assembly: GCF_008085935.1. Classification (NCBI taxonomy): domain Bacteria; kingdom Bacillati; phylum Actinomycetota; class Actinomycetes; order Micromonosporales; family Micromonosporaceae; genus Micromonospora; species Micromonospora sp. AP08. The sequence continues at coordinate 83,858 of NZ_VSEZ01000008.1, forward strand.
GTGCAGCAGCACCACGGCCGGGGAGTTGGCCGGCAGGCCGTCCGGGCGGTAGGCGTACATGGCCAGGTTTCCGGGGTTGGAGCCGAAGCCGGTCACCTGGGTGAGGGTGGCGGCCTGCGCGGGGAGCGCGGCGACTCCGACGGCGGCCGCGGCCAGCACGACCCCGGCCGCCACCCCGGCCAGGCGGGTGAGAAGGGATGAGGAGCGGCGCACGGCGACCTCCTGACGGCGAATTGTGAACTGGGTCACCTTCGAGTTGCCGCGACGTTACGTCCGTGTTTCACGCCCCGGAATGGCCTCCGCTCACACATTCACGAACGCCGAAGTGTGCGGGAGCGTCCGCGCGCCAGGTTCCGTGTCTGACCGGCGTGTCCAGTTCCGGTTGGTAACGTCCGCTGCGTGCCGAGCTCCCCGTCCCAGGCCACCGGGCCGTCGACCACCTCCCGGAACCGGCGTGCCGACCTGGTGCTGGTGCTCGCCGCGGTGGCCCTGGCCCTCTGGGTGACCAGCGGGATGTGGCGGGACCCGAACACCCGCACGATCACCGTCAACTCCAGCGACCAGGCCCTCTTCGAGTGGCTGCTGGCCTTCGGCGGGCACGCGGTCACCCACGGGGAGAACCCGCTCTTCACCCACCTGATCAACGTGCCCGACGGGGTGAACCTCGCGGTCAACACCTCGATCACCGCGTACGCGGTGGTCTTCGCGCCGCTGACGTACCTCATCGGGCCGCCGGCGACGTTCCTGGTGATCCTCACCCTCAACCTCGCCGCCACCGCGGTGGCCTGGTACTGGCTGCTCAGCCGGCAGCTGGTCGCCAGCCGGCTGGCCGCCGGGGTCGGCGGGCTCTTCATCGCCTTCTGCCCGGCCATGGTGTCGCACGCCAACGCGCACCTGAACTGGACCGCCGGGTGGCTGGTGCCGCTGCTGATCTGGGGCGTGCTCCGGCTGCGCCGCCCCGGGCGCGCGGTGGCCGGCGGGGTCGTGCTCGGCGTGCTCGTGGCGGTCGCCTTCTCGATCGCCGCCGAGGGGCTCTTCTTCACCGCGCTGGCGGTCGCCCTGTTCCTGCTGGTGTGGGCGCTGCACCCGGCCCGCCGGGCCGAGGCGCGGGCGGCGCTGCCGGACTTCCTGCGCGGGCTCGGCGTGACCGCGCTGGTGGCCGGGGTGCTGCTGGCGTACCCGCTGTGGCTGCACTTCGCCGGCCCGCAGCGGTTCCACGGCACCGGCTTCGACCCGATGATCCACTCCGAGGACATCGCCGCGTACGGGTCGTATCCGCGCCGGTCCCTGGCCGGCTGGGCCGGGCTCGGCACCTCGCTCGCGCCCAACCCCACCGAGGAGAACTCCTTCTTCGGCATCCCACTGCTGCTGCTGGCCGTGGCCTGCTTCGTCCTGCTCTGGAGGCGAGCCGACCGGGCGTTCCGGGCCACCCTCACGGCGCTCGGGGTGACCGCGGTGGTCTTCGCCGTGCTCTCCTGGGGCCCCACCGCCAAGTGGAACGGCCGGCGCACCGACCAACTGCTCCCGTTCGGCGTGCTGGACAACCTGCCGGTGATCAACGCGGCGCTGCCGTCCCGGCTCGCCCTGGTGGTGGCCCCGGTGATCGGGCTGCTGCTGGCGTACGCGGTCGACACGCTGCGCGCCCGGCCGCCCCGGCACCGCTCCAGCCAGCTGGCCTGGGCCATCGGCTTCGCCGCCGCGCTGCTGCCGCTGCTGCCCACCCCGCTGCTGACCAGCGTCCGGGAGCCGATCCCGGCGTTCATCACCAGCGGGGCCTGGCAGCGCTACGTCTCCCCCGGCGGGGTGCTCACTCCGCTGCCGCTCACCGTGGACCTCTATCCCGACGGCCAACGCTGGCAGGCGTACGCCCTGGCGCACCGGCAGGGCGAGTTCCGCATCCCGGCGGGCTTCTTCCTCGGCCCGGGCGGGCCGGAGGGCCGGGGCCGGATCGGACCGGTGCCGCGCACCTTCAGCGCGCTGATGGACCAGGCCGGGCGGACCGGGCTGGTGCCGATCATCACCGACGGCAGCATCCGGGAGGCCCGGGCCGACCTGCACTACTGGGGCGTCGAGACGGTGGTGCTGGCCGACCGGGTGCACGGCGCGAAGTTCGACGTCGACGAGGAGGCGGTCCGCCGCACCGCGACCGCCCTGCTCGGCCCACCCGAGCGGGTCGAGGACGTGTGGGTGTGGCGGGTCCCCCCGCCCTGAGGGCCGGCCGGTGGCGCGGCTCACGCGGGTCGGGCCACGGCTGCGGGACTAGGGTGGAGCCGTGAGCGTGACGACTTCCGGGCTGACCGCCGTCCGTGCCGGCCTCCTCGACTACCAGGCCGCCTGGGACGAGCAGCGCCGGCTGCACGAGGCCGTGGTGGCCGGCGAGCAGGGCGACACCGTGCTGCTGCTGGAGCACCCCAGCGTCTACACGGCCGGCAAGCGCACCGAGCCGTGGGACCGGCCGGTGGACGGCACCCCGGTGATCGACGTGGACCGCGGCGGCAAGATCACCTGGCACGGGCCGGGGCAGCTGGTCGGCTACCCGATCGTCAGGCTGCCCGACCCGGTCGACGTGGTGGCGTACGTCCGGCGCACCGAGCAGCTGCTGATCGACGTCTGCGCCGAGTTCGGGCTCGCCGCCGGGCGGGTCGAGGGGCGCAGCGGGGTCTGGGTGCCGGAGGACGACCGGGGGCCGGCCCGCAAGGTGGCCGCCATCGGCATCCGGGTGGCCCGGGGCGTGACCCTGCACGGCTTCTCCATCAACTGCGACTGCGACCTCCGCTACTTCGAGCGGATCGTGCCGTGCGGCATCCGCGACGCCGGGGTCACCTCGCTCACCGCCGAGCTGGGTCGGCCCGTCACCGTGGCCGACGTGCTGCCGGTGGTCGAGCGGCACCTGCCCACCCTGGTCCAGGTCTGACCCGGGTGCGCATCGACCTCGTCACGCTCGTCGTCGCCGACTACGACCCGGCGATCGCCTTCTTCACCGAGGTGCTCGGCTTCGAACTGGCGGAGGACAAGCCGTCGCTGACCAACGACGGCCGGCCGAAGCGCTGGGTGGTGGTCCGCCCGCCCGGCGGCGGCACCGGCCTGCTGCTGGCCCGCGCCGACGGGGAGCGGCAGGCCGCGGCGGTGGGCGACCAGACCCACGGCCGGGTCGGCTTCTTCCTCCAGGTCGACGACTTCGACGCCACCTACCGGCGGATGGTCGAGGCCAAGGTCGAGTTCGTGAAACCCCCGCGCACCGAGCCGTACGGGCGGGTCGCCGTCTTCCGCGACCTCGCCGGCAACCCCTGGGACCTGCTCGGTCCCGCCTGAGCAGGAGAGGACCCCCGATGACCGACGTGATGTCGAGCCGGCGGCGGATCGCCGACGAACTCCAGGTGTCGGCGACCTTCGACGCCGCCGAGGAGATCGAGCGGCGGGTCGTCTTCCTCGCCGACCGCCTCGTCGACACCGGCCTCACGACGCTGGTCCTGGGCATCAGCGGCGGCGTGGACTCGACCACGGCCGGCCGGCTCTGCCAGCTCGCCGTCGAGCGGGCCCGCGCCGCCGGCCACCCGGCCGTCTTCGTCGCCATGCGCCTGCCGTACGGGGTGCAGGCCGACGAGCACCACGCCCAGGCGGCGCTGGAGTTCATCCGGCCCGACCGGCTGCTCACGGTCGACGTCAAGCCGGCCGCCGACGCCGCCCTGGACGCGCTGGTCGCCGGCGGGCTGACCTTCCGCGACGCCGCCCAGCAGGACTTCGTGCTCGGCAACGTCAAGGCCCGGCAGCGCATGATCGCCCAGTACGCGGTGGCCGGCGCGGCGGGCGGGCTGGTGGTCGGCACCGACCACGCCGCCGAGGCGGTCACCGGCTTCTTCACGAAGCACGGCGACGGCGCGGCGGACCTGGTCCCGCTGACCGGGCTGACCAAGCGGCGGGTGCGGGCGCTCGCCGCGGCGCTCGGCGCCCCCGCCGAACTGGTGGGCAAGGCGCCCACGGCCGACCTGGAGAGCCTCGCCCCGGGCAAGCTCGACGAGGACGCGCTCGGCCTGGCCTACGAGCACATCGACGACTACCTGGAGGGCCGGCCGGTGCCGGCCGAGGTGGAGGCGGCGCTGGTGGAGCGCTACCGGGCCACCGAGCACAAGCGCCAGCTCCCGATCGCGCCCTAGGTGTCGGGACCGGCGCCGTCGTGCGGGCCGGCGGCGAACCGCGCCCGCAGCCACGGCTCGCAGAGCACGATGGCGCCGCCGACGACCCCGCCGATCACCGTCTCCACGCCCCGGTCGTAGAGCAGCGTCCCGGGCGGGCGTGCCACCGCGAGCTGCCCCATGAGCAGCGCCATCGGGGTGATGAACAGCAGCGCCAGCCCGTAGTTGCGCCCCACCAGCAGCTCGGTGACGATCTGGAGCACCGCGATCACCAGGACGATCGCGTACGGCGACAGCGGCGGAGCGAGCAGCACCGCGCTGGTCAGCAGCCCGAGCAGCGTGCCGAGGATGCGGTGCGCGGCGCGGACGAGCTGGGCCGTGACGCCCTCGGCGCTGAGCGGGGCGACCGCCGCCACCATCGCCCAGTACGGGTGGCCGATGCCGACGGCGGTCGCCGCGCCACCGGCGAGCACCACGGCCAGGGCGTAGCGCAGCGGCTGCCACGTCCACACGTGCGCGAGTCGGGCCGGCCGGCTCCGCTGCCGCCGCAGCACGCTGCCCACGTTGCCGACCAGCAGCGCGAACAGGGCGCTCGACCCGGCCAGCGCGGCGGCGACCGGCACGTCCGACACCGCGTGCGGCACCGAGGCCACCGCGCCGAACGCGAACACGAGGAACAGCGGCCCGGGCGGGTGCCAGTCCTGCGCGGCGGCCAGCACCGCGCCCAGCGCCGCGACGGCCGCCGCCACCGGCACCGCGACCCACGCCCGGGACGGCAGCGCGCCGACCAGCACGCCGAGGACCACCGACCCGGTGAGGGCCGCCCCGGCGCTGGCCTGCATGGCCGCCCGGGACAGGTGCACGTGGTTGCGGCCGTAGAACGAGGTGAACGCCCCGAAGACCGCGTACACGGACCAGTCCGGCCGGCCGGCGGCGAGCACCGCGAGCAGCGGCACGAGGACGCTGATCCCGGCCCGCAGGGCGACCCGGTGGGCGCCGGGCGCCGGCCGCACGTGCAGCAGGCCGCGCAGCGTCGCCCGCACCTGCTCGCCCATGCCGCCCCTCACCTCCCGGTCGCCGCCGCGACCCGGGGTACCCGGATCGCGGCGGCGTGATCCCCGGTCAGGGAGTGAGGCGGTGCAGGTCGCGCGGGAAGGCGGTCACCTCGCGGACGTTGGCCGCGCCGGTGAGCCGGGCCACGAAGCGTTCCAGCCCGATGGCGAAGCCCCCGTGCGGCGGCATGCCGTGCCGGAACGCGTCCACGTACCCGGCATACGGCTCGACCGGCTCGCCGCGGGCCGCCAGGGCGGCCAGGTAGTCCTCGTGCCGGTGCAGCCGCTGCCCGCCGGTGACCAGCTCCATCCCCCGGAACAGCAGGTCGAAGCCGTTGGAGTGGGTCGGCCGGGCCGGGTCCGGGTGGGTGTAGAACGGCCGCTTCGCCATCGGGTACCCGGTGACGAAGAGGAAGTCCGAACCGTGTTCGCGCAGCGCCCACTCCCCCAGCGCCCGCTCGTGCGCCGGCGCGAGGTCCGGCTCGTCGGCCGGGGCCCCGGCGATCTTCAACGCCTCGGTGAAGTGCACGGCCGGGATCTCGGCGGGCACCGCCGGCAGGGTCAGCCCGAGCGTGGCGAGCGCACCGCCGGCCCGCGCCGCGACCTCGGCCAGCATCCCGGCCAGGGTTTCCCGCAGCACGGCCATCACGTCCCGGTGGTCGGCCACGAAGCCCAGCTCGACGTCGAGCGAGGTGTACTGGGCCAGGTGCCGGACGGTGTCGTGCGGCTCGGCGCGGAACACCGGCCCCACCTCGTACACCCGCTCGAAGACGCCGACCATGAGCTGCTTGTAGAACTGCGGCGACTGGGCCAGGTACGCGGGCCGGCCGAACCAGTCCAGCGCGAACACGTTCGCCCCGCTCTCGGTGGACGAGGCGACCACCTTCGGGGTGTGGATCTCCACGAACCCGCGGGCGTCCAGGGCGGCCCGGAAGCCGGCCACCGCCGCCGCCGAGATCCGCAGCGCCGCCGACCGGGTCGGGTGGCGCAGCGCGGCCGGCGCGTGGTCGAGCTGGGTGGGCAGGGTGGCGGTGAGGGCCGGCCGGTACAGGTCGAACGGCGGCGGGACGGCGGGCGGGCCGAGTGGGCGTACCGTCGGCTCGGCCAGCTCGACCCCGGCGGGCGCGGTGGCGTTCGCGACCACCGTGCCGACGACCTCGACGACGGTCTCCTCGGGCAGCGACTCGACGGCCGCGCGCACGGCGGGGTCGGTGACCACCACCTGGGCCAGGCCGGCGGCGTCCCGCACGATCAGGAAGGCCACCGACTTGAGCAGCCGGCGGCGGTGCACCCAGCCGGCGATCCGCACGGATTCGCCGACATGGTGGGTGAGCTGGGAGGACAGGATGCGTTGCACGGCGGTTACCTCCTTGGTCGGTCGCAACGCGATCCCCAGGGAGGTGTGGGCGAGCGGGAAGCCTCGCGGTGCCACCACACCTTCGCCCCCGCCGGAACGGGGGCCTCGTTCGTCGCCTTTTCACCGGGGCCAGCCGGGCGGGGTCTACTGAGCGGCCAGGCCGCCGTTCTTCCCGCAGCTCGGGAGGGTCTTCACGCACCGGCGCCAGACCGCCTCTCAGCAACCGGCGGCTCTCTGCGCTGGCGGGTCGGCGCGCTACTCGGCTCCGTCGCAGCTCTGCCGGGGAGGCTAGCACCCGCTCCTGGCACGTGTGACGGGGATTTCTGGTGGCTGGTGTCCGGTGTCACATGATTCCGGGCGTGACGGCGGTCGCCCGAGGTCCATCGACGGCCACCGACCGGCGTACGCTCGGCCTTGTGACGATCGAGCACTCCGCGCCGACGACTGAGCAGGCCGCGCGCACCGCAACCGTCGCCCCCGAGGGGCGGCGCATGCTGCGGATCGAGGCGCGCAACGCCGAGACGCCGATCGAGCGCAAGCCGCCGTGGATCAAGGTCAAGGCCAAGATGGGCCCGGAGTACACCCAGCTGCGCGGGCTGGTCTCGCGCGAGGGGCTGCACACCGTGTGCCAGGAGGCCGGCTGTCCCAACATCTACGAGTGCTGGGAGGACCGGGAGGCCACCTTCCTCATCGGTGGCGACCAGTGCACCCGGCGCTGCGACTTCTGCCAGATCGACACCGGCAAGCCCGCCGAGTTCGACGCCGACGAGCCGCGTCGGGTCGCCGAGTCCGTCGCCGCGATGGGCCTGCGTTACGCCACCATCACCGGTGTGGCCCGCGACGACCTGCCCGACGGTGGCGCCTGGCTCTACGCCGAGACCGTCCGGCAGATCCACGCCCTCCAGTCCGGCTGCGGCGTCGAGTTGCTGATCCCCGACTTCAACGCGGTGCCCGAGCAGCTCGCCGAGGTCTTCGGGTCCCGACCCGAGGTGCTGGCGCACAACGTGGAGACCGTGCCGCGGATCTTCAAGCGGATCCGCCCCGCGTTCCGCTACGAGCGCTCCCTCGACGTGATCCGCCAGGCCCGCGCCGACGGCCTGGTCACCAAGAGCAACCTCATCCTCGGCATGGGCGAGGAGCGGGCCGAGGTCTCCCAGGCGCTGCGCGACCTGCACGAGGCCGGCTGCGAGCTGATCACCATCACGCAGTACCTGCGCCCCTCCCCCCGGCATCACCCGGTCACCCGCTGGGTCAAGCCGGAGGAGTTCGTCGAGCTGCGCGAGGAGGCCGAGGAGATCGGCTTCGCCGGCGTGATGAGCGGCCCGCTGGTCCGCTCGTCGTACCGGGCCGGGCGGCTCTACCAGCAGGCGCTCGCCGCCCGCGACGAGGTCGTCGCCGCCGGCTGAGGCCGGCCGTCGACCGCGTCACCCACCGCCGGCCACCCGCCGGATGCCATGATCCCAGGGATGACCGCCGGGGTACGCCAGGAGCCGCGCGAGGCCACCCGCCCGCGTACGCCCCGGCGTACCCGGCTGCCGGCGCTGCTCGCCCTGCTGGTCGGGCTGGCCGGGATCGGCTACCGGCTGGCGCTGCTGCTCGCCGACGCGCCGCCCACCAACAGCGACGAGGCGACCATGGGGCTGGCCGCCCTGCACATCGCCCGTGGCGAGGGCTTCCCGGTCTGGTTCTACGGGCAGGCGTACATGGGCACGCTGGAGGCGTACCTCGCCGCGCCGCTGGTTGCCCTGGCCGGGCCGTCGGTGCTCGTTCTGCGGCTGCCCACCCTGGCGCTGTACGCCCTCTTCCTCGCCCTGTCCTGGCGGCTCACCCGCCGGCTCGGCGGCGACCGGTGGTTCGCCCTGCTGGTCGTCGCCGTGCTCGCGCTCGGCTCCGACCGGGTGATCAAGAACCAGCTCATCGCCGGGGGCGGCTATCCCGAGCTGAATCCGGCCGGGGCGGCGCTCGCCCTGCTCACCGTGTCACTGTGCGCCGGCGTGCCGGGAGCGCGACTGCCCCGCTGGGCGGGCTGGGGGCTCGTCTCCGGCCTGCTGCTCTGGGCCGATCCGCTGATCCTGCCGTTCGTGCTGGCGTTCGGGGCGGTGCTGGCCGGGTGTCGGCGGCGGGAGTTGATCGGGCGGGCCGGCGCGGTCCTGGCCGCGGGACTGCTGCTGGGCGCGGCGCCGATGCTGCTGGACAGCCTCCGGCACGGCCGTGACCCGCTCGCCGCCGTGCTGACCGCCAGCGGCGCCGATGCGGTGGCGACCTGGGGCGAGCGCCTGTACGGCGGCCTGGTGCTCGGCCCGCCCCTGGCCATGGGCTTCTGCTCCCCCGGCCACTGCGCCGGCTGGCAGCTCTGGTGGGCGCCGGCGTTCGTCGTCCTGCTGCTCCTCGCGGCGATCATCGCCTGGCGCGCCCTCCGCCGGCCCCTCCCACCCGCGGATCTTGGACACTTTCCGTTCGCTGCGAACGACAACTTTCCAAGATCCGGCGATGACGCTCCCGCCGGCGCGACGGAGCGGCGGGTGTCGGCGGCCGTGCGGCTCGCGCTGCTCGCCGGGGCGGCGGCGGTGCTGGCGGCCTACACGGCGAGCAGCGCGGCCGGGCGGACCCCGGTCGAGAGCGCCCGCTACCTCTCGGTGCTGGCGATCGCCACGCCGGCCCTGCTCTGGCCCCTCTGGACCGCCGCCCGCCGGGCCGGCCTCCGGCCCTCCCCTCGCCAGCGCGAGGAGGCGGCGGGATCCGACCGGCCCGGACACCGCCACCTCGACGAGCCGGAGCCTGTCAACACCGGCCCGGGCGGCCGGATGCGGACCCGGGCGGCCGGGGTGGTGGCGGTCGCGGTGCTGGCGGGGATGCTCGGCACCGCGGCGGTCGCCACGGCGGACGCGATCGGCGGTGTGCCGGCCACCCACGCGGAGGCCGACCGGCACCGGACGCTCGTCGACACCCTCGGCGCGCTGGGCGTGCGGCACGTGCGCGCCGGCTACTGGACCTGCAACCGGCTCACCTTCGCCAGCGGCGAGGACGTGCGCTGCGCGGTGGTCGACGACGAGCTGCGCCCCGGGTTCGACCGGCTGCCCGCGTACCGGCGGGCGGTCGACGCCGACCCGGACGCCGCCTGGGTGGCCCCGGCCGGGTCACCGCTGGCCGCGCGCCTGGACGCGCGGCTCGGGCCGGGCCCGGGCACGCTCAGGATGGTCGAAGTCCCAGGCTGGCGGATCTACCTGCCCCGCCGCTGAGCCGGGGTGGCGGGCGGCGTCGGGTCGAGCAGGCCGAGGCGGTGGGCCAGCGCGGCGGCCTCCACCCGGTTGGTCACGTCCAGCTTGGCGATGATCCGGGACACGTGCACGCTCGCCGTCTTCGGCGAGATGAAGAGCCGCTCGGCGATCCGGCTGTTGCTGTGCCCCTCGGCGACCAGCCGGAGCACCTCCTGCTCCCGGCTGGTCAGCAGGTCCGGGCCGGGCCGGCCGGCGCCGCGCAGCCCGACCCGCCGGGCCAGGGTGGCGGCCTGCTCGCCCAACGGGGCGGCGCCGAGCCGGGTGGCGATCTCGGCGGCCTCGCGGACCGCGCCGGCCACCTCGTCCCGCTCGCCGGCCGCCGCGGCGGCCTCGGCCAGGGCGAGCAGCGCCCGGCCCAGCGGATAGGGCTGCCCCACCGCCCGCCACTGCGCCACGGCCTCCCGCCACGCCGGCAGCGCCTCCCCCGGCCGCTGGGCCGGCGCGTCGGCAGCGACGTCGACGCCGGTGAGGATCGCGGCGACCTGGGCGGCGTGTGCCAGCTCCGCCGGATAGCGGGCCGGCAGCACGGCGGCCACGGCGGACGCCTCGGCGGCCAGCGCGGCGTCGCCGACCAGCGCGGCGGCGCGGGCCACCGCGCTGAGCACCGGCCAGCCCTCCCGGGGCAGGTCGACGAGGCGCTCGTCGGCCAGGGCGGCCCGGCTGGCGGCGAGCGCGGCCACCTTGTCGTCCGCCGCCAGGGCGGCCTCGATGCGCAGTTCGCGCAGCGGCAGCCGGTGGTTCGGCCAGAGGTAGGGCCGGGCCAGGAAGGCCAGCGCCCGGCCGACCAGCTCGTCGGCGGCGGGGTGCGCGCGGGCCAGCCGCAGCCCGGCTCGGAGCTGGAGCCAGTGCAGCCCGGAGACGCCGGGCGGGTCGATCCGGGCGGCCGCCGCGCAGGCCGCGTCGGCCTCGTCCCAGCGACCCAGCGCGATCAGCGCCTCGGCCCGGTTCGACAGGAGGTACGCCCCGATCGAGCGGCTGATGCCCACCCGGCGCGCCTCACTCACCCCGGCCGCCGCGGCCTCCTCGGACTCGGCGTACCGGCCCAGCTCGTACAGCACGTCGGAGAGGTAGACCAGGGCGCTGACCAGCGCCCGGGCGTCGTCGGCGGCCCGCGCCAGCGCCTCGGCCCGGCGCAACTCGGCCAGCCCGAGGTCGGGGATGCCCTGGGTGCGGCACAGCATGGCGATCCGGGTGGGCAGGAGGGCCAGGTCCGCGCCGACCGCCTCCGCGCCGACCGTCGCCTCGGCCGCCACCGAGGCGGCCTGTGCCGGATCGACCTTCATCAGGTGTGCCGCGATGTCGGAGAGCAGGCCGACCCGCTCCGGTCCATCCGGCACCCCGGCCGCCAGCCGGTACGCCTCACCCAGCTCGGCCGCGCCGTCGCTCTTGCCGAGCAGGGCGAGCAGCCGGCCGCGCTGGTCGAGCAGGCGGGCGGCGCGCAGCGGCTCGGCGGCGGAATCCACCTCGGCCAGGGCGGCCCGGGTAAGGGTCAGCGCCCGGCTGAGGTCGCCGGCGGTGTTGGCCGCGGCGACGGTCTCCTCCAGCAGCCGCAGGTGGTCCATGCCGAGCCGGTCGGCGGCGTCGGGCACCAGCTCCCACAGTTCCAGGACCCGCTCCAGCAGCCGGCTCTGCTCGGCGTACGCGTAGCGGTCGGCCGCGGCGGCGGCGGCCGCCCGGGCGGCGATGAGGGCGCGCGGGTGGTCGTGGGCCGCGTACCAGTGGTGGGCGATCTCGGCCGGGGCGCGACCGGCGGCCACCAGGTGCGGCTGCGCCTCGATGGCGGCGGCGTACCGGGCGTGCAGCCGGGCGTGCTCGCCGGGGAGCAGGTCGTCGTGGACGGCCTCGCGGAACAGCGCGTGCCGGAACTCGTAGTCGCCGTCCGGGTCGGCCACCACGAGCTGGCCGGCCACGGCGGCGCGCAGCGCGTCCTCCAGCTCGGCCTCGGGCAGGCCGGCCACCTCGGCGAGCAACTGGTGGGCGAAGCGGGTGCCGCCGGCGGCGGCGATCCGCAGCACCCGCTGGGCCGGCTCGGGCAGCCGGTCCACCCGGGCCAGCAGCAGGTCGCGCAGCGTCTCCGGCAGCACCGCGCAGCCGACCGGGTCGCCGGCCGCGGCCAGTTCCTCGATGAAGAACGGGTTGCCCTGGGTACGCCCGTGCACGTCGTCGACGGCGCGGGCGGCCGGCTCGGCGCCGAGCAGGTCGGCGAGGATGGCGGCCGTGCCGTCCCGGTCCAGCCGGCCCAGCTCGATCCGGTCCACGCCCCGGGCCCGGTCCAGCTCGGCGAGGAAGGGGCGCAGCGGGTGGCCACGGTGCAGCTCGTCGGTGCGGTAGGTGCAGACCAGCAGCAGGCGGGTGGCCCGCGCGGCCCGGACCAGGAAGCCGATCAGGTCGCGGGTGGAGCGGTCGGCCCAGTGCAGGTCCTCGATCAGCAGCACCAGCGGCCGCTCCTCGGCGATCCGCCGGAACAGGTCGGCGACCAGGTCGAACAGGTAGCCGCGCGGGGTGTCGGAGACGGGCAGCCCGGTGGGCGCGGCGGCGCCGGCCGGCACCCGGGCCAGCTCGGGCAGCAGCCGGGCGAACTCCGCCTCGTAGCCGGCGAAGGCCGCCGGGCCGTCGTGGCGCAGCACGTCGCGCAGCGCGGCGGCGAACGGCGCGAAGGGCAGGCCGGCCTCACCGAGTTCCAGGCACTGACCGATGAGCAGCCGCGCGCCCGCCCCCGTGGCGTACGCGCCGAACTCCTCCAGCAGCCGGGTCTTGCCGACCCCGGCCTCGCCGCCGACCAGGACGGTGACCGGGTCGCCCGCCCGGGCCCGGCCGAGCGCCTCGCGCAGCCCCGCCAGCTCCGGCTGGCGGCCGACGAGGACGGTGCTGGCGGCGCGTGCGGTCACGCCGTCGAGCATGCCATGGCGCACGCCCACGCCGTCCCCGCCGACCGGCCGGTTCCCCGCCGGTCCGGCCGCCCCCGTGACGGCCGGCCCGGCGTCCCCGTAACCCGCCCCGGCCGCACCAACCCGGCCGGAGACGGCCGGCCCGGCGTCCCCGTAACCCGCCCCGGCCGCACCAACCCGGCCGGAGACGGCCGGCCCGGCGTCCGCTTGCGCGGGCAGCGCCGGGGCGGTCACCGGCGGGCGTCGGTGGCGCGGGCGGTGTGCTGCCGGCGGCCCAGCCAGCTCCGCGAGTGGCGGCGGGGCAGGGACCGGGCGAGCCGGTCGCGGGCCGCGTCGGCCTGGAGCTCGGAGGCGTGGCTGCGGTGGATGGTGAGGAGCAGGTCTGCGTCGTTGCCGAACATCTCGGTTCTCCTGTCGAGAGGTGTTTCCCTGTCGACATCGACTTTCCGCGCGAAGGTGCCCCCGGGGCATGGGTGCGCTGCCTGATCTTCGGCCGCTCCCCCTCCTTACTTGGGGACCTCAGCGCGCCGGCGGCGACGTAAGGTACTCAGCCGCGGGCCGGAGGGGCGGCCACGGATCAACGGGTCGCGCGGCGACCACTAGACTCTGCACCATGGCAAAGCCCCAGGAGAAGGTCTCGTTCGGCCAGCGGCTGAAGCAGATCGGGATGGTGTTCCAGTTCACCGCCAAGCAGGACCGGTGGTTCGCGCCGCTGACCGCGGCGGCGGTGCTGATCCCGCTCGCGCTCACCGTGGTCGCGGTGCTTCTCTGGAGTTGGATCTGGTTGCCCATCGGCATCCTGTTCGCCCTGCTCGCCGTGCTGATCGTGCTCAACCTGCGGTCCAACAAGGCGATGATGAACGCCGCCGAGGGGCAGCCCGGCGCGGCGGCCCAGATCATGGAGAGCATGCGCGGCGACTGGCGGGTCACCCCGGCGGTCAGCTCCACCACCCAGATGGACATGGTCCACCTGGTGATCGGCCGGCCGGGCGTGATCCTGCTGGCCGAGGGCAACCCGCAGCGGGTGCGCGGCCTGCTCGGCCAGGAGAAGCGCCGGCTCGCCAAGGTGATCGGCTCCGCCCCGCTACACGACTACGTGATCGGCCAGGGCGAGGGTGAGCTGCCCATCCGCAAGCTGCGGACGACGCTGATGCGGCTGCCCCGCAGCCTCGCCCCCAAGGACGTCAACGCCCTCGACAAGCGGCTCAAGGCGCTCACCGCCCGCCCGCAGATGCCCAAGGGCGCGATCCCGAAGAACATGCGGCCGCCGCGCGGCGCGTTCCGCCAGACCCGGGGTCGCTGACCCCCGTCGTACGCGAGAAGGAGCCGGACCCGCGCGGGGCCGGCTCCTTCGTCGTGTGGGCCGGGCTCAGCGGCGGGCGGGGCGGGGCGCGTCGACGACGACCGACCCGGTGAGCCGGTCGTGCAGGCCACGCCGGTGCCCGTCCATGATCAGGGCAGGCACCACGAGGGCCAGCAGCACGCCGCGCAGCAGCGCCCGGACCAGCCCGATCCGGCCGCCGTCGGCCCAGGAGACGCAGCGGATGCGGGTGACGTACATGCCGGGGGTCTGGGCGAAGAGGCCGAGGAAGAAGCCGTACTCCAGGATCAGCACCAGGACCGGGGACCAGCCGTCGCGGACCGGGTCGGCGAAGATGTTGGCGATCAGCAGGCAGAGCACCCAGTCGATGACCAGGGCGCCGAAGCGGCGGCCGAGGCTCGGGGGCGTGAAGGTCGGGTCCGTGGCGGGCGGCACCGGCACGGCGGCGGTATCGGTCACAGCGGTCAGGGTAGCCAGCGGGCGGTTGGGGCCGGGAGCGCCGCGGCGGGCAGGGGTGCCGGTCACTGCCCGGTGCGCGGTTCGGCACGTGCCGGGAAACAGGACCAAAGCTATCAATCAGCGGCAGACCGGCGCAGCGGGTATCGTCCGAACGGAGAGCCTGCGGCGGCTGAGGGGCCGGGATGACGCTGCGCGAGGGACGTAACACGGCGGAAACAGAGGAGACACGGCCGGGCAACCCCACCGCCATAGCTTCATCAGGTAGCCAGCCACCGGAGTGGACCTGCCAGGAGGACGTGTGTTCGCCAATCCCGAGGAACTCCTGCGATACCTCAAGAACGAGGGCGTGAAGTTCGTCGACGTACGTTTCTGTGACCTGCCCGGCGTGATGCAGCACTTCAACCTGCCGGTCGAGTCCGTCGACGACAGCCTCTTCACCGACGGCCTCGCGTTCGACGGTTCGTCGATCCGTGGCTTCCAGGCGATCCACGAGTCGGACATGCTCCTGCTGCCGGACGTCGCGACCGCCTTCATCGACCCGTTCCGCGCGCAGAAGACCCTCGCGCTGAACTTCTTCATCCACGACCCGTTCACCCGCGAGGCGTACTCCCGGGACCCGCGCAACGTGGCGAAGAAGGCCGAGGCGTTCCTCGCGGCCAGCGGCATCGCCGACACCGCCTACTTCGGCGCCGAGGCGGAGTTCTACATCTTCGACTCGATCCGCCACGAGACCTCGGCCCACCAGTCGTTCTACTACATCGACTCGATCGAGGGCGCCTGGAACTCCGGCCGGGAGGAGGAGGGCGGCAACCGCGGCTACAAGACCGCGTACAAGGGCGGCTACTTCCCGGTGCCGCCGGTCGACCACTACGCCGACCTGCGCGACAGCATCGTCCGCCGCCTGGTCGACACCGGCTTCACCGTGGAGCGGTCGCACCACGAGGTCGGCACCGCCGGCCAGTCGGAGATCAACTACAAGTTCTCCACCCTGCTGCACTCGGCCGACCAGCTCCAGCTCTTCAAGTACATCGTGAAGAACGAGGCCTGGGCGAACGGCAAGACCGCCACCTTCATGCCGAAGCCGCTCTTCGGCGACAACGGCTCCGGCATGCACACCCACCAGAGCCTGTGGCTGAACGGCGAGCCGCTGTTCTACGACGAGACCGGCTACGCCGGCCTGTCGGACAACGCCCGCTGGTACATCGGCGGCCTGCTGCACCACGCGCCGTCGCTGCTGGCCTTCACCAACCCGACGGTCAACTCCTACCGTCGCCTGGTGCCGGGCTTCGAGGCGCCGGTCAACCTGGTCTACTCGCAGCGCAACCGCTCCGCCTGCACCCGGATCCCGGTCACCGGCAACAACCCGAAGGCCAAGCGGGTCGAGTTCCGGGTGCCGGACCCGTCCAGCAACCCGTACCTCGCCTTCTCGGCGATGATGATGGCCGGCCTGGACGGCATCAAGAACAAGATCGAGCCGCCGGCGCCGATCGACAAGGACCTGTACGACCTGCCGCCGGAGGAGTGGGGCGACGTCAAGCAGGTGCCGGGCTCGCTGCCGGAGGTGCTCGACGCGCTCGAGGCCGACCACGACTACCTGCTCGACGGCGGCGTTTTCACGCCGGACCTGATCTCCACCTGGGTCTCGTGGAAGCGGGCCAACGAGGTCGACCCGGTGCGCCTGCGCCCGACCCCGCACGAGTTCGCCATGTACTTCGACTGCTGAGCTGACAGACGTCTGACCACGGGCCGTCGATCGCCGCGTACGAGCGATCGACGGCCCGTCGTGCTCCTCAGCCAGCAGTCTTGGCGATGATGCGCTCCATCTCGTCCCGACCGAAGGCTCGCATGGTCGTGGTGCGGACGTTGCCCGCCCCGCCGAGCTGCAGGACCGCCGCAGAGGCGGTCTCGTCGTCGGGCGCGTCGACCACGGCCACGACGTCGTACGGGCCGACGGTCCAGTGAATGTTCAGGAGCTTCGCCCCGACCTTCTGGGTCGCCGCGGCGAAGGCCTCGGCGCGCTCCGGGGTCTCCTTGTAGGCGCGGATCCCCTGATCGGTCCAGTTCAGCAACGCGATGTACGTCGGCATGGCCCTTCACCTCCACGAAGAGATCTCATCGTAAGGTTAATTTCGGGCATAACGGGTCGAACTTGACATCCCAGAACGGCTCAATTCAGCGGGCGCGGCGGGCGCGGCTGGCGGCCACCACGACCGCCACCACCAGCGCGGTCATGAGGATCGCTCCCGGCGCCTTGGTGAAGCGGGCCAGGTTGGTGCCGTCCGGCAGGGTGAGCACCGAGGCCACCGCGCAGGGCGCCACGAACCACACCGTCCGGGCCACCGCGACCGTCGCCACCGCGAGCAGCGCGAGGGGCCAGGTCGCGTACCAGGGGTGGAACACCGGGGCGAGCAGCACGGTGGCGGCCAGCGCCAGGCCGGCCCCGGTCAGGGCCACCCGAGGCCGGGCGGCCGGCTGCCCGGCGCCGCCCAGCCGGCGCAGCGCCGTCCAGGCCCGCCACCAGAGCAGCACGAGCAGCACCGCGAGCACGGCCAGCGCGACCGCCCGGACCACCGGCACGGCGTCCGGCTCCCGGCCGACGAGGGCGCCCGCGTAGTCGACCACGAGGCCCACGGCGGTCGGCGGTGAGGTCCACTGCTCCGAGTCGCCGCTGCGGGCCAGGCCGCGTACCCAGCCCAGACCCAAACCGGTGGCCAGGCTGGTGACCACCAGCGCGGCCAGCACCCCTCCGGCCAGCCGGCCGCCGTCGCGCAGCAGCGCACGCCACGTGTGGCGGCCCGACACGGCGGCCAGCGCCGCGAACGGAAGCACCACCACGGCGACGGCCTTCACCGCCACGGCCAGCCCGAGCAGCACCCCGGCGACGACGAGCACCCGCGGCCGGTCGGGCCGGCGGACCAGCAGGAGCAGGCCGGACAGCAGCAGCCCCAGGCCGACCGCGTCGTTGTGCGCGCCGGCCACCAGGTGCACCCCGACCAGCGGGCAGGCCAGCACCAGCCACACCGCCCGCCGGGCCGGCACCCCGACGGCCCGGGCCAGCCCGGGCAGGCAGAACGCGGCCAGCAGCACCCCGGCCACGGCCACCACCCGCAGCAGCACGACCGCGCCGACCAGGCCGGCGCCGAGCAGCACGGCCAGGCCGGCCAGCAGCACGAAGAACGGCCCGTACGGGGCCGGGGTGTCCCGCCAGATCGGCGACACGCTGTCCGCCCACGGGCAGCCGGCGGCCACCACCCCGACCCGGTAGGGATCGGCGCCGTGCGTCCAGGACCAGCCCTGGCAGGCGTACGAGTAGACGTCCCGGCTGCCCAGCGGCGGCGCGGCCAGCAGCGGCAGCACCCAGAGCCCGGCGGTCAGGTACGCCCACCGGCCCGACGGGGCGCCCCAGCGCAGCGACCACCAGGCCCCGACCAGCAGCACCGTGCCGACCAGCCAGCAGCCGAGCACCGCCGGCCCGTGCGGGGCCCGCCAGGCGGCGCCGAGGCTGGTCACGGCGGGGGTGTCGGGCAGCGCGCCGCCGAGCCAGCCGGCCACGGTCAGCAGCACCGCGCCGGCGAGTCCGGCGTACCGGGCGAGCGCGGCGGCCACCGGGCGGACCGGTCCGTCGGGCACCGCGCCGGGCTCGCTCACCGGCACCTCTCCTCAGTCGGCTCCTCGCTCGGCGGGGACCGGCCGGCGGGCCGCCCGAGCCGAACGTACCAACCGGACCACCACGACGATCACCAACAGCGTCATGAGGGGCGCGCCGGGCATCTTCGTCCACCGGGGCAGGCCGGTGCCGTCGGCCAGGACCAGGAACGACGACACCAGCGCGACCAGCGAGAACCACCCGGTGCGGCGGGCGGTGGCGGCGAGCACGGTGAGGGGCCACATCCAGTACCAGGGGTGGAACAGCGGCGAGAGCGCGACCGTCGCGGTCAGCGCCAGACCGGCGTGCCAGAAGGGTTCCCCACGGCGCAGCGCCCGGAACCAGAGCCAGACCAGCACCGCCACCAGCACCACCACGGCGATCCCCCGGGTGACCGGCAGCGCGTCGATGTGCGCCCCGAAGATCGCCGCGACGTACCCGGCGGTCTGCCCGACCGCGGTGGGCGGCGACGTCCACGCCACGACCAGGCCGCCCTGCTCCAGGCCGCTGATGAAGCCGAAGTTGAGGCCCGCCGCGAGGGTCACGGCGACCACGGCGGTCACCGCCGTGCCGACCACCCACGCGCCGTCGCGGACCAGCGCCCGGATCCGGTACGGCCCGGCGATCGCGGCCAGCGCGGCGAACGGCACCACGACCAGCGCGGTGACCTTGACGGCGGCGGCCAGGCCGAGGAGCAGCCCACCGGCGAGCAGCGGCAGCGGCCGGCCCGGCCGGGCCGCCACCACGGCCAGCCCGGCGGTGAGCAGGCCCACCATGAGCGCGTCGTTGTGTGCCCCGGAGACCAGGTGCACGGGGACCAGCGGGCAGGCCAGCGCCAGCCAGAGCGCCCGCTGCGGCGGCACCCCGCAGCGGCGGGCCAGCACCGGCAGGGCCCAGGCGGTCAGCGCCACCCCGGCCACGGCGAGCAGCCGGAACAGCGCCACGCTGCCGGCCAGCGACCCGGCCGCCGAGACGACCGCCCCGGAGAGCACCACGAACAGCGGCCCGTACGGCGCCGGGGTGTCCCGCCAGATGTAGGAGATGGTGTCCAGCCAGGGGCAGGGCAGCGCGGACACGCCCTGCTCGTACGGGTTGATCCCGGCGTTGAAGCTGGCGCCCTGGCAGGCGTAGGCGTACGCGTCCCGGCTGCCCAGCGGCGGGGTGAACAGCATCGGCAGCAGCCAGAGCGCGACCGTGACGAGCACCCAGCGGGTCGACGGCGCGCGGTCGCGCAGTGACCACCAGGCCCAGGCCAGCAGGGCGGTGCCGACCAGCCAGAGACCGATGACCAGGGGCCCGTTCGGGCCCTGCCAGATGCTGACCGGGGTGGGGCGCAGGTCACCGTGCGGCAGCGCGCCGCCGAGGTAGGCGGCCACGGCGAGCAGCACCGAGCCCGCCAGGCCGATCCAGCGCGAGAGGTGGTGAGGCACGCCGGACATGCTGCCAGTACGGTGGGTCGCGATCAGGAGGTGGGCATGCGGGGCGGTCGGGTGGTGGCGGTGTGCGCCGCGTCCGCGCTGGTCCTCGCCGTGCTGTATCTCACCCTGCCGGCCACCGGCTCGGACCTGTCCGCCCAGGTGGCCCGGGCCGGCTTCTTCGCCGATCACGGGCCCGCCCTGGTCGACCTTCGCTGGTACGGCGGGGTCCACCCGTGGGGCTACAGCCTGGTCTCGCCGCCGCTGATGGCCGTGCTCGGGGTCCGCCCCACCGGCGCGCTCGCCCTGCTCGCCTCGGCCACCGCGTTCGCGGCCCTGCTGGTCCGGACCCGGGTGCCCCGGCCGCTGCTGGGCGGCCTGGTCGGGGTGCTCACCATCGCCGGCAACCTGGTCTCCGGCCGGGTGACGTACGCCCTCGGCGTCGCCTTCGGCCTGGCCGCGCTGCTCGCCCTGACCCTGCCCGCCGGGGCCACCGGCCGCGCCCGGTGGTCGCGCGCGGTGCTCGCCGGCCTGGCCGCCCTGCTCGCCTCCGCGGCCAGCCCGGTGGCCGGCCTCTTCGTCGGTCTCGCCGGCGTCGCGCTGCTGCTCACCCGGCGGTACGCCGACGGCCTGCTGCTCGCCGTCCCCGCCGCCGCGCCCCTCGTGGTGACCGGGCTGCTCTTCGGCGAGGGCGGCTGGATGAACATCAGCCGCGCCGACACCCTGCACGCCGTGGTGACCAGCCTGCTCGTGGCGGCGCTGGTGGCGTACCGGCCGGTGCGGGCCGGTGCGCTGCTCTCGGCGGCCGGGGTGCTGGCCGCGGCGCTGCTGCACACCCCGGTCGGGCTGAACGCGACCCGGCTGGTGGTGATGTTCGCGCTGCCCGTGCTGGCCGCCGCCGCGACGCTCCCCCGCCGGCTGACCGACCGCCGGCCCGTCCGGTCTGCGGGCGAACCGGGGTCGGCGGCGGCGCGGCGGCGGGCGGTGGGTGCGGTCGCGCTGGCCGCGCTGCTGGCGGTGGTCTGCTGGTGGCAGCCGCCCGTGGTCACCGCCGACCTGGCCAGCCGGGACGATCCCACGGCCGACCCGGCGTACTTCGCGCCGCTGCGCGCCGAGCTGGACCGGCGCGGGCTCACCGGGCGGGTGGAGGTGCCGCCGACCCGCAACTACTGGGAGGCCGCGCACCTCGGCGAGGCGCCGCTGGCCCGGGGCTGGCTGCGCCAGGCCGACATCGCCCGCAACCCGCTCTTCTTCACCACGGTTCCCGGCGCGTCCGGCACCGGCGTCCCGCTGACCGCCGACACCTACCGCTCCTGGCTCGCGGAGAACGCCGTGCAGTACGTCGCCGTGCCCGACGCGGAGCTGTCCTGGGTGGGGCGGCCGGAGGCGGAACTGGTCCGGGCCGGCCTGCCGTACCTCACGGAGGTCTGGTCCGGCCCGCACTGGCGGCTCTACGCGGTCGCCGACCCGACCCCGCTGGTCGGCGCACCCGGCGAGCTGGTCCGCCAGGACGCCGCCACGGTGACCTTCCGCGCCCCCGGCCCGGGCCCGGTGCCGGTGCGGGTCCGCCACGACCGCTGGCTGACCGCCACTGGCGGCGCCACCGTCGCCCCGTCCGGCGAGTGGACGACGGTGACCGTCCCGCACGCCGGCACCTACACCCTCGGCGGCTGACTCGGGCTCGCCTCGTGAGCCGCTAGAAACTTGATGATGTGGACGACTCACCCGGCCCAGCCCGGCACCGGACAGAGGCCCGCCGTCGGGCCGGGTGATCCACCTGCGTCATCAAGTTCCTAGGCGCCGACGAGTAAGCCCGCGATCCCGGCGGGCACCGGAGAGCGCCTTGAGAGCTGACCCCGTGGGCGACCCACCGCTGCCGAGGTCTCCCGGCCGGCTGGCGCTCCCGCGCGAGCACACCGGCGCTCCGCCCCGGGGGCCGGCGTCGACAGGTCAGGCCGGGGCGTCGAGCACCCGTTCCATGGCTGCCCGGGAGCGGCGACCGGCACGCAGGTACTCGTCGAGGAACTCGCCCGGGTCGTCCCCGCCGAGCAGCCGCACCACGCCGGCCAGCTCGACGCCGTGCCGGGGCAGCTGGTCACCGGCCCGGCCGCGGACCAGCGTGAGCGCGTTGCGGACCTGGGCCGCGAGCGTCCAGCCGGCCGCCATCTCGGCCGCGTCCTCGGGCTCCACCAGGCCGGCGTCCCGGGCCGCGGCCAGGGCGTCGAGGGTACGCGTGCCGCGCAGCGCGGGCAGCCGGCCGGCGTGCCGGAGCTGGAGCAGCTGCACGGCCCACTCCACGTCGGCGAGCCCGCCCCGGCCCAGCTTCGTGTGCGTGGCCGGGTCGGCGCCCCGGGGCAGCCGCTCGGTCTCCACGCGGGCCTTGATCCGGCGGATCTCCACGACCTGCTCGCGGGTGAGCCCGTCGGCCGGGTACCGGACCGGGTCGATCAGCGCCTCGAACTCGGCGCCCAGGTCGGCGTCGCCGCAGACGAACCGGGCCCGCAGCAGCGCCTGCGCCTCCCACACCTTCGACCAGCGGGCGTAGTACTGGGCGTACGCGGCGAGGCTGCGTACCAGCGGGCCCTGCCGGCCCTCGGGGCGCAGGTCGGCGTCGACCCCGAGCGGCGGGTCGGGGGCCGGCGCGGAGAGCAGCCGGCGCAGCTCCTCGGCGATGGCGTGCGCGGCGGCGCCGGCGGCCCGCTCGTCGGCGCCCGGCGGCGGGTCGTAGACGAAGAGCACGTCGGCGTCGGAGAGGTAGTTCGACTCGCGCCCGCCGAGCCGGCCCATGCCGATCACCGCGAAGCGCAGGCCGGGGGGTCCGGGCTGGGCGGCCCGGGCGGTCCGCAGCGCGGCGGCCAGGGTGGCGTCGGCGACGTCGGAGAGGGCGACGCCCACGGCGCTGACGTCCGCCAGGGTGGGCAGCCGCCCGCCGCCGTCCGCCGTCCGCGGGGTGAGCGGGGCGAGCGTGCCGGCCCGGCTCAGCACGTCGGCGCAGGCGAGCCGGACCAGCTCGCGGCGGCGCAGCGCGCGGACGGCGCGGGTGGCCTCGACGGGGTCGGCGTGCCGGGCCGCCGCGGCCGTGAAGCCCTCGGCGAGCACCTCGCGCGGGCGGGGGGTCAGCTCGGTGTCCTCGGCCAGCAGCCGCAGCGCCTCGGGCTCGCGGGCCAGCAGGTCGGCGGTGTACCGCGAGGACGAGAGCACCCGGGCCAGCCGGCGGGCCACCGGGCCGGAGTCGCGCAGCAGCCGCAGGTACCAGGGGGTGCTGCCGAGCTTGTCGGAGACCTGCCGGTAGTTGAGCAGCCCGCGGTCCGGCTCGGGCGCGTCGGCGAACTCGCTGAGCAGCACCGGCAGCAGGGTGCGCTGGATGGCGGCGGTGCGGCTCACCCCGCCGGTGAGCGCCTGGAGGTGGCGCAGCGCCCCGGCCGGGTCGGCGAAGCCGAGGATCTCCAGCCGGTGCCGGGCCGCCTCCGGGGTGAGCCGCAGCCCTTCGGCCGGCACCCGGGCCACCGACTCCAGCAGCGGCCGGTAGAGCAGTTTGGCGTGCAGCCGGCGTACCTCGGTGGCGTGGGTGACCCACTCGGCGCGGAACTCCTCGACGGCGCTGCGACCCGGGGTGGCCACGTGGCCGAGCGCGGCGGCCAGCCAGCGCAGCGCGTCCGGCTCGGTCGGCACGGTGTGGGTGCGGCGCAGGCCCTGGAGCTGGAGCCGGTGCTCGACGGCGCGCAGGAAGCGGTAGCCGCGCAGCAGCGCCTCACCGTCGGCGCGGCCGACGTAGCCGCCGGCGACCAGGGCGCGCAGCGCGGGGATGGTGCCGGGCGCCCGCAGCGACTCGTCGCCCCGGCCGTGCACGAGCTGGAGCAGCTGGACGGCGAACTCGATGTCGCGCAGCCCGCCCGGGCCGCGCTTGATCTCGCGTTCCAGCTCCTTCGGCGGGATGTGGTCGATGATCTTGCGGCGCATCGCCCGGACGTCCTCGACCGCCTCCGGCCGCTCGGCGGCGGTCCAGACCAGCGGGGCGAGCGCGTCGATCCACTCCCGGGCCAACGCCAGGTCACCGGCCGCCGGCCGGGCCTTGAGCAGCGCCTGGAACTCCCAGGTGCGGGCCCAGCGGCGGTAGTAGGCCAGGTGGCTGGCGAGGGTGCGGACCAGCGGCCCCCGGTTGCCCTCGGGACGCAGGGCGGCGTCGACCGGCCAGGCGACCAGCCCGCAGACGTGGATGAGCCGGGTGGCGACCTGGGTCGCGGCCGCGAGGTCCTCGTCCGTGGCGGCGACGAAGATGACGTCCACGTCGGAGACGTAGTTGAGCTCGTTGCCGCCGCACTTACCCATGGCCACCACGGCCAGCCGCGGCCAGGGCGTGCCCTCCGGCAGCTCGTCCACGGCGATGTCGTAGGCGGCGGCCAGGGTGGCGTCGGCGAGCCCGGACAGCGCCGCCATGGTCTGCTCCAGGCCGCGCCCGCCGGTCAGGTCGGCCGCCGCGATCCGCAGCAGCGCCAACCGGTACGCCTGCCGCAGCACCGGGATGGGGCCGGTGGCGGCGGTCAGCCGGGCGGCGGCGGCCAGGTCGAGCCGGCCGTCGGCGCGGGGCGCGAGCCCGTCCGGCTCGGTGGCCAGCACGGCCCACTGCCGCGGGTTGGCCACCAGGTGGTCGCCGAGCGCCGAGGAGGCGCCGAGGACCGCGACCAGGCGGCGGCGCAGCCCCGGGTCGGCGGCGAGCGCGTCCAGCACCGCCGGCTTCTCACCGGTACGCCGTTCCGCCTCCACGAGGCGGTGCAGCTGGCGCAGCGCCAGGTCCGGGTCGGCGGCCCGGGACAGCACGGCGAGCAGCTCGCCGGCCGCCTCGTCGGCGGGTTCCTGCTCCTCGGTGCGCCACAATCCGAGCCCGTCCGGACCGAGCAGGTCGGCCGCGCGCGCCCCGCCGTCGCCCTCGGCGAAGCCGTAGCGGGCCAGGCGTCCCCGGGTCGGTCGGGTCATGTCAGTGCCCGAGCAGCGGCAGGCTGGGGCGCGGGATCGCGGCGTCGTCCAGTTCGCCGAGGGCGAGGGCGGCGAACCGGATGGCGAACGGCTGCCAGACCTCCTCGACGTCGGCCATCACCCGGTCGCAGGCGGCCACCACCAGCTCCGGGTCGTAGCCCAGCTCGGCCAGCAGCTCGGAGTCGCGGGCCCAGTCGGCGATCATCGCGGTGTCGCACTCGATGTGGAACTGGAGCCCCCAGGCCCGGTCGCCGAGGCGGAACGCCTGGTTCGGATAGCGGGTCGAGGCGGCCAGCAGGGTGGCACCGTGCGGCAGCTCGGTGATCTCGTCGGAGTGCCACTGGAGCACGTCCGGCATCAGCGGGACGTAACGGAAGAGCGGGTCGGTGTCGGCCGCGTCCCGCTTGCCGACCACCGCGGGCCCGACCTCGGGCCCGGACGGGCTGCGCTCGACCTGGCCCGCGTGGGCGGTGGCCAGCAGCTGCCCGCCGAGGCAGACGCCGAGCGTGGGGATCCGCTGCCGGACCGCCTTGCGCAGCAGCCCTTCGAGGGCCGGGAACCAGGGCGCGCCGGGGCTCCCGTCGGCCTGCGGGTAGGCCTGCTGCTCGCCGCCGAGCACCACGAGGGCGACGTACCCGTCGAGGTCGGCGGGAAGCTCGTCGCCGGCGTGCGGGCGCAGGACCCACAGGTCCAGGCCCCCCTCGGTGAGCCACTCCCCCAGGCGGCGGAGGTCGTCGGTCGGGTCGTTCTCGATCACCAGCGCGGTCGCCACGATGTCGAGGCTATCCGGTGCGCCCGACCACGGTCGGTCCGGCTCGGCCGCACTAGGCTCCCGTCGTGGCCACCGACGACTGCCTGCGCCCACCGGTCCTGCGCCCCGGCGACCAGGTGATGCTGGTCTCGCCCTCCGGACCGACCCGCCCGGAGCGGGTGGCCCGCGGCATCGAGCTGCTCACCGGCTGGGGGCTGCGGCCGGTGCCCGCGCCGCACGCGTACGCCCGCCAGGGCTACCTCGCCGGCGCCGACGAGCTGCGGGCCGCCGACCTGAACACCGCGTTCGCCGACCCGGAGATCCGTGGGGTGATCTGCACCCGGGGCGGCTACGGCGCCCAGCGGGTGGTGGACCTCGTCGACATGGCGGCGGTCCGCCGGGACCCGAAGGTGGTGGCCGGCTTCTCCGACATCACGGCGTTGCAGTTCGCGCTCTGGCGGGGCGCCCGGCTGGCCGGCGTGCACGGGCCGGGCGCGGCGTGGCGGGACGACCGCACCCCGCTCCGCTCGGCGGAGTCGCTGCACGCCGCGCTGATGACCACCGAGCCGGTGACCGTGGAGGCGGTGAAGGAGGAGGAGACGTACGCGGTCCGGGTGCCCGGCCGGGCGGAGGGGCGGCTGCTCGGCGGCAACCTGTGCCTGATCACCGCGTCCATCGGCACCCCGGACATGCCCGACCTGACCGGGGCGGTGCTGCTGGTCGAGGAGGTGCAGGAGCCCCCGTACAAGGTCGACCGGATGCTCACCCACCTGCGCCGCTGCGGCGCCCTCGACGGGATCGCCGGTGTCGCCGTGGGCCAGTTCACCGAGTGCGCCGACGGCTGGGACACCACGATCACCGACGTGCTCACCGACCGCCTCGGCGACCTCGGCGTCCCCGTCCTCGGCGGCCTCACCATCGGCCACGGCCCCGACCAACTGACGGTTCCGGTAGGCACCCCCGCAGTCCTCGACGCCACCACGGGCACCCTGACAGTCACCCCCGCCGTCCGCTGACCGATTGCCAGCGCGCTGACAGGTTCGCCACGGGTAGCGCCCAGCTACGCCGGTCACTGTCGGTGACGTCATCGCACCACCACCCAGAGGAGACCCGCATGATCCGCAAGATGTCGAGGAAGCACCTGCTGGCCGGCCTGGCCACCGCCGGGGTGCTCGGCGTCGGGATCGCCGCCCCGACGGTGGCGCTCGCCGACGACAAGAGCCCGAGCCCGGCCCCGAGCGCCAGCACGAGCACCGACCAGAACAGCGACCGGCAGCAGCAGCGGGCCGACCGGCAGGCCGAATTCGCCGAGGCGCTCGCCAAGGAACTGGGCGTCCCGACCGACAAGGTCACCGCGGCGCTGGAGAAGCTGCGCGAGCAGCGCCAGGCCGACCGGCCCGAGCGGCCGTCGACCGAGGACCGGCAGGCCGCGCTGAAGGACCGGCTGGACCAGGCCGTCAAGGACGGCAAGCTCACCCAGGAGCAGGCCGACGCGGTCCTGAAGGCCGCCGAGGCCGGCGTCTTCCCGGGCCCGGGCGGTCGCGGCCACCGCGGCGGCGGCGAGCGGCCCGGCAACTGACCCGGGTGGCGAACGCGGCGCTCGGGTGCGTCTGTTGTCGTCGGGACGGCAACAGACGCACCCGTTCGCTCATCCGGCGGCGGGCGGGGTGAAGACGCCGACGCGGTTGCCCGACGGGTCGAGCACGTGGGCCCAGATCAGCCCGCTCGGGGTGGTACGCACCGGCACCAGCACCTTGCCGCCGGCCGCCTCGGCCCGCCGGCACGCCTCCGCCACGTCGGTGACCTCCGCGTAGAAGATCGCGTAGTTCGGGGAGTCGCCGTCGGTGGCGCGGATCGCGCCCCCGATCCCCCGCTCCCCACCGGCCGTCGTCTGCCGGTACGACGCCCCCGGGCCGCCCTGCTCCTCGAAGGTCCAGCCGAACAGGTCGGCGTAGAAGCGCTCCACCTCCGCCGGGCGGTCGGAGCCGATCTCGAACCAGGTGACGGGCGTGCGGGACATGCTTCCTCCTGTGGCTCGCGCCGGCCGGTCGGCCGACGTCGTCAGGAGTCAGCCTCGGCCACCTCCGCGACACCGTCCTGTCGGTGTTTCCACCGGGATCACACGAGGCTCAGTGGACGGACCCGGCCGGCGGGGATGTCCAGGTCGTCGGCGCGCAGCTCGCGGGTCACCGCCTCGGCGAGCGGGTGCACCGAGACGATCCGGTCGGTGCGGAAGCAGCGCAGCCCGTCGCGCAGCCGGCACCAGGCGACCAGGTACCAGTGCGTCGGGTTGCCCAGGTAGGCCAGCGGCTCCACGTCCCGCGCCGAGACCGCGCCGGCGCGGTCGGCGTACCGCAGGCGGAGCACGCGGCGGGCGGACACCGCGTCGGCCACGGCGGCCGGGACGGGCGTGGCCGGCCCGCCGCCGATCAGGTGCACCCGGCCGGCCAGCCGGTGCGCCTCGGCGGCGTCGGCGGGCGGCATCACGGCGACCAGCTTGCGCAGCGCCGCGCCGGCGGCCGGGGCGAACGGCGTGCCACCCAGCCGGTGCAGCGCGACGGCCATCGCCACCGCCTCGCCGGGGGTCAGGTTGACCGGGGGGAGGGTGCGGGCGCGGTCGACCACGTAGCCGCCGGTGCGGCCGGGCTCGGCCCAGATCGGCACCCCGGCGCCCTGCAACGCGGTGATGTCCCGCTCGATGGTGCGGGTGCTGACCTCGAAGCGCCCGGCCAGCCAGCGGGCGCTGCGGGGTCGCGGCGACACGGCCCGCAGCTCCTCCACGAGGGCGTAGAGACGGTCGGTGCGGTTCACCCCCGGAGGCTATGCCCCGGGTGCGACAGGGCTCAGGCGATGCAGGCGCAGACGATCAGCGCGGCGCCGAAGTGGGTGGCCGCGCTGACCCGGGCCGCCGGGTGCGGCTCGTCGGCGCAGATGACCTCACCGAGCCTGCCGGGGGTGAGCAGGTCCAGCACGAAGAAGGCCAGCGCCATCACGAGCAGGCCGACCAGGCCGAAGATGATCGTGGAGGCCAGGCCCTTGCCGAAGTCGCTGTAGCTGGTGAGGATCGCGGTGAAGACGATGCCGGCGATGCCGAGCTGGTTGGCGGCGAGCAGCAGCGCGGCGTTGCCGTTGCGGCGCACCCAGATCAGCTCCCGCAGCTTGCCGGGGGTGAGCAGGTCGACCAGCAGGAAGCCGGCGGCCAGCAACGCCACCCCGACGACCCCGAACACGATGCTCTGCCACGCCCCGTTGAGCAGGTCTCCCAGCACCGAACGCCCTCCCCGGCCTCGCCCGCCCGACGCGGCTGCCGGGGCGGTGCCGCAGACGATAGCGGCACCGCACCACCATGATCTAGAGCGACAGGTAACGCTGCCGCTCGTAGGGGGTGACCTCGCGGCGGTACTGCTCCCACTCGGCCCGCTTGTTGCGCAGGAAGAAGTCGAAGACGTGCTCGCCGAGCACCTCGGCCACCAGCTCGGAGCCGGCCATCACGTCGATCGCCTCGGCCAGGTTCTCCGGCAGCGCCTCGTAGCCCATGGCGCGGCGCTCGGCGCTGCTCAGCGACCAGACGTCGTCCTCGGCGCCCGGCGGCAGCTCGTAGCCCTCCTCGATGCCCTTGAGGCCGGCGCCGAGCATGACCGCGAAGGCCAGGTAGGGGTTGGTCGCCGAATCCAGCGAGCGGACCTCGACCCGGGCCGAGTTCGGCTTGCCGTAGGCGGGCACCCGGACCAGCGCCGACCGGTTCAGGTGACCCCAGCAGACGTACGCGGGGCTCTCGGTGATCCGGTCCGGCAGGTGCTGCGG
The DNA here is from genome assembly GCF_008085935.1 of Micromonospora sp. AP08. Taxonomy (NCBI): domain Bacteria; kingdom Bacillati; phylum Actinomycetota; class Actinomycetes; order Micromonosporales; family Micromonosporaceae; genus Micromonospora; species Micromonospora sp. AP08. The sequence continues at coordinate 112,936 of NZ_VSEZ01000008.1, forward strand.
GAAGAGCCGCTTGTAGGAGTTGACCCACTGGTTGGTGACGGCGGTGTACTCCCGGGCGTGGGTGAGCAGGCCGGCGATGAACGACTTGGCCACCTTGGAGAGCTTCATGGGGTCGCCGGCGTCGTGGAACGCGTTGCGCTCCCCCTCGAACAGCGACAGGTGCGTGTGCATGCCGCTGCCGGGCTGGTCGGTGAAGGGCTTCGGCATGAAGCTGGCCTGCACGCCGGTGGAGAGCGCGACCTCCTTCACCACGTGGCGGAAGGTCATGATGTTGTCGGCGGTGGTCAGCGCGTCGGCGTAGCGCAGGTCGATCTCCTGCTGGCCGGGGGCCACCTCATGGTGGCTGAACTCCACCGAGATGCCGATCCGCTCCAGCGCCAGCACGGCCTGCCGGCGGAAGTCGCGGGCCACCGCGTGGGTGGTGTGCTCGAAGTAGCCGCCGGTGTCCACCGGGATGGGCACCGAGCCGTCCTGCGGGCCGTTCTCCAGCAGGAAGAACTCGATCTCCGGGTGGGTGTAGAAGGTGAAGCCCTTCTCGGCCGCCTTGGACAGCGCCCGGCGCAGCACGTGCCGCGGGTCGGCCCAGGACGGGCTGCCGTCGGGGAGCAGGATGTCGCAGAACATCCGGGCGCTCTCGCCGCTGACCCCGCCCTCGAACGGGAAGACCTGAAAGGTGGTTGGGTCGGGCATGGCCACCATGTCGGACTCGAAGACCCGGGCGAAGCCCTCGATCGCCGAGCCGTCGAAGCCGATGCCCTCCTCGAAGGCCGCCTCCAGCTCCGCCGGGGCCACCGACACGCTCTTGAGCGTGCCGAGCACGTCGGTGAACCACAGCCGGACGAACCGGATGTCCCGCTCTTCCAGCGTACGGAGGACGAACTCCTGCTGACGGTCCACTTCCACCCCTCGCGACACGTACGTCCGAACCGGCCGGGCCGGCCCGGCCTGACCGCCCAGTCTCCACCGGGCTCGTTACGCCGACGTTACGCCCCCGGCGTCTCCCGCGTCCGGTCGGATTCGGCCCCTGCCGCTGGGGCAAGATGAGGGCATGCCCACCCTGCGTCTCGCCCTGTGCCAGGTCGACCCGACGGTCGGTGACATCGCCGGCAACGCCGACCTGGTCCGCGCCTGGACCCGGAAGGCCGCCGACGCCGGCGCCCAGCTCGTCCTCTTCCCGGAGCTGATGCTGACCGGCTACCCGGTCGAGGACCTGGTCTTCCGCCGGTCCTTCGTCGCCGCCTCGCGGACCGCGCTGCACCGGCTCGCCGCCGACCTGGCCGCCGACGGTCTGGGTGACCTGCCGGTCCTGGTGGGCTACCTCGACGCGGACGGCCCGCCGCAGGTCAGCGCCGACGCCGAGCCGGGCAGGGGGGCCCGCAACGCGGCCGCGCTGCTGCACGGCGGGGCGGTGGTGGCCACCTACTTCAAGCACCACCTGCCCAACTACGGGGTCTTCGACGAGGACCGCTACTTCGTCTCCGGCGACGCGCTGACCGTGGTCCGGATCGGCGGGGTGGACGTCGCGCTGACCATCTGCGAGGACCTCTGGCAGGCCGGCGGCCCGTTCGCGGTGGCGCGGCACGCCGGCGTCGGCCTGGTGCTCAACATCAACGGCTCGCCGTACGAGCTGAACAAGGACGACATCCGGCTGCCGCTGGTCCGCCGCCGGGCGGCCGAGGCGGGCGCCGCCATCGCGTACGTGAACATGGTCGGCGGCCAGGACGAGCTGGTCTACGACGGCGACTCGATGATCGTCGACGCGAGCGGCACGCTGCTCGCCCGGGCGCCCCAGTTCGTCGAGCACCTGCTGGTGCACGACGTGGACCTGCCGCCGGCCAAGGAGCCGGTCGACGGCGAGGATCAGGTCGCCGACGACATGCGCATCGTCCGGGCCAAGGTCAGCGACATCCTCCCGCCGGCTCCGGTGGGCGAGGTCGCGGTCGGCGGGATCATCGAGCCGGTCGCCGACGAGGCGGAGGTCTGGCAGGCGCTGGTGGTGGGCCTGCGCGACTACGTCAACAAGAACCGCTTCCCGTCGGTGGTGCTCGGCCTCTCCGGCGGCATCGACTCGGCGGTGGTGGCGGCGCTGGCCGTCGACGCGCTCGGCCCCGACCGGGTGGTCGGGGTGTCGCTGCCCAGCCAGCACTCCTCCGAGCACTCCCGCGCCGACGCCGAGGAGCTGGCCAAGCGCACCGGCCTCGACTTCCGGATCGAGCCGATCCAGCCCATGGTGGACACCTTCCTGGCCAACATGTCGCTCTCCGGGGTGACCGTGGAGAACCTCCAGGCCCGGGTCCGTGGCGTGATCCTCATGGCGCTGTCGAACCAGGAGGGCCACCTGGTCCTCACCACCGGCAACAAGAGCGAGCTGGCGGTCGGCTACTCCACCCTGTACGGCGACTCGGTGGGCGGCTACAACCCGGTCAAGGACGTCTGGAAGACGGTGATCTGGCGGCTGGCCAAGTGGCGCAACGCCGACGCCGAGCGGCGCGGCGAGACGCCGCCGATCCCGGAGAGCTCGATCGGCAAGCCGCCATCGGCCGAGCTCAGCCCCGGCCAGCTCGACAGCGACAGCCTCCCCGACTACGACGTGCTCGACCCGATCCTGATCGGCTACGTCGACGGCGACCTGGGGCGGGAGGGCCTGATCGCGTCCGGCCACGACCCGGCGATCGTGGACCGGGTGCTGCGGATGGTGGATACCGCCGAGTACAAGCGCCGGCAGTCCGCCCCCGGCACCAAGATCTCCATCAAGGCGTTCGGCCGCGACCGGCGGCTGCCGATCACCAACCGCTGGCGCGAGGACGGCTGACCCGGTCCCGGCGGCCCGCCGGGAGTGAAATCCTCCACTCCGCCCTGCCCCCGGCCGGTGCCCCGGTGCGACGATCGCGGCGGAACCCGGGGACCGCGAACGCGGCCTCGAGGAAGGAGAGAGTCATGGTGGAGTCCACTCCGTCCGAGGTGACCGCCCTCTACGGCGGGCCGGCCACCCGACGGGTCCGCACCCGCGACCTGATCGCCGCCAAGGAGCGCGGCGAGCGCTGGGCGATGCTCACCTCGTACGACCAGTACACCGCCTCGATCTTCGACCAGGCGGGGATTCCGGTGCTGCTGGTGGGCGACTCGGCGGCGAACAACGTGTTCGGCTACGAGACGACCCTGCCGGTGACCGCCGAGGAGCTGCTGCCCCTGGTCCGCGCGGTGGTGCGGGCGACCCGGCAGGCGCTGATCGTCGGCGACCTGCCCTTCGGCTCCTACGAGGAGGGGCCGACGCAGGCGCTGCGGACGGCGGTGCGGTTCATGAAGGAGGGCGGCTGCCACGCGGTGAAGCTGGAGGGCGGCCGGCGCTGCGCCGCCCAGATCGAGGCGATCGTCGGGGCGGGCATCCCGGTGATGGCGCACATCGGCTTCACCCCGCAGAGCGAGCACACCCTGGGCGGCTACCGGGTGCAGGGCCGCGGCGACACCGCCGAGGAGGTGATCGCCGATGCCCGGGCCGTGGCCGAGGCGGGCGCCTTCGCCGTGGTGCTGGAGATGGTGCCCGGTGAGGTGGCCAAGCGGATCACCGCCGAGCTGCACATCCCCACCGTGGGCATCGGCGCCGGCCCGGACACCGACGGCCAGGTGCTGGTCTGGCAGGACATGGCCGGGCTGCGCACCGGCAGGGCGCCGCGCTTCGTCAAGCGCTACGCCGACCTGGCCGGCACGCTGACCGACGCCACCCGCCGGTTCGCCGAGGAGGTGCGCGGCGGCGAGTTCCCCGCCGCCGAACACACCTTCTGACCGCACGCCGGGCGGCGCGGCTCCCGGCCGCGCCGCCCGCACGGGTCACACCACGCAGAACTCGTGTGGTGCCGCACGGGTACGACGCTCAGAGGTCGGTGACGCGGATGCCGGCGTGCGCCTTGTAGCGCTTGTTGATCGCGATGAGGTTGGCGGTGAACGCCTCGATCTGGTGGGCGTTGCGCAGCCGGCCGGCGTAGATGCCCCGCATCCCCGGGATCCGGGCGGCGAGCGCGGCGACCACACCGACCAGGTCCCGGTCCTCGGTGCAGATCAGCACGTCCAGGTCGATCCGGTCGACCTCCGGGTCGGCCAGCAGCGGCGCGCTCACGTGGTTGAACGCGGCGCAGACCCGGGAGTCGGGCAGCAGCCCGGCGGCCTGCTGCACGGCGCTGCCCTCGGCCACGGTCAGCGCGTACGGGCCCTGCTTGTCGAAGCCGAGCGGGTTGACGCAGTCGATGACGATCTTGCCGGCGAGCGGGGCGGCCAGCGCCGCCACGATGGCGGCGTGCCCGTCCCACGGCACCGCGATGATCGCCACGTCGCTGCGGCGGGCGACCTCGTCGTTGTCCGCCCCGGAGACCGTGGCGCCGGCCGGCACGCCGGGCAGGGCGGCGATCTCGGCGGCGGCCTGGGCGGCCCGGTCGGCGGCGCGGGAGCCGATCAGCACGGTCTGCCCGGCCCGGGCGAACCGGTAGGCGAGACCCCGCCCCTGGTCGCCCGTGCCACCGATGATGCCGACGGTCAGCCCGGAGACGTCGGGCAGCGTGGTCGCGTCGTAAGCCATGCGCTCATCCTCGCAAAGGTCACCGCCCGGCAGCGCGGCCGGGCGCTGTGACAATCCCCGCGCCCGGTGCGCCTCACGCCCGCTCGAAGGCCACCTTGCGCTGGGCCGGGTCGGCGGCGGTCAGGCGGACCCGGACGCGCTCGCCGAGCGGCAGGTCACCGGTGCAGCGGCCCCGCACCGGCGGCTCGTCCAGGGCGACGGTGCCGCCGGGCGGGCGGCCCGCCCGGCCGTTGCCCGCCGGCCGCGGCTCGTCCACGTCGAGCACCGCCGCCTCGAAGGTCTCCCCCACGCGGTGCGCCAGCAGCACCGCCTCGGCCAGTTCCACGGCGCCCCGGGTGGCCGCGGACGCCGTCCGGTCGGTCGTCGCCATCACCTCGGGCAGCTTCGGCAGCGCGGCACGCACGTGCTCGGGCACCTCCCGGCCCTCGTGCAGGGCCAGGCACACCTCGGTCGCGTACCGGTCGGCGAGCCGGCGCAGCGGCGCCGTCACGTGGGCGTACGCGGCGGCCACCCCGCCGTGCTCGGGCTGCTCGGGCGTCTGCCCGTCGAACGCCGTGTACGCGGCGCCGCGCATCAGCTCGGCGGCCTGGTCGACGAAGGCCGCCGCGCGGGGCTGCGAGGCGTCCAGCCCGGCGAGCACCGCGCCGACCGGCGTGCCGGCCGGCCAGGACACGCCGAGCGGCCCGGCGGCCAGCCGCAACCGGTCGACCGCCTCCGGCCGGGGCGGCGGCATGGTGCGCAGCAGCCCGATCCGCCCGGCCAGCATGAGGTCGGCCGCGGCCATCCCGGTGAGCAGGGAGATCTGCGCGTTGTGCTCCTCCATGGGGCCGGGCCCGCGCAGCACCAGCCGCCAGCCGTCGCCGTCCGGCTCCACGTCCTGCTCGGGCAGCGGCAGGTTGATCGCGCCCCGGCGCAGCCCGCGGGCGGTGAGCAGGGCGCCGATCTCGGGCAGCAGGGCGATCGGCTCGGGCAGCCGGCCGGCGTCGGCGTCGCGCTGCACCCCGGAGTAGTCGAGCTTGGCCCGGCTGCGCACCCGGGCCCGCTCCAGCGTGACGGCGACCGTGGCGCCGTCGGCGTCGAGGTCGATGGTCCACAGCACCGCCGCCCGGTCGGCGTCGGGCAGCAGGCTGGCCGCCCCCTCGCTGAGCGTGTGCGGGTGCAGCGGCACGTTCCCGTCGGGCAGGTAGACCGTCTGCCCCCGGCGCCAGGTCTCCGCCTCCAACTCCCCGCCGGGGCGGACGTGGGTGAAGACGTCGGCGATCGCGTACCGGATGCGGAAACCGCCACCGGGCCGGCGGGCGAGGTGCATGGCCTGGTCGAGGTCGCGCGAGGTCGCCGGGTCGACGGTGACGAACGGGATGTCGGTCCGGTCGGCGACGGCCGGCAGCGGCGCGGCGGCTGCCGCGTCGGCCTCGCGCTGCGCCGGGGCCGGGAAGTCTTCGGGAAGTCCCAGCTCGCGGCGCAGCGCGCCGAAGTCGATGCGGGGCGCCAGTACGCGTCGGATCACCACGGGGTCAATCCTGACAGCGCCCCGCGTGATCCGCTCACCGGCCGGCGGCGCCCGGTCGGTGCGCGGCGTCGGGTGCGCCACGCCGGAGTCGCCGCCGGCGATGGGCGCAGGTCAGCCCGCGGTCCGCGCGGTGCCTCCCGGCTTGGCCGTGGACCGGCCGGCCACGACCCGCGTGCCGGCCGGCTTCCGGGCGGCGGTGAGCCGCTTGTGGGTTCCCGTCGAGGTGCTCGTCCGGGCTTCGACGGGGCCGACCGACGAGGCCGCGGAGGTGGCCTTGCGGCCCACCGACTTGCGGGCCGTGGCGGACGAGGTGCCGGTGGCCTTCCTGGCCGGCGCCTTCTTCGCCGCCGCCTTGCGGGCGCCACCGCTCGGGCGGCTCGCGGCGGCCTTGGCGGTGGTCTTCTTCGCCGGGGCCTTCTTCGCCGCCGTCTTCTTCGCCGGGGCCCTCTTCGCCGCCGCCGTCGTCTTCTTCGCCGCCGTCGTCTTCTTCGCCGCCGTCGTCTTCTTCGCCGGGGCCTTCTTCGCCGTCGTCTTCTTCGCCGGGGCCTTCTTCGCCGCCGTCTTCTTCGCCGGGGCCTTCTTCGCCGCCGTCTTCTTCGGCGGGGCCTTCTTCGCCGCGGTGGTCTTCGCCGCCGCCGCGGTGGTCTTCCGCGCCGGCGCCTTCTTCGCGGCGGCGGTCTTCCTCGCGGCCGGAGCCTTCTTCGCGGCGACCGTGGTCTTCCTGGCCGGGGCCTTCTTCGCCGCCGTCGTCTTCCTGGCGGCCGTGGTCTTCTTGGCGGGCGTGGTCTTCTTCGCCGCCGCGGTGGTCTTCTTGGTGGTGGCCTTCGTGGCGGGCGCCTTCTTGGCCGTGGTCTTCGTGGCCGGGGCCTTCTTCGCCGGCGCCTTCCGGGCGGCCGACACGACCTTCTTGGCGGCGGACTTCCGGGCGGCGCCGGTCTTCGCCGGCACCCGGCCGGCACCGGCGCCGGAGGCGTTCGGGGACGCCTTGGTCACCGTCGTCGTCCTGCCCGCGGTGGTCCTCTTCGCGGTCGTCCGTTTCGCGGTCGGGCGGGGGGTGGCCTGCTGTGCTTCGGCCATCTCGGTTCCCTTTCCTGGGGACGTGCTCGCGCCCTCGCGGAGCACGGATCACCTCGACGCGGGCCGTCCCGCGCCGTCTACCTGTCCTCCCCGGCCCAACGGGCGTCCTCGGCTTCCCACGCTTCGTTGCGCTCCCGCACCTGCTGCAGGGCGTTCTCCGCGTCGGCGGCTGAGGCGTACGGTCCGAGAACGTGCTTCGCGGGGCACACGTCGGCATCGGTCTCGACCCGGTGGTGTCGGGTGCACCAGTAGTAGCGCCCACCACGTCCGTCGTCGCTCATGCGATCACTGTGCACCGTGAACCGCCCGGCCGCCACCGGAACGCCGTAAATAGTCGCCGATGTCCTCCACATTAGACCTGGTCGGGGCGGTTCCGGGCCGGAACGGCGAAAGACGGGGCAGCCGACTGCCGGGTCGGTGTCGGACAATCCCCGGGTGCGCTTCGGGGGAGGACGGTCGGCCCGCCTGCGCCGCCGGCTGGCGGTGGGGACGGCGCTGGCGGCCCTCGTGGCGGTCGGGCTGGCGGTGGGGGTGCCGCTGCTGCGGGACCGGTCCCAGCATCGGCTGGAACGGCGGGCCGACCGGGAGGTGACGGCCACCGCCCAACGCACCCGCGCCGTCCTGCTGGCCGAGCCGTCGGCCCGGGAGGCGGACCTGCGGCGCGCCGCCGGCACCGTCGACGGCGTCGAGGTCCTCGCGGTGGCGGCGGCCCCCGCCGAGGTCCGGCTGGTCTTCCGGGTACGCGTGGCGAAGACCGCCGCGTCGGTGTTCGGCTGGCAGCGGGCCGACGTCGACGGTTGCTTCGCGCAGGTGGTGCGCCGGGGGGACAGCCCCGCCCCGCTGGAGCGGCTGCCCTGCCCCTCCTGACCGGCGCGGGGGCCCGGTCGGCGGGTTCAGGCGGGTGACGGGACGGGCTCGGGCACGGGTGCGGTGGCCGGCGCCGGCCGGGCCGCGGCGACGGCGTACGCCACCGCGTAGGGGGTGCAGGCCAGGTAGAAGACGGGCTCGACGAGCACCCGGTCGGTGATGAGGAACCGTTCCCAGGCGGTGGGCCGGGGCAGCCCGAACGACGAGTCGGTCCAGCAGGTGAACAGCCAGAGCGGGGCGGAGACCCGGTCCACCGTGTCCGGGGGCAGGCCGTCCGCGACCGGCCCCACGGGAGCCCCCGGGATGGCCGAGACCACCGCCAGGACGACCGCGGCGTCGGCCGCGACCAGCGCACCGAGCACCCCGACGGCCCAGGCCAGCCGGGTCATCCCCCGGCGGGCCAGGATGCCCGCGCCCCAGAGGGCCGGCACCAGCAGGGCGAGCCAGAGCAGCAGGCCCGGCACCCTGCCCGGCAGGCCGCTGTCGTCCCGGCCCGCGAGCGTGGCGAGCACCACCGTCACGGTCAGCCCGATCGGCAGCACGACGCCGAGCGCGGTGGCCAGCGGTCCGGTGCGTACGGTCCGCCGCGCGGCCCGGGTGACGAGGAGGGCGAGCAGCGCGCCCGCCCCGGCGGTGAGGCCGGACCAGAGCGGCAGCTGCACCGCGGCCGCCCAGGCGACGCGGGCGCCGAGCACGGCGTACGCCTGGCTCATCACCACGGCGGCGACCACGACGGCCGCGACGCACGCCGGCGGGGCGAGCAGCAGCACCCGGGCGGTACGCCGCAGCCGCCGGTCCGGCACGGCCCGGTCGACCACCGGGGCGCCGGCCCGGCTGGCGGCCAGGCTCGTGGCGAAGCCCAGCATCCGCCACCGCTGTCCGCGCCCGGCCAGGACGTGCAGCTCGGCGTCCCACTCCCGGACCAGCTCGTCGCGCAGCTCCGCCGGCCAGCGCCGCACCGCCGCGCGCAGCAGCACCCCGGCCAGCCGGCGGGTCACCACGCCGGGGCTCCGGTCGGCTCGGCCCCGCCCCGCGACGGCCTGCCCTCGGGGGTGAGGGCGCGCAGCTCGGCGAGCGCCAGCCGGGCGGCGCGCACCCCGTCGCCGGTGAGCCGGTAGTAGCGGCGGGCGGGCCGGCCGGCGGCGACCGGGTCGACCTCCTCCCAGTCGGCGGCGACCCAGCCGGCGGCCCGCAGCCGCTGCAGCACCGGATAGAGCGTGCCGCTGGGCAGGTCCGTGAGCCGCATGAGGTCGAGCCCGTAACGCGGCGCCTCGGGGTCGGCGAGGAGCGCGGAGAGCACCTTCGCCACGGGGATGGTCATCCGCATGGAGGCACTGTATCGGAACTCTACATAGAGGGGCGCCCCCGGCCGACCGGCCCGGCTAGTCTCGCCCGCATGGTTCCGCACCGGCTCGACCGTGCCACCGCCCGTCGGGTCGCCGTCCGCGCCCAGCTGCTGGACGCACACCGCCCCACCGACCTGATGGCGCTGGTGGACCGCTTGACGTTCCTCCAGATCGACCCCACGGCCGCGATCGCCCCCAACGCCGACCTGGTCGCCTGGACCCGGCTGGGCGCCGGCTACCGGCCCGGTGACCTGACCCGGGCGCTGGAGCGGGACCGCAGCCTGTTCGAGCACCGGGCCATGGTGCGGCCGATGACCGACCTGCGGCTGCACCTCGCCGAGATGGCCGCCTGGCCCGAGCCGGGTCGGCACCGCGACTGGCTGGCCGCGAACGACGCCTTCCGCCGCTACGTGCTGGACCTGCTGCGCGACGCCGGGCCGCTGCTCAGCCGCGACGTCGAGGACCGGAGCGCGGTGCCGTGGCCGTCGACCGGCTGGACGAACAACCGCAACGTCACCCAGATGCTGGAGTTGCTCGCGGCACGCGGCGAGATCGCGGTCGCCGGCCGGGTCGGCCGGCAACGCACCTGGGACCTCGCCGAGCGGGTCTACCCGCCCGGCACGCCGGCGATCCCCGCCGAGGAGGCCCGCCGGCTCCGCGACGAGCGGCTGCTCCGCTCGCTCGGCGTCGCCCGCCCGCTGGTGGTCGGCGAGGCCGGCGAGCCGGCGGAGATCGAGGGTACGGCCGGCGCCTGGCGGGTCGATCCGACGGCGCTCGACGGCGCGCCCTTCGCCGGGCGCACCGCGCTGCTCTCCCCCTTCGACCGGCTGGCACATGACCGCAGGCGCGCCCTGGAGCTCTTCGAGTTCGACTACCGGCTGGAGATGTACGTGCCGAAGGCCCAGCGGCGCTGGGGCTACTTCGCGCTGCCGGTGCTGCACCACGACCGGCTGGTGGGCAAGGTGGACGCGACCGCCGACCGGAAGGCGTCGGTGCTCCGCGTCGACGCGGTCCACCAGGACGTGCCGTTCACCGCGGGGCTGACCGCCGCGGTCGACGCGGAACTGTCCGCGCTGGCCGCCTGGCTCGGCCTGGCCGGCGGCGTCCGTCGACAGTGAGGGGTCGGCGCGGGCCTATCCGACGACCTGCTGGAGGAAGGCGGCCAGGTTGGCGGTGGTCCGGTCGATCTTCTCGGCGAGGGTGATGGACTCGTCGAGGCGCCGTCCGGCGTTCTTCTTCCCCCGCAGGTAGAGCGAGCAGGCGAGGTCGGTGCAGAGGTAGCTGCCGACCGAGTTGCCGGCCCGGCCCTCCCGCCCGGCCTTGCGGGCGGTCATCAGCGAGACGCCGTCCCCGGTGTGCGTGGTCAGGCAGAGCGAGCACATGCTCCGCCGGACGCGCCCGGTCTGCGGCGCCACCCGCAGGGCCACCCCGAGCAACCCGGCGCCGGACCGGGCGACCAGGTAGGCCCGCTCCGCCGCCGCGGGGTCGCGCCAGCCGAGGAAGTCGAGGTCCGCCCACGGCCGCTCGGCCAGATCCCGGGGCAGGGCCAGGCGCTTCGCCTCGCCCTTGGTGCAATTGACGAAGGAGGCCCGGATGTCGGGCTCGGCGAGGGGTGTCATAGGCGCTAGTCTAGACCTCCTAGATTAGGAACTAGAACAGCTAGACGTGGGGTGGGACACATGGCCCGTACCGGGTTGACGGTCGAACGCCTGACCCTGGCGGCGGCGGAGATGGCCGACGAGGTCGGCTTCGAGAACGTGACCGTCTCGGCGCTCGCCCGCCGGTTCGGGGTGAAGGACGCCAGCCTGTACTTCCACCTCAGGAGCGCCCAGGAGCTGCGGGCCCGGGTGGCCGTGCTGGCCCTGGCGGAGATGGCCGACCGGGCCGCCGACGCGCTCGCCGGCCGGGCGGGCAAGGACGCGCTGGTGGCCTTCGCCAACGCCTACCGCGACTACGCCATCGCGCACCCCGGCCGGTACGCCGCGGCCCAGCTGCAACTCGACCGGGAGACGGCGGAGGCGAGCGCGGCGCGGCGGCACGCCGAGATGACCCGGGCGATCCTGCGCGGCTACGAGCTGGCCGAGCCCGACCAGACCGACGCCGTACGCCTGCTGCACAGCACCTTCCACGGCTACGTGTCGCTGGAGCGGGCGGGCGGCTTCCGCCACACCCCGCGGACGACCGACGCCACCTGGTCCCGCACCCTGGACGCCCTCGACGCCCTGCTGCGGAACTGGCCGCGGTGACCTGAGGGCTACCCGCGCGGCCGTCGGACGGCCAGCAGAGCGATGTCGTCGGCCGGCTGCTCGGTGTCCAGGGTCGCCATGACGGTCGCGGTCACCGTGTCGACCGGGGCCAACGGAACGGCTTCGGTCAGCCGGGCCACGCCGGTGTCGAACAGCTCCCCGCGCCGCTCGACGAGGCCGTCGGTGTAGGCGACCAGGACCGAGCCGGGCGGGAAGTCGAAGGTCGTGCTGTGCCGCCGCTGCTCCTGGCGGCCGGCGCCGAGCGGCGGATCGATGTGCGCCGCGAGCACGGTGTTCGGGTGGCCGGGCCCGGCCAGCACGGGACGCGGATGGCCGGCCACCGAGACGCGCAGCGTCTCCCGGTCGGGCGAGATCATCACGTACAGGGCCGTGGTCAGGCTGCCGGCCTCGAAGTGAACCACCTTCCGGTCGAGCAGGGTGAGCGCCTCCGCCGGGTCGTCGGAGACCAGCGCGTAGGCGCGCAGCGCGCTGCGGACCCGGCCCATCACGACGGCGGACTGGAGCCCGTGCCCGGAGACGTCGCCGACGACGACACCCACCCAGCCGGAGGGCAGGGTGAAGACGTCGTACCAGTCACCGCCGACACCGGAGGCGTGGCCCGGGACGTACCGGCCGGCCAGCTCCAGCCCGGGCAGGCGGGGCAGCTCGGTGGGGATGAGGCTGCGTTGCAGCGCCAGAGCGGCGGCCTGGTCCAGCGTGTTCTCCCGGGCGCGGCTGGCCAGGCTGACCCGGTCGGCGACCAGTTCGAGCAGGCGGACATCGTCGAGGTCGAACCGTCGGGGCGTCAGCGTGCCCACGTGCAGGACCCCGACGAGCTCGCCCCGGGCCATGATCGGCACGCCCAGCAGGGACTGCACCCCGGTCTCCAGGAGGATGGGGTTGACCACGTTGTCCGAGGTGACGGTCTCGAGGATCACCGGCTGCCGGGTGAGCGCGACCTCGCCGGCGAACCCGCGACCGACGGCTACCCGGAAACCCTGCCGGACCTCCTCCTCCAGCCCCCGGGCGGCGGTGGCCACCAGCTGCTGGGCACGGACGTCGAGCAGGAGGATCGCGGCCGTGTCGACCTGGAGCAGGTCCCGCACGCGGTCGAGCAGCTCGTCGAAGAGGTCGGCGACATCGAGTCGGGACAGGGTCGCATCGGTCACCGCCTCGATACGGCGCAACCGCTGCTCGTCCCGCAGGACCTCCGCCCGGACCACGCCACGATCCTAGTTGCGTCCCGGCAAGGTCCGCCCCTGCCGATCCGTGGACCCGGCGTCCCATCACGTGGGCGGAACCGGACAACCGGGCGGTAGGGCGACGGACGAGTCGACCTGTACGCCGGATTCTGTCACCGGCACGCCCTCAAGGGGCGGCCGGCGGCGGCCATCCATCTCGGCCTACCGTCGCCGGCAGGCTCCAGCGGCCTACCCGCAGACATCGGGCGGGCCGCCCTCAAGCGTCTGCGCGAACCGTCATCTTGCGGTGACGGCTCTTTCTTGGCCTTGCTCCGGGTGGGGTTTACCGAGCCATCCCGGTCACCCGGGATGCTGGTGGGCTCTTACCCCACCGTTTCACCCTTACCGTCCCGTATCGGGCCGGCGGTCTGTTTTCTGTGGCACTGTCCCGCGGGTCACCCCGGGTTGCCGTTAGCAACCACCCTGCCCTGTGGAGTCCGGACGTTCCTCGGCGACGGGCCGGAGCCCGTCGACGCGACCGCCCGGTCGACTCGTCCGTCGCGCTGTCCATCCTAACGACGCGCGACCCGCCCCCATTTCCACCCCGCGACCCGCGTCCTTCCGGCGAGGCACGGGCGCGGGGGGGGTCTGCGGGGGCGGGGTGGGCGGGCTAGCCTGCGGATCATGGAGCTCTCCGACGTCGCGCTGCTGGTCGCCGCCGGTCTCGCCGCGGGCACGGTGAACGCGGTGGCCGGCGGCGGCTCGCTGATCACCTTCCCGGCCCTGATCGCGATCGGCCTTCCCCCGGTGCCCGCCAACGTCAGCAACTCGGTGTCGGTCTTCCCCGGCTACGTGGCCAGCGTGGCGGGCAGCCGGGCGGACCTGCCCCGCGGGCGGGCGCTCTGGCCGCTGCTGCCCACCGCCGTGGCCGGCACGGTCGTCGGCTGCGTGCTGTTGCTGGCGACCCCGGCGCGGGCGTTCGAACTGGTGGTGCCGTTCCTGGTGCTGGGCGCGACCGCCGTGCTGGCCTTCCAGGACCCGCTGCGCCGGCTGGTCGGCCATCCGGCCGACCTCGCCCCGCGCCGCCGGACCGTCACCGTGCAGGCCATGGTGGCGCTGGGCACGGTGTACGGCGGTTACTTCGGCGCCGCCCTCGGGGTCATGCTGGTGGCCGGCCTGGCCCTGGTGCTGGACACCACGCTGGCCCGGGTGTCGGCGATCAAGAACCTGCTCTCGGCCGTGGTGGGGCTGACCACGCTTGTGGTGTTCGCGCTGTTCGGCCCGGTCGACTGGGCCGCGGTCGCGGTGGTCGCCCCGGCCACCCTGGTCGGCGGGTACGTGGGCGCCCGGCTGGTCCGCCGGCTCCCGCCGGTGGTGCTGAAGACCCTCATCGTGGTCTTCGGCACGGTGATCGGCCTCTACCTGCTCTACCGCGCCCTGGGCTGACCGACCCGGGGAGGGGCCCCGGCAAGAGGCCCCTCCGCGGGATCAGTACGCCTCGCCGACCGGTTCCTCCGGGGCGTGCTCGTTGCGGCGGGCGGCGGAGTTCCACCGGGACCAGAGCACCCGCTCGCCGTAGCCGGCGGCCATCACGTGCGCGAAGGCCAGGTAGACCAGCACGCCGACGGCGAGCACCCCGAAGCCGACCCAGAACGGCAGGGCCAGGCCGTGCTCGGCGAGCTTGCCGGAGATGATCGGGGCCGGCGCGGCGGCGCCCCAGCGGACCAGGTTGAACGCGCCCGTGGCGACCCGGCGGTCCTGGGAGCCGAGGCCCAGGGCCAGGTCGGTGAGGTTGGCGTTGGCCAGGCCCATGAACAGGCCGGCGAGCACCAGCACCACCAGCGACATGGCGGTGCCGGTGGAGGTGGCGAAGAGCACCATGCAGACCAGCAGGCCGGCGATGGCGACGCCGACGGTCTGCACGGCGCCGATCCGGTGCGCCAGCCGGTGGCCGACCAGCAGGATGCCGGCGGCCAGGCCGAGGCCCCAGCCGGTGAAGGCCAGGCCCAGCGGGATGACGTCGAGGTGCAGGTAGAGCGGCGTGTAGCCGAGCACCACGAAGAAGACGAAGTTGTAGGCGGCGGTGACCACGCAGAGGGTGACGAACGCCGGCTTGCGGTAGGTGGCGAAGATCGCGCCGAGGCGTACCGGGGGCTGCTTCTGGGCCGGTTCGCGGAGCTTGCGCGACGCGACGGCCAGCGCCAGCACCATGAACACGCCGCAGACGAAGAAGGGCAGCCGCCAGCTCACCTCGCCGAGCAGGCCGCCGATCAGCGGGCCGACGGCGAAGCCGAGACCGAGCGCGGTCTCGAAGAGGCCGACCACCCACTCCCGGTCGTTGGCGAGGTTGACGAGCACCACCATGGCGGTGGCGAAGAACATCGCGTTGCCCAGGCCCCAGACGCCGCGCAGCACGGAGAGCTGCACGATGTCGTTGCTGAACGACGCGAGGATGGCCGCCACGCCGACCACCGAGACGCCGGTGACGAGCACCGGCTTGAAGCCGAACCTCCCGCTGGCCAGGGTCGCCGGGATCATGCCGACGGCCATCACCGCGATGTACGCGGTGAAGAGCAGTTCGACCTGCCAGGCGGTGACCCCGATGGCCTCGCCGATGGCGGGCAGGATCGGGTCCACCACGGCGATGCCGGCGATGGCGAGGAAGGCCACCAGGGTGGTGGCGTAGATGGCACTGCGGTTGGGTTCGGATCGCCGATCCACTCCGCGCCTCCAGACAGGTAGCTGTATCTTACAGGTAATTCGGTTGTATCATACAGCTATGAGGGACGACCACACGACGGGAACCGACCCGGACGTCGCCACGCTCGGCCGGATCGAGACCGAGATCGCGCTGCTCATGCGCCTCGGCGAGGCGACCCGCCGGGCCACCGGCACCGCCGAGCACCGGGTGCTGGACCGGGCCGCGTACGTGATCCTGCGGCACCTGGACAAGGCCGGCCCGCAGAACGTCTCGGCGCTGGCCGCCCGGCTGAACCTGGACGGCTCCACGGTCACCCGGCAGGTCTCCGCCCTGCAGCGGGACGGGCTCATCGCGCGTACCCCCGACCCGGCCGACGGGCGCGGCACGGTGATCTCACCGACGCCGGCCGGCCTCCAGCGGATGGCGGCGGTGCGGGCCGCGCGCACCCGGCTCTACGGCGACATCCTGGCCGACTGGACCGGCGACGACCGGGAGACCCTCGCGAACCTGCTGCACCGCCTCAACGAGGCCCTCGACTCGCGCAACCGGCGCCGCTGAGCGCACGACGAGGCCCCGGCCGCCATCGGGCGACCGGGGCCTCGGGGCAACTCAGGCGACCGGCTCCGGCGCGGCGTCCACGTCGCGCTCCGTGCCGGGGGTGACCCGGGGGTCGCCCTCGTCGGCGAAGTAGTCGTCCGGCGTGGTGTTGTCCACGCCGTCGGCCACCTTCGCCGCCCGCAGGACGAGCGTCAGCAGCGCGGCGACCACCAGGTTGACCAGCACCGCCACGATGCCCACGTAGATCGTCTTCTTGGTGTCGAAGCCGAACTCGGAGAGCGGGAAGGCCGAGCCGGCGAAGTGCTTCTTGCCGGTCGCCGGGTTGGCGATCTGGTAGAGCATCCACATGCCGAGGCCCATGCCGGCCACCCAGCCGGCGATCAGGGCGCCCCGGTGGAACCAGCGGGTGTAGAGGCCCAGGGCCACCGCCGGCAGCGTCTGGAGGATGATCACGCCGCCGATGAGCTGGAGGTCGATGGAGAACTGCGGGTCCAGGAAGACGATGCAGGCCACCGCGCCGACCTTCACCACCAGCGAGGTGATCTTCGAGACGTTCGCCTCCTGCGCCGGGCTGGCGTCCCGCTTCAGGTACTCCTTGTAGATGTTGCGGGTGAACAGGTTCGCCGCCGCGATCGACATGATCGCCGCCGGCACCAGCGCGCCGATGCCGATTGCCGCGTACGCCACGCCCGCGAACCAGTCCGGGAACTTGCTGTCGAAGAGCAGCGGCACCACCGTGTTGCCGTCCACGCTGCCGGCCTTGGCGCCGGGCAGCGGCTTCACGTTGGCCGCGATGGCCATGTAGCCGAGCAGCGCGATCAGCCCGAGCAGCAGGCTGTACACGGGCAGCGCGGACATGTTCCGCTTGATCACGTCCCGGTTCCGGCTGGCCAGCACGCCGGTGATGTTGTGCGGGTAGAGGAAGAGCGCCAGCGCCGAGCCGAACGCCAGGGTGACGTACTGGAGTTGGTTGTTGGCGTTGAGCAGGATCCCGTCCCCGGGAGCGGGTGACGCCTTGAACTTGGCGTCGGCCGCGTTGAAGATCTCGCCCCAACCGCCCAGCTTGTACGGCAGGTAGATGACCGCCACCAGGATCACGATGTAGATCAGCGAGTCCTTGACGAAGGCGATCAGCGCCGGCGCGCGCAACCCGGACTGGTAGGTGTAGGCCGCCAGGATCGCGAACGCGATGATGATCGGCAGGTGCCGCGCGAAGGCGTTGTCACCGGTCACCCCCATCGTCTTGAGTACCGACTCGATGCCGACCAGCTGCAGCGCGATGTACGGCATGGTGGCGACGATGCCGGTGATGGCGACCAGCAGCGCCAGGATCGGCGAGTCGAACCGGTTGCGGACGAAGTCGGCCGGGGTGACGTAGCCGTGCCGGTGCGACACCGACCACAGCCGGCAGAGCACCAGGAAGACCATCGGGTAGATGACGATCGTGTACGGCACGGCGAAGAAGCCCATCGCCCCCGCGCCGAACACCAGCGCCGGCACCGCCACGAAGGTGTACGCGGTGTAGAGGTCACCGCCGAGCAGGAACCAGGTGATCCAGCCGCCGAAGTTGCGGCCGCCCAGCCCCCACTCGTCAAGGTGGGCCATGTCTTGCGGCGCCCGCCAGCGGGACGCCACGAAGCCCAACGCGCTGACCAGCAGGAAGAGGAACGTGAAGACGATGATCTCGGTCAGGTGGTCGCGCATCACCGGTCACCCCGCTTCTTGGTCATCTGGTAGACCAGCGTGGTGGTGGCCACGCCGAGGATGATCCAGGCCAGCTGCAGCCAGTAGAAACGCGGGAACCCGAACAGCCGGGGTGAGTCGGCGTTGAAGAAGGCCGGGATCAGCGGCACCACGATCGGTATGAAGAGCAACCAGTTCCAGGGACTGTGGTCCTTCGCCCTGGATCGCGCCGAGGTCGGCGCCTCCGGTTCTGGTGAGGCCATGTGACACACCTCCGGGAAGTCGTAACTTGCCATGTGACGGCCGGAGGCTACGACCCTGTGAGCGCGGTCACGTTCTGCCGGAGGACGGCGATGCGCCGAGCGGCCGCCCGCGTGCGCCGAACGGCCGGTGGCTCCAGGTCGCGGCGCGGCGTCAGACGCGCCGAGCTGGAGCCACCGTAGGCGGGTCAGAGGTCGGACAGGTGGGCGGTGTCGTTGACCGAGCGGACGGCTACGCCCCCGTCGGGGTAGAGGTCCAGCACCGAGACGCCCGCGGTGTCCAGGTAGAGCCGGTGCAGGAAGGCGTCGCCGGCCGCGAGCGCGTCGCGCAGCACCAGCTTGATCGGCGAGACGTGGGAGACCACCACGACGGTCTCCCCCGGGTACGCCTTCCGCAGGCGGTCGACCGCCCGGCCGGTCCGCTCGGCGACCGCGGTGAACGACTCGCCCTCCGGCGGGGCGACGCTCGTGGAGGCCAGCCACGCGTCCAGTTCCCCGGCCCAGCCGTCGCGCACCTCGGCGAAGGTGCACCCCTCCCAGGCCCCGAAGTCGCACTCGATGAGGTCGTCGTCGGGGCGTACCGGCGGGTTGCCGACCAGCGCGGAGATCGCCTCGGCGGTGGCCGTGCACCGGGACAGCGGGGAGCTGACCACGGCCGCGACCGACGGCGCGAGGGCGGCCACCCGGGCGGCGGTGGCCCGGGCCTGCGCCCGGCCCCGGTCGGTCAGCGGCACGTCTCCGCGGCCGGAGTAGCGCTTCTGCACGGTCCGCTCGGTCTCGCCGTGCCGCACCAGGATGAGCCGGGTGGCCTCCTCGGTCGGGCGCGGCTCCCAGGAGGCCGGCGTGGTGGCCGGGTCGGTGCCGGTGGCCCGGCCGGTGGCGGCGCGCGCGGCCACCTCGCGAGCCGCGGCCCGGGCGGCCGAGTCCGGAGCGGCCACCTCGCGCGGCGGCTCGACGATCCGCGGGGACTCCACGACGGGTCGGGTCGGGGCCAGGCCGGCGGCCGCGTCCATCGCCGCGTTCGCCAGCGCGTCGGCGTGCTTGTTGCGCTCCCGGGGGACCCAGCTGAACCGTACGCTGGCGAACCGGCCGACCAGCCCGGCGGCCTGCGCGGCGAGCGGCCGCAGCCCCGGGTTCTTGATCTGCCAGCGGCCGCACATCTGCTCGACCACCAGCTTGGAGTCCATCCGCGCCTCGACCTCGGCCGCGCCCAGCTCGGCGGCGGCCTCCAGCCCGGCGATCAGGCCCCGGTACTCGGCCACGTTGTTGGTGGCCGTGCCGATCGACTCGGCGCGCTCGGCCAGCACCTCACCGGTCGCCGGGTCCCGGACCACCGCGCCGTAACCGGCCGGCCCCGGGTTGCCCCGGGACCCGCCGTCGGCCTCCACCACGACCGCGCGCACCGCCACGACGGCTACAGCCCCGACTCGTTGGTCCGGACCATGATCCGCCGGCACTCCTCGCAGCGGACCACGTCGTCCGGGTCGGCCTTGCGGATCCGGGCCAGGTCGGCGCCGGAGAGCTCCAGCCGGCAGCCGCCGCAGCGGCCGCCGGTGAGCAGCGCCGCGCCGAGCCCGGTGTCCGTCCGGATCCGCTCGTAGAGGGCGACCAGGTCGGCCGGGAGGTCGCCGGCGAGCGGCTGGCGGGAGCCGCGCTTGAACTCCTCCTCCTTGGCGATCTCGGCGAGGCTGTCGTCGCGGCGCTGCTCGGCCGCGGCCCGCCGGTCCCGGGCCTCGGCGATCCGCCGCTCGACGCCGTCGAGCACGCCCTGCGCGGTCTCCCGCTGCTCCATGAGCTCCAGCTCGGCGTCCTCCAGGTCGCTCTGCCGGCGGTTCAGCGAGGCCAGCTCGTGCTGGAGCGCCTCCAGCTCGCGGGCCGGGCCGCTGCCCGCGGCCAGCCGGGCCTCGTCCTTGCTCTTGCGGGCCCGGACCTGCTCGACGTCCTTCTCCAGCCGGGCGATGTCCCGGTCCAGGTCGTCCACCGCCACCTGGGCGCGGACCCGCTCGTCCTCCAGGGCGGAGAGCTCCCGCGCCAGGGCCTCCAGCTCGGCCAGCTCGGGCAGCGTCCGGCGGCGGTGGGCGAGCTGGGCGAGCGCGGTGTCGATCGCCTGCAGGTCGAGCAGGCGGCGCTGCACCTTCGGGTCAGCCTTCACGGTCGGGGCTCCTTGTCGTCCGGTCGGGGCGCGGCGGCGTGCACGGTCCACGGGTCGGTGTCCAGGTCGGACACCACGGTCTCGACGCCCAGCTCGTCCCGCAGCCGGGCGGCCAGGTCGTCCAGCCAGGGTCGCTCGGTCGCCCAGTGGGCGGCGTCCAGCAGGGCCGGCCCGCCGGCGGCGAGGTGCTCGCCGGCGGGGTGGTGGCGCAGGTCGGCGGTGAGGAACGCGTCCACCCCGGCCGCGGTCGCCTCGGCGAGGAAGCTGTCCCCCGAGCCCCCGCTGACGGCGAGGGTACGAACCATACGCCCGGGATCCCCGGCGGCGCGAACTCCCCAGGCGGTGACGGGGAGCACGGCGGCGGCGTGCCGGGTCAGCTCGGCCAGCGTCAGCGGGGCGGGCAGCTCGCCGATCCGGCCGATGCCCCGGCCGGGGCCGTCGGCGGGCGAGCCGGGGCGGGGCGGGTGCAGCGGGCGCAGCCCGGTCAGCCCGAACCGGGCGGCCAGGGCGTCGGACACCCCGGGGTCGGCCACGTCGGCGTTGGTGTGCGCCACGTACAGCGCCACGTCCGCCTTGATCAACCGGTGCACGATCCGGCCCTTGTACGTGGTGGCGGCCACCGACGAGACCCCGCGCAGCAGCAGCGGGTGGTGCGCGACGATCATGTCGGCCCCGGCGGCGAGCGCCTCCTCCACCGTCTCCGGGACCACGTCGACCACGCAGGCGACCCGCCGGACCGGGGCCGTGGGCTCACCGAGCACCAGGCCGACCCGGTCCCACTCCTCGGCCCAGGCGGGCGGGTAGCGGCGGTCCAGCGCGGCCACCACGTCGGCGACCGCGGGCGGCGATCCGGTTGTGCTCACGGCCGGCCAGCTTACCGGCGTCGAGGCGTCGCGCGGGCCGGCTGGCCCGGACCGGGCCGGCGGCCTCGGGCCGGGCGGGACCGGCGGGCCCGGACCGGGCCGGCGGGGGCGGCTCCCGCCGGGCCGGTCCGGAGGCGGTCAGCCGACCGGGGCGACCGGGCGTGGCACGCCGCGCAGGGCGGCCAGGCCGGCTCCCCACGGGAAGGCGTCCAGATGCCGCTCGCCGGTGCCGGGCGGGTGCAGCGGCACGACGTGGTCGCCGAAGACCACCCGGACCCCCCACTCGCGCAGCCGGGCCAGGCTGGCCCGGAACGCCGGATGGGCGGCCATCGCCACGTTGGTGTACGGCACGGCCGCGATCGGCACACCCAGCCCCTGCCCCTCGATCAGCAGGCCGAGGGCGAGGGTGTCGGCGATGCCGACCGCCCACTTGTTGACGGTGTTGACCGTCGCCGGGCAGACCAGCATGGCGTCCGCCGGTGGCAGCACGTCCGGGTCGCCGGGGTTCTTGTAGTGGGTGCGGACCGGGTGACCGGTCTGCCGGGCCAGGGCCGTCCGGTCGACGAACTTCGCGCCGTCCGGCGTGGTGACCACGCAGACCTGCCAGCCCTCCTGCTGGGCGAGGTCGACCAGCCGGCCGACGTGACGGGCCAGCGGCGAACCGCAGGCGATGACGTAGAGCACCCGACGGTGCCCGTTGCTGGTGTGCGGACCGCTCATCCGACCGGCCGCGCGCTCATACTCCGACTCCCATGTGCTCAGCCAACTCCGCGATCGGCGAAGGCGGCGCACCCCGTGTGCGACGGAGCACGTCCGACATCACCTCGTGGGCGATGGGCCGGCAACGGATCTCGGAGGGCGCGAGCCGGTCGCCGCGGAGCAGCATGTCCCCGGCGTTCGCGACGTCGCCGATCTGGGCGAAGCCGCGGGCGATGTCCAGCAGGTGGTGCGCGCGCCGCTCGGGCAGCAGCGCGTTGAACGCCGGCTCGGCGAGGCGGTGGTGGGTCTCCACGGCCCGGCCGCCGTCGCCCAGTTCGACGGCCGCGGCGGCCCGGTGCAGCTCCAGGTTGGTCGGGCCGAACGAGGTCCAGTAGTGGTTGTGGTCCCCGCCGAGCAGGGTGGCCGCCTCGGCGGCCCCGGTCAGCAGGTCGTCCACGGTCGCCGAGTCGCCGATCCGGGCGGCGGCCATCGCGCCCTGGAGCAGCAGCATGCCGTAGACGGAGAGGCGTTCCGGCCGGACGTCGTTCTCGCCGCCGGGGGCGAGCCGGTTGGCGATTCGCACGTTGAGTTCGAGCGCGGGGCGGGGGCGGCCCATCGCGACGAGGGCGTTGCAGACGCGCGTGGTGGCGATGCCGGCGAGCAGGGGGTCGTCGGCCCGCTGGGCGACCGCCATCGAGCGGTCGGCGGCCAGCCAGGCCAGGTCGCACTCGCCGAGCTTGCGCAGCACCGAGGAGGCGATCTGGTAGACCTGCCCGAGCAGGTGCGCGGCCTCCCGGGCCTGGTCGCCGCCGTAGCCGGCGTCGGCGGCCTGGGCGTCGCGCAGCAGCTTGGGCAGGGCGCGGGTGAGCATCCCGTAGCGGCCGTACTGGTAGGTGAGCCAGGCGTGGTTGACCGCCTTGCGCATGTCGGTCAGCGGCGGAGGGTACGGCGCCGCGTCGAAGTACGCGCTCATCGAGTCGTAGCGCTCCAGCGCCGCCCGGATCTCCTCGACCTCGACCTGGTCGATGCAGTTGAGGGCGTCGGTGCGCCGCTCCGGGTCCTTGCCGAGGAGCAGTTGCACGTCGAGCTGGAGGATGTCGGCGATCTCGTAGACGACGGAGAACTTGTCCAGCCGCCGGACGCCACGCTCCACCTTGTCCACCCAGCTCTTGGACTTGCCGAGCCGGTCGGCGAAGACCTGTTGGGACATCTTGCGCCGGCTCCGCCAGTACGCCACCCGCCGGCCTATGGGTAGCTCGTCCATCTCGCCATCCCTCCCCCTGCCCGCGTCCGGCTGATCCCCCCGGTCGACCAATCGCGACGGTCCTTCGGTTTTCAGGTTTTCGCTGGTCGCACACTCTGTACGTCGGCCGTACGGCCAGTTCTCGTAGTTTTCGTGCAAGTTGCATCAGCCGTTCGTCAGCTCAACGAGTGTGGGTTACGGCAGTGACGGCCTTCGAGATGTGGCGTGTGGACAGTCCGGGTGGGGCGAGAAGGGGTGGCACACATGTGGGGGAATGTCGGACCGCGCGTGGCTCACCTGTCGCCGCTGGAACGGGTCCGGCTGCGCCGGGTCGCCGTCCGGTACGCCGCCCACGGCTGGGAGGTGACCCCCGGCGCCTGCCTGGCCAACAGCCGCTTCGTCTGCGGCCGGGCCGGCTGCCCCACGGTCGGCTGCCATCCCGCCCTGGAGAACTGGGAGCACGCGGCGAGCGCCGACCCGGCCCGGGTGGCCACCTGGTGGCGCAGCCGCCCGCACGGGGTGCTGCTGCCCACCGGGCGCGCGTTCGACGTGCTGGAGGTCGCGGCGCACCTGGGCCGGCGCGTGCTGGACACGGTCGTCACCCACCCGGCCGGCGCCGGCGTACGCGGTCCGGTGCTGGTCACCCCCACCGGTCGCTGGATGTTCCTGGTCCGCCCCGGCGACCCGCTGCGGCCGGAGCTGGAGCACTGCTTCCACGTGGTCCGGCACGGTCCCGGCTCGTGGATCCCGGCCCCGCCGACCCGGCTGCCCGAGGGGACGGTGCGCTGGGCGGTCGCCCCCGAGCAGGCGCGCTGGCGGCTGCCCGACTCGTACCTGGTGCAGAACGCGTTGATCGCGGCGTTACGGGCGGCCGGGGTCACGCTCACCGCCGACCTGCTCCCCGGCCAGCTCCCCCTCCCCCGGCGCGGCTGCTGACCGACGGGTCCCGGACAGCGACCTGACCGGCGTCGCACTCGTTGTGCCTGGTGAGGGCGCACGCGCGCCAGAGCGGGGGTTGACGATGTCCGAGGACGACGCGGCCCGCCACAGCGGCGGTACCGAGCCACCGCGGCACCGGCGCCGCCCGTACCGCTGGGCGTTCACCCGCCCGTGGGGCACCCGGCCCCGCGGCTCGCGACCCCGGGGCTCCCGCCCCGCCACCACCCACCGTCCGCTCCGCTGACCCCCGTCGCTCCGGATCAGGTGGTCACCGGCAGGGCCCGGGAGTGCAGGAGTCGGGCGTCCTCCGTCACGACCGCGTGGCGCCAGGGCGCGGGGAGGCCGTCCAGCCAGGCGATGCCGGGCTCGCCCATGGCGACGGCGGCCGTGGCGTACGCGTCGGCGACCCCGAGGTCGGGGCCCACCACGGTGACCGAGCGCAGGCCGGCGGCCGGGACGCCCCGGCGCGGGTCGACGACGTGGTGACCGCGCTCGTACACCCCGGAGGTGGCGACCGCCAGGTCGGTGCCGGTCAGCACCAGGCAGGTGGCGGCCGGGTCCCAGGGGTGCCGGACGCCGATGCGCCACGGGTCGCCGGTGACCGTGTGGCCGCGTACCCGGACGTCGCCGCCGGCGTTCACACAGTGGTTCGGGGCGCCGGCCGCGACCAGCCGGTCCGAGGCGACCTGCGCCGCCCAGCCCTTGACGTAGCCGGACGGGTCCAGCCGCCCGGTGGCGTACGCGTCGAAGAACCCGTCGGTCCCGGTCCACAGGTCGGCGCAGCGCTCCAGCACCGCCCGCAGGTCGGCCGACGCCTCGGCGAGCGGCAGCTCGCCCCGGTCCAGCCGGCACACCTCGCTGTCCTCGCGGTAGGTGCTGAACCGGGCGTCCACCTCGCGCAGCCAGGCGAAGGTCCGCTCGGCCAGCTCGTGCAGGGTGGCGGCGGGCAGGTCGTCGGCCAGGTCCAGGCTGATCGCCGTACCCATGATCTGCTCGACCCGGCGCAGACCGGGCCGGCCCGCGGCCATCTACCTCATGCCTTGTCGATCGCGGCCTGGAGCGACTGCTTGTAGGCCGTGCTGGTGTAGGTGGCCCCGGAGACGGTGCTCAGGTTGGCGCTCTGCTTGGCGACCACCTCGCCCGAGCTGCCGCTGTAGCGGGCCTGCACGTCGTCGCTGCGCAGCCCCGACTGCCCGTCCAGCGGCATGCCGAGGCCGGTGGCGTCGACGATCCGGGTCCCGCTCAGCGTGATCCGCACCTGGAGCGAGCCGTACCGGTAGCTGACCACCGGCCCGGTGACCGTCCGGGTGGTGGCCTTCGGCGCGCTCGTGGTGGTCCGCGGCGCGGCGGTGGCGGCCCGGGTGGTGGTGCTGCTGGTCCGGGTGCCGGGGGTGCGGCTGGCACCGGTCTTGCCGCTCGGCTTCACCGTCGCGCCGGGCCGGGCGGAGGGGGTGACGCCGCCGGGGGGCGGCTCGGGGGCCGCCGAGCCGCCGGGGACGACGGGCGCCTCGGCGACCGGCCGGTCCTGTGCGGCCTGGCTCGTGCCGGGGGCGCCCTTGAGCACCACCAGCGCGGTGGTGCCGGCGGCCAGGCCGGTGATCGCGAGGAGCGCGCGACGCATGGGCGGGGCCTCCCTACAGTTCGAAGGTGGCGAGGTGGATCTGCCGGCGCGGCACGCCGGCCCGGCGCAGCACCCGCACCGCCTCGTCGACCAGGCCGCCCGGGCCGCACAGGTAGACGTCGCGGCGGGTCAGGTCGGGCACCAGCCGGCGCAGCCCCTCGGGGCTCATCACCTGGCGGGGGCCGGGGTCGTCGCGGGAGCCGATCACGTACCAGACCGAGGTGCGCCGGGCCTGCGCCAGCCAGTCCAGCTCGTTGTGCAGCAGCACGTCGGCCGGGGTACGGGCGCGGTAGATCAGGGCCGCGCCCGGCGGCAACTCCTCCAGCATGGCCCGCAGCGGGGCGATGCCGCTGCCGCCGGCGATCAGCAGGGCCCGCTCGCGGGTCCGGTGCGCCGCCGTGAAGGTGCCGGAGGGCCCCTCCGCCCAGACCCGGGCGCCCGGGTGGAGATCCCGCAGCTCGGCGGTGTGCCCGCCGACGACCTTCACGGTGAGCCGCAGCCAGCGGCCGTTGCCCGCCGCGGAGAGCGAGAACGGGTGCGACTGCCACCAGCAGCCGCGGTTGAGGAAGCGCCAGCGGAAGTACTGACCGCCGAGCAGGTCGATCTGGTTGAGCCGGTGCCCGGTCAGGTAGATCGAGATGGTGTCCGGGCTCTCCGCGACCACGTCGGCGACGCGCAGCCGGTGCCGCAGGTTGAAGCGCAGCGGGGCGACCAGCCGGCCCCACACCAGCGCGACCACCACCAGCAGGTACGCGGCGATCCAGCCGGTGCGCACCGGGCCGGGCTCGTAGAGCTGTGCGCCGTTGCTGAACTGGTGCCCGTAGCCGAGCAGCAGGGCGAGGTAGCTGGTCAGGTGCAGGTGGTGCCAGAGCTCGTAGGGCAGCCGGCGGCGGACGCCCCGGACCGCGGTGAGGCCGACCGCCACCATGATCCCGGCGGCCACGAAGGCGGAGATCATGTCCTCGTAGTGGGTCAGCAGGGCGCCGACCTGGCCGAGGATCGAGTTCTTCTCCATCCGGGCGTAGCCGACGACCAGCAGCGCCAGGTGGGCGAGGACCGCGACCAGCAGGGTGGCGCCGACGTCCCGGTGCGCCCGGGAGATCCGCTCGCCGCCCAGCCAGCGTTCCAGCACGCCGAGCCGGCTCATCATGAGCACCTGGACCAGGAGCAGGTAGCCGGCGACCAGGCCGGTGATCCGGCCGGCCGCGGTGAGCACGTCGGTGGTGTCGGCCAGCGAGCCGGGCGGGGTGGCCAGCCACCAGGGCAGCACCGCGGCGACCAGGCCGAGCCAGAAGGCCGCGGCCAGCGCCCGCCGCCCGCCGGGCCCCCGGCGCGGCCGGCCCGGGGGTACGGGGGCAGCCGGCCGGCCGCCGTGCGGGGCGGAAGGCCCGGTACGGCGGCCGGTGGGGTAGGTGTCCTGGTATGTCACGCGTACAGCTTCATGGGAACGTATTTCTGCCGTGGGAAGACCTTGTCCACCTGCGCGGTCGTCAGCCCGAACCGACCCTGCGCGACCGACCCGTAGACGTTGAACATGTTGTTGTACTCGGGTACGTCTCCGCTGTCCAGATCGTTCAACCCGTTCCACGTGCCGAGGAGCGAGCCGGCGAGCTTGCGGCCGGACAGGATGGTCACCACCCCGCCGTGCCCGTGGTCGGTGCCGCCCTGGTTCGAGGCGACCCGCCGGCCGAACTCGCTGGACACCATGACGGTCACGTCGGCGGCCCGGTCGCCGAGGTCGGTGAAGAACGCCGCCATCGCGTTGGCCAGCTCGTTGAGCCGCCGCCAGAGCTGGCCGCCCTCGCGGGTGCCCTGGTTCTCGTGGGTGTCGTAGCCGCCCATGCCGACCGTCGCCACCCGCACGTTGGCGCCGCCCTTGATGAGCTGGGCGAGCTGCTGGAAGGCGTTACCGACGCCCTCGTACTTCACCCCGGCGGCGGCCGCGTACGGCTTCGCGGCGAGCTTCTGCGCGGTGGCCAGCGCGCCCATCCCCTCGATCACCGCCTCCTCCACCGGGTGGTTGATCCCGGTGAAGAGGCCGCGGATCGCCTTCTCGGTCGCGGCGCGGTACCGGTCGTCGCCGTTGAGCCGCAGCTCACCGACGCTGTTGAGCGAGATGGCGCCGTTCACGCCGACCAGCGAGCGGGGCAGCGTGCTGCCGATGCCGACGCTGCGGAACGCGGTGCCCTTGCCGAGGGTGTCCACCAGGCTGTCCAGCCAGCCCCGGCCGCCGGTCTCGCCGGGCAGGCCACCCAGGTTGCAGGCGTCGGCGGCCTGGAAGTGGCTGCGGGACAGCCGCGGGTCGGAGACCGCCGGCACGAAGCCGAGCTGGCCGGCCTTGAGCCACTGCTCCAGCGGAGCGAACGCGCTGGTCAGCTTGAAGCCGCGGCCGAGGGCCAGCGAGTCGTTGCCGAGCAGCAGGTCGGGGCGGGTCTTGCTGAGCACCGGGTCGTCGGCCGGGGCGACCAGGCTCAGCCCGTCCAGCCCGCCGTAGAGGAAGACGTGGATCAGCGTGCCGGTCTTCGTGGCGGCGAACGACGCCGAGGTGGTGACGAACTGGGCGGTGGCCAGGGCGGTCGCGGTGGCCGCGGCGCCGGCGACGAACCTACGCCGGGTGACGCCCCGGCCGTCCTGCTGGGCCTCCTCCAGCTCCTCCAGCCGGCGGTACCGGTCGGCCTCGGCGGCGTTCTCCGCCGCGACGATGTCCGCCTCCGCGCGCAGCAGCGCCTCGGCCGGGTTGTCGGCCAGCCGCCGCAGGTCGGGGCATTCGGGGTGCAGGGGGTACGGGTTCACGGTCATCTCCATCGAATGCCTCACCGGAGGTGGTGCTGGGGGGACGCGAGGATCGTCCGCGCGACCGCGGCGATGGCCCCGTTGAAGGTGGCGTCGACCTTGGCGCCCGCCGGCACCCCGGCCACGCCGAGCACGAGGGCCTTCTCCTTGGCGCTCAGCTTCTGGTGCACCAGCCGCTGGGCCAGCGCGTCCACGTACGCCCCGGCGGTCGCCGGCGGCTTCGCCACCAGCTTCTCCGGCTTGACGTAGGTGAACTGCTTGCGCCAGCCGCCGACCAGGTCGCCGGCCTCGTTCCAGCCGTCGACCATCGCGCCGGCGGAGGTCCAGGCCACGTAGACGTCCGCGTAGCCGTCCGGGGTGGGCTTGCCCATCGGGAACTGGCCCAGCTCGCGCATCTTGTCCTGCACCTGCCGCAGCCCCTGGGCGAACGGGGTGCGCCGCTTGTCGCCCTCGAAGCCCGGGGACGCCTCCGGCCCCACGCCCAGCGACCGGTACGTGGCGACCAGGTACTCCATCGGCCGGCGGACCTTCTGGCCCACCGCGGCCCAGAACTCCGAGGAGCTGAACAGGGTGGCCAGCACCGGCCGGATCTGCCCCCGGTTCGTGGTGTACGCCTTGGCCAGCCGGTCCACGAGGGACTTCGGCGGCGTGTCGGAGACGAACCGGGTGGCCAGGTTGCGGGCCACGTAGCCGGCCGTCGACGCGTGCAGCGCGATGTACCGGATGTAGTCGTCGATCACCTTGTCGGCGACCTTCGGGTCGGCCGAGTTGTTGGCGTGGCTGAACCCGAGGATCTTCACCTTGCCCAGGTAGTGCCGGTCGGCGTGGAAGACGTACTTCCCGTCGGCCACGCCACGGCCGGTCTGGAGCAGGGCGGCCTGGCGGACGTCCTTCTCGGTGTAGCCCCCGTCCACGCCGACCGAGTAGAGCTCCAGGTTCTCCCGGGCCAGGTTCTCGTTGACCGCGTCCTTGCGGGACTCGGTCTGGTTCAGGTAGATCAGCAGCGCCGGGTGCTTGTTGGCGGCCACCAGCATCTCCGGGTAGCTGCCCAGCGCGTGCCTGCGGACGACGTCCCGGTCGAACGAGTTGCGGTAGATCTCGCCCCCGTCGAAGTCGGCGGCGACGTGCAGGAAGTCGTTCCAGAAGTCGACCATCACCTCGAAGAGCTGGCGGTCGGACCAGATCTGCCGGGCGATGGTGGCGTCGACGGTCTCCCGCGCCGGGTCGACGCCCCGCTCGTTGAGCTGGTCCCGCTGGTCGCGCAGCTGCGTCGGGCTCAGCTTCAGCGAGGGCAGCTCGGCCAGCTTCAGCTCCGCCTTCGTCGGGGGGATCTTCTCCGGCTCCAGTTGCTGGCGTAGCCAGTCGTCGATGCCGAGCCGCTTGATGTCGGCGAGCACCTTGGGCGTCGGGCCGAAGGTGGTCCGGCTGGCCAGGTGGCGGATCGGGTCCTTGGCGAGCACCGTCTTGACGGTCACCTGGGTGGCCGCCGCGGCGGCCGCGGGGCTGGCGAAGATCCGGCCACCGGACGGGGCGTTGCGCTTGAGCGCCGCGCCGGCCCGCGAGCCCATGTAGCTCTCGTTCTGCTCGGTGTAGGTGCGCACCGTGCTGGGCTGCTGGCCGCTCGGTCGGGCCGAGGTGCCGTCGGTGACCACCGTGCCGGTGGCGTCGCCGGCGACCGGGTCGTCGGAGAACAGGCCGCGGACCTGCGGGGAGAGGCCGAGGGCGGCGCCGCCGGCGACCACGGCGGCACCGCCGAGCGCGACGAGGGCCCGGCGCCGGCCGCGGCGCGGCTCCTCGTCGTCGTCCAGGTTGGGCAGTCCGGGGCCGGGCGGCGGGCCGTACCCGCCGGACGCCTGGGCGTACCCGCCGGAGGGCTGGGGGTAGCCGCCGCCGGCGAACCCGTCGGGTCCGACCCACTGCGGGCCGGACGCCGGGGCCGCCGGGGTGGCGTGGCCGCCGGGACCGGCGTACGGCATGACGTTGTCGCGGTACCCGTCCGGATGGGGGTGCGGGAATCCGTCCCAGCCGCGGTCGTCCCGGGGTCGACGCGGTGGCACGTTCAGGTCGGCCATGTAGCTGTCCCGTTTTCTTCGAGCGCCGGCTCGCCTGCCGCCCAGGGGGTGGGCGGAGGGGCGGCGACGGTTGCCGGAGGAGTTGCTACGGGAAAGTAGCCACGCGCTCCCGGGTGCTCAAGGCACGCCGACGGCGCCCGCGAGGGCACTTAAGACGGTGCTCAGGCCGGCCTCGCGGCGGTCGGTGGGACCGGCCCCCACCGGAGGTGCCGGGAGCAGGGGCGACCCGGGCGGCGACCGCCCGGACGTAACGTTTTTCGCCGTCCCGGCGCTGTTCGGGGCGTTCAACCGCTCAGGGAAACTTAAGGCACGGATAAGCCCGTGCTGAGGTGTCCGACCGGTGCGTCCGGCCCCGTCCGGCTCGGCCGAAACCAGCGGCAGGAGCGGCGCGTGACCCGCCCCCGTTGCGGGTATGCCGCCGAACCGCTGAAGCCGTGAGGGGAAGGCACCGCCATGCTCAGCAAAGAGGATCAGCGCAGGTTCGAACAGATCACCCGCCAGCTGCGGGAGAGCGACCCGCAGTTCTTCGCCCGGCTCGACCACCGGGCCCGGGCCCGCCGAGGCCGGTACCTGATGCTGCTGACGATCGTGCTGTGGGCCTCGCTGCCGGCGATGACCGTACTGGCCGGGCGGCTGGCCGGCGCGATCTGCGCCGTGGTGCTGCTCGCCAACGCCGGCCTGATGTGGCGGTTCCGCCGCCGCTGGCTGTGACCGTGCCGCCGGCGGCGGTCAGCGCGGGTCGTCCGCGTCCGTCGCTTCGCGACCGAACTGCCGGTACGCCCGGCGGAGCCGTTCGACGAGGCCCGGGCCGCCGATCGCGGCCCCGGGTGGGCCGAGCTGGCGCAGCAGCAGTTGCGGTCCGGTGGCCAGGGTGGGCGGCCGGTCCGGCAGCGCCACCGGGGACAGCCAGAACCGGTCGACCTCCTCGTCCGGCGGGACCGCCGGCAGGCCACCCAGCACCCGACCCGCGCCGGCCACGGGTCGCGCCGGTCCGGGCCCGCCGTCCGCGTCCGCAGGGACGGCCGGTCCGTCCGGGGCCGCCGCCGGGTCGCCCGGGGCGACGGCGCCGCGCAGGGTACGCAGCCGGTCGAGCAGCTCGCCCCGGGCGCGGCCGCGCCAGTGCAGGAGCTGGAACGGGTCCGCGTCGAACGCCTCGGCGAGCAGGTAGAAGGTGGCCGCCAGGTGCTTGCACGGCACCGCGAAGTCGGGGCAGCCGCAGTGCTGGTCCAGCTCGCCGACGGCGCCCGGGAACAGCGGCGCGCCCGCCCCGGCGAACAACTCCTCCAGCTCGGCCGGCAGGTCACCGGCGAGCAGCCGGGCGCTGAAGAACGCCTGCCCGGCCAGCTCCGCCTCGATCCGCTCCCACACCTCGTCCGGGTGGGCGGCCAGCCCGATCCGCACCGGGTACGGGTCCGGCCTCGAGCCCTGCACGCTGGCGGTGACCAGCCCGGGCGCGACGTCGAGCCGGAGCACCTGGCCCCGGCGGGCGTAGGCCCGGCCCCGGGTGAGCCGGGTGCCGAGCGCGAAGGACTCCAGCACCTCCAGGAACCGCCGCGACCACCAGGAACGGCCGATGGCGCCCCGGGTGC
Source organism: Micromonospora sp. AP08 (assembly GCF_008085935.1). NCBI lineage: Bacteria > Bacillati > Actinomycetota > Actinomycetes > Micromonosporales > Micromonosporaceae > Micromonospora > Micromonospora sp. AP08. Next base: position 144,906 of record NZ_VSEZ01000008.1, read on the forward strand.
TGCGCGCCTTCAGCCCGCCTTCGACCCGCCGGGGTGGCCCGAACTCGGCGAACCGCGACCCTCCGTCCGGTGTGGTCACTCCACCACCGCCCCGGCCTCCAGGGCGAACAGCTCGCGCAGGGTGTCGGTGGAGAGTTCGGTGACCCACTGCTCGCCGCTGCCCACCACCCGCTGGGCGAGGCTGCGCTTGTCGGCGATCATCGCGGCCACCTTCTCCTCGACCGTGCCGGCGCAGACGAACTTGCGTACCTGCACGCGGCGGCGCTGGCCGATGCGGAACGCCCGGTCGGTGGCCTGGTCCTCGACCGCCGGGTTCCACCAGCGGTCCACGTGCACCACGTGGTTGGCCGCCGTGAGGGTGAGCCCGGTGCCGCCGGCCTTGAGCGAGAGCACGAAGAGCGGCGGGCCTTCGGGGGACTGGAAGCGGGTCACCATGGCGTCCCGTTCGGCCTTGCCCACCCCGCCGTGCAGGAGCAGCACCTCCCGCCCGGTACGCGCCGACAGGTGGCCGCGCAGCATCCCGCCGAACTCGGCGTACTGGGTGAAGAGCAGCGCCTTCTCCCCCGCCGCGAGCACCTCGTCGACGATCTCCTCCAGCCGTTCCAGCTTGCCGGAGCGGCCGGGCAGGGCGGAGCCGTCGTGCAGCAGTTGGGCCGGGTGGTTGCAGACCTGCTTGAGCCGGGTCATGGTGGCCAGCACCAGCCCGCGGCGCTCGATGCCGTCGCTGGACTCGATCTTCGCCATCATGTCGTCGACCACGGCCCGGTAGAGCGCCGCCTGCTCGGCCGTGAGGTTGCAGAGCACCTCCATCTCCAGCTTCTCCGGCAGGTCGGTGATGATCGACGGGTCGGTCTTGAGCCGGCGCAGCACGAACGGGCCGGTGATCCGGCGCAGCCGCTCGGCCACCTCGGCGTCGCCGTGCCGCTCGATCGGCTCGGCGAACTTCTTCCTGAACGTGGCCGCCGGCCCGAGCAGGCCCGGATTCGCGAACTGCATGATGGACCAGAGGTCGGCGAGCCGGTTCTCCACCGGGGTGCCGGTGACCGCGACCCGGTGCCGCGCGGGCAGGGACCGCACGGCCTCGGCCTGCCGGGTGGAGGCGTTCTTGATCGCCTGCGCCTCGTCCACCACCACCCGGTGCCAGTCGATCCCGGCCAGCTCGTACGCGTCCCGCGCCGCCACCGAGTAGGTGGTCAGCACCAGGTCTGCGGCGTGCACGGCCGCGGCGAACGCCTCGCCCCGGGCCCGTTCGGCGCCGTGGTGCACGTGGACCCGCAGCCGCGGGGCGAACTTCGCCGCCTCCCGCTGCCAGTTGCCGACCAGCGACATCGGACAGACCAGCAGCGTCGGCCCGGCCGCGGGCGGGTCACCGGCGAGCAGCGCGAGCAGTTGCACGGTCTTGCCGAGCCCCATGTCGTCGGCGAGGATCCCGCCGAGCCCGAGGGACTGGAGGAACGCCAGCCAGGCCAGCCCGCGCCGCTGGTACGGCCGCAGCGTCCCGGCGAACCCCGACGGCGGGTCGGCCGGGGTGAGCCGCCGCTCCGCCTCCCCGGCCAGCAGCTCGCCGAGCGCGCCGTCGGCGGCCACCTCCAGCACGGGCAGCTCCCCGGCCCGGTCGGCCCCGGCCAGCCCCATCCGCAGCAGGTCCGCCACGGTCAGCTCGCCCGAGGAGCGGAGCAGCCGCAGCCCCGCTTCGAGCCGCTGCGGGTCCAGCTCGACCCACCGGCCGCGCAGCCGGACCAGCGGCGACTTCAGCTCGGCCAGCGAGGCCAGCTCCTCCGCGGTCAGCGGCTGGTCGCCGAGGGCCACCTCCCAGCGGTAGTCGACCAGGGCGTCCAGCCCGAGCCCGCCGGCCGCGACGGCCACCGTGCCGGGCGCGGTCCGGCTGCGCGCCCGCAGCCGCGCGCCGAGCCGGGACGAGGAGCGCCGCCACCAGGACGGCAGCAGCACCCCGAAGCCCGCCGCGTGCAGCACCGGCGCCCCCTCGCGGAGGAACCGGTGCGCGCCGTCGGCGTCCAACTCCATCCCCTCCGGCGCGGCGGTGCGCAGGGCGGCGTCCAGCTCGGGCCAGAGCCGGCTGGCCCGGCCCAGCTCGGCCAGCAGGGTCTCCTGCGGGTCGACACCACGCGCGGCGAGCGCCGGCGCGGGCCGCTGCCAGATGTGCGCCGCGTCGACCACCAGCCCCGGCTCGTCGGTCGGGTGCAGGCCGAACTCGACCCGCCAGGCACCGCCCTCGACCAGCTCCGCCACCGGATCGGCGGCCGGCTCGACCAGCCGGAACGCGGCCCGCACCGGGCCGCCCGCGGCGTCGCGCTGCCAGGCGTCCAGCTCGGCCCGGAGCAGGTCCAGGGCGGCCGGCTCGGCGGCGAAGACCCGCTCCGGGCCGGTGAGCGCGGCCAGCCAGCCCGGCACCGGCCCGCCCGGGCGCATGCCCCGGGGCAGCCGGGTGCCGCCGAGAGTCGCCCGGGCCGCGGCGTCGACCAGCGCGTCCAGCACCTCGGCCACCAGCTCCCCAGCTTCGACGCCGTCCGCGACGGCACCGGGCCGGAACGCCGACCCGGTAGGGGCGACGGGGTGCCATTCGCGGGCGGCGCGGGCGGCCGGGGGCAGGGCGAGCGCCAGCGAGCGGCCCCACGCCGCGTCCGTGCCGGTGAGCAGGGGACGCCACAGAGCCGACGCCGTCACCACGTCCGAGTCGTCGACGACGCGCAGCCGGGCACCATCGGAGCGGACGGCGTCGACACCGGGAGCGGGATCCGAGATACCGGGCAGGACGCGGCCGCGGGTGACCAGGTCGGCGGCGAAGTCGGCCAGCTCGGCCAGGTGGCGCAGGCTCGCCCCGGACACCGCCTCCGCCGGCTCCAGCGCCCGGAGCAGGGCGAACGCGGCGTCCGGGGCGTACACCAGGGCGGGGACCCGCCAGCCGGCGCGGGTGACCGGGCCGCGGACCGGGTCCCCGACGGCGGTCCGGACCAGCTCCGGTGAGTCGATCGGTGAGCCGGCCCGGGTGGGCAGGTCGAGCAGCACGGCGGCGGGCGTGCCCGGCGGGCCGCCGAGCGCGGCGGCCAGGGTGGCGTGGTCGGCGGCGAAGGGGTGCGGCCGCTCGCGGGGGGCGCGGCCGGGCCGGCGGGGCGCGCGGGCCGGTAGCCTGCTGTCCTCGGCCCAGAGGGCGAGGCCACGGCCGGGCAGCCACAACCCGTGGATGACCAGCACGCACTCCCCCTCGACGACGCCCGGGGCCAGGATAGGCGGCCGGCGCGGACTAGTGTCGGCGCCATGGTCGATCTGCTCGTCGTCGGCGGGTTGGGCGTGGACATCCGCGCCCAGGTGCCCGCCCTGCCCCTGCCGGCGGCCGACTCGCTGGCCGTGCCCCCGATCGAGTTGCGGATCGGCAACACCGGGGCCGGGGTGGCCCTCGCCGCGCACGCCCTCGGCCTGCGGGTGGCGCTGGTCGACGTGCTCGGCGCCGACCCGGCCGGCGACGTGGTCCGGGCGGCGCTGGCCCGCACCTCGGTACGCGCCGTGCTGGCCGACGCGCCGGCCGGCACCCGCCGCTCGGTGAACATGGTCGACCCGGCCGGCCGGCGGATGTCGCTCTACGACCCGCGTCCCTGGTCGGGCCCGGCGCCGTTCGCCGAGGCCGAGCTGGCCGGGCTGGTCCGCGAGGCGCGGCACGTGCACGTCTCGATCATGGATTGGGCCCGGGACGCGCTGCCGGCGCTGCGGGCCGCCCTCGGCGCCGGGGTGTCCCTCTCCACGGACCTGCACGACTGGGACGGCGACAACGACTACCACCGGCCCTTCGCCGACGCGGCCGACCTGGTCTTCGTCAGCGACGTCCGGCTGGGCGAGCGGGCCGGGAAGGTGGCGGCCGGGCTGGCCCCGCGGACGGTGCTGGTGACCGGCGGGGCGGCCGGCGCCACCCTGCACGGCGCGGACACCCCGCCCGTGCACGTGGCGGCGACCACCCCGCCGTCGGCCGTGGTCGACACCAACGGCGCGGGCGACGCGTTCGCCGCCGGCCTGATCGCCGCCCGGCTGCGCGGCGCCACCCCGCTCGACGCGGCCCGGTACGCCGCCCGGGTGGCCGCGGCCGCCTGCACCCACGACGGCATGGAGTATCCGGCCGGCCTGCTGCCCCGGGGCTGAGGCCGGTCAGATCGCCCCGGTCTCGCCGTCGGTCAGCTCGCGCAGGATGTCGGCGTGCCCGGCGTGCCGGGCGGTCTCCTCGACGAGGTGCACCAGCACCCAGCGCAACGACACCTCGCCGAGCTGCGGGTGCGGCACCACGTGGTCGAGGTCGAACCGGGCCGCGACGGCCCGGGACCGGGCGCACGCGGCCCGGTAGGCCGCGGCCAGCCCGTCGAGGGTCTCGCCCGGGTCGAGGGTGAAGCTGGCCTCGGCGTCGGCCTCGCTGGTGAGGTAGACGTCGCCCGGCCCGGGGGCGAACAGACAGGGCAGCCAGTTCCGCTCCACCAGCGCCAGGTGTTTGAGCAGCCCGGCGAGGGTGGTGCGGGAGGGCACCAGGCGGCGGGTCGCCTCGGCGTCGGAGAGGCGGCTCGCCTTGCGCAGCACGGTGGCCCGGTGGAAGTCGAGGAAGGATTCGAGGATGGCCCGTTCGTCGCCCGTGCGGGCGAGGACCGGACCCAGGGTGGGGTCGATCGCCGGTTTCGCCATCCCCGGACCCTAGTCGCCGGGCCCGCCGGCCCGCTGCCCCTCATCCCGCTGCGGGCCGACGATCGGCGCGGCAGGATGGGCGCATGGCATCCACGATGCAGATCCCTCTGATGGGCGGCACGGCCGACGGCGAGACCGTCACCGTCGAGCTGGACAGCAACGGCCGCCCGCCGCTGACCCACCACCACATCGGGCCGGAGGGGCTGGCGCACGCGCAGATCTACGAGCTGCAGTCGGACGACGAGCACGCGCGCGAGTGGGTGTACACGTTCCGGGGCCCGGCGGCCTGACGCCGCTCAGGCGGTGGCCGCGCTCAGCATCCGCGACCGGATGCTCTCCAGCACCCCGCGGGTGACCTGGGAGGTGCCGCGGGCCTGCTCGCACACGGCGGCCACCCGCCGGGCGGTCTCGTTGGCGCGCTGGTCGCGCTCGTCCCACAACCGGTCCACCTCGGCCAGCAGCGGGCCCTCGACCTCACGCTCCACGCCGCGCAGCGCCGGCACCCCGAGCCGCTGGGCCAGGTCGAAGACCTTTCCGGCGTACGGCAGGGGCAGGAACGGGGTGCCCATCATGGCCGCGAAGATCAGGAAATGCAGGCGCATGCCGACCGCCAGGTCGAAGTGCTTCATGAGGCCGAGCACCTGCCGGGGCGAGTAGTCGTTGTGCAGGATCCGCCCCCGTTCGGCGGCGATCATGTGCGACATCACCCCGTGGGAGTGCCGGATGTCGTCGCGTTCCATGGGCACGAAGAGCACGTACGCGTCGATCCGGTGCACCAGGAAGTCGCTGATCTGGGCGAGCAGCCGGTGGTAGCCGTCGACGTCGAGGCGTTCGGCCGCCCGGCCCGGTTCGCGGACGCTCAGCCCGACCAGCTGCTTGCCGGCCGGCACGCCCTCCTCTCGCAGCCAGCTCTCCGGGAACTCCTCCGGGGTGAGCAGGAACGCCGGGTCGGCGGTGACGGTGATCGGGTTCAGCAGCCCGGCCTCCTCCAGCACCATCCGGGACTCCTGGTCGCGCACGGTCAGCTCGGTGGCCTGGCCCAGGGTCTCCCGCACCATCCCGGTGTCGATTCCTTCGCTGAGCGGGCCGACCCCGACCGCGTACGTGAGCAGCGGCAGCCCGCGCTCCTGCGCGACCCGGACGACCCGCAGGTAGCGCCGGGCCTCCTTGTCGTAGAGGATCCCGCCGCCGCCCAGGACGAGCAGGTCGAGCCGGTCCAGGACCGCCGACGAGTCGACCCGGCTGACCCCCTCCCAGGGCACCGCCTCCACGTCCGGGTGGGCCAGCGCGGTGTGCGCCGGGTTCCGGGAGAAGACGATGATCCGGGCGTTCGGCTCCTGATGGCGCAGGTCGGCCAGGAGGCCGGTGAGGATCGCCTCGTCGCCGAGGTTCCGACCGCCGTACGAGCCGAGCACACCGATGGTCAGTCCGGCCCCATCCGTCATCGTCGCTCCTCCCCAGGTGCGTCCCGGTGGGCGTTCCCGCTGGCCGCTGCGACATGCCTGGGCGGGGCGCCGGTCAGCCGGTGCCGCCGCCGACCAGACGGGAGACCAGGGCGGACACCACCTGGTCGGCGTCGAACCCGGCGTCGATCGAGGTGGTGAGCAGGTCGAGCAGGAGGCCGTCGACGGCGTAGTGCAGCAGGGCGATCTCGAAGGCGCCGCCGGGCAGCCCGGCGGCGACGTGGAAGGCGACGTCGTCGGCGTACCCCCGGCGCAGCACGTCGCCGAGCGCGGCCCGCAGTTCGGGGCGGCGGGAGGCCTCCAGCCGCAGTTCGAACAGGGCCCGGGTGAGGTCGGGCTCGCGGGTGGTGCGCTCGACGATGTGGCGCAGGTAGTCGGTGACCAGGGCGAGGGAGGGCTCCCGCCCGCCGAGCTCGGCCAGCACGGCCGGGTCGGGCGCCATCCGGTCGAAGATCCGTTCGGCCAGCCCGGCGAGGAGCGCCGCCCGGGACGGGAAGTAGTTGGAGGCGGTGCCGGTGGGCACGCCGGCCTCGGCGTCCACCGCCCGGTGGGTCAGGCCGCGCGCGCCGGCGGCGGCGAGCACCCGCAGCCCGGCGTCGGCGAGCAGGCTTCGGCGTTCCGGATTCCTGGCCATGCCAGCACCCTAGCAACAACCACGACAGGTGTTGTACATTCCCCTCGCACCACGACAGCCGTCGTGGTTGATCCCGGACATCGGAGTCGGTTTGCGCAAGCTCGTGTACTACGTCGCCAGCACCCTCGACGGCTTCATCGCCGCCCCCGACGGGTCCTACGACTTCCTCCCGCTGGAGCCCGACGTGGCGGCCCACCTGACCGCCGAGTGGCCCCAGACCTTCCCCACGTTCACCCACGCCCAGTTCGGCATCGCCTCGCCGCCGGCCGGCCGCTTCGACGCCCTGCTCATGGGCCGGGCCACCTACGACCCGGCGCTGAAGCTCGGCGTCACCAGCCCGTACGCCCACCTCAAGCAGTACGTCTTCTCCCGCTCCCTGCCCCCGTCCGACGACCCGCAGGTGGAGATCGTCGACGCCGACCCGGTGGCCTTCGTCCGCGACCTGAAGGGGCAGCCGGGCGGCGACATCTGGCTCTGCGGCGGCGGGCAGCTCGCCGGCCAACTCCTCGACGAGGTGGACGAGCTGGTGGTCAAGCTCAACCCGGTGGTGATCGGCAGCGGCATCCCGCTGGCCGACCGGGGCTTCACGCCGACCCGGTTCACCCTGGCCGAGACCCGGCCGTTCGACAGCGGCGTGGTGGTGCTCCGCTACACCGCCGGGGCGCGGTAATCGGGTTGCCGCGGCCGGACGGGGTCGCGCACGGTGGGGCGGTGACCAGCCTGACGAAGAGCCGGATCCGCTGGGCCGACCTGCCGGCGCCCGTCCGCGCCGCGGTCGAGGAGATCCTCGACGACCGGGTGGTGGCGGCCGAGTCACAGCACGGCGGCTTCTCCCCCGGCACCGCCGACCGGGTCCGCACCGCCGGCGGCGGGCGGGCATTCGTCAAGGCGGTCAGCCCGGCGCAGAACGACCGCAGCCCCACGCTGCACCGCGCCGAGGCCCGCGTCGCCGCCGCCCTGCCGCCCGCCGCGCCGGCGCCCCGGCTGCTCGGCAGCCACGACGACGGGGACTGGATCGCGCTGGTCTTCACCGACGTCGAGGGCCGACACCCGGCCACCCCGTGGGAGCCCGGCGAGCTGGCCGCCGTGCTGTCCACCCTGGAGGCGATGGCGGCGGCCCTCACCCCCGCCCCCGCCGCGGTGACCACCACCGCGACCGAGCAGCTCGGGCACGACTTCGGCGGCTGGCGGCGGATCGCCGCCGACCCACCGGCCGACCTGGACGGTTGGGCGCGGGCCCGGCTCACCGAGCTGTGCGCGGCCGCCGACCGCGGGCTGGCCGCGCTGGCCGGCGACACCCTCTGCCACCTCGACATTCGGGCCGACAACCTGCTCATCGGCCCCGACGGCACGGTCAGCGTGGTCGACTGGCCGTGGGCCTGCCGCGGGCCGGCCTGGCTGGACAGCCTGCTGGCCCTGGTCAACGTGCAGGTGCACGGCGGCCACGACCCGGAGGCGCTGCTGGCCGCCCTGCCGCTCGCCGCCGGGGTGGACCCGGCCGACCTGACCGGGGTGCTGGCCGGGTTCACCGGCTTCTTCCTGGACGGCGCCCGCCAGCCGCCCCCGCCCGGCATCCCGACGGTCCGGGCGTTCCAGCGGTTGCAGGGCGACGCCCTGCTGCCCTGGCTCGCCCGCCGGATGGGCTGAAGCTGGCGGGGTCAGGCCCGCTTCGCCGAGGTGACGAAGGCGCGCCAGGCTCCGGCGGGGAGGCGCGCTCCGGCTCAACCGGGGGCGCGCACCTCGTGGGTGAGGAAGGGCAGCACCGCGGCCGGCAGGGCGGGTGAGCCCACGATGTCGTAGTGGGTGAGCCCGGGCAGCACGGCCAGCCGGGACGCGGGGCGGTCGGTGCCGTCCCAGCCGGCGTCCCGGTGGCCGCCGCCGAGCAGCCCGAAGAACTCGGCCACGTGGTGGACCGGGATCGAGTCGGCGTCGGCGAAGACCAGCAGCACCGGCATGGGCAGGGCGGCCACCTCGGCGGACCAGTCGTACTCGCGGCGCAGCAGCTCGCCGGTCCTGGCCCAGAGCGCCGGCCAGTCCTGCGGGCGGGGCGCGACCCGCTCGTAGAGCTGGTGCGGCGGGGTGCCGCGCATCCGCTCGGCGACCCGTTCGTCCTGGGCGACCATCGCGGCCAGCACCTCCGGGTACCAGCCCTGCCGGCGGCACGGCGTGGAGACCAGCACGAGGCGGCGGACCAGTTCGGGGTGCTGGATGGCGGCCCGCAGGGCCACCCCGCCGCCGAGCGAGTAGCCGAGCACGTCGGCCGCCGGCAGGTCGAGGTGCCGCAGCAGCGCGGCGACGTCCTCGGCCATCGACTCGTAGCGCAATGGCCGGTCCACGTCGGCGGTGCGGCCGTGGCCCTGGAGGTCGACGGCGACGACCTGCCGGCGCGTGACGAGTGAGGGTAGGACGGGCGCGAACATCTCCGTCGAGCCGTAGCCGCCGTGCAGCAGGACGAGCGGGCGGCCGGTGCCGTGGACCTCGTACCAGAGCCGCACCCCGTTGACGTCCGCGTAGGTCACACCCGTTCAACGACGGTCGGCCCGGCGGCGGGTCGCCCCACCGCCGGGCCGGTCCGTCCGGCGTTACCCGGCGACGTACCGGTGCAGCAGGCCCTCGTCGCTGGCGACGGTGCCGTCGCGGCGCAGGCCGGCCTTCTCCAGCACCCGCACCGACGGAGCGTTGGCGGGATCGACGGTGGCGTGCACCTGGGTCACCCCGGGCAGGGTGAGGGCGTCGGCCACCAGGGCCCGGACCGCCTCGGTGGTGTAGCCGCGGCAGCGCCGGGACGGGACGATCCCGTAGCCGAACTCGACCGCGCCGTCGACGGGCGGCCAGAACAACCCGATGCCGCCCACGGTGAGGCCGGTCTCCCGTTCGATCATGAGCCGATGGCCGTGGGGCTGCCCGGGTCGGCCGGCGATGATCCCGGCGATCACCCGCTCGCCGTCGGCGGGAAAGTCCGCCGCCCAGTACGGGCGCCGCTCCCCGGCGACCACGGCGGCGGCCTCCTCGGCCGGCCAGGGGCGCAGCACGAGTCGTTCGGTGGTCAGTTCAGAAATGAACAACGCGATTCTCCAAGGTCGTGGAGTGACCCGGGTCGCGGTGAGTCTCGGTCAGAAGGCGCGACCCGGAAAAGTGCATGGCAGGGGAAGCTGATGGCGATCCATGGCCTCATCCCCCTGCGCCCACGACGGTCGCGTGTCCGCGCGACGGCACTCTAACCCATGATCCGGATACGCCGCGCCCCCGTTACCTCGGGCCAACGGGTAACGGGGGCGCGGCGCGGGTCGGTCAGCTGACGCCGGTGACGGCCTTGACCAGGTTGATGCCGAAGTAGATCACGAACGCTGCGGCCACCGCCCACATCAGCGGGTGGATCTGCCGGGCCTTGCCCTGGGCCACCCGGATCGCCACCCAGCTCACGAAACCGGCGCCGATGCCGTTGGTGATCGAGTAGGTGAAGGGCATGAGGGTCATGGTCAGGAAGGCCGGGACCGCGACGCCCACGTCGGTGAAGTCGATGTCCTTGACCTGGCGGATCATGAGCGCGCCGACCACCACGAGCGCCGGGCCGGCGGCCTCGCTCGGCACCAGCGACACCAGCGGGGTGAGCAGCAGCGCGCCCAGGAAGAGCACGCCGGTGACCACGCTGGTCAGGCCGGTCCGCCCGCCGTCCGCGATGCCCGAGGAGGACTCGACGTACGTGGTGGCCGAGGAGGCGCTGCCCGCGCCGCCCGCGACCGCGGCGACGCCGTCGACGAAGAGCACCTTGCCCAGGCGCGGCATGTCGGTGCCGTCCTCGGTGGTCAGGTTCGCCTGCTTGGCCAGGCCGACCGTGGTGCCCATGACGTCGAAGAAGTCGGCCAGCACCAGGGTGAAGACCAGCAGCAGCGCGGTCACCAGGCCGACGTGGGCGAACGCGCCGAACGACACGTTGCCGACCAGGTGCAGGTCGGGCGTCTGGAAGAGCGGATCGGGCAGGGTCGGCACGTTGAGCCGCCACCCGTCCGGGTTGGGCTTGCCGTCGACGAGAGCCGGACCGGGCTTGGCGAACGCGTTGACGACCACGGCGACGACCGTGGTGAGCACGATGCCGATGAGGACGCCGGCCTTCACCTTGCGGGCGACCAGGATGCCGGTGACCAGCAGGCCGACCAGGAAGACGACCGTGGGCCAGCCGTGCAGGGTGCCGTTGCTGCCCGAGCCGAGCTGGAGCGGCACGCCGGTGCCGGCCCGGACCAGACCGCCGTCGACGAAGCCGATCAGCGCGATGAACAGGCCGATGCCGGCCGCGATGGCCGCCTTCAGCTCGGCCGGGATGGCCCGGAAGACGGCCTTCCGGAAGCCGGTGAGCACCAGCACGGTGATGATCAGACCCTCGATGACGACCAGGCCCATGGCCTCGGCCCAGCTCATCTGGGACGCGACCGCGTACGCCACGAAGGCGTTCAGCCCGAGGCCGGTGGCCACGGCGAACGGCACCCGGCCGACGATGCCCATCATGATCGTCATGACTGCGGCGACCAGGGCGGTGACCCCGGCGACCGGCGCGATGCCGAGGAGGTTGCCGTCCTTGTCCGGCGCGGTGCCGATGATCAGCGGGTTGAGCACGACGATGTAGGCCATCGTCGCGAAGGTGGTGATCCCGGCGAGCACCTCGCGCCTGACCGTCGAGCCCCGGCGGGTGATCTCGAAGAAGCGGTCGAGGCGGCTCTGCGCGGCGGGTTCCGCCGGCTCCACCGGGACAGCAGGATCCTGCGTAGACACGCTCATGGCGTGGCCTTACTCCGTTCCGGGTTGGCCCAGCCGGTCGCGCCGGCCGGGCGGTGGGGGTGCAGCAGTCCCGTTTCGGTTGGCCCGGAGAACGTCGGGACGGCTGGGCTCCACGGGTCCCGTGAAGCACTACGAAGCCGCCCCGGATTCCGGGAAGCGACTTCGCGAGGCCCACCTTAACCGCCGGGTAACGGCAGATGACCTACCCCTGAGCGGGGATGAAGCGCAGGGGTGGCCAAGGTCACGTCCGGCTGCGGTGCCGGGCGATCCATTCGGCGTTGATCGCGTCGGCCTGCCGCGAGTGGCGGGGCCGGACCGGCACACCGGCCGACGGCAGCCCGAGCGCGTCGACGACGCCCCGGGTCACCCCGCCCGGGTCGGCCGCCAGGTCCTCGTAGCGCACCCGGTGCGGGGTGATCCCGTGCCGGGCGAACCACGCGTCCCAGGCCGCCTGGTGCTCGGCGATCGTGCCCAGCAGCTCGTCGATGCCGTCCGGGTCGTAGCGCGGCTCACCGGTCGGCGGACCGGACGCGTCGACGGCGTCCGGGCCCGTGTCGGTCCACCGGCCGGTCTGCTCGGCGCGCAGCCAGGAGACCGCCTGCGCGAGGACGTCGTCGCGGCGCAGGTGCACGAAGGCCGTCCGGCCGAACGCCCGCCGCAGCAGCGCGTCGTCCGCGCCGGCCAGCTCCGGGTGCTCGGTGGCCAGCCCGTCGACCATCCGGTCGAGCGTCCCCCACATGACCTTCGCTCCGAACACGCCGTTGCCGGTCCGGCCCACGGCCAGGGCCGCCCGGACGTAGTCGCCGTAGCGCCACTGCCCGGCCGGCAGGCCCCAGCGGCGGGCCCAGAGCGGCTCATCGGGTTCCCGGAAGTACGCCTCGGGCCGGCCCGCCACGCCGGTCGAGGCCAGCAGGCCGCAGAGCAGCGAGCTGCCCGTCCGGGGCACCGCGCAGATGAGGTACGCGTCGACGCCGGTCACTCCCCCAGCCAAGCGGAGCGGCCCGAACCACGGCAACCGATATCAGGCGCGCGGCGAGCCGACACCCGGGCTAGCCGCGTCGGTGGAGCACCATCCGGCGCGCCAGTTCGTGGAGTTCGTCCCGCGCGGCCTGTTCCCGACCGGTCGGGTCGGTCACCCGGAACCCGTGCAGCCGGACGGCGTCGGCGTCCACGTCGTCCGGCTGGCGACGGCCCTCCACCACGAAGCCGAACAGCGCCCGCAGCGCCGCCTCACCCAGCTCCAGCGGATGGAACGGCAGGCGGTCCCAGCCCGGCACCGGGTGCTCCCCCGCCCAGTACGGCAGCTCGAACGGTAGTGGCTCGCCGATGTTCTCACCGACGCCTTCGGATCCCACATTCAGCGACCGGACCAGGACGCCGTCCTCCCACACCGCGAATCCCAGCCAGTCGCTGACCGAGTGCATGCCGTGGAGCACGATCCGCCGCCCGGCGCTCGCCTCGACCAGGTGCGCGGGCAGCGCGGACGGCGGGTTGACGGCCAGCCGCCGGTCGCAGAGCAGGTCCACCCCGGGCAGCGCGACGGCGTACGTCACGTCGTCGGGCGGGTAGACGGCGTCCCACAGGCACTCGTCGGCGGCGGCGTCGACGAGGTGCCCCGGGTGGACGCGCCGGACCAGCGCCTCGGCCGCGTCCCGGTCACCGCCGGTGGTGCCGTGCAACGCCGTGGCGATGTCCCCGTCCGCGTACGCCAGCAGCGCCGTCTTCGCCCCCACGTCCCCGCATCCCCTCCCCGACGAGTGTCACCGCACGGTACCGGCGAGATCTTGGTAGGAGAAGGCCCCGGTAGGGGCCACTTCGCACCAAGATCTTCAGGAAGCGGTGCGGGGGCGGGCGCGGAGGTGGGCGCGTTCGCCCTGGGCGCCGAAGAGGCTGAGGAACTCGACCGCCTCAGCGTCGGCGGGGCCGAACCAGTGCGGCACCCGCGTGTCGAACTCGGCCGCCTCGCCGGGCGTGAGCACCAGGTCGTGCTCGCCGAGGACCAGCCGCAGCCGGCCGTTGAGCACGTAGACCCACTCGTACCCCTCGTGGGTCTGCGGGGTGGGCTCGACGGGCCGCCCGCCGGCCGGGATGACCAGCTTGTACGCCTGGATGCCGCCGGGCCGGCGGGTGAGCGGCAGCATGGTCATGCCGTGCCGGGTGACCGGCCGCAGGTGGATGCGCGGGTCGCCGGTGGGCGGGGCGCCCACCAGCTCGTCGAGCGTCACGCCGTGCGCCCGGGCCAGCGGCAGCAGCAGTTCGAGGGTGGGGCGGCGGCTGCCGGACTCCAGGCGGGACAGGGTGCTCACCGAGATGCCGGTGGCGGCCGCCAGGTCCGCCAGGGTGGTCTCCCGTTCGCGGCGCAGCGCGCGCAGCCGGGGGCCGACCGCGTCGAGCGCCCGGTCCAGGTCGTCGTCCATCCCACCAGTTTGCCAGATCAGCAACAAGGTTTGCGAGTATGGCCAGGGCGGCCGCATGGTTGCCGCGGGAGGTGGTCAGAGTGACCGAGAGCTACGAGGCGGTGGTGATCGGCGGCGGCGCCGCCGGGTTGAGCGGGGCGCTGGTGCTGGCCCGGGCGCGCCGGTCGGTCCTGGTGATCGACGGGGGCAGCCCGCGCAACGCCGCGGCCGAGGGGGTGCACGGGCTGCTGGCCCGCGACGGCACGCCCCCGGCGGAGCTGCTGGCACGCGGCCGGGACGAGGTCCGCCGGTACGGCGGGCACCTGCGGGACGGTCAGGTCGAGACGGTGACCCGCGACGGCGAGGACTTCCTGGTCGCGCTGGCCGACGGCCGCCCGGTCCGGGCCGCCCGGCTGCTGGTCGCCACCGGCCTGGCCGACGAGCTGCCGGAGCTGCCCGGCCTGCGCGAGCGGTGGGGTCGGGACGTGGTGCACTGCCCGTACTGCCACGGGTGGGAGGTGCGCGACCAACCCATCGGGGTGCTGGCCACCGGGCCGCTGTCGGTCCACCAGGCGCTGCTGTTCCGCCAGTGGAGCGACGACGTCCTCTTCCTCCGCCACACCGCGCCGCCGCTCACCGACGAGCAGGCGGAGCAACTGGCGGCCCGCGGCGTCCGCGTCGTCGAGGGCGAGGTCGCGTCGCTGGAGGTCGTCGCGGACCGGCTGGTCGGGGTACGCCTGCGCGACGGCCGGCCGGTCGCGCGCGAGGTGCTGGTCGCCGCGCCCCGGATGGTGGCGCGGGCCGGGTTCCTGGGGGCGCTCGGGTTGCGGGCCGTGGCGCACCCGTCCGGGGCCGGCGAACACGTGCCCGCCGACCCGATGGGGCGTACCGACGTGCCCGGGGTGTGGGTCGCCGGCAACGTCACCGACCCGGCCGCCCAGGTCGGCGCGGCCGCGGCGGCGGGCGCCCTGGCGGCCGCCGCGATCAACGGGGACCTGGTCGCTGAGGAGACCCGCCGGGCGGTCGAGGCGGCGCGACCGGATGGCATTCACGAATAAGACTTACACGGACATTATTCCCCTTTAGGTTACTGCGGAGGGGTGCAGTCGAGACGGGGGGCGACGTGGACGACGGGTATCCGGCGATCGAGGACCACGGGCTGATCGGTGATCTCCAGACCGCCGCCCTGGTGACCTGCGACGGGACGATCGACTGGTTCTGCGCGCCCCGTTTCGACTCCCCCAGCGTCTTCGCCAGCCTGCTGGACCGGGAGCGCGGCGGCTTCTTCCGCATCTGCCCCGACGAGACCACCTACGTGACCAAGCAGCTCTACCTGCCGGGCACCCCGATCCTCATCACGCGGTTCATCAGCGCCGACGGGGTCGCCGAGGTCCAGGACTTCATGCCGGTCACCGGCGAGAAGGCGACCGAGGTGCACCGCCTGGTGCGGATGGTCACCATGGTGCGGGGCAGCATGCGGTTCCGGCTGGAGTGCCGGCCCCGGTTCGACTACGCGCGGGAGCGGCCCCGCCTGGAACGGCACCGCAACGGGTACGTCTTCCGCGGCTCGGCCGCGTCGCTCACCTTCAACCCGGTCCAGCCGGTCCGCCGCCTGATCGCCGAGGAGGACATGCACCTGGAGGACGGCGACCTGATCGGGTTCGGCGTCCTCAACGAGGGCGACACCGGCGGGGTGGTGCTGGAGACGAACTCGGACATGGAACCCCGGGCCGTCCCCCTCGAAGAGGTGCAGGGGATGTTCGAGTGGACCCGCGACTACTGGCGGCGGTGGGTCGAACGCTCCCGCTACACCGGCCGGTGGCGGGAGATGGTCGAGCGGTCGGCCATCACGCTGAAGCTGATGACGTACGCGCCCACCGGCGCCATGATCGCCGCGCCGACGGCCGCGCTGCCCGAACTGGTCGGCGGCACGCGCAACTGGGACTACCGCTACACCTGGGTCCGGGACACGTCGTTCTCGGTGCACGCCCTGCTCGGCCTCGGCTTCACCGAGGAGGTCGGCCGGTACATGGACTGGCTCGACGAGCGGATCCGCGAGGCCGGCGACCACCAGGCCCCGCTGAAGATCATGTACCGGGTCGACGGCTCGTCCGACCTGCACGAGGAGATCCTCGACCACCTGGAGGGCTACCGCGCCTCCCGGCCCGTCCGGATCGGCAACGGCGCGGCCGACCAGCTCCAGCTCGACATCCACGGCGAGGCGCTGTTCGCCATGCACGTCGCCGACGAACAGGGCATCCGGGTCTCCCACCAGGTGTGGAAGAGCACCGTACGGCTCGTCGACTGGCTGTGCCACAACTGGGACCAGCCGGACGCCGGCATCTGGGAGAGCCGGCACCATCCCCGGGACTACACCTTCGGCCGGGTGATGTCCTGGGTGGCGCTGGACCGGGCCATCCGGCTCGCCGGCCGCACCGGCCGCCCCGGGGACGTCGGCTGCTGGACCACCCAGCGGAACCTGATCTACGACCAGGTGATGGCGCGCGGCTACCACCGGGGCCGGGGCTCCTTCGTCCAGGCCTACGGCGAGAACGTCCTGGACGCCGCGCTGCTGTCCATGCCGGCGGTCGGCTTCGTGACGCCGTCGGATCCGATGTGGTGCCGCACCCTCGACGCCATCGAGCGGGAACTGGTCTCCGACAGCCTGGTCCACCGGTATGACCCGGTCCACTCCCCCGACGGGCTCCCCGGCCACGAGGGCACCTTCAACATGTGCACCTTCTGGTACGCCGAGGCGCTGGCCCGCTCCGGCCGCCTCGACGACGCCCGGCTCACCTTCGAGAAGATGTTCACCTTCAGCAACCACCTCGGCCTCTACGCCGAGGAGATCGCGTCGACCGGCGAGCAGATCGGCAACTACCCGCAGGCCTTCAGCCACCTCGCGCTGATCAACACGGCGCTGGCGCTCAACGAACTGCTCGACGTCGAGGCGGAGGCCCGCCACAGGCGCTGAACGGCCGGGCTACTCCTCCGGGACGCCCGGACCGACCTCGCCGCGGCGCAGGTGCTCGACGTTGCGGTCGGCTTCGCTGTGGGCGTTCGCGGCTCCCGCCGCCGGGTCCTCGGTGCGGCGACCCTCGACGTCCTGGTACACCTCGCCACGCTCGAGCGCTTGCTCCTGCTGCCGCCGACTCTGCTCCGGATCCGTCATGAACAGCCGTTTACCCCGGCCGCTCGCACCCGCAAACCGGTACCGGCGCCCACGGCCGGGCCGGAGCACGGTTAGCCATCGGCGGGCCGGGTAGGCATCCGCGCCGCGTGCAGACCCGATTGGACCCGGCAGATCTGCCGGGACCCGTCCGAGAGGAACAACGGTGTCACCCGAGTATCGGAAGAACCCGGAGGCCGTCTCCCGGTTGTCGCCCGAGCAGTACCGGGTCACCCAGGAAGGCGGCACGGAGCCGGCCTTCGACAACCCGTACTGGGACAACAAGGAGCCGGGGATCTACGTCGACGTCGTGTCCGGCGAACCCCTCTTCGCCTCCGTCAACAAATTCGACAGCGGCACCGGCTGGCCGTCCTTCACGAAGCCGATCGAGCCGAGGAACGTGGTCGAGGTGCGGGACTCCACCCTCGGCATGGTCCGCACGGAGGTCCGGTCGGCGCACGGGGACAGCCATCTGGGCCACGTGTTCGACGACGGGCCCGTGGAGGCCGGCGGGTTGCGCTACTGCATGAACTCCGCCTCCCTCCGGTTCATCCGGCTCGACGACCTCGACCGCGAGGGCTACGGCGAGTACCGCAGGTTGTTCGAGCATTCGGACGGGGGGCGACAGCGATGAGCGACACGCAGAAGGCGGTCCTGGCCGGCGGCTGCTTCTGGGGCATGCAGGACCTGATCCGGAAACGTCCGGGCGTGGTGCACACCAGGGTCGGCTACACCGGCGGTGACCTGCCGAACGCGACCTACCGGAACCACGAGGGCCACGCCGAGTCGATCGAGATCGAATTCGATCCCGCCACGCTCTCCTACCGCGACCTGCTCGAGTTCTTCTTCCAGGTGCACGACCCGACCACGAAGAACCGTCAGGGCGGCGACGTCGGCTCCAGCTACCGGTCCGCCATCTTCTACTGCGACGACCAGCAGCGACAGGTCGCCGAGGACACCATCGCCGACGTCGACGCCTCCGGCCTGTGGCCGGGGAAGGTGGTCACCGAGGTCACTCCGGCCGGCCCCTTCTGGGAGGCCGAGCCGGAACACCAGGACTACCTGGAGAAGCATCCCGGCGGCTACACCTGCCACTTCCCCCGGCCCGACTGGAAGCTCCCCCGGCGAGGAGAGGGCCAGAGCTGAGCGCACCTCCTGCCCACGACACAGCCCGAGGACAAGGAGGCCCACGTGGCCGTCAAGACGCAGACCCTGGCTCGCGGCACCGACATCCGGCCGTTCACCGTGGAGATTCCCGAGTCGGAGCTCCAGGCGTTGCGACAGCGCATCGCGGCCACTCGCTGGCCCGAGAAGCAACTCGTCAACGACCAGTCGCAGGGCGTGCCGCTCGAGACGAGCCAGGCGCTCGCCCACTACTGGGAGAGGGAGTACGACTGGCGCAAGGTCGAGGCGAGACTGAACTCGGTGCCGAACTTCATCACCGAGATCGACGGGCTGGACATCCACTTCCTGCACATCCGGTCCAAACACGAGGACGCGCTGCCGCTCATCGTCACCCACGGCTGGCCCGGCTCGATCATCGAACAGTTGAAGATCATCGACCCGCTCACCGATCCCACGGCCCACGGCGGGTCCGCGTCGGACGCCTTCCACCTGGTGATCCCGTCGATGCCCGGCTACGGCTTCTCCGGCAAGCCGACCGAACCCGGCTGGGGGCCGGAACACATCGCGCGCGCCTGGACCGAGCTGATGAAACGCCTCGGCTACGACCGGTTCGTCGCCCAGGGCGGCGACTGGGGCGCGCTGATCACCAATGTCATGGGCGTGCAGGCGCCGCCGGAACTGGCCGGCATCCACACCAACATGCCGAGCGCGGTTCCGCCCGAGATCGACGCCCTGGTCCAGTCCGATATCACCGGAATCAACAAGGCGATGTCCAAGCTTCCGGCCAACCTCTCCGACGAGGAGCGGAGGGCCTGCGAGGAGCAGGACTTCTTCTGGAAGCACTCCGCCTACGCACTGATCATGGCGACGCGCCCCGAGACGCTGATCGGTCTCGCCGACTCGCCCATGGCCCTGGCCAGCTTCATGTGCGACCACGACGCGGCCAGCCTGGAGCTGATCTGCCGGGCCTTCGCCGGGCAGCCCGGCGGGCTCACCCGCGACGACATCCTCGACAACATCACGCTCACCTGGTTGACGAACACGGGCGTCTCCGGCGCCCGCCTCTACTGGGAGAACAAGCTCTCCTTCCTCGGCGCCAAGGACGTCTCCGTCCCCGCCGCCGTCAGCGTCTTCCCGGACGAGCTCTACGAGGCGCCCCGATCCTGGGCCGAGCGGGCCTATCCGAATCTCATCCACTACAACAAGCTCGACCGGGGCGGGCACTTCGCGGCCTGGGAGCAGCCGCAACTGCTGTGCGACGAGCTCCGCACCGCGTTCCGGTCGCTCCGCTAGCGGTGTCGCTGGGCGCAGCTCCGCACCTGATCCGGGTGTGGGGGTGCGCCCACACCCGTCGCGGCCGGGCATGCCGCGCCGCGTACACCCTGCCCGGCCTCCGCCCGGCGGCGATGTCGGTCTAGACGGGCGCCCCGGGCTCCTTCTGATTGATCCTGTTGGCCTGGTCGGTCACGGCCGCCAGGAAGGCGGTCAGTGCGGGGGCCTGCGGGGCGTCCCGGGTGACGACGACCAGGCGGCGCCGGACGGCGGCCTCGGCGACGTCCCGGACGGCGAGGGCGGGATCGCCGGCCGGCAGGGTCAACGGCGGCAGCAACGCGACGGCCGCCCCGACCCGGACCAGTTCGAGCTGCACGTCCGCGTCGCTGGAGCGGTGTCGCAGGTCGGGCTCGTACCCGCCGAGGGACCGGCAGGTCCCGACCACCATGGCGTGGTGCCCGGTCCCCTCGTCGGAGGCGGTCCAGACGTCGGATCGCAGCACGGCGATCGGGACGGGCGTCCCCGGTGCGGCGAGCGGATGGGCTGCCGGCAGGACGACCTTCAACGGTTCCTCGTGCAGGACCGTGAAGCGGAGCCCCGCCGGTCGTGGCCGCGGGTGACCGTCGTACTCGTCGCCGATCACCAGGTCGACCGCGCCCAGCCGCACGCCGGGCAGGGCCTGTTCGAGTTCGAGTTCGAAGATCTCCGCGCGTACCCGTGGATGGTCGGCCGCCATGCGGGCCACGGCGGGCACCAGCAGGCGGCGCGCCGCCGACTGCAGGCCGCCGGCCCGCACGGTGCCGCGGACGTCGCCGCCCAGCGCCGCCAGGTCCGCCTCCGCCGCCTCGGCCGCCGACAGCAGTACCCGCGCGTGCCCGGCCAGCAGCCGCCCGGCGTCGGTGAGCCGCACACCGCGACCGGCCTTCTCGAACAGCCGGGCGCCGATCTCCTTCTCCAGGAGGGCCAGCTGCTGGGACACCGTCGACGGGCTGTAGCCGAGAGCGGCGGCGACCGCGCCCAGAGTGCCCCGCTCCTCGAACTCCCGGAGGAACCGGAGGCGGCGAAGATCCAGGGCGACCATGCGGGAATCCTAACGATTCAACTCCACCAATCATCGCTGGACCTGATGGGTACGGTGGCCGATGCTCGTCGCATGGGTCCGGCGCTGTGTCTCGTGTCCGCGGCGTGCTTCGGCGCGATGGCGATCTTCGGCAAGTTCGCGTACGACGCGGGCGTCTCACCGGCGGCTCTGCTGTTGGTGCGCTTCAGCCTGGCAGCGGCGCTGCTGGGCGCGGTCCTCCTCCTGGGACCGGGCCTACGGCGGGCGGAACCGGGCGAACACCGAGCCGTGCCGACCGGCCGGGTGCTGGCAACCGCCATCGCGTTGGGCGCGGTCGGGTACGCGGCACAGGCCGGCCTGTTCTTCTCCGCCCTGCAACTGATGGACGCCTCGCTGCTGTCCCTGATCCTCTACACGTACCCCGTCCTGGTCACCGTGGCGGCGGTGCTGCTGGGCCGGGAGCGGCTGACGCCGGGGCGGACCACCGCGCTGCTGGCCGCGTCCGTGGGAACACTGCTGGTGCTGCTCGGCGCCGGCGCGGTGAGCTTCCACCCGGTCGGGGCGCTGCTGGCCTTCGGTGCCGCGGTCACCTACACCGTCTACATCCTCGTCGCCGACACCGTCGTGCACCGCCTGCCACCCGTGGTCCTGTCCGCGCTGGTGATGACCGGGGCCGCCGGCACCCTCGGGGCGGGCACCGTGCTCACCGGCGGGGTCGACCTCGACTTCCGCCCGCCGGGATGGTTCTGGCTGGCCTGCATCGCCGTCGTCTCCACCGTCCTGGCGATGCTCACCTTCTTCGCCGGTCTGAGGCGGACCGGCCCGTCGACCGCGGCCATCCTGTCGACCTTCGAACCGGTGGTCACCACCGCACTGGCCGCGCTCACCCTCGGCGAGTCACTGAGCCCGGTCCAGCTCGCCGGCGGCGCCCTGGTGCTCACCTCCGTCGCGGTCCTCCAGGTCCGCCCGACCCGCAAGCAGGACCGGGAGGCGCCGGCCGCGCGCGACGACGCCGCCGAGCCGACCGCAGTGGCGTCCTGAACGGCACATGCCGATGGCCCGCGCGTCGTTCCACCGTGTGCGACCGTGGAAGGAACATGGAGATCACTTCTGGCGGTACCCCTGGGCCGCGTCTCGCCGACCATCTGGCCGTTCTCGACAACAACGTCTACGGCCGCCTCCCTCACGCCCCGAGCGTGCAGGTCCTGGCGGAGATGTTCGTGCGTGCGGGGTGGCGCGCCCGCGCCAGCTCGTGGACCGAGTACGAGGTCGAGCACGAGTGGGCGTGCATCGAACTCGAGCCGTCACCCGACGAACGCCTCTTCAGCGGGGTCGTCGAGCCGTCCCGCGTGGACGAGCTCGGTGCCGTCCTCGCGGATCTGGGCCTCCGCTACTCGATGGAACTGTGGAGCGACGACCAGGCGAGGCTGCTGCGCGAACTGGCCGGCTGACCCGCTCGGTGCGGCGGCCCGGATCACTTGCGGTAGTAGAAGTCAGCGGCCTCGTCAGCATCGTAGGGCGCGTTGATCTTCAAGGGCTTCCCGTGATCACTCATGGTGGTGGTCATCGTCAGTTTCGAACCCTTGCCGGGCGTCAGCTCCACCCGGATCGAGGTGACCCACCCCTGGTCGTCGGTGGTGATCGTGAAGGGCGACAGCGGTGTGCCGATCGAGACGATGCTCGGGGCGCCCACGGGGAGGAACGACTTCGCATCCTCGCCGTCGGGGTCGAAACGGCCGGTGTAGGTGTGCGGGCCGACGCGGTCCACCGAGGTGATCGACGAGGTGAACGCCTTCAGGCCGGTCGGGTCCGCCCAGTCGAAGCGCAGGAAGGGATCGTCGCGCTTCAGCCGCTTCAGATCGACGTGCACCCAGTCCTTCTCGTCGGACGGCCGTACGTAGCTGTCGGTGCCGATCACGATCCGGCTCCCCGCCGACGGGTACTTGCCGCCGGTGACCGCGATCGTGGCCTGGAAGCGGCGCTTCCTCGGGTCGAAGGCGCCGGTGCCCTTCACACTCTGCCCCTCGGGCAGGCCGCCGCGCACCGCGTACCGGTGGGCGACGCCCTGCGACCGCTGCAACGCCGCGACCAGCTCGGCGCGGACGTCCGGTGTCGGCGACGGCGCCGCGGTGGCGGGTTGGGCGAGCTTCTCGGCGCGGGTGGGCTGCTCCGTCTCGCCGCACCCGGCAGCGAGGAGCAGACCTCCGGTCAGAGCAATCGTGAGCAGGGCGATGCGCTGATTCATGATGTGTTCCCCCGTGGACCGGCCCGGTAGCCGGGACGACGGAACGATAACAGCGCCGCGAGCTCGGGAAGTCGGCCGAACAGTTCGGGGAGGCCGCGTAATCCGTCGCGCACGGACTCGTGTGACAGCGCGAGGTCAGGGCCGGTGCCGGCTTCGACACCGGCGAGGCAGCGGAGGATGTTCCACCTCGTGTGCCCCAGCCAACCGCTGATCATGAACACGAACCAGCTTGGACCCGACGGCGGCAACGCTCCGCCTCCTGCGACGTAGCCGTCGAGGACCGAGCGGAAGATGGCGGGCTCGATGTCGTCGAAGCCGGGTCCTTTCGCGAGGCTCAGCGCGGTCGAGCCGAGCTCGCTGGACAGGTCGAGCATCCCCGAGAGCTCCCAGTCGAGCACCACCGGCCGACCCTCCCGAGCGAGCAGGTTCCACGGATGGATGTCCCGGTGGGTCAACACGACGGGGCCTGGTCGCTCGCAGGCGTCAACGAACTGGGCAATCGCAAGGAAGGTCTCGACCTGGGAGGTGAGTTCGCCGGCCCACGGCTGTCCGGTCACCGTCGCCCGCTCGGCGAGCTCGGGCCAGTCCCGTGCCGCCGGGTCCTCGATCGAGACGTGGGTCCACCCGACGTCGAGCGCGTGGAGGCGCGCGAGAATCTCACCGATCTCGAACGCGTACGCCGGCGACACGGGTGCCTCCGGCACCTTCTCGCCCTCGACCCACCGGTGGACGAGCGTGTCGTGGCTGGCCGAGATCGGCTCCGGCATCGGGATGCCGGCGGCGAAGGCCGCCCGCTCGAACCTGAACACGTCCTCGGCGCGGTAGGTCCAGCGGCGATCGAGGAGGTTCAACTCCTTCACCGCGAACGACCCCTGGTCGGTGTCGAGTCGGTACATCCGGTTGGCGAAGCCGCCGTGGACACGGATCATCGGACCGGTCGGCGCGCCGAGATGTGAAAGGTCCATCCCGCGCAATCTAGGGTTGGCGGTTCGTCGATGCACCCGCTTTACCCGGGACGCGCCAGATCGGGACGCTCGCAGCGGGCGCCGGCACCTGAAAGCCGACCGGCTCCGCTGAAGGTGTCCACCCTCAAGCAGCGTGGCTGCCGACGATCCTCCGACGCCTCGGGAAATGATCTTCTCGGGGGCGGTTTTCGCTGGTGATTGGTGGTGGGCGCGGCAGGTTTCGAACCTGCGACCCCTTGCTTGTAAGGCGCTTTCGGCAAAGGTCGCAGCGTCCGCTGACGTCCACGGCGTTCAGGTCGGAGGCAAGCACTCGTCCGCGCTCGTCCGGCCCCGGCCGTCACTGTTGATGTCAAACACGGATGTCAGGTCCCGCTGCTTCCCGCCTCGCCGGCGGCCTCGCTGGTTGTAGTGCGGGCCTGGCGCGGAACGCAACCTAGAAGGAGCTTCCGCGCCAGGCCCGGTAACGGTCTTCAGGCGTCGCTTCAGACCTTCTGCTCGGTGAAGAGGCGCTGCACGTCGGCGTCGCTCAGCTTGCCCTGGTATACGCCGAGGTCATCGACCTGCCCGTACAGCCATCCGTCCGGTCCGGCCGGGGTGGTCGACCGGCCGACCAGCATCGCACCCGGCACCTGTCGGGGCTGCCAGGCGGCGTTCAGTCCGACCGCCCCGGCCGACGTCCCGTCGAGGTAGAGCCGCATCTGCCGGTGCGTGGCGTCGAGGACGGTGCTGCCGCCGCAGACGGTGTTGTGAGGCTTGGGGCCCCGCAACCGGCGGGGCCCCCGGACTCGGCCCGGCTCGAACGGGCTGACACCCTCTCCATCTTGCGGGCGTGGTCATCCGGAGCCACCACACCTTGGGCGAGGACGGACGGATTCAACCAAGCGACGTGCTCGGACGGCAACGCTTAACTCAGACGTTGAAGCGGAACTAAGAGCGTGTTTGAGAAGGTCTGTTGCGGACGGCATGGCGGCACGACGTCCACCGGCGTGACGGGCAGGGTAGCGGCGGTGTCTGCTCGCCGTGGCTACCCCTCCGAGCTGACCGACGCCCAGTGGGCGCTGATCGAGCCGCTGTTGCCGGAGCCGAACACCGACGGCCGGCGGGAGAAGCACCCGCGGCGGGAGATCGTCAACGCGATCCTGTACGTCGTGCGGTCCGGGTGTCCGTGGCGGTACCTGCCCGCTGACCTGCCTCCCTGGCAGACGGTGTACTGGTACTTCGTCCGGTGGGAAGAAGCCGGCGTGACGGAGAAACTCCTGGCCACGCTGCGGGTCAAGGCGCGGGTGCAGCAGGGCCGCCAGCCGGAACCGTCGGCGGGGATTATCGACTCCCAGAGCGTGAAGGGTGCCGACACCGTCGGCCGGGGCAGCCGAGGCTACGACGCTGGCAAGAAGGTCAACGGTCGGAAGCGGTTCATCATCACCGACACCCTGGGCCTGCTGGTCACCGTGACGGTGCTCGCCGCGAGCTGGCAGGACCGCGACGGCGCGAAGGCAGCCCTGCTCAGCGCCTACATGGCCGCCCCCATCCGGCACGTCTTCGCCGACCAGGGCTTCGCCGGACGACTCGTCGACTGGACCCGCGACACCCCGCGCACCACGCTGGAGATCGTCCGCAAACCCGCCGACCAGCGTGGCTTCGCCGTCCACCCACGCCGGTGGGTCGTGGAACGCACCCTCGCATGGCTCACCGCCTGCCGCCGGCTGGCCCACGACTACGAGCGCCACCCCGCCGTATCCGAAGCCCTCATCCGCTGGGCCGCCATCGCCGGCATGACACGCCGCATCAGCCGCGGCCAACCCGCACGCCGTCAAGCCCGTCGCACCTTCACCTGGGCCTGATCAACCCCATCTCAAACACGCTCTTAGGTCCGCTCCATTTCGCTGGGAGAGCCGGGCGGGGGCGGATGCGTTCGATGGCGTCGGTGGTACAGGCGATGGTGCGGCCGGGGACTATCGGACGCTGACTGTGATCTTGTCGAAGTCGGGGGCCGCCGAGTCCGGGTTGAACATCTTCAGCGTGTTGGGCCCGGGCCGGAGAGACATCGTCACGACCATCGTGCCGACGCTGCTCCAGCCGCCCGTACCCGGAAAGGTCAGCGTGATCGGCGGCTCGCCGTTCACGCTGATTTTCCCCACCCGTGGGGCCTCACCGTTGACGTAGGCGATCGTCACGGTCGCCGAGCCCCCCGTCCGGGCGGTCACGCCGTTGAACTGCAGCGTCCCCATGTCCCGGCCGATGTTGCCCACCTTCTTGTCGCCCGAGCAGCCGTAGCAGGTGTAGATACGGATGTTCGCCAAGCCGTTCGCCGACGATTCGGCCTCATACGACGTCACGTGCGGCGGTGCGGCCGGGGCGGTGGGCCGCCGGGTGACGGGCGGCGCCGGGGGCGGCGGGGGCGGTGGCGCCGGTCGAGTTTCCGCCGATCCGACGCGCAAATCCTCGGCCGCGCCGCCGGGAGTGGCAGGGGGCGGCACCGGCGTATTGGAAGGGCGGTAGTCCTGCCCCTCCGTCGCCGACGGTCCGGGGACGCCTGTCACAACGCCGGTCCCGGGAGAACGATCGACCGCGGTCGACTGCCCGAGGTCGAGGTCCATTGTGACCGCCGCCAGCACCAGCACGACGATCAGGTAACCGACTCCCACCACCGTCAACAGGCGGAGCGGCCCGATCCGCCACATGCCGTCAGGGGCGACTCCATGACGTGGGCTCACCCTTGTGCTCCCCTTCGCGCCCGGTTGCCCGGCGCGGGGTACCGAAGCCGGGTGAGGTGCCACGCGATTGTATCGGCGTCGGTCACTTCTGACCTCCCGTCACATGGGTGTTTGAGCAGGCATGGAGCGTGTTGGACGGTGTACGACCGTCGACGATCGCGATCTGGTCGACCGGGCGCCGGCGGACCGGTGGAAGTCGTGCCGCCATGCCGTCCACAACAGACCTTCTCAAACACGCTCTAAGAGGCGCGATCCGCTCACCAGCGGGGACGGCGCTAAACACTTGCTCGCGCCCAGTCTGTGGCTGCCACCGTTGATCGCAAGTTGACGACGTTTGACGGTATCTTGTGCCCCCTGTGTGCCCCACACTGCCAGGGGAGCTCCGATGCATAGCGCTGGGCTGCCAAGGTCGTGATCTCGCTGGACGCCACCACTCTCGCCGCCAGTCCTCGTCGATCCCCTGCCCCGAGCTAGCCGACAAACGGCTGGGCCAAACGGATGACGATTGCGGAGAGCATCCGCGATAGCGTGCCACAGTGATCAGACCGTTTGACTTGTGGGGCCAGCGCGGGTGGCGTGGGCAAGAGGTAGCAGGGGAATCTAACTACAGCAAGGAGATCCGCGGGCTTTTCGGGCGGTCCTTCGACTCAGACGGCACCGAGATCACCACACAGGCCCACCTCATCCCCGAGCCCACCAACAAGTACGACCCCAACGCTGTCAAGGTCGTCTGCTCCGGCAACTGCGTCGGCTACCTCCCTAAGGAGGATGCAGCGCGGTATGCACCGGTCCTCACGCAGCTGATCAATCAGGGTTGGGCGCCTCAAGTCCAGGCCGACGTGTGGGGCATGGAGCGGCCGGACTGGGACAACCCTCGCCGCAGCAGGTTCGTCTGCTCCGTCAGAATCGACCTCGCCGAGCCCCACATGATCGTGCCCACGAACATGCCCCCGCCAGAGCTGCACACGGTTCTCCCCACGGGCCGGTTCGTCCAGGTCACCGGCGAGGAGAAACACATGACTCACCTCGCCTCCCTCGTGAGTCCGGCCGGCGAGTCATGGGTCTACGTCACCCTCCACGAGGTTGAAGTCCAGCGAGCCCGCTCCACCCGCACCCTCGTCGAAGTCAGAATTAACGGCGAGGCGGCGGGGACCCTGAGCCCCGCCATGTCTACCGAAACGCTGCCAATACTTGCGCATCTTCGAAGCATGGGGCTGACGGTGGCCGCCCGAGCCGTGCTGAAGGGAAACAGAGTCAAGGCCGATGTCGCCGTCAACATGTGCAAGGCAAGCGAGCTCTCGAACGCCTGGCTGGAGTCGCCTCCGACGGCAAACGGAGTGAAGCCAGCGGCCGAACCCGTGACCACACCGGCGCAGCCGGCCACGCTTGCGCCGCAGTGGCGGTTTGTCACGCCACCAACGTGGCCTCCACCCCCACCCGGCTGGGTGCCGCCGCAGGGCTGGCGTCCGGACCCTTCTTGGCCCCCAGCTCCCGAGGGATGGCAGTTCTGGGTCCAGCACGGCTAGCTCCAAGCGCCCAGTTCACCCACTACAGGTAAGGCGGCTCCGGCCGGCCTGGTCATCGGGCCGGCCACGCTTTGTCACCTGGGCATACGTCGTCACCACTGGTCGTCGTTGGTCGCTCGCCATCGGCCTCCGACGGCCTGGTGACGGCCTGGACCGGGTCCCCGGCGGGGCATCGGTGTGAGCTTCGCTCTGGCAGGGTGGTCCAGATGACCGCCCAGACTCACTGGCAGGCGTGGCATGAACCCTACGCCGACGAAAACTCCCCGCTGTCGCGTCGACTGCGGCTGGTACAGCAGCACATTGCCTCGTGGCTTGATCAGCGTTCCGACGAGCGGCTGACTGTGGTGAGCGTGTGCGCGGGCCAGGGTCATGACCTCATCGGGGTCCTCGCCTCAAGGTCTGATGCTCAACGGGTACACGGGACCCTGCTTGAGTACGACGCGGGCAACGTCGCAGCCGCTCAGGCCGCCGCAAATCAGGCCGGGCTCTCCAATCTCGTGATCAGGCAGGCAGACGCGGGCCAGCTCTCTACGTATGCGGGGGCGGTTCCGGCCGATCTGGTGCTCATGGTCGGGGTCTTCGGCAACATCTCGGACGCCGACGTGGAGCGAACCGTTGCCGCCCTGCCCCGGCTGTGCGCAGAGGGCGCTACCGTGATCTGGACCAGGGCTCGGCGAGCTCCGGACCTGACGCCAGCCGTGCGGGAGTGGCTTCGGGATGCCGGCTTCGTGGAGGAGGCATTCCACGCTCCGGACGACGTGCGATTCTCTGTCGGCGTTCACCGGTTCGAAAGCCCCCCGCAGCCCCTGAACGCCGCGGGAACCGTCTTCACGTTCCTGCCCTGACGCCAGCTGATCGCTTCCCTATATTGGTCAGCCAATTTACCTGGTTGAGTTGAAGCGGAACTAAGAGCCGATCTCTCGCCACCAGCAGGAAGCTGATCGGTGCCTGCTCACACGACGCCTCCGGCTGCCATCGTTGGTTGCCAACACGGCCCTCCGAACTGCCCTAAAGCATCGGCTGAACTGCTGAGACGATCCGACTTCGTCCCGACGCGTCCAGGGGTGTCCGTCGTGATCGTTGCCCAGTTTGTTACTCAGTGGCTCCGGGCCGCCCCGGTTCTGCTTCACCGCCGTTCCTCACGGTGAGGTTGCATCCTGACGGCGGTCCTTATGCTGACCCACCGCCTCGGTGGGTCACAGGCCGGTTCGCCCGTCGATGCACTCGCGCAGGAGGTCGGCGTGGCCAGCGTGCCGCGCATACTCCTCGATCACGTGGACAAGCACGTCGCGCGTGGCGTGGCTGCCACCGTCGACCGGCACCTCGCGGCCCAGGTCGGCCTCCTCGAGGGCGTCGAGCCATTCGTCCGCCTTGGCGATCTCGGCCTTCCAGGTTGCAAAGGCGTCCTTCACCACCGCTGGGTCGGGGACCGCGCCCCCGAAGTCCCAATCTGGGTCGTCCTCGTGCTTGTAAAGGCACGGTGCGTCGGTCCGCCCTTGCAGCACACGCTGGAACCAGTGGTTCTCCATCTGAGCCAAATGGCGGACCAGGCCGAGCAAGCTCAGGGTGCTGGGCGGCACCGAGCGTCGGCCGAGCTGCTCGGCGTCCAGTCCGTCGCACTTCATCTCTATGGTCAGACGGTAGTTGCCGAGGTACTCCCGGTAGGTCGCCTTTTCGCCGACGGGCTGACCGAAGATCCTGGGGTCGTCCTCGGGGGCCGTCCACAGTTTGCTCACGGCGCCACCCAATCGCGGGCGGACCGCACCAGTCAAGTCCAGCTCTGGGAGCCCGCAGGTGCCGACAGCCGCGGACCCGCCTGA
Organism: Micromonospora sp. AP08; assembly: GCF_008085935.1. Taxonomy (NCBI): domain Bacteria; kingdom Bacillati; phylum Actinomycetota; class Actinomycetes; order Micromonosporales; family Micromonosporaceae; genus Micromonospora; species Micromonospora sp. AP08. The sequence goes on from NZ_VSEZ01000008.1 coordinate 174,745, forward strand.
GCGCACTGTCAGCTTGGGAATCGTGTTGATCTACACCCTCAGTAGTCGCGTTGCCGCATAGACATGCACGCAGGGTGTGACCGGCATCTGTCGTGGTTCCCCTTGTCTCCCCATCGTGACCGCTGGCAACGGGCACGGCGGTGGCCCGCCTCAGTTACCCGCCGATTGGCCGTGTGCCGCTGGGGGCCGCTTCTCGACGGTGTGTGGCTTTTGCTCCGGCGCCTCCCTCTGACCGACATTGAGGAGGGGGGTCGAATTGGCAGGGCGGCGGACAGGCTCCATCCCCACGGAGACTATATATAGAACGCCTGCAGTAACGATGACTGCAGAAATCGCAAGTGACACGGCGGAGACTACGACCGGGATTTCTGGACGCCGAAAGAGGACAGTATAGGCATAAACCTGGAACAAGACGGGCACGGCGAGGCCGAGCGCGAGTTCTAGGAGTTGTAGAACCCGTCTTGACTTGTAGGCCAGTGGATGCTCACCCCCGTCTAGGTGACTGAGGCTTGGACTTGCAACCAGGGAACCTTGCCAAGGCATTAGCACTTCATCAAGGTCAGACTCATACCAGCGTGGCACATATTTTCTGGTTATTTCGTGGTATATTTGCATGTATTCGCCGTATGCGCGGATGACTAATAATGCTCGCAGAAAAAGGAATGATATGGCGACCGGGATTACAATCAAGAAGAACGAGAAGTCTTGAACCTTGACCCCCACAATCTCGGCTTCCGATAGCCGCGCGCTGGACAGCAGCACGAATAGTGCGGCCAGGGCCATAGCTCTGGCAATGGCAGCAGAAGTTGCCTTGCCGTGCCCGCGCGCTAACTCCAAGAGCTGAGACAGATAGAATCTGACGTCCTCTCTATCGACGGCATCACCCCCGAGGAAATGGTCTACACGTTCCCGAATTGAGACGTCCTTCATCCGGGTCCTCCGTCCACAACTTCCTACGATATGGCGAGTCCCTGAGGCGACACTACGTTCACCGAACCTGGGCGAGCCGTCTGTCAGCGAGACCAGGACGCGTAAGTACTCGCTCCACCAGGGTCGTAGAACCTGTCAAGGGCGGCTTGACGCGCAAGGCGGCGATGAGGCCGTGGTGGGGTTGCGGCGCGTGCACCCCGGGCAGGCCCCTGGCCTGCCGGCAACGCCGGCCCGAGGGGTCGCAGAGGCTCCAGGGTCAAGGGCGGCCCGCAGGGCCGTCGCGCAGCGACGCGAAGCGCCCTTGACCTTGGAGGGGCGGCCCCGCACACTCCGCGCCGCATCCCCACCACGGCCGGCGGTGACTCGCCCTACGGCGCGGCGGTGCGAGGCCGCCGCGCCCCGACCGGGTGCCGGCCCACCACATAGGTCAACGGCCTGTCGTTCTGCGGCGGCCCACCGGGCTCCCGGCTCTCCGCGCCAGCCGCCGGGCATCAGGCGTGACGGTCGCAGAGCGACAGCGGCAGCGGCCGGCGCGCGCCCAGGCGGCGGCGCGTGCGGCCCGTCAAGGGCCGCCTTGAAGACGTACAGAAACTTTGAACAACCCCGCCGGCAGCCGGCCTGTCGTGTCCCGGGTGATGCTTTACACCGGCGTCCCACCAGATGCTTGAGATGACCGGGGCTGGGGCAGCCGGGAGTCAGCTCGGCAGGTTGACCTCGGTAATGCGAGTGCGCAGCTGCTCCTCGGCCGTATCCAACGCCGTCCAGAGGTCGAACCACGCCCGGCTGCGGGCTCGATCGGCCCGGTCGAGACCGACGACTGCGATGCTGTAGACGCCCCACAGGATGTCGTAGCGCCCGGACGGGGAGTCGACCCCGATCCCAAATGATGCGGCTAGCGCGGCACGGGTGACGATCAGACTCTCCGGGTCATCCGGGGCTTGGCGCCCAGCGGTCAGAAACCGCGGCTCGTCGGTGATCTTCATCCATCGCACGGTCGCGCCCGGCACCTGCTGATCGACGATCTCAGCGACCGATTCTCGGACCGCGGTGGCCGGATCGTCGCCGAGCCAGTGGAGGAAGTGATCAGTGCTAACAAGCTTGGTGAAGTCGTCCTGGGGAGGCCCGTACCTCGGGTTGGGTTGGAACTCACCGGTGAGCTGACCGGTGGCGTCGACCTTCCACACGCCTCGAATGGCTTCGGCCGGGATGTACCCGTTCGGATCACTGATCAACGTTTGGTCGATCTCGGCGACTGAACCTCCCGGCTGCCGTGCTGCCTCCTTGACCAGCGCGGCTGGTGGGATCGACTTCCGCTCGGGCTCGTCACCGGGGGCTGTGGGGCTAGTCATGATTGCCAACCTGCCTGTTGCGCCAAATAGTCACCCGCAACCTAGATCATCGGTCAAGCATCTGCTGGGACGGATTCGTCAAGCCTCAGGTGGGTCTCGACACGCGGCAGCCGGCCTGTCCTCCGTCGGCTGACGTGCGACACACGTCCGCCAGGTGACCTGCGACATGCGCGAGTGGCAGCAGATCTGGATACCCAATCGCGGGCAGTGGCCGTGGCGTCAAGCGACGCAAAACTCGTTGCCCTCGGGGTCCTGCATGACGACGTGACCGAGCACGTCGCCGTACCACTCCTCCCGGATTACCGTCGCGCCGGCGGCTACCAACGCGGGGACCTTCTGCTGGATCAGTCGGGCCCGCTCGACCATGTCCCCGGGACCTGGACCGGCCACCCGAAGATCGATGTGCATGCGGTTCTTGCTGGACTTGCCCTCGGGCACCTTCAGGAAGCTGATGGCGGGGCCTCGGCCGTCCGGGTCGACGATGGAGGCGTTGTCGGGCTCGTCGAAGCCAGGTTCCTTGACATAGCCGAGGGCGAGCGCCCAGAAGGCAGCGATCCGCTGCGGATCGTCGGCATCGCATCCCAAGGTCCAAAGAGTCGCCATGACGCCAAGGTACGGGGGCCCGCGACTGGCTGTCATCGGCTAGATCCCCCGGGTCCGGAGGCTCACCGGTCTGCCCTAGCCCCGTCGCTGTGTCGCCCTGTCGCGCCGCAGGATGTCCGGAAGCTGCTGACTGCGAAGCGGCAGGCAGGGCTGTCGGTGCGAATGGTCCAGTACATCCACGCGGTGTTGCGCAACGCCCTGCAGAACGCCGTTCGGGAGGAGCTCGTCGCCCGCAACGTCGCCAGACTGGTCCAGGTCGAGACGCCCGACTACGAAGTCGGCCAGGGCCTAACCATTCTCCAGGCCCAACGGCTCTTGGAGACAGTCAGGCCAACCCGCTGGTACTCGCTCTACGTCCTGGCCCTCATGCTGGGCCTTCGACGCGGTGAGCTGCTTGGCCTGCGCTGGTCGGACGTCGACCTCGATAGAAAGACACTCACCGTCAGACAGAACCTGGTGAGAGCCAGCGGTGAGCTGCGGGTCCAGGCACCCAAGACTCGCCGCTCCCGGCGGACACTCCCGCTGCCACCGCCCGTCGTTGCCGCGCTCCGGAGGCAGCAAGAAGTACAGGCGCGGAAGCGGTCTGCCGCCGGTTCGTCGTGGGCGAGAAACGATCTCGTCTTTACTACCTCGCTCGGTACGCCGATCGAGCCGCGGAACCTGACCCGGCACTTCTATAGCGTTCGCGATCGGGCGGGGCTGCCGGGCATCCGGTTTCACGATCTTCGGCACACGTGCCTGACGCTTCTGCTCAGCCTCGGGACGCCGCCCCACATCGCCCAAGCCATCGCGGGTCACTCACACGTGGATGTCACGATGATGATCTACGCACACAGCGGGATGGCCGAACAGACGGAGGCCCTGCGAAAGCTGGGTGAGGCGTTCAACCCCAGCGACTGATGTCAGGCTTGGATGTAAGGCACTCCGCCCGCCCCGGCAAGTTGTGCAGGTGCGGGCGGATTTTGCCTGGTCAGGTGATGGTGGGCGCGGCAGGTTTCGAACCTGCGACCCCTCGCTTGTAAGGCGAGTGCTCTCCCACTGAGCTACGCGCCCGGAACGCCCGTACGGCGGGCCGGAGCGGCAAGCTTACCTGCCGGCCTCCGACCCGGTCGAACGACGTGCCCGGGTGGGATCAGGCGGCGACGGCCTCGGCCAGGGCCTTGCGCCAGCCCTGCTGGTCCCGGGCCTCACCGGGCATGTTCATCTCGGCGAACCGGACCACGCCGGCCTTGTCGATGACGAAGGTGCCGCGGTTGGCGATGCCCGCGACGTCGTTGAAGACGCCGTACGCCTGGGCCACCGCGCCGTGCGGCCAGAAGTCGGCCAGCAGCGGGAACTGGTAGCCCTCCCGGTCGGCCCAGATCTTGTGGGCGTACACCGAGTCGACGCTGACGGTCAGCACCTGGACGTCGTCGTTGACGTACTCGTTGAGGTTGTCCCGCACCTCGCACAGCTCGCCCTGGCAGATGCCGGTGAAGGCGAGCGGGTAGAAGACCAGCAGCACGGTGCGCCGGCCGCGGAAGTCGGCGAGCCGGACCTCCTGGTTGTTCTGGTCCTTGAGCACGAAGTCCGGCGCCTCGGCGCCAACCTCGATGGGCATGCGAGCTCCTTGGATCGGGTCTGGAGATGATCAGCCTGCCACACCCGGCGACGCCGGCCGCCGGGGTGCGGGCCGGGCCCTACTTCTTGCCCTTGGACCCGCGGCGGAGCACGAGGCGGGCGCCGCTCCAGTCGCGGCCCGCGTTGATGGTGGAGGTCTGCTGGAGGCCGGCGGTCTGCGCGCTCTCCGCGACCTCGCTGGGCTCGACGTGACCGTCGCGGCCGGCCTTGGGGGTCAGGAGCCAGACCACGCCGTTGTCGGCCAGCGGTCCGAGGGCGTCGACGAGGAGCTCGAAGAGGTCGCCGTCGCCGTCGCGGTACCAGACGAGAACCGAGTCGACCACCTCGTCGGTGTCCTCGTCGACCAGCTCTCCACAGCGGTCGGTCAGGGCGTCCCGGAGATCCTGGTCGACGTCGTCGTCGTAGCCCATCTCCATGACGACCATCCCCGGCTCGATCCCGAACCGGTCCGCCAGGCTGCGTACCCCGTCGGCGGCCTGACCAGCGGTCGCGCTCACTGTCGCGTGCCTCCTCATCTCATCCCTGCTCGTGGCGTCGTCCGACGCCGTCGGGCCCAGTCCACACAGTTGTGGCTCGCCGCGCAAGTGGCGCACCGGGTGGAACGGAATTTACCGTGCCAGCAGCGTACGGGCACCCTGGGTGATGGCTTCCTCGGAGACCAGAACCTGACGCGCTGCCGGACCTAATGGTACAAACGAGTCAAGTCCGGCCACCCGGCGCGCCGTGCCCACGTACCCGCCGTCGACCAGCGCGGCGATCACCCCCTCACCCACCCCGCCGGAGCGGCGGGTCTCGTCGACGACCAGCACCCGGCCGGTGGCCGAGGCCTCCCGGATGATGTCCGCCACGGGCAGCGGGGCCAGCCACCGCAGGTCCACCACCCGGCTGCCGATCCCCTCGTCGGCCAGCGTGGCGGCCGCGCGCAGCGACATCCGAACGCCGTTGCCGAAGGTGATGATCGTGAGGTCCTCGGCGGAGCCGACCCCGTACACCCGGGCGCGGCCGATCGGCACGTGGCGGGCGGCCCAGGCGCCGGGCTCGGCGTACCCGGCGAGCCACTCGCCGTCGCCGTCGGTGTAGAGGTCCCGGGTGTGGTAGAGCGCGATCGGCTCCAGGAAGACGCTGACCGCGCCGTCCACCTGGGCGGCGGCCAGGCAGGTACGCAGCATCGGCGCGGCGTCGTCCGGGCGGGCCGGCACCGCGATGACCAGCCCCGGCACGTCGCGGAGCACGGCCACCGAGTTGTCGTTGTGGAAGTGCCCGCCGAACCCCTCCTGGTACGCCAGCCCGGCCACCCGGACCACCATGGGATTGCGGAACGCCCCCCGCGAGAAGAACCGCATGGTCGCGGCCTCGCCCCGGACCTGGTCCTCGGCGTTGTGCAGGTACGCCAGGTACTGGATCTCCGGCACCGGCAGCATCCCGGCCACGCCCGCGCCCAGCGCGAGCCCGAGGATCGAGGTCTCGTCCAGCAGCGTGTCGAAGACCCGTGCCGCCCCGAACCTGTCCCGCAGGCCCTTGGTCACCCCGTACACCCCGCCCTTGGCGGCCACGTCCTCGCCGAAGACGGCCATCCCGGCGTGGTCGAGCATCCCGTCGGCCAACGCCGCGTTGATGCTCTGCGCCAGCGTGAGCGGCCCGGCCAGTTCCGGCAGCTTGCCGCCGAACGCCTCCGCACGGGCACCGGCGGCCGGGCCCGCCGCCCGCGTCCCCGCGTCGGCGACCGCCCGGGAGATGCGGACCGGCCGGCGCGGGGCCAGTTCGGCCACCACGTCGACCGGGGAGGCCAGCTTCGGCTCGTCCAGCACCTCCTCGGCGAGCCGGCGGATCTGCCAGCCGCGCTCGTCGTACCGGGCCAGCAGTTCCTCGCCGGTGGCGTAGCCGGCTTCGACCAGCCGCCGGGCCGTGGCCAGCAGGGGGTCCCGCGCCACGTCCGCGGCGATCTCGGCCGGGCTCCGGTACGCGGTCTCCGCGTCCGCGCCGGCGTGGCCCATCAGCCGCACGGTGCGGAGGTGCAGCACGGCCGGCCGCCGGTGCCGGCGTACCCAGGCCGCCGCCTCCCCCGCCACCCGGTACGCCTCGGCCACGTCCGTGCCGTCGGCGGCGAAGTAGCGGATTCCCGGCTTCGCCCGCAGGGTCGCGGCCACCCAGCCCTGCGGTGACCGCACGCTGATGCCCAGCCCGTTGTCCTCGCAGACGAAGAGGACCGGGATGCGCAGCCCGGTGTGGTCGTACCAGCCGGCGGTGTTGAACGCCGCCGTGGCGGTGGCGTGGTTGACCGAGGCGTCGCCGAACGAGCAGACCACGATGGCGTCCGGCGGCCAGGGCGCCGCGTCGCCGTCGGCCCGCCGGCCGTTACGGCGCAGCCGTTCCAGGGCGAGGCCCATGCCGACCGCCCGGGGCAGGTGCGACGCGATGGTGGAGGTGGTCGGGATGACGGCGAGGTCGGCCCGGCCGAAGACCTTGTGCCGGCCCCCGGCGATCGGCTCCTCCGCGGAGGCCACCATCCCGCGCAACACGTCGCGCGCCGCGGCCGCGTAGGCGTCGTCGGGGTCGGGCAACGGCAGTTCGGGTACGCCGGCCGTCGCCGACCCGGCGGCGTCCACGGCCACACCGACGCCGGCCGGCAGGCTCGCCGCCTCGGCCTCGGCACCGGCCTGGACAGAGCCGCCCGGCACCCCGCCGTCGTCGACCGGCGGTCGTCCCGTCGACGTCGCGCCGCCGGACCCGATCTCCACGTCCGCACCCGGCCCGGCATCGGATGGGCCCGCGCCGGGGTCGGACGGATCAGCACTGGGCTCGGCCCGGGGAACGCCGGGGGCGGACGGATCAGCGTCGGGGTTGTCGGCCCGGGTCTCGGTGACCGCCTCGGGGTCCGGCACACCGGCGTCGAGGGCGCGCTCCGCCTCCGCGCCGTCGTCGCCGGGGGTGCGCGGGTCGGGGATCAGGGCGGCCGGACCGGCGTCGTCCGGGGCCTCCGGGCCGGCCGGGAAGGCGCCCGCCGCCTGGGCGGCGCGCAGGCAGTAGAAGGCCCCGGAGCGGTAGTGCAGCAGGGCGGGATCGGTCGGCCGCAGCGCGGCGGCCACCGCGGCGTTGCCCTCGTGGCCGGCGGAGCCGATCGTGTAGTACCCCTCGCCGAAGCTGCGCAGCCAACGCCCGGCGAGGTCGAGCAGCCGGCTGGTCAGCTGGGCGTCGAACAGGGCCAGCGCCTGCGCCCCGGTCAGCGGCGCGCCACCGGGCAGCGGTTCACCGAGGTCGCGCCGCTGAGCGGGGGCGCCGAGCGCGGTGAGGGCCGCCCGGAACCGGTCGTCGAGATCTTGCGGGGTGCTCACGTCGGACAGCATTACCGACCGGAGCCCACCTCGCCCAGTCGGACACGTTCCGCCCGGCCGGGTTCAGGACTCCCCGCACTGCTCCGGGCAACCGCCGTCGGAGACCTTCCAGACCAGCTCGCGCAGGGTGGCCAGCTCTTCGGTGGTGAGCCCGCCGAGCAGTCGGGAGTCGGACATCACCAGCCGGACCCGTTCCCGGACCCGCCGGCCCTCCGCCGTCACCACCAGCGTCTTCTGCCGCCGGTCGGCCGGATCGACCCGCCGTTCCACCAGCCCGGCCTGCTCCAGCTTGTCGACCAGCGCCGTGACGTTGGAGCGGTCGCAGCGCAACTGCTCGGCGAGGTCGCGGGCCGGCAGCGGGCGGTCGGGGTCCAGCTCGTGCAGGGCGCGGGCGGCCGCCGGGGTGAGGCCCAGGGCGGCGATCTCCTCGTCCTGGTAGTGCCGCATGGCCGAGGCGATGTGCATGATCCGGCGCGCCGCGTCCCCGGCCAGGCCGGAGCGGTCGCCCGCGTCGGAGCCGGCGGTGGGGACGGTGGACTGCGCCATGTCTCCCATGCTACGTGCGGCCCTGGTCACGGCGGCGACCCGACGACCTCGGGACCGCTCGGGACCGGTCGGGTGTCGGGCGCCGGGCGGGTGGCCCGCCGGGCCGCGACGGCGCCGGCCAGCAGCAGGCCGGCGGTCAGCAGCGCCGGGGGCAGGGTGAGCGCCGGGCCGTGCCGGCCGGCCGCGCCCAGGGCGAGGTGCAGGCCGCCGACCAGGGTCACCCCCAGCACGGCGGCGAGCAGGGTGCCGGTGGAGACGGCCGCGGAGAGCGCGGCGGCGGCACCGGCCGGCACGACGGCGGTGAGGCGGGTGACCAGCGGGCTGAACGCCGCCGCGTGCGCCGCCCCGCCGGCCACCAGCAGCACATTGCCCGCCGGCCACGGCCAGCCCGCCGCGGCGAGCCCGGCCAGCGCCACCACGACCGCCGCCAGCACCGGCGGGCCGGCGACCGGCAGCACCGCCCGGGCCCGCTCCGGCAGCCGTGCCACCACCAGGCCGCACAGGGCGAAACCCGAGGCGTACGGGAGGAAGGCCGGTCCCGCCGCCAGCGCCGTGAAGCCCAGCCCGTCCTGGAGCCGCAGGGTGAGCACGAACAGGAAGCCGGCGTAGCAGCCCATCACCACGCAGCAGGCGAGCAGCGCGGCCGGCACCCCGGGGTGGCGCAGCACCGCCACGTCCAGCAGCGGGGCCGCGTCGCGGCGGGCGCGCCGGGCCTCGTACCCGAGGAAGCGGGCGCGGAGAGCCTGGCGGGCCTCGCCGCCGAGCTGGGCTTCGCCGACCAGGCCCACCTGACCCGCACGGTCCGGGCCCAGCTGGGCGACACCCCGGGCCGGCTGCGCCGGCTGCTGGGCTGAGCCGGCGCGACGTTCAGCCGGGCAGGAAGGAGAAGCGGACCTGCCGGCTCGGGTTGTCGCCGTTGGTGTCGACCAGGCAGATCGACTGCCAGGTGCCGAGCTGGATCCGCCCGCCGAGCACCGGCAGGGTGGCGTACGGGGGGACGAAGGCCGGCAGCACGTGGTCCCGGCCGTGCCCGGGCGAGCCGTGCCGGTGCCGCCAGCGGTCGTCGGCGGGGAGCAGGTCGTCGAGCGCCCGCAGCAGGTCGTCGTCCGAGCCGGAGCCGGTCTCGATGATCGCCAGCCCGGCGGTGGCGTGTGGCACGAAGACGTGCAGCAGGCCGTCCCCCTGCCCGGCGACGAACCGCTCGGCCTCGCTGGTGATGTCCCGGACGGTCGGCCGCGACCCGGTCTGGACGGTGATCACCTCACTACGCATAGGGCGCATTCTGCCGCAACCGCTCAGAAACCGCCCCCGCCGCCGCCACAGTCCCCACCCCCGCCGCCGGCCTCGCCACCCGTCGGCCCGCAATCGGACGACGAGCCCGAGCCGGACCAGCCGATGTCCTGCGAGGGGTTGGGCACGTGCGGGACGACGCCGGCCGCGACGACCCGCCGGCGACCGGCGCGGTCCCGGCGCAGGTCACGCAGGAACCCCAGCCCGGCGAGGACCAGCAGCACGCCCAGGGCGGCGGTCCCCAGCCACGTCGGCACGGCATCGAGCCACCGGTCGCCGGCGCGGACGCCGAAGACGACGGCCAGCACCAGGAAGGCCACGCCGGCGGCCATCGCCGCCCATCCCGCAAGCACCGATCGACGCCACACAATGGCAGGCTAGCCCCGGTCCACCAGGATCGCCTCCGCTCAGGAACCGCCGCCGCCGGAGTCCCCGCCGCCGTACGACGGCATCTGGTTGTCGCCGGTCTCCGGGCCGGGTGGGGTGTACGGGAACGGGACGCCGGAGTCCTCGTCCGCCCGGTAGCCGGGCGGGAACCGCCGCCGGTCGCGGACGAGGCCCACGCCGGCGATCACCAGCAGCACACCGCCCCCGACGCCGAACACCGGCTCCGGACCCCATTCCGGGGTGCGGGCGATCTCGCGGACCAGGAGCACGACGCAGACCGCCACGATCAGCACGCCGACGGCCACCAGCGCGCCGCCCACCAGAACCGGTCGTCGCCGCATGGCGGCACGGTAGCCGACCCGGCCCGGCCGGCGCCGGTCCCGCGCCGCCGGGAACACGCAAAGTTACTGGTGAGTACCTGTGTTCAGCGTCGCGTCTGGGGGAGGGAGACGTGACGACGAGCGCCACCAGGGGGCAGGATGGCGCTAGAGACCTATCCCACACAGAACCGAGGGAACGCCTGTGGCTACGGAACGCAAGCGCCCGGTGATCACCGCTGGTCTGCCGAGCCAGCTTCCGGACATCGACCCTGACGAAACCAGCGAATGGGTCGAGTCGCTTGACGGTGTCATCGACGAGCGCGGAACCAAGCGCGCCCGCTACGTCATGCTGCGCCTGCTGGAGCGGGCCCGCGAGCGCCAGGTCGGGGTGCCATCCCTGACCACCACCGACTACATCAACACCATCACGCCGGAGCGCGAGCCCTGGTTCCCGGGTGACGAGCACATCGAGCGGCGGCTCCGGGCCTACATCCGGTGGAACGCCGCCATGCTGGTGCACCGGGCGCAGCGGCCCGAGATCGGCGTGGGCGGCCACATCTCCACCTTCGCCAGCTCGGCGTCCCTCTACGAGGTGGGCTTCAACCACTTCTTCCGGGGCAAGGACCACCCCGGCGGCGGCGACCACATCTTCTACCAGGGCCACGCCTCCCCCGGCATGTACGCGCGGGCGTTCCTGGAGGGGCGGCTCAGCGCCGACCAGCTCGACGGCTTCCGGCAGGAGCTGTCGCACCCGGGCGGCGGCCTCCCGTCGTACCCGCACCCGCGGCTCATGCCGGACTTCTGGGAGTTCCCGACCGTGTCGATGGGCCTCGGGCCGATCAACGCGGTCTACCAGGCGCGGTTCAACCGCTACCTGCACCACCGCGGCATCAAGGACACCTCCCAGCAGCACGTCTGGGCGTTCCTCGGCGACGGCGAGATGGACGAGGTGGAGTCGCTCGGCGCGATCGGCGTGGCCGCCCGCGAGGAGCTGGACAACCTCACCTTCGTGATCAACTGCAACCTGCAGCGGCTGGACGGCCCGGTGCGGGGCAACGGCAAGGTCATGCAGGAGCTGGAGGCGTTCTTCCGGGGCGCCGGCTGGAACGTCATCAAGGTGGTCTGGGGCCGGGAGTGGGACCCGCTGCTCGCGGCGGACACCGACGGCGCCCTGGTCAACCTCATGAACACCACGCCCGACGGTGACTACCAGACCTACAAGGCGGAGTCCGGGGCGTACGTGCGGGAGCACTTCTTCGGGCGCGACCCGCGCACCCGCAAGATGGTCGAGCACCTGAGCGACGACGAGATCTGGAACCTCAAGCGGGGTGGCCACGACTACCGGAAGCTCTACGCGGCCTACAAGGCGGCCATGGAGCACACCGGCCAGCCGACGGTGATCCTGGCCAAGACCATCAAGGGTTGGACGCTGGGCTCGCACTTCGAGGCCCGCAACGCCACCCACCAGATGAAGAAGCTGACGCTGGAGGACCTGAAGCTCTTCCGCGACCGGCTCTACCTGGACATCCCGGACAAGCAGCTGGAGGAGAACCCCTACCTCCCGCCGTACTACCGCCCGGACGAGAAGTCCGACGAGATGGAGTACCTGCACGAGCGGCGCAAGCAGCTCGGCGGTTACCTGCCGTCCCGGCGCACCGAGCACAAGACGCTGCAGATCCCGGGCCCGGAGCGGTTCGCCGACGTCAAGCGCGGCTCGGGCAAGCAGAAGGTCGCCACCACCATGGCCTTCGTCCGCCTGCTCAAGGACGTGATGAAGGACAAGGAGTTCGGCAAGCGCTGGGTGCCGATCATCCCGGACGAGGCCCGCACCTTCGGCATGGACTCGCTCTTCCCGACGGCGAAGATCTACTCGCCGCACGGCCAGCGGTACACCTCGGTGGACCGGGAGCTGTTCCTGTCCTACAAGGAGGCCACCACGGGCCAGATCCTGCACGAGGGCATCAACGAGGCCGGCTCGGTCGCGTCGTTCACCGCGGCCGGCAGCTCGTACGCCACGCACGACGAGCCGATGATCCCGATGTACATCTTCTACTCGATGTTCGGGTTCCAGCGGACCGCCGACGGGCTGTGGGCGGCGGCCGACCAGATGGCGCGGGGCTTCCTGCTCGGCGCGACCGCCGGCCGGACCACGCTCAACGGTGAGGGCCTCCAGCACGAGGACGGCCACTCGCTGCTGATCGCCGCCACGAACCCGGCGGTGGTCGCCTACGACCCGGCGTTCGCGTTCGAGATCGCGCACATCATGGAGAACGGCCTGCACCGGATGTACGGCGAGGGGCAGGAGAACATCTTCTACTACCTCACCGTCTACAACGAGCCGATCTTCCAGCCGGCCGAGCCGCAGGGCGTGGACGTCGAGGGCATCCTCAAGGGCATCTACCGCTACTCGCCGGCGCCGCAGGTCGACGGGGACGCGCCGAAGGCGAACATCCTGGCCTCCGGCACCGGCATGCAGTGGGCCCTCAAGGCCCAGCAGCTGCTCGCCGAGGACTGGGGCGTGGCCGCCGACGTCTGGTCGGTGACCTCCTGGTCCGAGCTGCGCCGGGACGCGGTGGAGTGCGAGGAGCACAACCTGCTCAACCCGGGCGGCGAGCAGCGGGTGCCGTACGTCCAGCGGAAGCTGGCCGACGCCGACGGGCCGAAGGTCGCGGTCAGCGACTGGATGCGCGCGGTGCCGGACCTGATCGCCCGCTGGGTGCCCGGCGACTACACCTCGCTCGGCACCGACGGCTTCGGCATGTCGGACACCCGGCACGCCCTGCGCCGCCACTTCCACGTGGACGCCGAGTCGGTGGCCGTCGCGACGCTGCGCCAGCTCGCCCTGCGCGGCGCGGTGCCGGCCCACGTGCCGGCCGAGGCCGCCAAGAAGTACGCCCTGGACGACGTCAACGCCGCTCCGGTCGGGGAGACCGGCGGCGACAGCTGACCCGTCCGGTACGACAGGGGCCCGGCGCTTCGCGCGCCGGGCCCCTTCGCCGTCTTCTGCCGGCGCTCACGCCGACGCGCGGGCCGGGGTCAGGGCGGTGACGAAGGGCTCGACGGCGGCGCGCCAGCCGGCCGGGTTGTCGTAGTGCAGAACGTGCCCGGCGTCGGGGACCAGCGCGAACCGGCCGTCGGGCAGCAGCGCGGCCATCTCCCGCTGGCGGTCGACCGGCTGGTCGCTCTCCGCCCCGGCCACCACGAGCGCCGGGCACCGGACCGCGCCGAGTTCCGGCCGGTGGTCGCGGCCCGCCCAGTGCGCCAGGGAGGCCAGCACGTGCGCGGGGCGGGCCAGCGGGCGCCAGCCGTCCGGGCCGCCGGCCATCACCTCCACGAAGGACTCCCCCTCGGTGCGCCGAGCGTGGCCGAAGTAGTCACGCACATCGGCCAGGGTGGGGAAGGGCACCGGCCAGTCGGCCAGCCACCGGCGCCAGCGGTCGATCAGGTCGGGCGGGGTCACCGGGTTCATGTCGGCGATCACCACGCCGCGGACCAGGTCCGGCCGGGCGCCGGCGAGCTGCCAGGCGGTGAGGCCGCCCATCGAGTGGCCGACCACCAGGGCCGGGCCGAGGCCGAGCGCCTCGATCACCGCGATGGCGTCGCCGACGTACGCCGCGCGGTCGTACGGGCCGTCGGGCTTGTCGCTGTGGCCGTGGCCGCGGGCGTCGTAGCCCACCACCCGGCCGTGGCGGGTGAGCCAGCGGGCGGTGGCCGTCCAGTTGGCGGCCCGGCCGGTGAGGCCGTGCAGCAGCAGGATGCCGGGGCCGTCGCCCCCGAAGTCGACCACGTTGAGCCCGGTCCCGCCGTGTCCCGTGACGCGCATGCGATTCTCCTGTACCTCGAAACGAGGTACACCGTATCGAGGTATCCGGGCGGCGGGCAAGGCAGAATGCGGGGGTGCTGGAGTTGGCGATCCTGGGGTTCCTCGGCGAGGAACCGCTGCACGGGTACGAGCTGAAGAGCCGCATCACGCGCCTCGCCGGGTACGCCCGGCCGGTGAGCGACGGCAGCCTCTACCCGGCGATCAACCGGTTGGAGCGGGCCGGGCTGGTCGACCGGCAGCGGGAGCCCGGCGCGGCGGCGGCGCCGCGGCACACCCTCTCGCTCACCGCCGCGGGGCGGGAGGAGTTGCGGCGGCGGCTGCGCGATCCGGCGGAGTTGGACGTCACCGACCAGAACCGCTTCTTCACCCTGCTCGCGTTCCTGGGCCAGCTCGCCGACCCGGCCGCGCAGGCGGCGGTGCTCGAACGCCGGCTGGCCTTCCTCGACCAGCCGGCGAGCTTCTTCGCCACCGGCGACCGGCCGCAGCGGGCCGCCGAGCAGGCCGATCCGTTCCGGCGCGGGATGCTGGTGATGGCCAGGGAGATCAGCCGGGCCGAGCGGTCCTGGCTCCGGGAGACCATCGCCGAACTGCGGGCGGGCTGAGCGCCGCGCGGAGGCGACGATGGTCCGGCGTCCCTGGCGGGGACGCCGGACCATCGTCGTCGCGGGTGGCGCCGGGACAGGCTCGGTCAGCCGACGGCGGCCAGGTCGGTGAGCCGGGCCAGCGAGTCCTCCAGATCGGCGCCGACCCGGCGCAGGCCGAGCCGGAGCAGAGCGGCCTTGACGGGCCCGGCGGGCCACCGCACGACGATGAGCCGCACGACCGTCCCGCCCTCCTCCTCGTCCGGGGTCAGCTGTACGTAGATCTCGGTGCGCGCCTCGGCCCGGGCCCCGGCGCCCCTGGCCCGTTCGCGCCACCCGATCAGGGTCGGTTCCTGGTAGGCGATGACCTCGGCCTCGTGTGCCGCGCCGCGCCCGGCCTGGACCAGTTGTCGCCGCCCGAAGCCCTCCCCGGAGAGGACCTCGGCCGCGCGGACACCCGCCAGCCAGGCCGGCAACTGCTCGGCTCGCTGCACGACGTCCCAGACCGCTTCCACCGGCGCCACCACGTGCGCACTGCGTTCCACGAGGATCATGTCTATCTTTCCCCCACTTAAAACACATCCGCGATATTCGGCACTCTATGTGTAAATCGGACTTAAGTGGACGGCTTCGGAAAAGACACGCCGAAAACCCTTGCCTACCTGCGGTTTCGGGCCTATGGCGCGGCGGCCGCCCGGGCCCTAGAGTCGCGAGCACGCTTCGCGTTTCTGGGAGGGCGAATGACGAGCGCGCCGATGCCCGAGTTCCCCGCCGGCTTCCGGTGGGGGGTGTCCACCTCCGCCTACCAGATCGAGGGGGCGGTCACCGCCGACGGCCGCGGGCCGTCCATCTGGGACACCTTCGCCCACTCCCCCGGCCGGATCGTGGACGGCAGCACCGGCGACGAGGCGTGCGACCACTACCACCGCTACGCCGAGGACGTCGGGCTGCTGGCGGGGCTCGGGGTGTCCGCGTACCGGTTCTCCATCGCCTGGCCCCGCGTGCAACCCACCGGCGCGGGGCCGGCCAACCCGGCCGGGCTGGACTTCTACGACCGGCTGGTGGACGCCCTGCTCGCCGCCGGCGTGGACCCGGTCGCCACCCTCTTCCACTGGGACCTGCCGCAGGCCCTGGAGGACGCCGGCGGCTGGCTGAACCGGGACACCGCCGACCGCTTCGCCGAGTACGCCGACCTGGTCGCCGCCCGCCTCGGCGACCGGGTGAAGCTCTGGATCACCCTCAACGAACCGTTCGTCCACATGAGCCTCGGGCACGGGATGGGCGTGCACGCCCCCGGCCGGATGCTGCTCTTCGACGCCTTCCCGGTGGCCCACCACCAGCTCCTCGGGCACGGCCTCGCGGTCTCCGCGCTGCGCGCCCGCGGCACCGCGCCGGTGGCCATCGCCAACAACTACTCCCCGGTGCGGCTGGCCGGGGAGACCGACGCCGACCGGGCCGCCGGGGCGGCGTACGACGCGCTGCACAACCGGCTCTTCACCGACCCGCTGCTCGGGCGCGGCTACCCGGAGGAGGCGGGCTTCGAGCCGGGCGTGATCCGCGCCGGCGACCTCGACGTGATCGCCGCGCCCATCGACGTGCTCGGGGTGAACTACTACAACCCGACCGGCATCCGGGCGCCCGCCGAGGAGGACTCGCCGCTGCCGTTCGAGATCGTGCCGCTGGACGGCTACCCGCGTACCGCCTTCGACTGGCCGGTGGCCCCGGACGGGCTGCGCGAGCTGCTGCTCCAACTCCACAACCGGTACGGCGACGCGCTGCCGACCATCCAGATCACCGAGAGCGGCTGCGCGTACGAGGACGAGCCGGACGCCGACGGCAGGGTGCCCGACCCGGACCGGATCGCGTACCTGGACGGGCACCTGCGGGCGGTGCGCGAGGCGATGGCCGCCGGGGTGCCGGTGACCGGGTACTTCGTCTGGTCGCTGCTGGACAACTGGGAGTGGGCCGAGGGCTTCACCAAGCGGTTCGGCCTCGTGCACGTCGACTACGCCACCCAGCGGCGCACCCCGAAGTCCTCGTACGCCTGGTTCCGGGACCTGGTCCGGCGATGACCACCGTCAACCCCACGCCGGCCTCGCTGCCGGCGGCGCTCGCCGAGCCGACCGTGCCGGTACGCCGGAACTGGATCGCGCTGATCTTCGCGGCCAACCTGGGCGTCTGGATGGCCTTCTTCACCCCGATCCAGGTGCTGCTGCCGCAGCAGGTGGAACGCATCGCGCCGGGCGACAAGGAGGCCATGCTGGCGGTGGTCACCGGCCTCGGCGCGCTCGCCGCGGTGCTGGCCAACCCCCTCGCGGGCGCGTTGTCGGACCGTACCTCGCTGCGGCTGGCCAACCGGCACTTCGGCCGCCGGCACGTCTGGACCGCGTGCGGGGCGGTGGTCGGCGCGTTCGCCCTCGTGGTCCTGGCCCGGCAGGACAGCATCGCCGGGGTGGCGGTCGCGTGGGTCGCCGCCCAGGTCTGCTTCAACGCCATGCTGGCCAGCCTCACCGCCGCCATCCCGGACCGGGTGCCGGTGGCGCAGCGCGGCGGCGTCTCCGGCTGGGTGGGCATCCCGCAGGCGCTCGGCCTGGTGGTCGGCGCGGTGCTGGTCACCGCCGTGGTCACCGGCAACGCCGCCGGCTACGCCGCCATCGCGCTCGCGGTGGTGCTGCTGTCGCTGCCGTTCGCGCTGCTCACCCAGGACGACCCGCTGCCCCGGGAGCACCGGTCGCCGCTGCGGGCGCGGTCGCTGCTCGCCTCGATGTGGATCAGCCCGCGCCGGCACCCCGACTTCGCCTGGGCGTGGTTCACCCGCTTCCTGGTGCAGACCGGCAATGCGCTGGGCACGCTCTACCTGCTCTACTTCCTCACCGACGGGGTGCGGGTGGCCGACCCCGAGGGCGCCCTGCTGGTGCTGATCCTGCTCTACACGCTCGGCATGATGCTCACCGCCGTGGTGGCCGGACGCCTCTCCGACCGCTCGGGCCGGCGCAAGGTCTTCGTTATCGTCTCCGGGCTGATCATGGCGGTGGCGGCGGTGCTGCTCGCCGTGGCCCCGACCTGGCCCATGGCGATCGTCGCCGCGCTGCTGCTCGGCGCCGGCTACGGGGTCTACCTGGCCGTGGACGCCGCGCTCATCACCCAGGTGCTGCCCGCCGCCACCGACCGCGCCAAGGACCTCGGCGTGATCAACATCGCCAACTCGGCGCCGCAGGTGCTCGGCCCGGCGCTCTCCGCCCCGATCGTGGTCCACCTGGGCGGCTACCCCACCCTGTACGCGGTCACCGCGGCGGTCACCCTGGTCGGCAGCGTCCTCGTCCTGAAGATCAGGGCGGTGCCCTGAACCAGCCCCCTGCCGGAATGCGGTCGCGGGCCGCCGTAGGCTGGGGGACGTGACGGTACGTGTACGCTTCGCCCCCTCCCCGACCGGAATGTTCCACGTCGGCGGCGCCCGCTCGGCCCTGCAGAACTGGATCTACGCCAAGCAGCAGGGCGGGGTGTTCGTGCTCCGCATCGAGGACACCGACGCGGCCCGCAACAAGCCCGAATGGACCGAGGGCATCCTCTCCGCGCTGGACTGGATCGGCATCGCCCGGGGCAGCTACGAGGGCCCGTACTTCCAGTCCTCGTACGCGGGTGAGCACCGGGCCGCCGCCCAGCGGCTCTACGAGGGCGGCCGCGCGTACTACTGCGACTGCACCCGCGAGGACGTGCAGGCACGCACCGGCTCCCAGTACCAGGGCTACGACGGTTACCACCGCGACAAGGGCCTCGGCCCCGGCGAGGGCCGGGCACTGCGGTTCCGCACCCCAGACGAGGGCGAGACCGTGGTGGTCGACCTCATCCGCGGCGAGCCGACCTTCGAGAACAAGCTGATCGAGGACTTCGTCATCGCCCGCGGCGACGGCTCGCCCGTCTTCCTGCTGGCCAACGTCGTCGACGACATGACCATGGGGATCACCCACGTGATCCGGGCCGAGGAGCACCTGCCCAACACGCCCAAGCAGCAACTGCTCTGGGACGCGCTCGGGGTCAAGCCGCCGATCTGGGCGCACGTGCCCGTGGTGGTCAACGAGAAGCGGCAGAAGCTGTCCAAGCGGCGGGACAAGGTCGCCCTGGAGGCGTACCGCGACGAGGGCTACCTCGCCGAGGCGATGCGCAACTACCTCATGCTGCTCGGCTGGGCGCCCTCCGGCGACCGGGAGATCGTGCCCTGGTCGGTCATCGAGGAGGAGTTCCGGCTGGAGGAGGTGAACCTCTCCCCCGCGTTCTTCGACGAGAAGAAGCTGCGCGCGTTCAACGGCGACTACATCCGGGCGCTGCCGGTCGAGGAGTTCCTCGCCGCCTGCCAGCCCTGGCTGACCGGCACCGACACGATCGCCCCGCCGCCCTGGCAGCCGGCCGAGTTCGACGCCGCCGCGTTCGCCGCCGTGGCGCCGCTCGCGCAGACCCGGATCGCGGTGCTCAGCGAGATCGTGCCGAACGTCGACTTCCTCTTCCTGGCCGACCCGCTCATCGACGAGGGGGCCTGGGCCAAGGCCATGAAGGAGGGCGCGGCCGACCTGCTGGACGCGGCGATCGCCGCGTTCGAGGCGCTGGAGTCCTGGGACGCCGAGTCGCTGAAGTCCACGCTGGAGGCGGTCGGCGCGGAGCGCGGCCTGAAGCTGGGCAAGGCGCAGGCCCCGGTCCGGGTCGCGGTCACCGGCCGCACCGTCGGGCTGCCGCTGTTCGAGTCGCTGGAGGTGCTCGGCCGCGACCGCACCCTGACCCGGCTGCGGGCCGCCCGGGTGCGCCTGTTCTGACCCCGCATCGGAAGGGGCCCGCCGGTCGTCCGGCGGGCCCCTTTCGCGTACGCGGAGTCAGCCGCGGGCGGACCGACGGCGCAGCAGCAGGCCCGCGCCCAGCGCGACGAGCACCACGGCGGCGCCCACGGCCCACAGCCACCCCGTACCCCCGTCGTCGTCCGCCTCGTCCGCCGCGGGCGTCGGGCTCGCCGCCGAGGTCGCCGGCGCGGCCGTGGGCGTGCCCGGCGCGGCGCTGGTCGGGGCGGCGGTGGTCGGGGCAGCGGTGGTCGACGGCGGGGCGGCGGCCGTGCCGGTGGTCAGGGTGAAGCGGACCTCCCCGCTGACCGGGTGGCCGTCGGCCGAGCCGATCCGGTACGCCACGATGTAGAGGCCCGCCGCGCCCGGGGTGAACGGCACGCTCACCCGGTTGCCGGCGAAGGTCGGCGCGCCGCCCGCGGCGGGCACGTTGTCCGGCCCGGTGACTGTGATCTTCGTCGTGGCGGGCGCCGGCGAGGCGAGGAACCGGAGCTCGATCCGCTTCGGCGCGGTCGCCACCCGCGCCCCGTTCGTCGGATCGCTGCCGGTCAGCGAGTTGTGCGCGGCCGCCGGCGTGGCCGGCAGCAGCACCGGCACCCCGGCCGCCAACCCGAGCACCAACACACCACGCGCCACGCGGGCGACGCTGCCCCCCATGAACCCCTCCATCCGGGTACGATCCGGCCGCCGATCATCGGCCGCTCTGTTGGTCGGTCGCAGATCGCAAATAGTTCCAAATACTCTCCCAGCAGCTGCAACCCAGCGACATCCTGCGGAGTCTTTGAAGGTGGACGCCGGCCCGCGCCCGGCGGCCACCGTCGGCCGATCCAGCGCGATCTGCAGCGGAAGCCACCCATCGAACGGGGCGAGGAGGCGGCGATGGTCCGTAAGGTGAAGCGGCTGCTGGCCGCCGTGGCCGGGGTGGTGGTGGCGACCGCGTGCTCGCTGGCCCTCGCCGGCACCACCGCGGCGCAGGCAGCGCCCAAGCCCAAACTCGCACCGGCCGGTGTGGACATCACCGGCCACCGGCTCGACCAGCCGCTGCAACTGCGCGCCGACACCCGGCCCGCCGAGGTGAACATGGTCGTCGACCAGATCAAGTGGCTGGGCGCCAGCGGCCAGCAGCGCGGCCCGGCGGCCAAGGACCTCGGCCCCAAGTACACCGTCGTGGTGCTCTACGCGGGCTCGCCGACGAAGACCTACGACCTCTACCCGCTCGCCAAGGGCGGCCCCCGGGTCTACCGGCCGGCCAAACAGCCCGACCTGAGCAGGACCCGGGCCGGCTGGTTCTTCGGCCGGCTCAACATGTCCGAGACGCTGCGCACCGTCGGAGTGCCGCTGGATCGGCAGTTCGACACGATCAGCGGCGGCATCGGCGGCGGCGAGCGGGTCATCCCGGAGGAAGCCCTCGACCCGGTGCAGGACATCGACGAGGCGCTCGGCGAACTCCAGCGGCTGCTGCTGCTCAACGTCGGGGTGATCGTCGTCATCACCGCCGGGCTCGCCGGCATCGCGCTGCTGGTGCGCCGCCGCACCCACTGAGCCCTCCCGGCTCAGACCTCCAGCACCACCTTGCCCCGGACGTGTCCCGCCGCCACCAGGCGCTGCGCCTCGGCCGCCTCGGCCAGCGGGAACGTCCGGGCCACGTGCACGGTGAGCCGGTCGGCGTCGACCAGCCCGGCCAGCACGCTCAGGTCGGCCGTCGACGGCTTCACGAAGACGTAGCTGCCGCCGAGCCGGGTGACGTGCTCCGGGTCGGCCGTCGAGACGAGCCGCGCCGGCCGGGCGAGCAGTTCGGCGGAGACGTCCAGCGCGTCGCCGCCGAACAGGTCCAGCGCCACGTCCACCCCGTCGGGCGCGACGGCGCGGACCCGGTCCAGCAGGCCGTCGCCGTAGCTGACCGGCTCCGCCCCCAGCGACCGGACGAAGTCGTGGTTGGCCTCGCTCGCCGTGCCGATCACCCGGCCGGCGCCGAGCGCCCGGGCCAGCTGCACCGCCAGGTGCCCCACCCCGCCCGACGCGCCGTGCACCAGCACCGTGTCGCCCGCGCCGGTGCGGGCCAGCTGCAACGCCTGGTAGGCGGTGAGCCCGGCCAGCGGCAGCCCGCCCGCCTCGGCCCAGGACGCCTGCACCGGCTTGTCCGCCAGGCACCGTTCCGGGGCCGGGACCAGCTCCGCGTACGTGCCGTGCTGCACGTCGTCGCGCCGGACGTAGCCGATCACCTCGTCACCGACGGCGAACCCGGCCACCGCCGGCCCGACCGCCTCGACCACCCCGGCGGCGTCCCAGCCGGGCACCAGCGGGAAGTGGCTCGGCATCAGGGCGGCCAGGTGCCCCTCGCGGATCTTCCCGTCGACCGGGTTCACCCCGGCGGTCCGCACCCGGACCAGGACCGTGTCCGGCCCCACCGGCGGGCTGGGCAACTCGCGCAGGGTGAGTTGGTCGGCCCCGCCGTACGCGTCGATCGCGATCGCCTTCACCCGGCCCACGCTAGTCGCCGGACGGCGACCGCGGGGTCAGCACCAGCGGCGCGGCGGTCGCTCCCGGCGCACCGCACGGCTGCGCGGACGGACCGCGCCGTGCCGGTGGGCGCCCGCCCACCCGGGCAGGTCGCTGCGGCAGCCCTGCGCCGGCTCCGGCTCGGGCGCGGCGGGGGTCGCCGGCTCCGCGGCCCGCTGGCGGGGCACGGGCGGCTCGTCGTCCGCGCGCTCGGGCGGCCAGCCGGCGGCCGGCTCGGCCGCATGGGTCAGGCCCGTCCGGCGCGGGTGCTTCGCGGACGCCTGCTGGTCGTGGTGGCCCGGCCGGCAGGGCTCGCCCTGGGCGCAGCCGTGCTCGGCCTCCCCGTGCGCCATCCCGGTCTCCTCACGCTCGCCATCGCCCGTCGGGCGGTCGTCACCCCGACGTGCTCTGACACCGTACTGGCCGGGCCCGACGGGCTCGTCAGCGCGTACCCGTGGAGATCGTCCGGAGGGGGCCGCGCATCGGCCCGCGCCTGTCGTACGCTTCCGCCCGGTTCCGGCGCGGAAGGGGTGGGGATGGGTCTCCGGAAGGTCGTCGCGCTCCTCCTGGCGCTCGCCACGGGTCCGGTGGCCGGGTGCGGCCTGCTGACCAGCGAAACCGCCTCCGGGTTCATGCCGCAGGCCGGGGTCTGCCATCAGGCTCCGGGCGACAACGCCAGCGGGGAGGCGTACCGGCCGGTCGACTGCATGGAGCGGCACGAGGCCGAGACGTTCCTGGTGAGCCGCTTCGCCGGGCCCGACGCCGAGTCCGACGACCCGCCCGCGACGGGTTCGGACGCGGCGCTGCGGGCCTACTACTCGTGCGCCACTGCGGCGCGGGAGTTCCTCGGCGACGACTGGCCGGTCGGGCGGCTGTCGCTGCGGCTGGTGCTGCCCACCACCGAGGGCTGGGCGGCGGCCGAGCGGTGGTACCGCTGTGACCTGGTGGAGATCGTGGCCCTCGACCTCTACGAGCCGTCCCCCCGGGCCAACAGCCTCAAGGGCGCGCTGGGCTCCCCGTCCTCCCCGCTCCGGCACGGCTGCTACAACGCCGAACTCGACGAGTACCGCGAGCTGAAGTCGCTGCCCCCGGCCTCCTGCACGGGCCCGCACCGGACCGAGTTCGCCGGGATCTGGCGGGCCGACGACGTGCCGTACGGCGAGGAGATCCTGTCCGAGGAGATGATGAACGGCTGCTACGGCGTCATCGCCCGGTACGTCGGCCTCGCCGACGACGGGGAGGTGCGCCGCCGGCTGCTGCCGCTACCCCTGCCGCCGACCGACGACGACCTGGCCGCCGGGGAGACGTCGGTGCTGTGCCTGCTGCACACCGACGGCAAGCCGCTGACCCGGTCCCTCGCCGGCGTCGGCGTGCGGGGGCTGCCGCCACGCCGCTGACGTCAGGGTCGGCGGGCGGCGTCCAGGTCGGCGCGGGTCAGCAGGGCGCGCAGCGCGATGCCGTGGCCGGCGAGGGCCTCCGCGCCGCCCTCGCCCCGGTCGATCACGCACAGCGCGTGCTCGACGGTCGCGCCCAGCTCGCGGAGCTGGCCCGTGGAGATCACCACCTGGCCGCCCGAGGTCACCACGTCCTCGACCACCAGGATTCGCCGCCCGGCGACGTCCGCGCCCTCCGCCAGCCGGGCGGTCCCGTACGCCTTGGCGGCCTTGCGGACGAACGCGCAGGGCAACCCGACGTGCCGGGCCAGCGCGGTGACCACCGGAATGCCGCCCATCTCCAGACCGGCCAGCACCTCGATGCCGGGCGGGACCAGCCCGGCCAGGCCGGCGGCGACCCGGTCCAACAGCACCGGGTCGGCCTCGAACCGGTACTTGTCGAAGTACTCGTCCGCGGTCCGGCCGGAGCGGAGCAGGAAGCGCCCGGTGAGGCGGCAGGTGGCGTCGATGTCGCGGGCGAGGTCGGCGAGGGCGCGCGGGGTGTCGGTCACGGGAGATCATTGTCGCCGCCGGCCGCCGTCGCCCGTCCGGCAGGCGGGCCTCGAAGTGGAGTCGCTGGTCAGGGCGTGTCAGGCTGGTGCCGTGAGCGCGAGGAGTGAGCCGGGGTCGCGAGCCCCGCAGTCGCGAGCCGAGGGGACGCCGTGAGCGCGAGGAGTGAGCCGGGGTTGCGAGCCCCGCAGTCGCGAGCCGAGGGTACGCCGTGAGCGAACCGGGCGGGACCGAACTGTCGGCGACGCTGCGCCGTATCGAGCGGGCGGCGGGCGCGCTGTCCACGGCCAGCGTGGCGCGGATGGACGAGACGCTGCCCTGGTTCCGGGAGCTGCCGGCCGACCAGCGCTCCTGGGTCATGGTGGTCGCCCAGGCGGGTGTCCGGTCGCTGGTGCAGTGGCTGCACCAGGGCGGCGGCGCGACCGACAGCACCCAGGAGGTGTCGGACGAGGTCTTCGCCGCCGCGCCGCAGGCCCTCGCGCGCTCGATCACCCTTCAGCAGACCGTGGCGCTGATCAAGGTGACCATCGAGGTGGTCGAGGAGCAGGTGTCCCACCTCGCCGTGAAGGGCGAGGAGCAGCTGCTGCGGGAGGCGGTGCTGCGCTTCTCCCGGGAGATCGCCTTCGCCGCCGCCCGGGTCTACGCCCGCGCCGCCGAGACCCGCGGCTCCTGGGACGCCCGGTTGCAGGCGCTGCTGGTCGACGCGCTGCTGCGCGGGGACTCGCCGGACGTGCTGGCCAGCCGGGCGGCGGCGCTGGGCTGGTCGGACGCGCCGCCGGTGGCCGTGGCGGTGGGCCGTTCCCCCGGCGGGGAGGTGGCGGCCGTGCTGCACACCGTCTACCGGCAGGCCCGCCGGATCGGGGTCGAGGTGATCGGCGGCGTGCACGGCGACCGGCTGGTCATCGTGCTGGGCGGGGCGGCCGACCCGGTGGCGGCGACGGAGAAGCTGCTCACCGCGTTCGGAAAGGGCCCCGTCGTGGTCGGCCCGGCCGTGCCCAGCCTCGACGAGGCGACCGACTCGGCGCGCGCCGCGCTGGCCGGCTTCCGGGCCGCGCCGGCCTGGCCGACCGCGCCCCGCCCGGTCTCCGCCGCCGACCTGCTGCCCGAGCGGGCCCTGGCGGGGGACGCCGAGGCCCGCCGGCGGCTGCGCCACGACGTGTACGCGCCCCTGGCCCGGGCCGGCGGCGAGCTGCTGGAGACACTGGACGCGTTCTTCGCGGCCGGCGGCACGCTGGAGAGCGCGGCGCGGGCACTCTTCGTGCACCCGAACACGGTGCGTTACCGGCTGAAGCGGGTGGCGGAGGTGGCCGGCTTCTCCCCGCTCACGCCCCGCGACGCGTTCACCCTTCAGGTGGCCCTGACGGTGGGCCGGCTCGACCCGGTGGTCCCGGGTGTCGCACCGGTCCCGAGCCAGACATCCGTCCCAGGTGTCAACAAAACGCCGCAGACAGGGGATGATCGGCGCCGATCTTTGTAGGTATCCTCCAAAGCTTCTAGTGCGGTTTGGTGCCGTGCGTTACAGCGCGACCCGCGAGTATCCGTCAGAGTCGTAGACGTGCTCGCCGTACTCTCACCCGGACAGGGTTCCCAGAAGCCCGGTTTCCTGACCCCCTGGCTCGACCTGCCCGGTGCGGCGGAGCGCCTGCGCTCGTGGTCGGCGCTGGCCGGGGTCGACCTGCTCCACCTCGGCACCGAGGCCGACGCGGACGAGATCAAGGACACCGCCCGCACCCAGCCGCTGCTGGTCGCGGCCACGCTGCTCGCCGGCGAGCACCTGCCCATGGGCGACGTCGCGGTGGTCGCCGGCCACAGCGTCGGCGAGCTGGGCGCCGCGGCCCTGGCCGGGGTCCTCCCCGCCGAGGCGGCCGTGACCCTCGCCGGCGTACGCGGCCGGGAGATGGCCGCCGCCTGCGCGCTGGAGCCGACCGGGATGGCCGCCGTGCTCGGCGGCGACCCCGACGAGGTGCTCGCCGCCCTGGCGGCGCACGGGCTGCACCCGGCCAACCGCAACGGCGCCGGCCAGATCGTCGCCGCCGGCGCGGTGACCGGCCTGGAGAAGCTGGCCGCCGAGCCGCCGGCCCGGGCCCGGGTGATCATGCTGAAGGTGGCCGGCGCCTTCCACACGCCGTACATGGCCCCGGCCGAGGCCGCGCTGGCCGAGGTGGCCGCCGACATCACCCCGGCCGACCCGGCCCGGACCCTGCTCTCCAACCTGGACGGCGGCGCGGTCGCCGACGGCCGGGAGCTGGTGCGGCGGCTGGTCCGCCAGGTCACCGCCCCGGTCCGCTGGGACCTGTGCATGCGCACGCTGGCCGACCTCGGCGTCACCGGCGTGATCGAACTGCCCCCGGCCGGCACCCTGGCCGGCCTGGTCAAGCGCGAACTCAAGGGCGAGGGCGCGCCGGAGATCGTCACCCTGAACACCCCCGACGACCTGCCCGCGGCGCGGGACCTGATCGCCCGCCACGGCGGGCGGGGAACGGAAGGTAACAACTGATGCCCGGCAGCCGGATCGTCGCGATGGGGCACTACCAGCCCTCCCGCGTGGTCACGAACGACGACCTCGCCCAGATGGTCGACACCAACGACGAGTGGATCCGGGACCGGGTCGGCATCGTCACCCGGCGGATCGCCGGGGACGAGACGGTCGCCGACATGGCTGCCGCCGCGGCCGGCAAGGCGCTGGCCAACTCCGGCCTCACGGCCGCCGACATCGACCTCGTCGTGGTGGCCACCTGCACCTCGGTGGACCGCAGCCCCAACGTGGCCTGCCGGGTCGCGGCCAAGCTGGGCATCAGCGCGCCGGGCGCGTACGACATCAACACCGCCTGCTCGGGCTTCGCGTACGCCCTCGGCACCGTGGACCACGCCATCCGGGCCGGGGCGGCGCGCAACGCGATCGTCATCGGCGCGGAGAAGCTCTCCGACTTCACCGACTGGACCGACCGCTCGACCTGCATCATCTTCGGCGACGGCGCCGGCGCGGCCGTGGTGACCGCGGCCGCCGAGGGTGAGCCGGCCGGGGTGGGCCCGGTGGTGTGGGGTTCGGTGCCGGAGAAGAGCGACGCGGTCCGGATCGAGGGCTGGCGGCCGTACATCGCGCAGGAGGGGCAGGCGGTCTTCCGCTGGGCCACCACGGCCCTGGCCCCGCTCGCGCTCCAGGCCTGCGAGAAGGCCGGGGTGGACCCGTCGGAGCTGGCCGCGTTCGTGCCGCACCAGGCCAACGCCCGGATCATCGACGGCATCGCCAAGCGGCTCAACATCCCGAACGCGATCATCGCCAAGGACATCGTCGAGTCCGGCAACACCTCGGCGGCGAGCGTGCCGCTGGCCCTGTCGAAGCTGGTCGAGCGGCGCGAGGTGCCCGCGGGCGCCCCGGTGCTGCTGTTCGGCTTCGGCGGCGGCCTGACCTACGCCGGTCAGGTCGTCCGCTGCCCCTGAAGACCCCCTCGGGCGCGAGCGCGCCGAGGTGCGACGGCCGGCGTCGCCGACCGTCGAGTGAACCCCCGATGAGAGGAACCCACCGCAATGACCCGTGACGAGATCACCGCCGGCCTCGCCGAGATCCTCGAAGAGGTTGCCGGGGTGAACCCGGACGACGTGGCCGAGGGGAAGTCCTTCACCGACGACCTCGACGTCGACTCGCTCTCCATGGTGGAGGTCGTGGTGGCGGCCGAGGAGAAGTTCGGCGTCAAGATCCCGGACAACGAGGTGCAGAACCTCAAGACCGTCGGCGACGCCGTCAGCTACATCGAGGCGCAGTCCTGATCATGAGTCGTCCCGACGTCGTCGTCACCGGGCTCGGCGCGACGACCCCGCTCGGCGGGGACGTCGCGTCGACCTGGGACGCCATGCTCGCGGGCCGCTCCGGGGTGAGTGCGCTCACCCAGGAGTGGGCCGCGCAACTGCCCGTCCGGATCGCCGCACAGCTCGCCGTCGAACCGTCGACGGTGCTGGACCGGGTCAAGCTGCGCCGGCTCGACCGGTCCGAGGCGATCGCCATCGTGGCGGCGCAGCAGGCCTGGGCGGACGCCGGCCTGGCCGACTCCGGGCTCGACCCGGAGCGGCTGGCGGTCAGCGTCGGCTCCGGCATCGGCGGCGCCACCACCCTGCTCGCCCAGGACGACATCCTGGAGGCGTCCGGCCCGCGGCGGGTCTCCCCGCACACCGTGCCGATGCTGATGCCGAACGGTCCGGCCGCCTGGGTCGGGCTGGAACTCGGCGCCAAGGCCGGCGTGCACTCGGTGGCCAGCGCCTGCGCGACCGGCGCGGAGGCGATCGCGCTGGGGCTGGACATCATCCGCTCCGGCCGGGCCGACGTGGTGGTGGCCGGCGGCACCGAGGCGGTCATCCACCCGCTGCCGATCGCCGGCTTCGCCTCGATGCGGGCCATGTCGACCCGCAACGACGAGCCGGAGAAGGCGTCCCGCCCGTGGGACAAGGGCCGCGACGGCTTCGTCCTCGGTGAGGGCGCGGGCGTGGTGGTCCTGGAGCGCGCCGAGCACGCCGCCGCCCGCGGCGCCCGGGTCTACGCGCGCCTCGCCGGCGCCGGGATCACCTCGGACGCGTACGACATCGTGCAACCGCACGCCGAGGGCGAGGGCGCCATCCGGGCCATCGCCAAGGCGGTCGCCGACGCGGACGTCGCGAAGACCGACATCAGGCACGTCAACGCGCACGCCACCTCCACGCCGGTCGGTGACATGCTGGAGATCGGCGCGCTGCACAAGGCCGTGGGCGACCACCCGCTGCTGACGGCCACCAAGTCGATGACCGGGCACCTGCTCGGCGCGGCCGGCGCGCTGGAGTCGATCGCCACCATCCTGGCCATCCGGGACGGGGTCGTACCCCCGACGATCAACCTGGACGACCCGGACGAGGGCCTCTCCCTGGAGGTGGCCGCGCACAAGGCCCGCCACCTGGAGATCCCCGCGGCGCTGAACAACGCGTTCGGCTTCGGCGGGCACAACGTGGCCCTGGTGTTCACCCGGGCCTGAGCACGGCGTACCCGTTCGGGGCCCGCGTCCGCACCGGACGCGGGCCCCGAGCGCGTCCCGGCCGGTTAGGGTGAGGGCCGCCGAGCCGTCGAGGAGCACCGCGCGTGGAAGCGACCGAGATCCGCAAGCTCGCCGCGCTGGAGGACACCCACTGGTGGTACCGGGAGCGGCGGGTCCTGCTGGGCCGGGCGCTGCGGCGGCTGGCCGCCGGAGGCACCCGCCCGGGCCGGGCGCTGGACGTCGGCGCGGCCGGTGGCGGCAACACCCGGGTGCTGCGGGCGCATGGCTGGCGGCCGCTCGCCCTGGAGTACAGCGCGGAGGGCGCCGGGGTGGCCCGGGAGCGGGGCCTGGACGTGATCCGGGCCGACGCCCGGCACCTGCCGCTCGCCTCGGCGGGCCTCGACCTGGTGGTGGCCTTCGACATCCTGGAGCACTTCGACGAGGACCACCTCGCGGCCGCCGAGATCCGGCGGGTGCTGCGCCCCGGCGGTACGGCGCTGATCGCGGTGCCGGCCGACATGCGGCTCTGGTCGGCGCACGACGTGGCGGTCGGGCACGTGCGCCGCTACGACCGCGCCGGGCTGCGGGCGGTGGTGGA
Source organism: Micromonospora sp. AP08 (assembly GCF_008085935.1). Lineage (NCBI taxonomy): Bacteria > Bacillati > Actinomycetota > Actinomycetes > Micromonosporales > Micromonosporaceae > Micromonospora > Micromonospora sp. AP08. The sequence continues at coordinate 204,386 of NZ_VSEZ01000008.1, forward strand.
GAAGGCCGGGCTGGTGCTCGACGAGCTGTGGAGCTGGAACGTGGTGCTCCGCCCGGTCGCGGCCTGGCGGCGCCGGAAGTCGACCGGCAGTGACCTGGACGACCTGCACCCGGTGGTCAACCTCGGGCTGCGCACCGTCATCACCGCCGAGCGGTACCTGCCGGTGAAGGCGCTGCCCGGTGTCTCGCTGATGCTGCGGGCGCATCGTCCGGCGTGACCCGGACACCAGGAACGACCAAGATCTACTAATATCCCCGGACCGCCGTCGAGCACGACGGCACGGAACGCAGGAGGACGGGGATGCTGCGACGTACCGCGACGGCCGTGCTGGCCGCGCTGACCCTGGCCGGAATCGCCGGCTGCTCCGACGAGCAGCCGCGGGCCACCGCGAGCCCGTCGACGTCGCCCAGCCCAACCGCCTCGCCGGTGGTCGCCGGCCCGCCCTGGTACGACGAGGTCGCCCCGGCCGCGGCGGCCGGTGAGCTCGGCGACAAGGCGAGCCCGTGCCCGATGGAGCTCATCTTTTCGGTACCGGCGAAGTGGCGGGCGAAGGCGGTGAAGAACGGCCGGGACGCCGCGATCGGCGGCGCCGTGCCGGTCTGCGAGATCGACGCCAAGCCCGCCGGTCACCTCGGCTTCCTCCGGGCCTGGAAGGCGGACGCGCCCGGCAACCAGCAAGAGGTCATGGACAAGTTCCTCGACGCGTACGGCGAGGTCACCGACCGGCAGTACCGCCGGACGAAGGCCGGCCCGCTCGACTCCTTCGAGGCGACCTTCGTCGCGGAGTCCGGCACCCACGAGCGGGCGATCCTGGTGTCGACCATCTGGGGGCGCTTCCTGCTGACCCTCGGCGGGGCCGACGACGCGGAGCACCAAGCCATGCTGCCGGCGTACCAGCTGGCCAAGCAGACCGCGAAGAACAACCGGAACTGGGAGTAGCGCTCAGCGGAGCCGGTAGACGGCCATCCGGCCGGTGTCATGGCGCAGGTCGGCCAACGTGCGCAGGGTCGGCGACTCGAGTCCGATCTCGCGGTCGACCACCAGCCAGCGCACGCCGTACCGGTCGCGCAGGACGGCCAGCCCGGCGGCGGTGGGGGCGGTGAAGGCCGCGTCGTTGGCGCGCTGCCGGCCGGCGTCCCAGAACGGCGCGTACGGGCCCTCCGGCCGGCCGACCATCCGGGGCGCGAACGCCCACCCCTCGACCAGCACCGACCGCTCGGCGTAGCCGCTGAGCCAGAACGAGCGGGCGTCGCACCAGCCGTCCACCACCTCCCGGCAGTGCGCGTTGGTGGCGAGCACGTCGTCCGGGGCGCTGTGCGCCCGCACCCAGCGGGCCGCCTCGACCCGGTAGGCGGGCATCGCCACCACCGGGTACGCCCCGCCGTTCGGGTAGACCCGGGTGGCCGCGGCGTCCATGACCAGCCCCGGCGCCCCGGCGGCCAGCACGGCGGTGAGCAGCACCAGCCCGCCCCGGCCGGCCAGCCCCGGCCAGCGCCCCACGAGGGCCGGCCAGCACAGGGCCGCCAGCACCACCGGCACGGCCAGCACGGCGGCCCAGAGGAGCAGCGGCAGCACCGGAGCGTACGCGGGAACGGCGGGCGTGCTGACCGCGGAGTCGAGCTGCACCGCGGTGAGCAGCACGGCGAGCCCGGCGGCGCCCGCGCCGAGCAGCCACCGGCCCCGGACGGCGAGGGCGGCCCGGTCGGCCACCTCGGCCCAGCCCCAGGCGGAGAGGAGCACGCCGAAGGCGAACCCGGTGCGGGTGAAGTACTGGTTGCTGCTGCCGGGATGCCCGACGAGCAGGTAGATGGCCGGGCCGGCGAGCGCGCCGCCGAGCAGGAACACCTGCACCGGTTCGAGCCGCCACCGGCGCAGCTTGAGCAGGGCCAGGGCGCCGGCCACCCGGAGCTGGAGGTTGAGCAGGAACGCCACCGCCACCAGCACCCAGCACAGCGCCGTCACCCCGGCCGGCCGGTCGGTCGGCACGTACGGGCGTAGCCCGAAGAACGGGTCCAGGACCACCCCGTGGCTCTCGAAGGCGAACAGCACCGCGGTGGCGAAGAACTGCGCGGCCAGCGCCAGACCGGCGGCGACCAGCACGCCCCGGGGCAGCCGGCGGCGGGCCAGCAGGGTGGCCGCGGCGGTGAGCCCGAGCGCGGCCAGCACCACCGGCAGGGTGCTGGCCTTCGCGCCGGTCGACGCGGCCAGGAACAGGAGCGCCAGCGGCCAGGCGCCGCGGCCCAGCGCGGGCACGGTCACCCCGCGGGCCCGGCCGACGATCTCGCCGAGCACGGCGATCAGCGGCAGCAGCAGCACCCAGCTGTACGTCATCGACGGGCTGCCCCAGACGATGAAGGTGGCCTGGCTGCCGAAGAGCTGCCGCCAGCCGTTCTCGAAGCCGAACTCGCCCACGGTGAACAGCAGCGCGGCGGCCACCACCCCGGCGTACGGGCGGCCGGTGATCCGCCAGCCGACCACGGCGACCAGCACGGCGGCGAGCGCGCAGAGCGCGGGCACGGCGAGCCGGAACAGCACCGTGGGCAGGTCGACGCCGCTGACCAGGCTGGTGGCGGCCAGGTGGGCGAAGCCGAACCAGTGGTAGTGCAGCGGCTCCCCGGCGACCTGCGGCACCTCGGGCGGCACCTGATGGGTGGCCGCCCCCGCGATGGAGAGCTGGAAGGCCAGGTCGATGTACTGTGCCTGCCCCTCGTCGGAGGGCAGCACCGGGTTGACGGCGAGGAACGAGCCGTACAGGTAGAGGGTGAAGCCGACCACCACCCCCGCCAGCGACCAGGCCCACCCCACCGGGACGGCGGTGGGGTGGCGGACCCGCCAGTGCCGGCGCAGCCGGGGCACGGCGGCGAACGGCGCCACCACGGCCAGCGGCCAGAGCCGCAGCCACCCGGGCAGCCCGAGGGCGGTGAACCCGGCCCACGCGACCAGCTCCAGCACCAGGCCGACGGCCGCGCCCATGGCCAGGTCCTCGACCAGGGTGTGCGGCCGGCGGCGCAGCGCGCGGAACACCAGCGTGCCGGGGAGCAGCACGGCGAGCGCCGCGTACGCCGTCCAGCGGGCGATCGCGGCGGCCGGGGTGTCGACGGCGAGCAGCACGGCGACCACGGCGACGTAGGCGGCGACGGCCGGGGCCCAGCGCAGGGCGGCGGGACGGCGGCGCGGGTCGACGGCCGCCGGGGCGGCGCCGGCGGCGAGGGCGGTCACCGCAGGCTGTCGGCCAGCTCGGCCGGGTCCGGACGGTCCGGCCCGGCGTCGGCGCTGTCGCCGGACACCAGGTACGCGGGCCGGCCCTGCACGGCGGTGTAGATCCGGGCCACGTACTCGCCGAGCAGGCCGAGGCAGAGCAGCTGCACCGCGCCGAGGAAGAGGATCGCCACGTAGAGCGAGGGCCAGCCGCTGACCGTGGCGCCGGCGAACCAGGCCAGCACGGCCACCACGACGAGCACCCCGCAGACCGCCACCCCGACCAGCCCCAGCCAGGTGGCCACCCGCAGCGGGGCGGCGGAGAAGCTGGTGACGCTCTCGGCGGCCAGCCCGGCCATCCGGGACAGCGGGTACTTGGTCCGGCCGGCGGCGCGCTCCTGCCGCTCGTACGTCACCTCGCCGCTCGGGAAGCCGAGCCAGGGCACCACGAGCCGGAGCACCGGGTTGCGCTCGGGCAGCTGCCGCAGCGCCTCCACGACGGCCCGGCTGACCAGCCGGAAGTCGCCGGCCTGGGCGGGGACCTGCTCGCCCACCAGCCGCCGGACCAGCCGGTAGTAGCCGCCCGCGGTCCACCGCTTGAACCGGGTGTCCCGGCTGCGGTCGGCCCGCACGGCGTAGACCACGTCGAGGTCGTCGGCGCGCGCCCGGCGGAGCAGTTCGAGGATCACCTCGGGCGGGTCCTGGAGGTCGGCGTCGATGCTGGCCACGTACGTGCCCCGGGCACGGAGCAGGCCGGCGTGCAGGGCGGCCTGGTGGCCGCTGTTGCGGCGCAGCCGGAGCACCCGCAGCTCCGGCCAGCCGACCCGGAGCGCGGCCAGCGCCGCCGCGGTGCCGTCGGTGCTGCCGTCGTCGACGGCCACCACCTCGTACGTCTCGCCGAGCCCGTCCAGCACGCCGCGCAGCCGGACGGCGAGCAGCGGGAGGACGGCCTCCTCGTTGAACATCGGCACCACCACGGACAGGGCCGGCTGCGGCGCGGTCACGGCACTCGACCCCCCGGTTCCCTGGCGGCGGCGGACGGGCCGACGCTACCAGCCGGGCAGGTCGGAGCCGGGTGGGTCACCGGGCGCCGACCCGGTCAGGTGCCGCAGGTGGTGGCCGGCAGGCCGGACACCGGCACCGGGGAACGGCCGGTCGGGCGGGCCTTGCCGGCGAGCACCGCGGCCAGCGCGGTCATCGACGCCCGGGTGGACGAGTAGGTGGCCAGCAGGGTCGGCGACTTCGCCCCGGCCAGCACGTACGGGGTGTCCATGGCCACCGTCACGGTGGCGTCGGCACGCAGGTCCTTGCTGCCGTCGCCGTACCCGACGAGGTGCACGACCGTGCCACCGCTCGGCACCACCTTCACCCCGGCGGCGGTGAGCGCCTCGGTCAGCGCGGCCCGGGTGCGGTCCCGCCCACCGGAGGAGGTGACGGTGACGGGGCCGGCCACCGGGCTGCCACAGCGGCCGCGCAGCATGGTCACGGCCGCGGCGGCCAGGTCGGCGGCGGCCTTGCGGTGCGCGGCGCTGTCCAGCGTCGACAGCGCGGGCGCCGGCCGGTCGGCCAGCTTGAACTTCATGGTCAGCACCCGGGTGACCGCCTCGACCAGGCGGGTCCGGGGCAGCGAGCCGTCCTTGAGCGCGGCCCGCATCCCCTCGTACGCCTGGCCCACGTTCGGGGTCATGAGGATGAGGTCGTTGCCGGCGTTCAGAGCCCGGACCGCGGCCTCCCCCGGCGACCACCGCTTGGCCGGCGCCATGTTCATCCCGTCGGTGATCACCACGCCCTGGAAGCCGAGCTGGCCGCGGAGCACGTCGGTGAGGAGCTTGCGGGAGAAGGTGGCCGGGGTGCCCGGGTCGACCGCCTTGACGTCGAGGTGGGCCGACATGACCGCCATGGCCCCGGCGTCGATCCCGGCGTGGAACGGCGGGAACGCGGTGCGGTCGAGCACGGCGCGGGACTGCCCGACCACCGGCAGGTCGGTGTGCGAGTCGGCGGCGGTCAGCCCGTGGCCGGGGAAGTGCTTGACGGCGGCACCGACCCCCTCGGCCTGGAGGCCACGGACCGCGCCGGCCACCTGCGCCGAGGCGATCTTCGGGTCGGCGCCGAAGGAGCGGGAACCGATCACCGTGCTGCGGGTGGCCAGCACGTCGGCGACCGGGGCGAAGTCGAGGTTGACGCCCATGGCGGCCAGCTCGGCGCCGGCGGCCCGCCAGGCGGCCTCGGTCAGCGCCGGGTTGCCGGCGGCCCCGGCGGCCAGCGGGCTGGGCAGCAGGGTGACGCCGTCGGTGATCCGGGTGACCACGCCGTACTCCTGGTCGGTGCCGATCAGGAACGGGGCGGGGCCGGCGGGCAGCCGGCCGGCGGCCTCGCGCAGCCCGTCGGTCAGCGCGCGGACCTGCTTCGGGTTGTCGACGTTGGTGGTCTCCTGGTTGCCCGAGGTGGGGTCGTCGGCGCTGAAGCCGACCAGGATGAGCCCGCCGAGGCGGTACTTCGCGACCATCTCGGCGGGGGTGTCGACCCCGGCCAGGGCGCGGTTGCCGGCCGCCGACCCGGGCGAGACCTTGGTGGCCGAACTCCCGTACGCGTACGGCATCAGCACCTGGCCGACCAGGTCCTCGTCGGAGAGCGTCGCCACCAGGGCGGCCGCCCGGGCGGCCGGGTCGGCGCCGGTCGGCGAGGGGGCGGCCGACGACGGGGCCGGCGCCGGGCTCGACGGGGTCGGTCGGGGTCGTTCCGGCTCACCCGAGCACCCGGAGACGAGCAGCGCGGTCAGTGCGGCGAGCGCGACGCCGGCGCGACGCGGGGAAATCGACACGCGCCCCACCGTATCGGGGCAACTTGACCTTCCGTCACCCCACCCGGGTGAGCAGCGTCACGGGGGCGCCGTCCCCGGCGTAGCGGTAGGGCTCCAGCTCGGCGTCCCAGGCGGTGCCGAGGGCCTTGTCGAGGGCGTGCGCGAGGGCCTCCGGGGCCCGGGCGGACGCCATGATGCTGCGCAGCCGGTCCTCGCCGAGCTGGATGTCCCCGGCCGCGCCGACGGTGGCCCGGAACAGGCCGCGCCCCGGGACGTACATGAAGCGCTCGCCGTCGGCTCCCGGGCTGGGCTCCTCGGTCACCTCGAAACGGATCATGGGCCACTGCCGGAGGGCAGCAGCCAGTTCGGCGCCCGTCCCCGGGCTGCCGGTCCACCCGCACTCGGCGCGACGCGCCCCGGGATCGACGGGCTGGGCCGTCCAGTGCAGGTTGACCGGCGCGGCGAGGACGCGCGCGATCGCCCACTCGACGTGCGAGGACACGGCGAGCGGGGTCGAGTGGACGTATACGACGCCACGCGTTGGCACGGTGACCTCCCGGTGAGCCGAGGTGCGTCTTCCCCTACGACCTCGTCCACCCGAGTGGCCTCTGCAACACATGATGACCCGAGTGACGGATGGTGCGCCAGCGAATCGGAAAATTCGCCGGCCCCGGTGACCGGGAAATACCCGGGCGGCTGACCCCGTTGTGCTCCCTGACGGCGCGACGACCAGCCAGGCGTCGAGGTCGTGTACAGTTCTCTGGGCGGTTCTGTGCCGCCGCACGTCTTCGCGGGCTGACGCTCACCCCGGGCGTCAAACCGCACATCAGCCCCCGGACGTTTTCCGTCCTCCCGTACGTCTGCAAGGAGTACCTCCGTGGCGAGCAACACCTCTAAGACCGCGCGCGCGTCAGTCCGGGCCGGCCAGGCTGGCCAGGGTGGCGCCCTCAGCGTGCTGGGCGAGTTCAAGTACCTGATCCCGCTCAACGGCGGCAAGCACGCCTACGTGCGCAACCTGACCAACGGCAAGACCGCGCACCTGCGCACCGACTCCGAGGCCTTCGTCGAGGAGCTGCGCGTGCTGGCCGCCGCCGGCCACGCCGCCAAGCTGCGCGCCGAGATCAACGCGCTGGCCGCCTCCCACCCGGACCACGGCTGGGACAAGACCGAGAAGCGTCTCGTCGAGGCCGGCGTCTTCGAGGGCTGAGCGCCCTCACCCGCGACACCACGAACCGCCCGCCGGGGTCACCCCGGCGGGCGGTTGTCGTCTGTTCACTCCTCCGGCAGCAGCGCCACCTCACCGGTGGCCAGGTCGTAGAGGGCGCCGACCACGGCGACCTCCCCCGCCCCGACCGGGCCGGCCAGCAGGTCGTCGGCGCGCAGGGTGGCCACCGTGCGCCGGACGTGCCGGCGGATGGCGAGGGGATGTGCGTCCGGGTCGTCCGCGCCCACCTCGTGGACCGCCGGCGCGATCCGGTCCACCACGTAGCCCAGCGAGCCCTCCGGCAGCCGCCCGCTGCGCAGCGCCTCGACCGCCGAGCCCACCGCGCCGCAGCGCTCGTGCCCCAGCACCATCACCAGGCGTACGCCGAGCTGCCCCACCACGTACTCGATCGAGCCGCAGACCGCCCGGTCGAGCACGTGCGCGCCGGTGCGGATCACGCAGATCGAGCCGAACGTCTGGTCGAAGATCGCCTCCAGCGGAACCCGCGAGTCGATGCAGCCCAGCAGGACCGCGTACGGCTGCTGGTCGCCGGAGGCCACCGCGGCGGCGGCGGTGACGTCGTGGCCGTGCACCGGCTGCCCGCTGAGGAAGCGCCGGTTGCCGGCGAGCAGCTCGGCGAGGGCGGCCCGCGGCGTGCGGGCGGCGGGGGTGGGCGGCATGCCTCCAGCCTGGTCACCGATCCGACGTCGCGAAGCCGGGTTGGGAATCTTCTCACCACCCGGTTGCCGTGTTGTCATGACGGGTACGCCGGTGTTACCGCCGGGTCACTCCGGTGTGACAGACACCGGTCGGCCCGGGGGAGGTGGACTCATGCCGGAGCACCTGGAGGTGCGGCTACCCGACGGCGTACGCCTGCACGTGGCGGCGACCGGGCCGGTCGACGCCGAGGTCACCGCGATCCTGCTGCACGGCTGGACGCTGGACGGGCGCAGCTGGCACCGCCAGCTCGCCGACCTGCGCGACCGCTTCGGCGAGCGGGTCCGGGTGGTGACCTACGACGCCCGCGGGCACGGCCGGTCGAGCTGCATGGCGCTGCGTACCGCCACCCTGGCCCAGCTCGGCGACGACCTGGCGGCCGTGGTCGACCAGGTCGTCCCGTCCGGGCGGATCGTGCTGGTGGGGCACTCGATGGGCGGGATGACCGTGATGGAGTACGCCCACCGCCACCCCGAGCACTTCGCCGGCCGCACCGCCGGCCTGGTCTTCGTCTCGACGACGGCGGAGGGGCACACGCACACCGCCTACGGGCTGTCGCCCCGGATCGCCCGGTTGATCCGGCTCGCCGAGACGACCGGCGCCGGGGTGCTGGCCCGCTGCGGCGCCTGGCGTCCGCCGCACGCGCTGCTGCGCGCGCTGCGCCCGAGCATCCGCTGGATGCTGTTCGGCGACCGCTGCGACCCGGCCGACATCCGGCTGGTCACCTCGGCGGTGGCGCACGCCTCCCTGCGCTCGATCGGCGGTTTCCGCGCCTCGATCGGGGCCCAGCACCGGCTGGACACCCTCGCGGCGCTGGGCCGGCTGCCGGCCGCCGCGCTGGTCGGCGACCGGGACCGGCTCACCCCGCCGCCGTGCGCCGAGTCGATCGCCGCGGCGCTGCCCACCACCGAGCTGACCGTCTGCCCCGGCGCCGGCCACATGCTCATGATGGAACGCCCCGACGACGTGAACGCGGCCGTCGCCGGGGTGCTGCACCAGGTGCTCACGGGGACGGACGCGGGAACGTCCGGGCAGCGGGTGGGAACGTCCGGATAACGGGCAACCCGCACCGGCGGGCAGCGGGCAACGGCATGGCCCCGACAGCGGCCTGGTCGGCGGCCCGTACCCTCATTCAGCCCGCCGTCTGACCACAGGAGCCCCCGCGTTGAGCGACCAGACCACCCTGGAACGGGAGATGGCCGTCGAACAACGGCATCTCGACCGGGTGTACGCCCGGCTGGCCGAACTACGTCGGTCGGCCGCCGACGCCGAACGGGAGGGCTACCGGCTGGCCCGGGTCGGCAACTTCGGGGCGCTGGTCGAGCGGGACGCCATGGTCTTCCACGCGGCGCAGCGCCGCCACGTGCTGGACGCCGAGCACGAGGGTCTGGTCTTCGGGCGGCTGGACCTGCGCACCGGGCAGGTGCTGCACGTGGGCCGGCTCGGGGTGCGCGGGGAGAAGGCCGAGACCCTGGTGGTGGACTGGCGGGCGCCGGCCGCCGCCGCGTTCTACCAGGCCACCCCGGCCGAGCCGCGCGGCGTGGTGCGGCGGCGCACGATCCAGTCGTCGGCGGAGCGGGTCACCCGGATCGAGGACGACCTGCTGGACCCGGAGTCGGCGCCGCCGGACATGGCGGTGGTCGGCGACGGCGCGCTGCTGGCCACCCTCTCCCGGGCCACCGGGCACGGCATGCGGGACATCGTGAGCACCATCCAGCGGGAGCAGGACGAGGCGATCCGCTCCCCCGGCAACAGCGTCACGATCGTCTCCGGCGGCCCGGGCACCGGCAAGACGGCGGTGGCCCTGCACCGGGCCGCGTACCTGCTCTACTCCGACCGGGCCCGGTACGCCGGCGGCGGCATCCTGGTGGTCGGCCCGTCGAGCGTGTTCGTCCAGTACATCGCCTCGGTGCTCCCGTCGCTCGGCGAGGAGACCGCCACCCTGCACTCGCTGGGCTCGCTCTTCCCCGGCCTGTCGGCGACCCGGACCGACCCGCCCGAGGTGGCCGCCGTGAAGGGGTCGCTGCGGATGCGCCGGGTGCTGGAGCGCGCGGTCCGGGACGCGGTGCCCGACTCTCCCACCGAGCTGCGCCTGCTCTACCGGGGCGAGCTGCTCCGGCTGGAGCGGCCCGAGCTGGACGCGATCCGGGACCGGACGCTGTCCCGGGGCGCGCGCCGCAACGAGGTGCGCCGGGCCGCCTTCGACGCGGTCCTCGGCGCGCTCTGGGCGCAGGCCCGCGCGCTGCGGATCGGCGGGCTGCCGGAGCAGCCCGCGTTCGAGGACGAGATCATCGAGCGGCCGGAGTTCCGCGAGTTCCTGAAGGCCTGGTGGCCCCGGCTGCACCCGCGGCACGTGCTGGACTGGCTGGCCCGCCCCGAGCGGCTGCGCCGGTACGCCGGCGGCGTCCTGTCCGGGGCCGAGATCCGGCTGTTGACGCAGGCGTACCGGAGCCTGGACGCCGAGGGGCTCACCATCGCCGACGTGGCGCTGCTGGACGAGCTGGACGCGCTGCTCGGCAGGCCGGTGCAGCGGGCGAGGCCGAAGCGGGACCCGTACCAGCTGGCCGGCGGCGTACGCGAGCTGAGCACGGCCGCCGACCGGCAGCGGGCCGCCCGGGCCGCCGCCCGGGAGCGCCCGGAGGACTACCGCGACTACGCGCACGTGGTGGTCGACGAGTCGCAGGACGTCTCGCCGATGCAGTGGCGGATGATCGGCCGGCGCGGCCGGCTGGCCTCCTGGACGGTGGTGGGCGACCCGGCGCAGACCGCCTGGACCGGCGACCCGCAGGAGCTCGCCCGGGCCCGGGACCAGGCGCTGGGCCGGCGCCGCCGGTACCGCTACGAGCTCACCACCAACTACCGCAACTCGGCGGAGATCTTCGCCGTGGCGGCAGCGGAGATCCGCCGCGTCCACCCGGATCTCGCGCTGCCCACCGCCGTCCGCTCCACCGGCGTGGCACCGGTCGAGCGGACGGTGCCCGCCGCCGAACTGCCCGCCGCCACCGCGGCGGCGGCCCGTGCGCTGCTGGCCGAGGTCGAGGGCACGGTGGGCGTGATCACGCCGGTGCCGCGCCGGGACGAGGTGGCCGGCTGGGTGGGCGACCTCGGCGGCCGGCTCCAGGTGGTGACCAGCCTCCAGGCCAAGGGCATGGAGTACGACGGGGTGGTGCTGGTCGCTCCGAGCGAGATCCGGGCCGACCCGGGGTCGGGCGTGCGCACCCTCTACGTGGCGCTCTCCCGGGCCACCCAGCGCCTCACCACGCTCGACCCGGTCGGCTGACGAAGGCGCCCCGTCCCGACGTTCAGTTGCACATATAGCGATGTGAGCATAGATTGAGCTCGGCCGGGGCGACGGACGGAGGGTGTGGGCGTGGGCGCAGGTCATGACCACAGCGGCGCGGTGGCCAACGCCGCGCACCGTCACCGTGGTCGGCTCTGGGCCGCGTTCGGTCTGCTCACCGCCCTGATGGCGGTCGAGGCGGTGGCCGCGTTCGCCACCGGCTCGCTGGCCCTGCTCTCCGACGCCGGGCACATGTTCACCGACGTCCTCGGCATCGGCATGGCCCTCGCCGCGATCAGCGCCACCCGGCGGGCCGACACCGATCCGCAGCGCACCTTCGGGCTCTACCGGCTGGAGGTGCTGGCCGCGCTGGCCAACGCGGTGCTGCTCGGCGCCGTGGCGGTCTACGTCCTGATCGAGGCGGTACGCCGGTTCGGCGAGCCGCCGGAGGTGCTGGCCGGGCCGATGCTCGCCGTGGCGGTGCTCGGCCTGCTCGCCAACATCGCCGCGTTCGCGCTGCTGCGCGCCGGCGCCGAGGAGAGCATCAACCTGCGCGGGGCGTACCTGGAGGTGCTGGGCGACCTGCTCGGCTCGCTCGGGGTGATCGGCGCCGCCGTGATCATCGCGCTCACCGACTGGTGGTGGGCCGACCCGCTGGTCGCCGTGGCGATCGGGCTGTTCATCCTGCCGCGCACCTGGCGGCTCGGCCGGGCCGCCGTCCGCATCCTGGTGCAGGCCGCCCCGGAGCACCTCCAGGTGACCGCCGTGCACGACCGGCTGGCCGCCGTGCCCGGCGTCGCGGAGGTGCACGACCTGCACGTCTGGACGCTCACCTCGGGCATGGAGGTGGCCTCGGCGCACCTCACCATGGTCCCGGGCGCCGAGGTGGGCGACGTGCTGGCCGCGGCCCGCACCGCCCTGCACGAGGACTTCTCGATCGATCACGCCACGTTGCAGATCGAACCCGGAGCGTCTCCCGGGGCCTGCGGTGCAGTCGAGTGGTAATTAGGACAATCTTAAATCCAAGTGGTTATTGTGCACTTATGCCGGTTTTGACCGGGTCGCCGGCTCCCACCTGCGGAGCCGGCCCGGAGCAGCGCCGGTAGGCTCGACCGCGGCCACCGCCGGGCGGCGCCCACCGGCGCCTGCGGCGGCCAGCGCCTAATCGCCCGCAGGGGCGAGCCGGGGAACCACGTTCGTGGGGTGCATCCGCGTCAGCGGTAGGGATCTTCCGTCCCGAACCCGTCAGCTAACCCGGTCGGCGGTTGACGGAAGGACACGTGAATGCCCCCAGTGGCACCTGTACGACGGACGGCCGCCCGGTTGGCGGCCCTGCTCATCGCGACGCTCACCCTCGGCGTCGTGGCCGAGCCGGCCCTCCCCGCATCGGCGGCCCCGGCGACCGGCCTGCTCGCCGCCGCACCCGGCGACGACGAGGGCGGCACGCCGGCGCTGCGCGCCCAACTCGATGCGGCCAGCAAGGGCTGGCTCGAGGCGCGGGCCGCGTTGAACCGCTCGGTGACCCGGCAGCAACAGCTCACCGCCCAGCTCAAGACGGTCAACGCCGAGTTGACCGTGCGCGACGCCAAGGTCGGCGAGATCGCCGGGGTGGCGTACCGGGCCGGGCGGATGGGCACGGCCGCGGCGCTGCTCGGCAGCAGCAGCCCGGAGGGCTTCATGGACCGCGCGGCGGCCCTGGAGCAGGTGGCCGCGCACGAGGACCGGGCCCTGCGCGACCTCATCGAGACCCGGGACGAGGCCACCCGCACGCAGGCCGCGCTCACCGGCGAGATCCAGGAGCAACGCAAGCAGGTCACCGTGATGGCCAAGCGCAAGGAGCAGGCCGAACGCGCCCTGGAGGTCGCCAACGACCGCGCGTCCCGCAGCAGCGGCGGCGGCAGCGTGCAGGGCACCTCGTCGGCGAACGCGAAGCCGGCCCCGCGCAACGCCGACGGCTCCTGGCCGCCCGAGTCGTGCAGCGTCGACGACCCGACGCCGGCCGACGGCTGCATCACCCCGCGTACGCTGCACGCGCTCCAGCAGGCCAAGGCGGCCGGCTTCACCCGGTACGTCTCCTGCCACCGGCCCAGCGGCTCCGGTGAACACCCCAAGGGGCGGGCCTGCGACTTCGCCGCGCAGAAGGACGGCTTCGGCGGCGTGGCCACCGGCGGCGACAAGACGTACGGCAACAACCTGGCCGCCTACTTCATCCGCAACGCCGACCCGCTCGCCGTGCTCTACGTGATCTGGTACAAGCAGATCTGGCTGCCCAGCAGCGGCTGGAAGGCGTACAGCGGCGGCAACGGCGACCCGTCCAGCGACCACACCAACCACGTGCACCTGTCGGTGTACTGACCCGCCCCGGCGGCACCCGGCCTACGCCCCACGACGTACGCCGGGTGTCGCCGCGCGGCCCACGACGCGGCGCCCGCGACGGCCGAGCATCGGGGGCATGACTCGACTCTCCCCCACCGGACGCAAGGCCCTGCTCACCCTGCACGTGGTCACGTCGGTGGGCTGGCTCGGCGCCGACCTGGTGCTGCTCACCCTCGGCGTGGCCGGGCTGCGCGGGGCCGACCCCGAGGTGGTCTACCCGGCGGCCGCGCTGCTGGTCACCTGGCTGTTCGCCCCGCTGAGCGTGGTGGTCTGGCTGGTCGGGCTGGCCAGCGCGCTGCTCACCCCGTGGGGGCTGCTGCGCTGGCGCTGGGTGCTGGTGAAGTTCGCCGTGACGACCGTGGTGCTCACGCTGGTGCTGCTCCTGCTCACCCCGCGGGTCCGGCACCTCGGCGAGCTGGCCGGGGCGGCCACCACCCACCTGCGCGTCGACCTGGTGGTCGCGCCGACCGTCTCCAGCACGCTGCTGCTCGTGGTCACGGTGCTGTCCACGTACAAGCCGTGGGGGCGGCTGCGGCCGGCCCGCCCGGCGGCCCGGCGACCGGCGCCGGCCGGGCGGCGCGGCTGAGTCAGGCCGCCCGCCCCTCCAGGGTGGCGCCGAGCCGGCTGGCCAGGCCGAGGTGGGCCGCCCGGGCCTGCCGGAAGGCGTAGCCGAACAGCGGCGCGGGGGCGGAGAGGGTGATCTCCACGTCGATCCGCACCACCCCGTCGGGCTCGTCACGCAGCCGGGTGTGGTTGCGCACCGTGGTGGCCGGCTGCTGCCGGGCCACGGTGACCACCTCGTCCTCGTTGGCGATCAGCACGTCGGCCTGGTAGGTGACCGGGAAGTGCAGCGGGCCGAGCTCCAGCCGGTCGGTGATCGCGTAGCTGGCCAGCGCACCCGGGCGGGGCGGCAGTTGGCGGACCCGCACGATCAGCGGATGCAGCTCGCCCTGCCGGCTCAGGTCGCCGAGCAGGGCCACCGCGTCCGCCCGGGTGCAACGGGCCTGCACGGTGTAGCTGAAGCTGTCGCTGCTGAGCAAGCGGTACCCCCTCGCCGTCGTGGGTCCGCACGATCGTCCCGTACCGGAGCCGGGCTGGCAACGGGTCGGAAGTCCCTGTCCACCGGGCGGGGGGTGGGCGCCGTTCAGGCGCCGGGGAGCACCTCACGGGTGCTGTCGGCGAACCAGGGCTCGGGCGCGCCGAAGAGGCCGAGCAGGCCGGTCACCCAGAGCTGCCGGTGCACGAAGCGGCTCGGCTCGGTGACCACGAGCTTGACGCCGCTCACCTCGCAGGTCTGGAAACCGGCGACCATGGCGCTGATGCCGACGGAGTCGATGAAGGTGACGAGCCGCATGTTGAGCTCGATCCGGGAGGGGCGGCCCTTGGCGAGCACCTCGGCGATCGCTTCCCGCACCTCGTACGCGGTGTCGACGTCGATCTCGCCCCGCGGGGCGATCTGGACCACACCACCCGACAGCATCGACTTCACGATCGACAGGCTCACGCGAGCACCTCCACTCGCCCAATGGGCGCCTCATCAGTACGCGGGCCGCGACCGAGAGTATTCCTCCGACGGCCTCGGTCGCCACCCCTCGGGATGAGCAATTCGCGGACTGGGCACACCTGGGCACCCTGATCCGGACCTTCCGGCTCCGGTTTTGCCCGCGGCGCGGGTCCCACCGGTCGATCGACCGGGGCGGGCCCGGCCGATCCGCCGACCCAGGGTAGCGGGCCGCCGCACGTCCCGGTGGCAACCCGACCCCCCGGCGCGTCCGGGTGGTCTGTCCGATGCCGCGCCGACGCGCCCCGCCGGGGTGGTTTGCGCCGGGTCGGGTCGGGGCACTGGGCACGGGGAGCGAACCGTCACGCGCCGGACGACATCCGGAGTCCGAACCGGCCACCGGACTTCGGCACCCCGAGGAGGTAACACCCATGTTCGGATCCACCCTGCTGGACCGCCGCAGCAAGCCCGAGCGGGTCGCCGACCAGGCGTGGCAGCACCTGCTCGCCGCCGCCGGCTCCGCCGGCGACAGTGTGCGGGACGCCGCCCGCTCGGCCCGCCGCAACTCCTCCGGCCTCGCCGACGACGCCACCGTCCTGGTCGGCTCCGCCGCCGAGGAGGCCCGCCGCCGGGCCAGCCTCGCCTTCGACGCGCTCGCCGGCCGGCGGCCGGCGCTGCCCTGGACGCTGCTGATCGCCGCGGCGCTCGCCGGCGCGGCGATCGGCTGGGCCGCCGGCACCGCCGCGCGGGCGGCCGGCAGCCGCGAGCGGGACGTCGACGAGATCGAGTTCGTCGACGTCGACCGCCCCAACTCCCCCGCCGGCCTCGACGGCTGAGCCGGACACTACGGTGGCCGCCCCCGGCGTCGGGGGCGGCCACCGTCGTGTGTGCCGGTGGTTCCCACCCGGATCGGGTGAGGGCAGGTCACCCGGGGCTCGCGCAGGATCGGAGTTGCGGGACTCCGTGCCGGCGGCGGAGTCCGACGAACCGCGAACCGACCCGGGAGGGAGCCAGCATGGCCACCGCCACGACCACCCGTACCGACCAGGAGATCCAGACCGCCGTCCTCGACGAACTGACCTGGGAGCCCCGGGTACGGCCCAACGAGATCGGGGTGACCGTCACGGAGGGCATCGTGACGCTGAGCGGCTCGGTGGACAGCTACGCCAAGAAGTGGGCCGCCGAGCGGGCCGCCCACCGGGTGCCCCGCGTCCGGGCGGTCGCCAACGACGTCGCCGTCCGGATCGCCACCTCCGCCGAGAAGAGCGACCCGGAGATCGCCACGGCGGTCAGCCGCGCGCTGGAGTGGGACGCGTTCGTGCCGATCGAGGCGCTCGACGTGACCGTCGCCGACGGCTGGGTCACCCTGCACGGCGAGGTCGAGTGGGAGTACCAGCGCCGTGCCGCCGAACGCTCGGTCGCCCGGCTCACCGGCGTACGCGGGGTGAGCAACGGCATCACCGTGCGGCCGAGCATCCGCGCCGACGGGCGCGACCTGGCCGAGCGGATCGTGGACGCGCTGGCCCGCAACGCCGCCACCGAGGCGGAGGGGATCAGCGTCCGGGTGCACGGCGACACCGTGCTGCTGGAAGGGGTGGTCCACTCGGCGCCGGAGCGCGCGGAGATCGAGCGGGTGGTGTGGAACGCGCCCGGCATCCGTGAGGTGCACAACCACGTGACCGTGGCGCGGTGAGCCGGACCACCCGGGCCGGGTGATCCCGGCTCACCCCGTCGTGGGCGAGGGTGGGAACCATGACCACGCCTCTCCAGGTCACCACCGCCCGCCTGCACGTCCCGGTTACCGCGGCGGACCACGCCCGCGGCCCGGCCGACGCGCCGGTGACCCTCGTCGAGTACGGCGACTTCCAGTGCCGGTTCTGCGGCGCCGCGTACACCAACCTGGCCGAGGTGCTGCGCCAGCGCGTCGACACGGTCCGGCTGGTCTACCGGCACTTCCCCATCGCCAACGTCCACCCGTACGCGGAGAGCGCGGCCGAGGCCGCCGAGGCGGCCGGCCGGCGGGGACGGTTCTGGGAGATGCACGACTGGCTCTACGAGCACCAGGACCAACTCGACCCCGTGCACCTGTCGCTCGGCATCGAGCAGCTCGGGCTGCCACCCGACGAGGTCGGCGCGGAGGTGGGGCGGCAGGCCCACGCCGACCGGGTCCGGCAGGACTTCGTCGGCGGCATCCGCAGCGGGGTCGACGGGACCCCGACGCTCTTCGTCAACGAGGTGCGCCACGACGGCGGCTACGACCTGGCCGACCTGCTGGCCGCCGTGGACGCCGCCGCGAACCCCTGAGCCCCGGCCCGGTCAGATCAGCCGGAGCTCCCGCGCCCGCCGGACGGCCTCCCGCCGGCGGGTCGCGTCCAGCTTGCGGTAGATGTTGCGCACGTGGGTCTTCACCGTGTTGACCGACAGCGACAGCTCGCTGGCGATCTCCACGTTGGACAGGATGCTCTGCAGGTAGCGCAGGATGGTCAGCTCCCGCTCGGTCAGCGGCTCGTCCAGGGTCCGCTCCGGTCCGGCCGGGCGCTCCGGCGGCTCGTCGGCCCGGCGCTCGTCGGCCCCGCGGACCAGGTCGCTCACCGTGGGCCAGTGCGCGGTGCCGGAGTCCAGGTGCGCGGCGAGCAGGTCGCGGACCCCCGGCTCGGCGCGGGTGAAGACGCGCCGGCAGCCCTCCGGCTCGGCCAGGTCCAGCACCTGCTCCAGGATCCGTCCGGCCCGACGGCCGTCACCGCCCGCGCCGGTCAGCACCGCGTCGAGCAGCCCGGCGGAGAGCCGCACGGACAGCGGCCAGGCCGCCGCGTCCGGCCCGGTCCAGTCGGGCAGCGCCCGCCCGGCCTCGCGCGGGTCGCCGGACCGCAGCCGCACCCGGGCCAGCGCCACGTCGAGGGCTGCTCGTCCGCCGCCGTCTGCCCGGCCCGGCTCCGGGCCGGCCGGCCCCGCGCCCGTCGCGTGTGACGGATCGGCTGCGGTCGCGGCGTCCGTCGCTCCGGCCCCCGCGTCGGCGAGCAGGGCCCGGGCGCTCTCCACGTCGCCCACGGCGGCGCGCAGCTGGGCCTCGTCGGCGGCCAGCCAGGCGCCCAGCTCAGGGCCGGGCGCCGTCTCCCGGGCCGCCACGAGGGCGCGCAGCGCCGCCGCCGGCTCCCCGCCGGCCGCCAGCAGCCCGGCCCGGCAGAGCGCCGCCAGCGCCGCCGCGCCCGGCTCCGCCGTCGCCGGCCCGGCCAGGGTCAGGTGCGCCGCGGCCTCCGCCGGCTCGTCCCGGTCCCAGGCCACCAGGGCCAGCGCGAGGTACGCGTACCCGCAGTCCAACCGGGACGACCAGCCCTGGCAGGACGGCAGGGCCAGCGCCTCCCGGGCGTGCCGTTCGGCGGCCCGCAGCGCCCCGTGCGCCGCGTCGAGCAGCGCCGAGCGGCTGGCGCAGACCAGTTCGGTACGCGGCCGGCCCGCCCGTCGCGCCGCCGCGAGGGCCTCGGCGAAGCGCGCGGCGGCCTCGGGGAGCTTTCCCTCGGCCAGCGACACGAGCCCGAGCGCGGTGCCGGCGACCGCCCGCACGTCGGCGTCCTCCGCCGCACCGGCCCGCGGGTCGTCGACCGGGCCGTCCGGGGCGCCGGTGGCGAGCAGCCGGCCGGCGGCACGGCGTACCTCGTCGTGGTCACCGGCGAGCCGGGCCAGGGTCAGCTCGACCGCGACGGCCAGCCGCCGGAACCGGTCCCGACGCGGGGCGGGCAGGTCACGGGCGTGCTCGACGGCCCGTCGCAGCTGTCCCGCGGCCGCCTCGGCGTCCCCCGCGTACGCCCGCTCGGCCGCGCCGGCCAGCGCCAGCTCGGGATCCCGGCGCACCGCCTCGGCCGGCGGCTCGGGTGGGACCGGGACGGCGGGCCGGTCCCGCTCGTACGGCGCCAGCTCGGGCCAGCGGGCGATGAGCAGCTCGGTGGCGGTGTCCCACTCGCCCCCGGCCAGCGCGTGCCGCAGCGCCTCGGCCGGCCGGTCGTGGCCCGTGTACCAGCCGGCGGCCCGCCGGTGCAGCTCGCCCAGCTCGTCGGCGGGGAGCCGGTCCAGCTCGTCGCGGAGCAGGTCGGCCAGCAGCGGCTGGCACCGGTACCAGGACGGGCTACTCCCGTCCCGCTGGACGAAGCCGCCCTCGCGGGCCAGGTCGGCCAGCACCTGACCGGCGTCCGGCCGCCCGGTCACCGCCTCGGCCAGGTCGGCGCAGACCGCGGCGGCCACCGCGCTGCGGCGCAGCACGTCCCGGGCGGCCGGGTCCAGCGGCGCGAGCACCTCGTCACGCAGGTACCCGGCGACGTCCGGCTGGTCACCGGTGAACCGGTCGACCGCCCGGGCCGGGTCCGCCTGGGCGCGCAGCGCCAGCGCGGCGAAGCGCAGGCCGGCGGGCCAGCCCCCGGTCCGTTCGGCCAGCCGCGGCACCGCCGCGGCCGGCAGCGGCACCCCGTGCGCGACCAGCAGGTCGGCCACCTCGTCGGGGGTGAACGCCAGCTCGGCCGGGCCGATCTCGGTCAGCTCGCCGGCCAGCCGCCACCGGTGCAGGGCCAGCGGCGGATCGGTCCGCGCGCCGGCCACCACCCGCAGCCGCCCCTCGGTGTGCCGGAGCAGGAACTCCAGCCCGGCCAGCGCGGCCGGATCGGTCACCCGGTGCAGGTCGTCCAGGACCAGCAGCACCGGGCGGTCCCGGGCGGCGAGCGCGGCGGCGAGCAGTTCGAGCTGGTCCGGCCGGGGCGGGCCGTCCGGCACCGGCGGCTGCGGTCCCTCGCCCGGCACCCCGTCGGCGGCGGCCCGCAGCGCCGCAGCCAGGTACGCCCAGAGCCGCTCCCCGGTGTCCCCCGCCTCCACCGTCACCCAGGCCGGCGGCGGCTCGCCCCGCACGGCCCGGGCCCAGCCGGCGAGCAGCGTCGTCTTGCCCCAGCCGGCCGGCGCGAGCACCAGGGTGACCGGCCCGGCGACGCCCCGGTCGAGCCGGTCCAGCAGCCGGGGCCGGACCAGCACCGGCTCGGGCAGCGCGGCCGGCGAGAGCCGGGACGCCAGCAGCGGCGGGCCGACCACCCCGAGGCCCCCCGCCGACCCACCCCAGCCCGGCGTCACGTCGGTCGCCGTGGTGACGTCGGTCGGCGACGCGGTGACCTCGACGCGGTCAGCCTCATCCGGCATGCGGCCCCTCCCCCGGTCGGTGCGGGCAGCGGTTACCCGGCCCGGGCCGGTTCACCCCTTCGGGGCGAACCCCGCTCACCCCGGCCGGCCGCACCCTGGAGGCACGCGGGCGGCCGGCCGTGCGGACCCGGCCGCCCGGTGACCCGCGACGACGGGAGGGGCAGGTGGCACGGATGGGACGGCTGGCCGGCGGTGGGCTCGCCCTCGTGCTGGCGGGCGGGGCCCTGGCCCGCGTACGCCGGCACCGACGCCGCCCGCCCACGGCCGCGCCCGACCCGCGGCCCGGCCGCTGGCAGGTGGT
Source organism: Micromonospora sp. AP08 (assembly GCF_008085935.1). Lineage (NCBI taxonomy): Bacteria > Bacillati > Actinomycetota > Actinomycetes > Micromonosporales > Micromonosporaceae > Micromonospora > Micromonospora sp. AP08. Next base: position 224,935 of record NZ_VSEZ01000008.1, read on the forward strand.
GACGGTGGCCGGGCGGCCCGAGGAGGTGCTGCCGCCGGGGCGCTGGCCGGAACCGCTGCGCCGGCTCGACGGCGCGGTCGAGCTGGCGGCCCGCCCGGCTCCCGGAGGCCGGGGCACCGAACTGGCGGTCCGCCCCCTCGGCGGCCAGCCCACGCTGCCGGGGCTCGCCGCCCACCTGGTCGGCGACGATCCCGGCCGGTTCCTGCGGCAGGCGCTGCGGGAGGCGAAGCAGCTCGTGGAGACCGGGGACGTGCTGCGGGCGGACCGCTCGCGGCTGGACCGTCCGGGGACGGCTGGATGAGGGCGCTCTGCTGGGAGAGCGCCGACACGCTGGCGGTCCGGCAGGTGCCCGACCCGGAGCTGCGCAACGCCCAGGACATGATCGTGCGGGTACGCCGGAGCGTGACCTGCGGCGCCGACCTGCCGCTGCTGGCCGGAGGGGTCCCCCACCTGGCCGCCGGGGAGGTGCTCGGGCACGAGTTCCTGGGCGAGGTGGTCGAGGTCGGGCCGGAGGTACGCCGGCACCGGGTCGCCGACCGGGTGGTGGTCTGCGCGGGGATCTCCTGCGGGGCCTGCTGGTTCTGCCGGCAGGGCCTCTTCGCCTGCTGCGACAACGGGACGACCGGCGCGGCCGGGGCCGAGCCGGAGTGGGGGCAGCCCACCGGCGGCTGCTACGGGCGACCGGCCCTGCTCGGCGGCTTCGCCGGCAGCCACGCCGAGTTCGTCCGGGTGCCGTACGCGGACGTCGGCGCGTTCACCGTGCCCGAGGGGGTCAGCGACGACCGGGCCGTCTTCGCCTCGGACGCCGCTCCGACCGGTTGGATGGGCGCCGAGCTGGGCGAGGTGGCCCCCGGCGACGTGGTGGCGATCTGGGGCGCGGGGGCGGTCGGCCAGCTCACCGCGGCGGCGGCCCGGCTGCGCGGGGCGGACCGGGTGATCGTGGTCGACGACCACGACGAGCGGCTGCGCATGGTCGAGCGGCACGTCGGTGCGGAGCCGCTCAACTTCCGTTACCTGGACGTCCCCGCCGAGCTGCGGGAGCGCAGCGGCGGGCGGGGCCCGGACGTGTGCGTGGAGGCGGTCGGCCCGGCGGCGCGGTCGCCGGGGCTGTTCACGGGCCGGCCCGGCCGGCGCGCGGACGGGTCGCCGGCGCTGCGCGAGGCCGTGCACTCCTGCCGCAAGGGCGGCACCGTGGTGCTGCTCGGCACCGGGGCCGGATTCGTGGACACCTTCCCGCTCGGCGCCGTGCTGGACAAGGGGCTGACCGTGCGCGGCGGCCGGCAGCACGGGCAGCGCTGGATCCCGATGCTGCTGGAACGGATGGCCCGGGACGAGCTGCGTACCGAGCACCTGGCCACCCACCGGCTGCCGCTGGAGCGGGGCGCGGACGGTTACGCGCTGTTCCGGGACCGGGCCGACGGCTGCGTCCGGGCGGTGTTCTCCCCGTGATCGCGGCGGCCCGGGGTGGCACACTCGGCGGATGCGTGACGACCGTTCGTACGACCTCGTCCTCTTCGGCGCCACCGGGTTCACCGGCGGCCTGACCGCCGAGTACCTGGCCCGGCACGCCCCGGACGGGCTGCGCTGGGCGCTGGCCGGCCGCAACCCGGGCAAGCTGGCGGGGGTGCGGGACCGGCTGGCCGCCGTCGACCCGGACCTGGCCGGGCTGCCGCTGCTCACCGCCGACGTCACCGACCCGGCGTCGCTGCGCGCCGTGGCGGAGAGCGCGCGGGTGGTCGCCAGCACCGTCGGCCCGTACATCCATCACGGCGAGCCGCTGGTCGCGGCCTGCGCCGCCGCCGGCACGGACTACCTCGACATCACGGGCGAGCCGGAGTTCGTCGACCTCATGTACGTGCGGCACCACGCCGAGGCCGTGCGCACCGGGGCGCGGCTGGTGCACGCCTGCGGCTTCGACTCGATCCCGCACGACCTGGGCGCCTGGTTCACCGTCAAGCAGCTGCCCACCGACGGGCCGGTCACCGTGGACGGTTACGTCCGGGCCGGTGGGCGCTTCTCCGCGGGGACGTACCACTCGGCGCTCACCGCCTTCTCCCGGACGGGCGAGATGAGCCGGGCGGCGAAGGCGCGCAGGGCGGTCGAGCCGCGGCCGGAGGGCCGCCGGGTCCGGGCGGTGCCCGGCCGGGTCGGCCGGGTCAAGGAGTTCGGGCTGTGGGCGGTGCCGCTGCCCACCATCGACCCGCAGGTGGTCCGCCGGTCGGCGGCGGCCCGCCCGGAGTACGGCCCGGACTTCCGCTACCGCCACTTCGCCGCGATGAAGCGGCTGCCCACCGTGCTGGTCGCCGGGGTGGGCCTGGCCGGCGTGGTGGGGCTGGTGAAGCTGCCGCCCACCCGGCGCTGGCTGCTCGGCCGGCTCTCCTCCGGCCAGGGGCCGAGCGCCGCCCAGCGGGCGAAGTCGTGGTTCCGGGTCCGCTTCGTCGGCACGGGCGGCGGCCGGACCGTACGCACCGAGGTGGCCGGCGGCGACCCCGGCTACGACGAGACCGCCAAGATGCTCGCCGAGTCCGCGCTCTGCCTGGCCTTCGACGACCTGCCGGCGACCGCCGGGCAGGTGACCCCGGTGACCGCGATGGGCGACGCCCTGCTGGACCGGCTGGTCCGGGCCGGGATCACGTTCCGGGTGCTGGACGCTTGACCCTCGACCGGGTTGAGGGCCCAGGATCCGGCGTCGTGGAGAGCGAACTGCGCAGCATCGGCGAGCTGGCCCGGGCCAGCGGGCTGACGGTGAGCGCCCTGCGGTTCTACGACCGCTCGGGCGTGCTGGTGCCGGCGCTGGTGGATCCGGCGACCGGCTACCGCTGGTACACCGACGACCAGGTGGCGCCGGCCCGGCTCGTCGCCGGGCTGCGGCGGGTCGGCATGCCGCTGGCCGGGATCGCCGAGGCGCTGCGGTACCGGCACCGGCCGGCGGCGGTGCACCGGCTGCTGGACGCGCACCTGCGCCGCCTGGAGGACGGCCTCGCCGACGCCCGCCGTGAGCTCTCCCGGATCCGCGCCCTCATCGATCCGGAGGAGACCATGATGACCACCACCCGACTCGTGCTGCACCGCGCCGACCTGGCCGCCGCCGTGGACGCCGTCCGGTTCGCCGTCGGCACCGACCCGGAGCTGCCGGTGCTCTCCGCCGTGCTGCTGGAGGTCGAGCCGGACGGCGTCCGGCTGGTCGCCACCGACCGGCACCGGCTGGCCGTGGCCCGGGTCGGTGGGAAGGTCGACGGCCCGCCCGTGCGCGCGCTGCTCCCGGCGGACGCCGTGGACGCGTTGCGCGCCCTGCTCGACACCGGCGCCGGGATCACCCCGGAGGCGCACCTCACCGTGACCCCGGACCGGGTCGAGGTGTCGGTGGCCGGCCGGCCGGTGACCGCCGCCGTGCTGCCGTACGACTTCCCGGACTACCGCCGCCTGCTGCACGGGCAGGTGGGCGACGCGCCCGCTCACCGGATCCCCGTCGACGTGGGGGCGCTGCGGCGCGCGCTCACCGCCGAGGGCGCTCCGGTGCTGCTCCGGGAGCACGCGGGGGTCGACCACGAGGTGGTCGTGCTGGGCCTGGACGACCGGGGCGAGCTGCGTGTGGTCGGGCCCGACGCCCCGGACGGGCTCCGGGTGGGGGTGAACCGGGCGTACCTGCTGGAGGCCCTGGACGCGGGCGGCCGGGGCCAGCTCGTGCTGGAGCTGGACGGGCCGATCGCCCCGCTGGCCGTGCGCCGGCCCGACGACGAGGACGTCTTCTCCATCCTCATGCCGGTCCGCCTCTGACCCGGACCGACCGTGGCGGCCGCCGGACGCGTCTCGCCCGCGGCCGCACGCCCGCTGTCACCCTGCGTCATCCCGGCGCCCACCCCCACCCCACCCGCACCGTGCCTTTGCTCTGCAGCCATCGGCGCAGCAGGCACGCACCGCAACCGATGCGTCCGTGGCTGCAGAGCAAAGGCGGTCGTGGGTGGGGGCGGGGTTGGCGAGGGGTTCGAGCGAACAGGCAGCTCAGCGGCCCGGGGCCGGGCGGGACCACGGCGCCGGCCGCCACTACGCGTCGTCGTCCGTCACCGACCGTCACATCTGGTCGCCGGCGGGGGTGCTGTCACCCACGGTGACCGTCGAGGGCGAGTCGGCGCCGACGCCCGATCGGACGGCGGCCTGCGCGGGCCGGGGCGGGCGGAACGGGACGCGACGGTAGCATCTGGGGGTCCCACCTGACTGCCTGGACGGAGGCGTACGAGCAGCATGCTCGACATGGAGTTGATCCGGAAGGATCGCGAGGCGGTGGCGACCGCGCTGGCGAAGCGTCTGGATCCCGCCGAGGTCAACCGGGCGCTGGACGACATCCAGCGGCTCGACCAGGAACGCCGTGCCCTGATCATGGAGATCGACGCCGAGCGGCAGCGCCGCAAGGCCGAGGCGCGGGCGTACGCGGAGGCGAAGCGGTCCGGCACCACGCCGGAGCCGGTCGCGCCGGAGGCCGAGCGCAAGCAGCTCGCCGAGCTGGAGTCCCAGCTGGACGAGGTGCAGTCCCGGCTGCGCGGCACCATGAGCGAGCTGCCCAACCTCCCCGCCGACGACGTGGTCGCCGGTGGCAAGGAGGCCAACCGGGTGCTGCGCACCTTCGGCGAGCCGCCGGCGGTCGAGAAGGTCCGGGACCACGTGGAGCTGAGCAAGGCGCTCGGCCTGGTCGACCACGAGCGCGGGGTGAAGCTCGGCGGCTCCGGCTTCTGGATGTACACGGGCCTCGGCGCCCGGCTGGAGTGGGCGCTGGTCAACTGGCTGATCGAGCAGAACATCCAGGCCGGCTACGAGTTCCTGCTCCCGCCGCACCTGCTGCTCGACAGCGCCGGCTTCGCGGCCGGCCAGTTCCCGAAGTTCTACGACGACGTCTACCACCTGGACAAGCAGTCCGCCCCGCGCGGCCAGTTCCTGCTGCCCACCGCGGAGACGGCGATCCTCGGCGCGTTCCAGGACGAGATCCTGGAGACCGCCAAGCTGCCGCTGAAGGCGTTCGCCTACACCCCGTGCTACCGGCGCGAGGCGGCCGGCTCGCACTCGGACGAGCGCGGCACGGTGCGCGGCCACCAGTTCAACAAGGTGGAGATCTTCCAGTTCACGCTGCCGGAGCAGGCGGGCGCCGCGCTGGAGGCCATGGTCGCCCACGTGGAGGGCCTGGTCGAGAAGCTGGGCCTGCACTTCCAGACCAGCCTGCTGGCGGCGGGCGACTCCAGCGCCGCCATGAAGAAGACCCTCGACGTCGAGGTCTGGATGCCGAGCACCGGCAAGTACAAGGAGGTGTCGTCGGTCTCCTGGGGCGGCGACTACCAGGCCCGCCGGGCGGCCATCCGCTACCGGGAGCCGGGCGGCAAGCAGACCCGCTTCGTGCACACCCTCAACGGCTCCGCGCTGGCCACCAGCCGGCTCTTCCCGGCCATCCTGGAGCAGTTCCAGCAGCCCGACGGCTCGGTCGTGGTGCCCGAGGTGCTCCGCGACAAGCTCGGCGCCGACCGGCTCACCCCGGTCCGCTGACCGCCTGGCGCGCGGCGGGGGTCGGCTCGTCCGGCCCCCGCCGCCGTCTGCGGAGCAGGCCGGCCGCCACGAGCAGCACCAGGGCGGCCGCGAGCAGCGCCGGGCCGGCCGTGTCGAGCGCGCGGACCAGGGTCTGCTGCACCTGGGCCGCGGCTCGCACGACCGGGTCACCGAAGGCGTCGTGGCGGCCCAGGGCGAGGCGCACCTCGTACCAGCCGTACCAGGCGACGTAGCCGCCCGCCACCAGCAGCACGAGGGCGCTCAGTCGGGGCACCCACGCGCCGGCGCCGCGCAGCCGGGCCACCAGCCGGCCGCGCAGCAGCGCCACGCCGAGCGCGGCCACCCCGACCACCAGGGCCATGCCCATCGCGTACGCGCCGAAGAGCGCCAGCCCGCGCAGCGTCGAGCCGGCCCGCAGGCTGGTCACCACGATCGCCAGGAACGGGGCGATGGCGCAGGTCAGCGAGGTCAGCGCGTACGCCGCCCCGAACAGGACCATCGACGGCCAGGTGCGGGTGAGCCGGGGCGCCCGGGCGAACGGGCGCGCGGTGGGCAGCCGCCGGCCGGCGAGCAGCCAGCAGCCGGCCAGCGCCAGCAGCACGCCGAGGGTCACGGTCAGCCAGGGCAACCGGGGGCGCAGCCAGTCGGCCAGTGGCGCGACGGCCACGCCGAAGGCGCCGAAGACCAGCGCGTACCCCAGGGTCAGCCCGGCCGTGGCGGTGAGCGCGCGCCCGACCGCGCCGCGACCGTCGGCGGGGCCGGCGACCAGCAGCGACAGGTACGCGGGCAGCATGGCGAAGCCGCACGGGTTGACCGCGGCCAGCATGCCCGCGGTCAGCGCGAGCAGCAGCCCGCCGGTCATCCCCGGGCCAGCGCGTCGACCTGGCGGGTCAGCGACTCCCCGTCCAGGAAGCCCTGGTGGACCACCCGACCGTCCCGGTCCACGATGACGAAGGTGCTCTGCTCGACCACCTCGAACCGGCGCCACAGCGCGCCGGACCGGTCGTCGAGCTGCGGGGTGCCGGCCAGGTCGAACTCGGTGACGAACTCCTTCATGGCCTTCTGCTCGCCCAGCCCCGCGACGCCGACGATCGGCACCGTGTCCCGGTACTTCGGGGCGATCTCGGCGACCGTCCACGCCTGGCTGGCGCAGGTGGCGCACCAGGGCGCCCAGAACCACAGCACCACCGGCTTCCCGGCCAGGGCTGCGGCGGTGAACGCCGTACCGTCGAGGGTCTTCGCGGTGAACGACAGCGTCTCCGGCACGCGGGCCGGGACCACCGGAGCGGCCGGCGACGCGGACCCGGCCGGGGCGGCGGGCGACGCGGCGGCCACCACGCCGACCGGGGTGGCCCGCTCGGGGCCGACCGCGCAGGACGCCGCGCCGGGCAGCGTGGCGGCCAGCACGGCGGCGGTGACCAGGCGGCGGGCGGTACGTGGGGGCATCCGCGTCTCCTCGGGGTTCGGCTACTCGGCCTTGACCAGCCGGAGCGCGAGTTCGGGACAGACCTTGACCGCCTTGAGCGCGCCCTGCCGCAGCCAGGTCGGCACCGGCGTGGCGGGGAAGGCGGGGTAACCGTTGCCGTCGAGCCGGATGAAGTCGGGTACCACGTGGGCGCAGAGCCCGTGCCCGTCGCAGCGGGACCAGTCGAGGGTGAGCTTCTGCGGGTTGCCGTCGGGCGCCCCGGGCAGGCCCATGAGGCCCTTGACCCGCTTGCCGCAGCCCTCGCCGGTGGCGTGCAGCCGCAGGTCCTCGGCGAACACCTCCATGGCGGAGAGCGCGAACCGGGCGGTGCCGTCGGGGTGGCTGCACGCGCCGCGCCCCTTCACGTCGCCGGCCGCGGCGCGGACCACCTCGATGGGCGCGCTGCCGGAGACCGCGAGGTCGACGGCGCGGGCCAGGTCGGGCAGGCCCATCTTGCAGGGACCGCACTGCCCGGCGGACTCGCCGGCCAGGTAGCGGACCACCTGGGCGGCCTCGCCGAGCGGGCAGGTGTCCCCGCTCAGCGGCAGGATGATGCCCGCGCCGAGCGTGCCGCCGACCGCGACGAGCCCCTTGCGGGACACCTCGGCCCGGGCCGCCGCCTCCGGGGTGATCCACTTTCCGTGGTAGCCGCCCATCAGGATGCCCGGCCCGTCGGGCACCTCGCAGAGCTCCAGGATCTCGCGCAGCGGGGTGCCGGCCGCGCACTCCACCACCGCCGGCCGCTTGGCCGCCCCGGTGACGGTGAGCAGCACGGTGCCCGGCTCGTCGTCGGTGCCGAGCGCCGCGTACTCGTACGGGCCGATCCGGGCGGCGACCGCGAGCTGGGCGTACGTCTCGGCGTTGGAGAGCAGGGTGGGCAGCCCGTTCACCCCGGAGTCGCTGGACCGCTTCTTGGTGCCCGGCGGGATGTGCGGCAGCCCGTTGATCCCGTTGACCAGGGCGCCGCCCTCGCCGGAGATGAACCGGTGCGGCACCGTGACGATGGTGGTGGGCACGGGCATCCGCCGCTCCTGCAACGCCTCGCTGAGCGAGGGCCGGCCCACGTCGTCGTCGGCCACCCCGATCACGATCTCGTCGGCGTCCAGCGCGTACGCGGCCAGCGCGGCGCCGTCGAGGACGAGGTGCGGGGCCCGGGTGAGCAGCACCTTGTCCTTCCAGCTCGCCGGCTCGCCCTCGGTGGCGTTGACCACCACCACGGCGGACAGGTCCTGCCGCTCGCAGGACTCCAGCACCGCGCGCAGCTTGCGGGCGAACGGGAAGCCGGCCCCGCCCTTGCCCTTGAGGTCGATCGCCTCGGCGAGCCGGAGCAGGGCGGCCGGCTCCACCGGCCCGATGGGGCCGTGCACCTCCTCGTGTGCCAGCAGGTCGAGTCTGCCGAACTCCGCGAAGCCGGCGGTGAGCCGGGGCTCGCCGACGCAGGCCACCGGTGGCACGGTCGTGCGCATCACCTGGCCTCACCCCGCAGCCCGGCCCAGTACGCCCCGTCCACCGCGTCCGCGTTGGCCCGCTTGCGCCGGCTCGACCGGCTCTCGCCGGAGGCCCGCAGGGCCCGCCGGGAGGCGAGGTCGACAAGGGTCGGGGTGTCGTCGACGAAGGCGTCGTCGGCGGCGTAGCGGGCCGGCGGGCGCCAGTAGTCCGGCTCCTCCGGCACGTCCTCCTCGGCGCTGTGCCGGCCGCTGCCGCTGCGCGGCGCCGACGAGATCGGGCCCGCCGAGATGGGGCTGCCCGAGATCGGGCCGGCCGAGATCGGCTCGCCGGACACCGGCCGGCTCTCCCAGCGGCGCGGGCTGTCCCACGGCTCCTCCGGCTCGTCCGTCCGGCGGGGCGGGGCCGAGTAGCGGGCGACCTCCGCCGGGGTGGAGTAGCGGGTGCCGGTGTCCGGCGGGGCCGAGTGGCGGCCGCCGCTCTCCGGCGGGGCCGAGTAGCGGGCGGCCTCCTCGTCGCGGGACCGGCGGGTGCGGCGTTCCTCCTCGTCCCGGCGGCGACGGGCGGGCCGCTCGTCGTCGCGGCGCCGGGCCGTGGCCACGCGCTCCTCGCCGCGGGCGACCCGCTCGCGCTCGGCGCGCCCGGCCACCCGCTCGTCGCGCCGCCGGGCGGCCGCCGCGCGGACCGGCTCGCGCAGCGTCCCGGGTTCCGGCACCACGGGTACGGCGAACCGCTCGGGGTCGCGGCGCCGCGCGGTGCCGGCCGGCGCGGTCCAGGTGGCGGTGGCCTCGGCCCAGCCGCCCTCGCGGCCCCGGCCGGAGCGGCTCTCCTCCTTGGCGGTGGCCTTACGGCGGGTCAGCCCGGCGAGCAGGCCGGTGCGCTCCTCCCCCTTGCCGGCCATCGCCTTGTTCAGGGCGGCGGCCTGGTGCTGCTCCCGGCTGCGCTTGCCGAGGTGGACGGAGAGCCGGACCAGCAGCGCCACCACCACCAGCAGCACGCAGGCCAGGTAGCTCAGCACCACCCAGGTCTTCGCCGTCCGGCCGGCGTTGAGGCCGTGCAGCAGCGCGAACGGCCAGGAGACGTACGCCATGGAGTGCAGCGCCCGCCACATCCACCTCGGACCGACGCCGGCGAACCGGACCCGGACGATGCCGGTCCAGAGCACGCCCACCATCAGCAGCGCGGCCACGGTGCCCAGCCCGACGTAGAGGCCCCGGCCGCCGAGGAACGGCACCACCGCGTCGGTCGGGCCGGCGCGGCCGGTCGAGATCTTGGTGATCACGTGGAAGACCAGCCCGGCCACGCCGAGGACGCCGGTGGCCCGGTGCGCCGACTGGAGCAGCACCCGGTGCCGGATGAGCAGCACCAGCCGGTCGGTGGCGAGCAGCCCCAGCATCACGGTGAGGCTCAGCGAGACGAGGGCGACCACCCCGGCGAAGAACTCGGTGAAGAAGAATCCGTACGAGTACATGACGGTGCCGGCGCCGGCCAGTTCCAGGCCGGCCCAGGCGACGGCGAGCGCGGACGCGGCGAGCGCCACCATCGCGGACCTCGACATCGTCCGGGCACCTCGGCTGGTGCTGGTGGTCCGGACGGTCGTCGCCTTCTCGTTCTGCTCTGCCCGGGCCATCTGCTCCTCGATCGTCTCGCGGCGGCGCCCCACCGGCCGACCCTGCTCCCTCCTCCAGTACGGACGGACGGCACGGGCGGATCACCTCCGGTGGGGAATTTCTCGGCCGGTCCGTCGAACCGTCCGGCCCCGGGGCGCGTGTAGCGCGTTTCGCAACGACGTATGTCCATGCGTTGACAGGTCTTGCAACACGCTTGTAACCTTGCCGAAAATTTCAGGCCGACCTGCAAGAAGTCGGCACTGATCCTTTCCCCCGCGCCGCACCCCCTCAGGAGTCCCGATGCATCGACGTCGATGCCGCTCGGCGGCCCTCGCCCTGGGCCTGCTCGCCAGCCTGCTCGTCCCGACCACCGTGGCGGCTCCCCCGGCCGCCGCCTCCACCCCCGGCAGCAAGAAGGTCATCGTCCAGCTCTTCGAGTGGAACTGGACCTCGGTGGCCAACGAGTGCACCACCGTGCTCGGCCCGAAGGGCTACGGCTACGTCCAGGTGAGCCCGCCGCAGGAGCACGTCAAGGGCAACCAGTGGTGGGTGGCCTACCAGCCGGTCAGCTACCGGATCGAGTCCCGCAAGGGCACCCGCGCCCAGTTCCAGTCGATGGTGAACACGTGCCACAACGCCGGCGTGAAGGTGATCGTCGACGCCGTGGTCAACCACATGTCCGGACAGGACAACGGGGGCACCGGCTGGGCCGGCAGCACCTACGGCCACTACGACTACCCGGGCACCTACGGCTCGCAGGACTTCCACTACTGCGGTCGCAACGGCAACAACGACATCGTCAACTACGGCGACCGGTACGAGGTGCAGAACTGCGAGCTGGTCAACCTCGCCGACCTGAAGACCGAGTCGGACAACGTGCGCACCCGGCTCGCCACATACCTCAACGACCTGCTCTCGCTCGGCGTCGACGGCTTCCGGCTGGACGCCAGCAAGCACATGCCGGCCGCCGACATCGCCGCCGTCAAGGGCAAGCTGTCCCGCTCGGCGTACCTCGTGCAGGAGGTCATCTACGGCGCCGGCGAGCCGATCCAGCCGACCGAGTACACCGGCAACGGCGACGTGCACGAGTTCCGGTACGGCAAGGACCTGGCCCGGATGTTCAACAGCGAGCGGCTGGCGTACCTGCGGAACTTCGGCGAGTCCTGGGGCTACCTGCCGGGCGGCTCGGCGGTGGTCTTCACCGACAACCACGACACCCAGCGCGACGGCGGTGTGCTGACCTACCGCGACCGCGGCGAGTACGCCCTCGCGAACGCCTTCATGCTCGCCTGGCCGTACGGCACCCCGGCGGTGATGTCGAGCTACACGTTCAGCAACAAGGACCAGGGCCCGCCCTCGGACGCCAGCAACAAGACCTCGAACACCACCTGCTACTCCGGCTGGGAGTGCGAGCACCGCTGGCGGGTGATCGCCAACATGGTCGGCTTCGCCAACGCCACCCAGGGTGCCGGCGTCGCCAACTGGTACGACAACGGCTGGCAGCACATCGCGTTCAGCCGGGCCGGCAAGGGCTACCTCACCCTCAACGACGAGGACTTCGCCATCACGGGCCGGTCCTTTTACACCGGACTGCCCGCCGGCCGCTACTGCGACGTCATCCACGGCGACTTCAGCAACGGCTCGTGCAGCGGGCCGGTGATCACCGTGGACGCGAACGGCTGGTTCGCCGCGACCGTCAACGCGCACGACGCGATCGCCATCCACGTCGGCGCGAAGGTGTCCTGACCAGGGACGACACCGGCCCCCGCGCCGCCGATTCGCGGCCCGGGGGCCGCGCGCCCGATTACAGTACCGATCGTGCTGTCTGACCGATTGTTCTCGCGCTGGACGTTCGGCTGGCTGCTCGCCGCCGTCGGCGTACCGGTGCTGCTGGCGGCCGCGCTGCTGGTCGGCCGGGCCCTCACCGCCGGTCCGGCCCCGGCGCCGGTCGGCGCCGCGCCCACCGCGGCGATCCCGCCCGCACCCGACGAGCCGAGCCCGTCCCCCGAGGAGTCCGTGCCGGCCGCCGCGCCCGCCCCGGACGACCTGCCGGTGGTCACCTACGACCCGGCGCCCGGCGGGTTCCCCGCCGACCCGGACCCGGCCGACACCCGGCCGCTGGCCGAGGGGCTCACACCGACCCGGACCGTGGCCGCCTACGACGCGCCCGGCGGCCGGCCGCTGGCCTTCCTCGCCCCCACCATCAGCGGCGTCGACCTGACCGTGCCGATCGTCGACCGGCGGGTCGGCTGGACCGCGGTCCTGCTCCCCTCGGCCAACCGCCGGATCGCCTGGCTGCCGGCCGGCGGCTGGAGCACCGTCGCGCTGCCCGACCAGATCGTGGTGGAACGCCGCCCGCACCGGCTCACCTGGTTCCGGGACGGCCGCGCCGTGCGCTCCTGGGAGGTCAGCCTCGGCATGCCCGGCCAGTCCACCCCGCTGGGCCGCACCTTCGTCCTCGGCCGCACCCCGCCTCCGCAGGACGTCTACGGCGGGGTGGACATCTTCGCCCTCGGCGCGATCCCCGACGACCCGGACGCGGTGCCGACCGGGCTGCGCGGCGCCCACATCGGACTGCACAGCTGGTACACCGACGACACGCTGGGCAGGAACGTCACCAACGGCTGCATCCGGCTCACCCGCAGCGGCCAGCGGCAACTCCTCGCCGAGCTGCGCCCCGGCACCGCCGTCGTGGTGGTGGACCAGCTTCCCGCCCCGCCGGCCACCGCCTGAGCCGGCTCAGTCGCCGAGCAGCCAGCCGTTCTCCTCGGCCACCCGGACCGCGTCGGCCCGGTTGCGGGCGCCGGTCTTGCCGATCGCCGCGGAGAGGTGGTTGCGCACCGTCCCCTCGGAGAGGTGCAGCGTCGCCGCCAGCTCGGCGACCGTGCCGCCACCCCGGGCCGTACGCAGCACCTCGGTCTCCCGTTCGGTGAGCGGGCTCGGCCCGGTGGCCAGGGTCTCCGCGGCGAGCGTCGGGTCGACCACCCGCAGCCCCGCGTGCACCCGGCGGACCGCGTCGGCGAGCTGCCGGGCCGGGGTGTCCTTGACCACGAAGCCGTTCGCGCCCGCCTCCATGGCCCGGCGCAGGTAGCCGGGGCGGCCGAAGGTGGTCACCACGAGCACCCGGCAGCCGGGCAGCGCGGCCCGCAGCGCCGCGGCCGCCGCGACCCCGTCGAGGCCGGGCATCTCCACGTCGAGCAGGGCCACGTCGGGCGTGGTCCGCAGCGCCGCCGGCACCACCTCGTCGCCCCGTCCCACCTCGGCCACCACGGTCAGGTCCGGCTCCATGGACAGCAGCGCGGCGAGCGCGCCCCGGACGAGAGCCTGGTCGTCGGCGAGCAGCAACCTGATCGGCTCGGTCATCCGGTCGCCCCCCGTCCGGTCTCGGGCACGGTCACCCGGAGCAGGAAGCCGCGCCCGCCGCGGGGGCGACCGACGGTGACCGTGGCGTCCAGCCCCTGGGCCCGCTCACGGAGCCCCACGAGCCCGTGGCCGGCCGCCTCCGGCTCGCCGGCCGGTCCCCGGCCGTCGTCGCGGATCTCCACGGCCGTCGGGTCGACCCGGATCTCGCAGCGCCGGGCGCCGCTGTGTCGGACCACGTTGGTCACCCCCTCGCGGACCGTCCAGCCGAACAGCTCGTCCCGCTCCGCCGGCAGCGCCGGCGCCGTCTCCGGCAGGTCGGCGACGATGCCCGCGGCGGCCAGTGCCGAGCGGGCGCCGGCCAGCTCCGTCGCCAGGCTCACCCCGCGGTACGCCCCGACGGTGCCCCGCACGTCGGCGAGGGCCTGCCGGGCCAACCGCTCGATGTCGGCGATCTCGGTGGCCGCCCTGGCCGGATCCAGCTCCAGCAGCCGACCGGCCAGCTCCGCCTTCACGGCCACCACGGTCAGCGAGTGCCCGAGGATGTCGTGCAGGTCGCGTGCGGTGCGGGCCCGCTCCTCGGCCACCGCCAGCCGGCCGATCTCCTGCTGAGCGGCCTGGAGCTCGGCGTTGCGCTGGGCCAGCCGGCTGACCCCGAACATGGCGAACGAGGCGAGCACGACGGCGAAGACCACCGTCCCCTCCGCTTCCCAGCCGGGGACCAGCGCCGCCGTCACCGGCGGGGTGAGCGCGGCCAGCACGACCACCAGCAGCGCCTCCCGCGACGGCAGCAGGAACACCGCCGCCGCCGCGACGAAGACCAGTGTGGTCAGCCAGTCCCCTTCGGTGCCGGGGATGCCGGCGAGGCCGAGACCGAGCAGCGCCGCCAAAGCCGCCCAGGCCCGAGCGTGGGGAATGTTGCGGTGCGCCTGCCGCATGCCGCGCGCCCACTCGAACACCCAGACGTAGAGCAGGCCGAAGGCGACAAGGGTGACCGCGCCCAGCACCCGGCGCCACACCTCGGGCTGGTGCAGGGCGGTGAGCAGCGGGATGTTGAGGAAGAAGAGCCAGACCGCGGCCAGGAGCCAGCCGGTGATCCGCCAGCGGCGGCTCGCCGGCCGGCTCTGATCGCGTGGCAGGCCCACGGTGAACACGCTAACGTCCGCGGTCACGCGTCAGACGCGGCTGGTGTCGCGGCGGAACAGCCGGGCCGCGCCCAGGCCGAAGAAGGCGGTCCAGGCGGCCACGTTGCCGACCGCGACCCAGTCCAGCCCGGCTCCGGTCAGCGGCGCCCGGGCGAGCTGGCCGACGCCGTACACCGGGGTGAACTTGGCGATCTGCTGGAGCGCGTGGGGCAGCACGTCGAGCGGGACGAACAGTCCGCCGAGCATGGCCAGCACGGCCAGGATCGGTCCCATGAACTGCATGACGTTCTCGGCCGGGGCGAGGTAGCCGACGAAGAGGCCGAGGGCGGCGAACACGAGGGAGCCGATCCAGGCGGTCAGGCCGGACTCCACCCAGACGTGCGCCGGCAACCGGACCCCGGAGGCCGCCCCGACGGCGAACTCGACCAGCACGCCGAGCAGGCCGAGCACCATGGCGGTGGCCACCTTCGTGGCCACGTACGCGGCCGGGCGCAGCGGGGTGAGCCGCAGCTGGCGGCTCCAGCCCAGCGCCCGTTCGGTGGCGACGGCCGCGCCGGCGCTGGTGGTGGCGACCATGGCCGCGTAGACGGCCAGGCTGATCATGATCCAGCCGGTGACCGGCAGGCCGTTGTCCAGGTTCTGCCCGCGCTGCGGCAGGCCGAACAGGAGGAAGAACACCGCCGGCATGATCAGGATGAAGACGAGCGTGCGGCGGTTGCGCAGCACCCGGCGGATCTCGATGCCGAGAACGGCGGCCGAGAAGCCGCCCAGGGCGGGGGGCCGGCGGTTCCCGGCCCGGTCGGACGAGGTGGTGGCGGACGGGGCGGTGACGGTCATCGCAGGGCTCCGGTTCGGCGCGGTCGGCGGTCAGGCGGCGGTGGTCAGGGCGAGGAAGGCGTCCTCGAGGTTGCGCGAGGTGATCTCCAGGTCCCGGGCCCGGGTCCGGGTCAGCAGGTGCCGGGCGACGGCGTCGGAGTCCTCGGTGTGGACCAGCACGGCGTCGCCGCGCACCTCGACCGACTGCACGCCGGGCAGCGCCGCCAGGGCGGCCTGGTCGGCGCCGGGCAGGGTGGCCCGGACCACCCGGCCCGCCGCCAGGTTCTTGATCTCGGCGGTGGTGCCGTCTGCGACCACCCGGCCCTGGCGGACCAGCACGATCCGGTCCGCGTACGCGTCGGCCTCGTCGAGGTAGTGGGTGGCGAACAGGACGGTGCGGCCGGAGCGGGCGTCGGCCCGGATGGCCTGCCAGAAGTCCCGGCGCCCCTCGACGTCCATCCCGGTGGTCGGCTCGTCGAGCACCATGAGGTCGGGGTCGGGCAGCAGCGCCAGGGCGAAGCGCAGCCGCTGCTGCTGGCCGCCGGAGCACCTGCCCACCGGCCGGTCGGCGATGTCGGCGATGCCGGCCCGCTCCAGCACCTCGGCGGCCGGCCGGGTGTGGCCGTAGAAGTGCGCGGTCATCCGTACCGTCTCGGCGACCGTGAGGTCCTTGAGCAGGCCGCCGGTCTGCATCACGGCGGCGACCCGGCCGAGCCGGACGGCGTCGGCGGGCGTCCCGCCGAAGAGCCGGACGGTGCCGGCGTCCGGGCGGGCCAGCCCGAGCAGCATGTCCACGGTGGTGGTCTTGCCGGCGCCGTTGGGGCCGAGGAAGGCCACCACCTCGCCCGGGGCGATGCGGAGGTCGAGCCCGTCGACGGCGGTCACCGGGCCGAAGGTCTTGGTGAGTCCGGCGAGCTCGACGGCAGGGTGGGTGTCGGTCATGACAACGATGCTCCGGGGACCGGCGGTCCGGTCCCCGGAGTGGCCGTCATCTTCCGGCCGTGACATTTGTCAGGGGTCGACGAGGAGGGTGACCGGCGTGAGGGCGACCGGGCCGGGTAACCACGGCGCGGCCCATTCGTCACGGCACCAGGGAGGTCAGGGCATGGGCGTACCAACGGGACGGGTCGACACGGTCGTGCTGATCCACGGTCTCTGGATGACCTCACGCAGCTGGGAGCACTGGGTCGACCGGTACGCCGCGCGCGGTTTCAAGGTGCTCACCCCGGCCTGGCCGGGGATGGACGTCGACGTCGAGCGGTTGCGGGAGGACCCGACGCCGATCGCCGCGCAGCGGATCGCCGGGATCGTCGACCACTACACGGCGATCATCCGCGGGCTGCCCCGGCCGCCGATCATCATGGGGCACTCGTTCGGCGGCCTCATCGCGCAACTGCTGCGGGACCGGGGCCTCGGCGCCGCCGTCGTCGGCCTGCACCCCGCCCCGGTGAAGGGCGTGCTGAAGCTACCGCTCAGCACGCTGCGCTCCGGGTTCGCCGTCCTGCGCAACCCGGCGAACCGGCACCGCGCGGTGCCGTTCACCCGCGAGGACTTCCGCTACGCCTTCGGCAACACCATCAGCCCGGAGTACTCGGACGCCTCCTGGGAGCGGTACGCGGTGCCCGCCGCGGGCCACGTCTTCTTCGAGGGTGCGTTCGCCAACCTGGACCCGAACTCGGCGACGGCCGTGGACACCAAGCGGTCCGACCGGGCGCCGCTGCTGGTGACGGCGGGCGGTGAAGACCACGTGGTGCCGCCGTCCCTGGCCTCCTCCGTGGCCAACCTCTACCGCGGCTCGACGGCGGTCATCAGCTACCGGGAGTTCCCGGGGCGGTCGCACTTCGTCGGCGGCGAGCCGGGCTGGGAGGAGGAGGCGGACTTCGCGCTGGAGTGGGCCGTGGAGGCGGCGAACGAGTACTCGCCCACCGTCGTCAGCACGGCCCCCCGCCGGTGAACCGGGCCGGATCGGAGCTCCGGGATACACGAAGCTCCGGGACTTTGCGCCCTGGTGTGGCACCGACCGGGACGGGTATGACGGGGACATGAGGGCGAGCTTCCGGCTTGGCCGGATCGCGGGCGTACCCGTCGGGGTCAACTGGAGCGTCCTGGTCATCTTCCTGCTGATCGCGTGGGCGCTGTCCGCGAGCCAGTTCCCCCGCGCGTACCCGGGCCACTCGGCCGTGGCGTACGTGGCCGCCGGGCTGGCCGCCGCGGTGGTCTTCTTCCTCGGCCTGCTCGCCCACGAGGTGGCTCACGCGGTGGTCGCCAAGCGCAACGGCATCGACGTCGAGGGGATCACGCTCTGGCTCTTCGGCGGCGTCTCCGAGTTGAAGGGCGAGGCCCGCGACCCGGGCGCCGAGCTGCGCATCGCCGGGGTGGGGCCGCTGGTCAGCCTGATCATCGGGCTGTTCTTCGGCGCGATCGCGGTGCTGCTCGCCCTGGCCGGCGTGCACGGCCTGCTGCTCGGCTCGCTGTCCTGGCTGGCCGGCATCAACGTGCTCCTGGCGATCTTCAACGTGCTGCCGGCCGCCCCGCTCGACGGCGGCCGGCTGCTGCGCGCGGCCGTGTGGAAGGCCACCGGCGACCGCACGAAGGCGTCGGTGGTGGCCGCCCGGGCCGGCTGGGTCCTCGGCGCGCTGCTGATCGGGCTGGGGCTCTGGCAGTTCCTGGCCGGCAGCGGAGTCGGCGGGCTCTGGCTGGCGCTCATCGGCTGGTTCCTGATCGGCGCCGCCGGCATGGAGGAACGCCAGGCCCGGATGGGCAGCGCGCTGCGCGGCATCCGGGTCGCCGAGGTGATGACGCCGCAGCCGCAGACCGCCTCCGGGGAGATGACCGTGGCCGACTTCGTCGACCGCTACCTCTTCGCGTACCGGCACTCGGCGTTGCCGCTGACCGAGGAGGGCCGGCCGGTCGGGCTGGTCACCCTCGACCGGGTCCGCGGCATCCCGGCCGACCGGCGCGCCTCGACCACCCTGGCCGAGGTCTCCTGCCGGGCCGACGACCTGGTGCTCGCCAACCCGGACGAGCAGCTCACCGACCTGCTCCCCCGGCTCGGCCAGTGCGCCGACGGCCGGGCGCTCGTGGTGACCGACCAGCGGCTGGTCGGGATCGTCTCGCCCAGCGACATCAGCCGGGCGGTGCAGCGCGGCAGCATGCGCGAACAGATGACCGCCGGCCGCTCCTAGCCCTCGCCCAGCAGGCCGCGCAGGTGCGCCCGGGTCCAGGCAGCGATGGTGAACGAGTCGGTCACCACCCCGTCCCGGATGAGCCGGCCGACCTCGTCCGGCGGGCAGCGCCGTACGGCCCGGATGCCCTCCCGCGCGTCGGGCTCCCCGACCGCCGCCACCTCGGCCAGGAAGAGCCGGACCTCGTCGGTGGAGGTGCCGGTGTCCGGGTGCAGCAGGCCCAGGTCGACCAGGCGGACGGCCTCCACGCCGATCTCCTCGCGCAACTCCCGGGCCGCCTGCTCCTCGGCCGGGACATCCGGTTCGCCGAACCCGCGGGGCGCCTCCAGGTGCCACCGCCGGGTGGCGTGCCGGAAGTGCTCGATGAGCACCACGGCGCCGTCGAGCACCGGCAGGAGCACCACCCCGTACGCGCCGCCCATCGAGACCGCGCGGATGTACGTGCCGAGCCCGCCGCCGGGGAACCGGACCGGGTCCCGCAGCAGCGTCAGCCACTCGTCCTGGTACGCGACCCCGGTCCGGCCCCACGCCTCGGGCAGCCCACGGGCGCGCAGCGCGGCGGCCTTGGCCCGTTCCGCGGCGGCCACCTCGGCGGGGTCGTCGAGGATCTCCACGGCGGCACCCGGCGGGTTGACGAACAGCTCCGGCAGCCGGTCGCGCAGCTCCTGGTAGCGGGGATCGTCGGAGGCTCCGGTCATGTGTCCTCCCGGGGTCGGTCGATGTTCGGCTCGGTGTCCCGCTCGACGTCGCCGTCGACCACGGGGAAGCCGCCCTCCCGGAGCCGAGCGACGAGTTCCCGCCAGTCCTCGCGGGCCCGCTCCAGCCGGACCCGCATGACGTCGATGCCGGTGGCCAGCTCGTTCTCGGCCCGGCGCTGGTCGCGCCCGACCACGGCGAAGCGCAGCACCGCGTCGGTGCCCCGGGAGGCGACCTCGGTGGCCACGTCGCCGATCACCTCCAGCCGGGGATCGCCGTCGTAGATGAGCGAGGCGGAGGCGCCGAGAACCTCGATGGTGATCCGGACGACAGGCTGCCAGATCCGCATCCGGCTGCGCCGCCGCTCGCCGACGATCTCCGCGAGCCGGCCCGCGAGGGCGAGGTAGCGGTCGTACACCACCTGGCCGCGGGCCACGAAGTCGGTCGGGTCGTCGAGCAGTGATTCCAGCGCGCCCAGGTAGCCGCGCCACTCGTCGGTGTCCCGCGCCTGTCGCACGTGCGTCAGTTCCAGCCCGGTCAGGTCGATGCGCAGCGGGGACAGGGCCAGGTCGAACGCCTGGGGCCGCAGCGTCCGGAGCAGCTCGACGAGCTGCTTCAGCTCGGCCCGCGGAGCGCCCTCCCCGGCGGCGCGGGCGGCCCGCACCGGCGGCCGCTCCTGGAGGGCGGTCCGTCGCAGCGAGTCGGTGGGGATCAGCGCGAAGCGCTCCACCGCGTCCGGGACGGTGGTGTTGTACCGGAGGTCGATGAGCTGCTTGAGTTCCGCCACCAGCGGCGCGGAGCGGAAGCGGCCCTGCGCCGGGTCGCTGCCCGGCTCGACGAGGAACTGCCGGTAGAACCCCTCCCGGTCGGCCCGGTCGGTGTCCGCCGCCCACAGGGTCACCTCCCGCAGCCGCTCCCGCAGCGCCGGGATGCTCGCACCGTCCAGACCGAGGTCACGGCGCAGGGCGTCGAGGTTGAAGCCGCGCAGTTGCAGCAGGAACCGGTGGAACTCCTCGAACATGAGCCGCTGCGTGCACTCCTCGTTCTCGGCGTCGTCCCAGCTCAGCCGCAGGCACCGGATGGTGTCGAGGTCGCCGAGCAGGCTCCGCCAGGCGTCCCAGCCGATCGGGTCGACGGTGAACCGCGGCTCGTCCGCCGGTGAGCCCTCGCGGAGCAGGAAGGGCACCAGCACGCTCTCGTCCAGCAGGGCCCGGACCGCCTCGCGTTGCGGACCCCGCGCCGCGAAGTCCTGGTAGACGACCGGGTTGTTGAAGAAGTACGCCCGGTTGACGATGACCTGCTCGGCGTTGAGGATCGACCGGAGGTACTCGGCCCGCGCGTCCTGCCGCCGCCGGCGCTCCACTTCCGCGTAGGAGAGCCGCCGGCTCACCATGTGTTCCAGCAGGTCCCGGGTGACCCACTGGTTGTCCAGGCACTGGGCGACGACGCTGATCCGGGACAGCGCCCGGTTGTCGACGCGGACCAGCCCGCCCGGGCCGGGGGGTTCCTGCACCATCGTCCTCCCTCGCCGATGTCCACCATGGATGATCGGCCCATAGGCTACGGGTGACTCGCTGGTAGGTCAGTATCGCGGGAAGTAACGGTCCAGCAACGCGGTGCGGAACTTGCCGGCCGGGTCGAACTCGCGCAGCAGGGCGCGGAAGTCGTCGTGGCGGGGATAGGCGGTGGCCGGGTCGCGGGCGAAGAGCTTGCCCCAGTGGGGGCGCGGGGCGAAGGGCGCGAGCCGCTCCTCCACCTCGTCGAGCACGGGCGCCACCGCGACGGGGTCGCCCACCCAGGTGAAGTGGACGGCGAGGCTGTCGCGCTCATGGTTCGGGCTCAGCCACAACCCGTCAGCGGCCACCGTACGCAGCTCGCAGACCTGGAGCACGGCGGCGATCCGCTCGGCCGCCGGGTCGAGCGCGGCCAGCGCCGCGGCGCCGTCCGAGCGGGCCAGGTGCCACTCGGACTGGAGTTCGTCACCGCTGCTCGGGGTGAAGCCGAGCCGGAAGTGCGGCAGCCGCTCGTGCCACGGCCCGGGCACGCCGAGCTGGTCCGTGCAGTTCTCCGCCGGCATCCCGGGCACCGGGTGGTGGAGCGTGTCGGCGGCCCGGGTGTCCAGCCAGTCCGCCGGGGGCGGCGGCTGGTCGGCACGCTGCTTGAGCCACACCTGGTCGAACCGGGGTGACCGCCAGCCGGTGAAGACGCTCACGCTGTAGGCCGCGTCGAGCGCGTCGTCCAGGGCCTCGCGGGGCAGGCCGAGCCGGACGTACTGCCGCACCTCGAAGGCCGGCACCACGTCGAGGGTGAGCCGGGTGACCACGCCCAGCGCGCCGAGGTGGACCACCAGCCCGGCGAACCGGGGGTCGGCGCGGTCCACGGTGAGCAGGTCGCCGTCGGCGGTGACCAGTTCCAGCGCGGCCACGGCGGTGGCCAGGTTGCCGTGGGCCGGCCCGGAGCCGTGGGTGGCGGTGGCGACCGCGCCGGCCACCGAGATGTGCGGCAGCGAGGCGAGGTTCGCCACCGCGTACCCCTCGGCGTGCAGCGCGGTGGCCAGGTCGCCGTACCGCATTCCAGCGGCGACGGTGACGGTGCCCCGGTCGCGGTCGAGCGCGACGGTCGGCGGCAGCCCGGCCACCGACACCTGCACGCCGGTGGTGTCGCCGAGCCGGTTGAACGAGTGTCCGGTGCCCACGGCCCGGACCCGGTCCGCGCCGGCCACCAGCCGGCGCAGCTCGTCCAGCGTGGACGGCTCGTGGCGGGCCCTGGCCGACCAGGTGACGTTGCCCGCCCAGTTGCTGCCGGTCATGCGGTGGCCTCCCGATCGGTGCCGGTCTCGTCGTCCGCGCCGGCCGGCCCGGTGCGCGCGTCGGTGAAGCGGTCGCCCGCGTACCGGGTCAGCGCCGCCGTCACCTCGTCGGGGCTCTCGCGCACCTGGCGGAGGTCGAGCAGTTCGACGGCGGGACGGCCGTCGCATGGGTGCCGGGCGGTCACCGGCAGGCCCGGCGGCAGGCCGGACCCCGGCACGCCGACCAGCCGGCCGGCGTCGTCGACGGCGAGCGCCGCGAACTGCTCCCAGCGGTACGTCCCGCGCAGGCCCGGCCGGCGCACCTCCAGCCCCTCGGGGCCGAGGACGCAGCGGAACGGACGCAGCGCGCCGACCAGGACCTTGACGCCGATCACCACGATGCCCAGGGCGACCAGCATCCGCAGCACCGGCCCGTCACCGGCCACGGCGAGCACCATCACCCCGCCCGCCACGCAGACGAGGGCCAGCGGCAGGACCCCTCGGTTGCGGTGCAGCTCCACGTCGTTCCCCCCGTTCCCGTCCCCGGTGTCCGGGTGCATCATCCGCCAATCGCGCAAGCCGGGGTTGCCCCGCCGTCCGGTAGGGCACTCTGTGGACATGAGCAGCTACCGCGACCCGACCCTCCGCGGCGACGTGTATCCGTCGGAGGAGGAGATCGACCCGACCGGCGTGGGCCCCGATCCGGCCGGTGGGCAGTACGCCACGGCCCCGGCGCCGCCGCCGGCCCCGGAGCCGGAGCCGGACCCGATCCCCCACCCGGGGCCGCCGCCCCGGGCCGCCGGGCCGGCCCGCTGAGCCCTCGCGCGCTCACACCTGCCGCATCACCTCGGCGGCGACCAGCTCCAGGTGGTCCAGGTCGGCCAGGTCGAGCACCTGGAGGTAGACCCGCTCGCTGCCGATCTCCGCGTACCGACCGAGCTTGTCGACGACCTCGGCGGGCGTGCCGGCGGCGCCGTTCTCGCGCAGCTCGGCGGGCTCCCGGCCGATCGCCGCGGCGCGCCGGGCCACCTCGGCGTCGTCCCGGCCGCAGCAGAGCACCAGGGCGTTGGACCAGGTCATGGTGGCGGGGTCCCGGTCGATCTCGGCGCAGGCGTCCTTCACCCGCTGGAACTGCGCCGCCGAGTCCTCGACCGAGGCGAACGGCAGGTTGAACTCGTCGGCGTAGCGGGCCGCCAGGCGGGGCGTCCGCTTCGGGCCCATGCCGCCGAGCAGGATCGGCGGGCGCGGCTGCTGGACGGGCTTGGGCAGCGCCGGTGAGTCGCTGACCGGGTAGTACTTGCCGGGGAAGTCGAAGGTCGACCCGGAAGGCGTGTCCCAGAGCCCGGTGATGACGGCGAGCTGCTCCTCCAGCCGGTCGAACCGCTCCCCCAGCGGCGGGAACGGGATGCCGTACGCGGTGTGCTCCTCGGCGAACCAGCCGGCGCCGATGCCCAGCTCGACCCGGCCGCCGCTCATCTGGTCGACCTGGGCGACGGTGATGGCGAGCGGGCCGGGGAGCCGGAAGGTGGCCGCGGTCATCAGGGTGCCGAGCCGGATGCTCCTGGTGTCCCGGGCCAGGCCGGCGAGGGTGGTCCAGGCGTCGGTCGGGCCCGGGTCGCCGCTCACCGAGCCCATCTTCAGGTAGTGGTCGGAGCGGAAGAAGGCGCCGAAGCCCGTCTCCTCCGCCTGGCGCGCCACGGCGAGCAGCTGGTCGTAGCTCGCGCCCTGCTGGGGTTCGGTGAAGATCCGCAGTTCCATGTCCCGAGCATAGGAAGCCGGCCGGCCCGCCGCGGCCGTGCTTTGTATTCCTTGACAGGCATATGAGCACCGAGGCATATTGGGGACGTGTCCGGGGATGCCTTCGCCGTGCTGGCCGAGCCCACCCGGCGCCGCATCCTCGACCGGCTGCGCCGGTCGGAGAGCAGCGTCGGCGACCTCGTGGCCTCGCTCGGCATGAGCCAGCCGGCCGTCTCCAAGCACCTCAAGGTGCTGCGCGAGGCTGGCCTGGTCAGCTGCCGCACCGCCGCCCAGCAGCGGATCTACCGCATCGACGTCCGCCCGCTGCGCGCCGTGGACGACTGGCTCGGGCCGTACCGGCGGATGTGGACCGACCACCTCGACGCCCTGGAACGCCATCTCGACAGTCAGGAGTGACCATGGACCGCGACAGCTTCCGGCCCGGCCCGCTCGCCGACGTCTCCTGGGCGGCGGCCGGCGACCGGTGGGACCTGATCCTCGTCCGCGACCTGCGGCATCCGCCGGAGAAGGTGTGGGCGGCGCTCACCGAGCCGGACCGGCTCGCCCAGTGGGCGCCCTTCCTGGCCGACCGCGACCTGGGCACGCCCGGCGCCGTCACGCTGAGCACCGTCGACGGCGAGCGGAGCTGGCCGGCCCCGGCCACCGTGCGGCGCGCCGAGCCACCCCGCCTCCTCGAATACACCTGGGGCGACGGTCTGCTGCGCTGGGAACTGGCCGGCACGGCGACCGGCACCCGCCTCACCCTGCGGCACCGCTTCGACGACCGCGCCCTGGGCGCGAGCATGGCCGCCGGCTGGCACCTCTGCCTCGACGTGGCCGGCCACCTGCTCGACGGCGACCCGGTCGGCCCGATCCGGGGCGCCGAGGCGAAGGAGTTCGGCTGGGACGACCTGCGCGCCGCGTACGAGGAGCGCCTGACGGACTGACGGTCAGCGCGCGGCCGCCGGGGCGTCCGGCAGGGTGATCGCGGTGGCGGCGCGGCGGATCGGCTCGGTGACCCGGCTGATCATCCGCTCCCGGCCGGGCAGGCGCGGCATGAGGCGCAGCATCAGCGTCTGGAACCGGATCTGCGCGGCCGAGGAGAGCACCATCCCCTTGAGGTTGCGCTCGGCGAGGCGCTGGTTCGCCGCGACGAACGGGCGCATCCGGCGCTCGTACCCGGCGAACCCGGCGACCGGGTCCCCGCCGGCCTCGGCCAGCGAGGCGGCCAGCACGTACGCCCCGACCAGCCCGAGGCTGGTGCCCTGCCCGGAGGCCGGCGACGGGCCGTAGCCGGCGTCGCCGACCAGCCCGACCCGGCCGGCGGACCAGCGGTCCATCCGCACCTGGCTCATCGGTGCGAAGTAGAAGTCCGGCGCGTCGTGGGCGGCGGCGAGCAGCTCGGGCACCCGCCAGCCGGCCCCGCCGAACGCCCGGGCCAGCGCCGCCCGCTGGGCGGGCAGGTCCCGGTGGTCGGGCTCCTCGGCGGGCGAGGGGAAGAGGAACAGCGCGCGGGCGTCGGGCGCGCCGGCGGTGCGGTAGACGCCGACGGTGCGGCCCGGCGCCGGGTGCATCAGCTCGACCCGCTCCTCGCCGAACCCGGCGGGGACGGTGCAGATCGCGATGTGGTGCCCGAGCGGGCGCAGGTGCGCCGCCGCGGGGCCGAACGCCAGCCGGCGTACGGTCGAGTGCAGCCCGTCGGCGCCGACGACCAGGTCGAAGCGGCGGCGCCCACCCCCGGCGAAGGTCACGTCCACCCCGTCGGCGGCCGGGTCCAGGGCGGCGATCGAGTCGCCGAAGAGGTATTCCACGTCGCCGGTGGCCTGGACGAGCAGCCGAGCCAGGTCGCCGCGCATGAGCTCGACGTCGTCGCCCTCCCGGCCACCGAAGAGCGCGGCGTCCATGGTGGCCAGTTGCCTGCCGGACGCGTCCACGAAGCGGGCCAGCCGCATCCCGGTGTCGTGCCGGCGCACCTGCTCACGGAGGCCCATCCGGTCCAGGACGGTCAGCGCCGCGCCCCGGACGTCCACCTTGTAGCCCCCGTCGCGCAGCGCCGGGGCGCGCTCGACGACGGTGGGGCGGAAGCCGTGGCGGCGCAGCCACCAGGCGAGTGTGGGGCCGGCGACACCGGCGCCGGAGATCAGGACGTCAGTCATGCCACCGACGGTACAAGCGTGTTAGACGCTTGTGCAAGACGCTTGTTCAAGGAATCCGCTACGCTGCCGGCATGGGAAATCGGGAGGACCTGCTCGCCGGGGCCAAGCGCTGCCTCATGGAGAAGGGCTACGCGGCCACCACGGCCCGCGACGTGGCCGGCGCGGCCGGCACCAGCCTGGCCGCCATCGGCTACCACTTCCGCACCACGAAGGCGCTGCTCAACGAGGCGCTCGTGGAGGCCCTGGCCGAGTGGGGCGAGGAGCTGGCACGTGCCCTCGCCGAGGACGCCGGGCCGGAGGCCACGCCCGAGCAGCGCTTCGAGGCGGCCTGGGAGCGGATCATCGAGTCGTTCGCCCGGCTCCGGCCGCTCTGGGCCGTCCAGTTCGAGCTGATCGCGCAGCTGGACCGCGCGCCCGAGCTGCGGGAGGCGTTCGCCGGGGTCACCCGTCAGGCCCGGCTCGGGCTGGCCCAGGTCTTCCACCGGCTCGACCCGGCCCTCGACGAGTCGACCGCGCTCGCCCTCGGCGCCTTCCACCAGGCGCTGATCGGCGGCGTCGCGGCCCAGTGGTTGGTCGACCCGGCGGCGGCGCCCTCGGCGCGCGAGCTGACCCGCGCGCTGCGAGCCCTCAGCACCGAGTTCGGTCAGGGCTGACCGAGGCCCGCATCCCGGGCCCGGACGATGGCCTGGGCGCGGTCGGCCACCTGGAGCTTGGCCAGCACGTTCGACAGGTGGTTGCGGACGGTCTTCGGACTCAGCGTCGCCGCGTGTCAGGCGGCGGACATCGAGACGACCGCTTCTCCGCCGGGTTCCCGCGCATGGCCGGCGCCGAGCAGCGGCGCGGCGGTCCGGCGGACGAGGGTGGGGACGGCGCGCGCGGGCGGTCAGGCCGCGCGGAGGAGCGGCGCGGCGGTCCGGCCGACGAAGGTGAAGGTGGCGCGGGCGGCCTCGGCCGCCTCGGCCAGCTCCGCCGGGGACCAGTCGCGGGCGGTCAGCGCCACGCGGAAGTCCCGCCAGTCGCGCCCCGGCGCGCGGCCGCTGCGCCGGAAGAACCCGGTCGCCTCGCCCTCGGCGAGGCCGAGCCGCCGTTCCACCACGGGGGCGATGACACTGCCGCCCAGCGCGCTGCCGAGCAGCACGTACCGGCCGCCGACCGCCCGGGCCAGGGTGTCGAACCGGACACCGCCGTCCCCCCAGCCGGCGCCGGACGGAGGCGCGGCGTCGAGGGCGGCCAGGTCGGCGCGGAGCAGGCCGGTCGCCGCGCCGAGCCGGGGGTCGAGCCGCAGCCCCGACCAGTCCGCGGCGGCCAGGTCGCGTTCCAGCGGAGCCCACGCGGCGAGCAGCGCCGAGAGCACGGCCGCCAGGTCGGCCCGGGTCCGGATCCGGCCGGGCAGGTCGAGGTCGCGTTCCAGCGCAAGATGGTGGTCGCGGGTGCCGGTCCGCAACGCGGCCAGCATCGGCGACAGTACCTCCGGTCGCGCGCGGCGGGCCTGCTCAGACATCCGGCAAGTATGCCCGCCGGGCGGTCGGCTCCTCAGCGGGCGGGGGCGCCACCGCGGCGCCGCAGCCAGGCGGCACCGCCGCTGACCACGGTCGCCCCGATGGCCATGCCGATGGCGACCATCGCCGCCCCCACCGCCCAGAGCCCGCTGGCGTCCGTCGACGCGGCCCGCGCCGCCCAGACCGCGGTGAACGCCACCGTCATCACCGGCGCCACCAGCCACGGGCTCCAGAACCAGCCCCCGACGGCCGCGATCACGATCAGGGTGAGCACGGCGGCAGCCACCTGCCAGACCGCGTACGGGCCGCTGGTCGCGCCGGTCTCCGGGTCGACCGTGTAACCCGACTCCCAGCCCAGCCAGGCCCACCAGGCCCCGACCGTCGCGGCCGCCAGAAGCAGGCCGCCGAGCAGGGTACGCGTCGTCTTCGTCACGGCCCGATCCTGCCGCGTCACGACGCCACAGGAATGAGCATCCGTACTCGGATCGGGACGCACTGGTGGTCGCTACGGCGGCAGAATCCGCACCTCGGGCCGCACGGGAGGGGTTTGCGCACCCGTCACTCCACGGTCCAGCGGATGCCGGGTGGCCGGACCCGGGCACAGACCGGCCCACCTTCGGCGTCCGTCAACGGGAGCCGGCCCACCAGCACACCGCCCCCCTCGTGACCGGCGCGCAGCACCTTCCCCGGGATGTCACCGAACAGGAGCTTCGCCCGACGGAACATCTCGAATCGGTCCTCCGTCACCGACCCCCAGCTGAGGTAGAGGAACCGCGCCCCCGGGCGGCCGTGCACCCACGGCCCACCGACGTCGAGCAGGCCGTCCACCTCGCGGCTGGTGACCTCGAACTGCCAGGCCGCTTCCCGCGCGTCGGCGGGCACCAGGTCGACCACCTCGGCCTTGCGCTGCATCCCCACGTGCACGTTGCGGAGCCGCAGCAGGTCCGCCTCCCCGCCGGTACGCCGGCCCGGCAGGTCGCTGCCCTCGATCCGGATCAGCATTCCCCGACTCTAGGTCTCCCGG
The DNA here is from genome assembly GCF_008085935.1 of Micromonospora sp. AP08. Lineage (NCBI taxonomy): Bacteria > Bacillati > Actinomycetota > Actinomycetes > Micromonosporales > Micromonosporaceae > Micromonospora > Micromonospora sp. AP08. The sequence continues at coordinate 253,391 of NZ_VSEZ01000008.1, forward strand.
TCCGCGGCGGCGGCCCGCACGGTGGCATCCGCGCCTGTCCCGAATGTGGTCCACTTCCCGCGTGACCTCACCTCTCCCGCCCGACGTCGAGACCCGGCTGGCCGACGAGCGGAACGTGTGGCTGTGCACGGTGCGCCCCGACGGGTCTCCCCACGTGACGCCGGTCTGGTTCCTCTACGCCGACGGCATCTGGTGGATCGGCTGCGACGCTCGCAGCGTCAAGGCCCGGAATCTGGAGGGCGACCCGCGCGTGTCCCTGGCCCTGGAGGACGGGACCTCACCCGTGGTGGCCGAGGGCGTCGCCCACCTGCACCGCGGCGACTTCCCCACCACGGTCGTCGAGGCGTTCGCGAGCAAGTACGAGGGATGGGACGTCGGGGCGCCGGAGGGTGAACGGGTGTTGCTGGAGGTTCCGGTCCGACGGTGGCTGCTCGCGGGCACGGCTCAGTGAGCCGTCACCTCGTGCGGCGAACCTCCAGCGTCATCAGATCGCCGTCCCGGGTGGGGACTTCAGGAACGACGCCGCCTCGGCGAGGTAGCCGCCGCGGCCGGACCGCAGAGCGGTGGCGGCCATCCGGATCAGGTCGATGTTGACACCGGCCGCGCCACTCGGGTCATGCACCTTCAGCCGCACGTCCAGGCTCACCGCTGTCCCGCCCCAACCCTGCGCTTCGACGTTGAGGTGGGCGATCTTCTGGGATCCCAGGTGCGGGAGGTATCCGAGGGGCGCCATCTGCACCTTGTCGGATCCGACGGCGTTCAGTTTGGACTGCGCCTTGGTGTTGGAGTTCTCGACCAGGTTGCGGAAGTCCTCCGTACCCCCCAGATTCACCTGGTAGGAGCTGACCAGGGTGAGCCCGCGCTCCTCGAGCAAACGCAGCAGTGCGCGGTGCACCACGGAGGTGCCGAACTGGCTGGCCAGGTCGTCGCCGAGCAGCGGCAGGCCGGCCTCCTCAAATCGCGTGAGCCACAACGGTTCCCTGGCGACCGCGTCCGAGGTGGTGTTCACGAACGCCACGCCCGCCCGCAGGGCTGCCTCGGCGTACGCGTGGGCGGTTTCCGGCCTGCCGCTCGGCGCGGAATAGAGCAGCACCTCGGCGCCCTCCAGCGCGTGTGCCACCCGCTCGATCCCCGTCGAGTCGACGAGACCGGGCTGCACCGTCACGCCCGCGGGCGGCAACCCCACGTCGAGCCGCGGGAAGTTGTTGGGCGGTACGAAGATCGCCTCGTGCAGGTCCTTGCCGACCTTGCCCTCGGAGCGGGCGAAGGCCGCGACGACGTCGATGTCGCCGACCCCCAGCCCCGCTATCTCCGGCTGGTGGATGCCCACAAGGCTGCCGGTGCTGCGGTGGAAGGCGATCCCCTGCACGAGCGCCGAGGTGTTGTTGCCGACGCCGACGACCGCGACCTTCACGTTGTTGATCACGGCACGAAGGGTACGCGCGAGCCGGGAGGAGGCACCATTGCGTCAGCGAGTCAGGCCATTCCGCCCGAACATGGAGGACCAGTGCCGCCGCACGAGGAGCAGCGACCCTTCGTCGCGCTCGGCGCGATGCCGATGCGAGTGGCGGTTCCGTCGCCGGCCGAACTGGCGGCCCGGCGAGCAGGTGACGCGCGTCCACCATGGACGAATGGTGTCCGTGTCACCCTGGCCGGCGCGCTGCACGCCGCACGCGACACCGGCACGCCCTTCGCCAACCTGTCCCATCTCGTGCTCGGCATGCTGCGACTGCGCGGCTACGACGGGACCAACTACCTCTTTCCCCACGAGTACGCGCGGCTGTCGGCCATCGACCGGTTGCGCACCGAACCGGCGATGCGACGGACCGACGAGCCTCATCCGGATCTCGACGACGTGCGGTTGGCCCTCTGGCCCCGGTCCGGTTCGCTGATCGACCGCGTCGCGGGACGGTTCTTCGCGGGTGTGTCCCGGCTCAGCCGCCTCGGCCCGATCCTGGCCGGAGTCGATTCCGAGGCGAAACGCCAGGCGATCCGGCTCGGCCATGACGTGATCGGGCCGCCGCACCTCCTGCTCGCGATGCTCACCCATGACGCCACCCTCGAAGCGGCCCGGATCCCGGTACCCGCCCACCACTCCAGCCGCAACCGGGGCGCGGCCGTCCTGCGTAGCCACGGCGTCGACGCCCACCGCCTCCGCGTGCTGGCGGCACGGCGCGGCGGCCCGGAGGAGCCGCCGGCCGAGGTGCTCACCGAGCAGCTGAGCAACCAGCGCCCGGGCGACCCGTTCACGGGCACCGACGCCGTCACCGCCATGGCGCGGGCCATGGAGATCTCGCTCGCCTACCGGCACCCCGACACGGGCACGAGTCACCTCCTGCTCGCGCTGATCGAAGACGACGCCGGTGACGGCAGCGCCGTGCTGCGCGACCTCGGCGTCGACCCGACGGCGGTACGGGCGCGGGTCGAGCAGGACCTTCGTGCCGCACCCGCGGCGTGGCACCCACCGGCCGGGTAGCGGGCCGACGTGGCGGTCAGTGTGTTCGGGTGTGGTGCTCCCAGATCGGCTGCTGGGGCTCGTCGTTGTGCACGATGATGTCGGCGTGATCGGTCGGGCGGACCGCAGCGAAGTAGAGCTGTTGGGCGGGGATGTAACGCTCGCGCCAGCGCCGTTCGACCTCGGCCCGAGTTGACACCTGGCGCTCCCGGATCACGGCACGATCCACGGTCTTGTCGAGCGCTGTCGACACGAAGATGCGCAGCTCCCACCGGTCAACCAGTTCCGGGCGCATGAGGAAGACGCCGTCGAAGACCAGCACGGCGTCGGCTGGGGCAGTCGTGACCGGCGGGGACAGCACCGCATCCGCCGTGCGGTCGTAGGCCGCGTGCTGGAACCGTCGGTCCCCGCCCGGGCCGAGCGGAGCCAGCAGAACCCGGTTCAGCCTGCCGTAGTCGTGGGTGTCGAAGTAGCAGCCTTCGGCCGAGTACTCGCCGCGCGGATAGCGCTGCGCCCGGGGGAAGAGGAAGTCGTCGATCGTGCCGCGGATGACTTCGCGGCCCTGTCCGCGCAGGACGACGGCCAGCTCGTCGGCGAGGGTGGTCTTGCCGGCCGCCGGCGGTCCGTCGACAGCGACCCGCGTCGGGTGTGCGACGGTGACGGAGGCAACTGCCTCAGCCAGGCGGCCGAGCATCTCGTCGCGGGTGCCTTGGTCCATGTCCTGCCGCCTTCCACAGGTCCCGTGTCAGATCAGGCAGCGGGCGAGTTCCGAGTGGTCGTAGGTCCAGTACCCGAAGAGCCCGGACCACACCCAGCGCTTCACGTGCCAGTAGTGGTACTCGTACTCCAGGTAGAACCCTGGCCAGCCCGGGTTCGGCTCGAGGCCGGTCCGCGCGCCGACGTACTGGTACTGGGTGGTTGAGGTGCTGCCGCAGCGGTCGCCGCCGGTGGCGGTCACGGCCAGATCCGTGGCGGTGACGATCGTTTCGCCGCTGCACCGCACCACGTAGCTGCGCTGGTAGGTGTCGGAGGTGGCCTCGACGACGTGCCAGTACCGATAGGTGCTGACGGAGCCGACCAGCCAGAAGGTCGTCGGCGTGCCGTTGACGACGCGGCTGTAACTGCCCGCGGCGGCGCAGGCCAGGCTGTCCGGTGCGGCCTGGGCGGCGGCGGCCGGGAGGACGATGACGGACGCCAGCGCCGCGGTCACGACGGCAAGGGCGAGTCTGAGTCTCATACCCACGCAACCTACGGTCGACCATCGAATCGACCCACGTCAGTGGCGGTTTTCCGACACGGCTTCCGGCGAGCAGCGATCCGGAGTCAGCCTGCCATCCCCGGCCCCGTCCGTCGTCACGGCAGCTCCAGCTCCCAATCCTCGAACGGCGGCTCGACGGTGTACTCCGGTCGCAGTCGCGGCGGATGTACTGCGCGGCGCGCCACTCGGCATCGTCCGCGTTCGTCACCCGGCCGTGCTCGTCGACGTCAAGCACGTTGGAGAAGATCGCCATGACCTGTTCGAGCGTCGAGCCGAACTGCGTCAAGGCAGGCCGGTAGTCGATCCCGCTCGTCCGGGTCGCCGCTAGCATGGCTCAGCAGGGCGTTTCGCGTGGTGGGGCGGGCGGGACTCGAACTCGCGACCGAGGGATTATGAAATCAAGTCGACCACCCCGACGGCTGAGCACATGGGGGCCTAGCAGCGGAAACGCCTCTCTCGACGTCTCACAACGCTCCCCCTGCTGTCCGTCGAGCTCTTGCGGACTAGATGCCGACCGAGGGCACTCAGAGATTGCCGTAGTAACCAGGCTCGGCAACCACAACCGACTCGAAGAACCCCGACCGGACCTCATCGCCGTACACGGACACCGACTTACCGAACGCCAGGAATGCCTCTGGTGCGACGACGGTCAACCCATCGTCGATAGTGTCGAGGCGCAAGTGACGCGCTAGCCGTTCTTCGATCACCGGAGCCGCCTCGCCAAAGATCGAGATTCCTTGGTACAAGACCTGCACCGTTGGATCATCCGGACGGTATATCTCGACCGCTTCAACCCTGCCAGCGCCGTCATCGTGGGCCTGGATTGACATGCCGCTCGCATAGTGCGCGAACCCACGGCTGCCCTTGCTGCGCCCGGGCCCAACATAGTCGGCAAGTGCCGCCAACACTTGCTCGGCATCCGGTACAGCCATGCCAACGGACACGCCAGCGGCTCCACGCGGCGGGTCCAGAACGATTTGCATCATCTGATCCTTGGTCATCTTTAGCGTCTGGCGCAGATCAAGTGCCTACCTCATCACCAGGTAGCTTGCCTTGCCGCGCTGGCGGATCTCCTCGTCGGGCAGTCTCCGACCGTCCAGCCTCCCCGGACCCGGACCAGGTGGCGGACCGCCTCGACCGGGCGGCGGCTCGTGCTGCTGCGGACTCAGCGCGGACTGAGGGCGTGGGTCCGGATCTTGACGCGGTGCGCCCGGGTCGTCTGCACCATGCCTGACCAGGGCGTTTCGCTGGTGGGGCGGGCGGGACTCGAACCCGCGACCGAGGGATTATGAGTCCCCTGCTCTAACCCGCTGAGCTACCGCCCCGCTACCGCGCCGGATCGTAACCCGCTCGACGGATCACCGGCCATCACCCGTCGGGCCGGGTTGATGATCTGCCCGGCACGATGGGCAACGCGAGGATAACAGCGCGCAGCGGATCGGTCGGGCCCGCCGGTGTCACATCGGGCCTTCGCCGCGCAGCTCCGCGAGCACGGCGCCGGCGGTCCGCCAGCCGCTGGCCAGGGCGCCCTGGATGGACGGGCTGTCCCGGTGGTCGCCGGCCACGAAGAGCCCTTCGCCCAGCGCGACCGGCTTGCGGAGCCGGCCCTGTGGCGGCGGCGCGGCGGGCAGCGCTTCGGGCACCGACACGGTGGTGAGGTGGGTCCAGTCGGCGGTGGAGCGGCCGTAGAGGCGGTCCAGCTCGCGGCGGATCAGCGGCTCGGGCGGGGCCTGCGGGCCGACCACCGAGGTGGCCACGAGGTGCGTGCCGGCGGGCGCGTACGTGGGTGCCGCGTTGCTGACCACCACCGTGTTGGCGACGAGTTCCCGCCGTTCCCCGTCGAGGAGCAGGATCGGCTCGGCCAGGGGTGGGGTGTCGGTGCTGTGGTAGTAGGTCGTGTAGCTGTGCATGCGTACCCGCTGGAGCCGGGGCAGCAGGGTGGCCGCGGCCGGCGGGTCCACGGCGACCACGACGGCGCGGCAGGTGATGTCGCCGGCCGGGGTGCGGACCCGGCCCGGCGCGACCTCGGCGACCGGGGTGTCGAGGTCGATCAGCTCGGCGGGCAGCGGGCCGGCGACGGCGGCGGGCAGCGCGGCCATGCCGCGGGCGGGCAGGCCGATCCGGCCGCGGGCGAACGCGCGCAGGAGGACGGCCAGCACGTGGCTGGAGGTGGCCAGCTCGCGGTCGAGCAGGACGCCGGAGAGGAACGGCCGGAGCAGTTCCTCGATGAACGCGGCGGAGAGCCCGGCCCGGCGTAGCGCCGCCTCGGTGGTGGTCTCGGGGGCGTTGAGCAGCCGGCCCACGGGCAGGGTGGCGCAGCCGGTGGCGAGCCCGGCGAAGCGGAGCCGGTCGACCAGCGACCCGACGTCCGCGGTCAGGGTGCCGGGCGCGCCGGCGGGGTCGCGCAGCGGGTTGACGAGGCGGTCCAGCCGGTCGCCGCGGCGGACCAGCACGCCGGACGTGAACCAGCCGAGGTCGAGGGCGCCGAGGTCGACCAGGCCGCCGAGCCGTGGGTAGGCCGTGTTGAGCACCTGGAAGCCGCGGTCGAGCAGGTAGCCGTCGACCTCGTCGGTGGCGATCCGGCCGCCGAGCCGGTCGGCGGCCTCGACGAGCCGCCAGGGCACGCCGGCCCGGTGGAGCCGGCGGGCGGCGGCGAGGCCGGCCAGGCCGCCGCCGACGATGACCACGTCGGTGTCAGTGGGCATCGGCCACCTCCGTCCGGGCCCGGTCGCCGTCCCGGTTGGTCCGGGACAGCCGGCCGGGCCACCACACTGTCGGCCCGATGTCGTACGCGAGCGCGGGCACCAGCAGCGAGCGGACCACGATGGTGTCGAGCAGCACGCCGGCGGCGACCGCCACGCCGAGTTCGACCAGCACGACCAGGGGCAGCACGGCGAGCGCGGAGAAGGTGGCGGCGAGCACGATGCCGGCGGAGGTGATCACGCCGCCGGTGACCGCGAGGCCGGTGAGCACGCCGGCCCGCGTGCCGCGCCGGACCGACTCCTCGCGGACCCGGCTCATCAGGAAGATGTTGTAGTCGATGCCGAGGGCGACCAGGAAGACGAACGCGAACAGCGGGAACGACTGGTCGACCCCGGGGAAGTCGAGAAGGTACTTGAAGATCAGCGCGCAGAGGCCGAGCGTCGCCAGGAACGACAGGACCACGGTGGCGATCAGCAGCACGGGGGCGAGCAGGGCTCGCAGCAGCACGGCCAGGATGACCGCGATGACCAGCAGCACCACCGGGATGATGACGTTGCGGTCCCGGGTGGAGGCGTCGGCGGTGTCCACGTTGATGGCGGTGAAGCCGCCGACCACCGCGTCCGCGCCGGGCACCCGGTGGACCGCGACGCGCAGCTCGCGGATGGTGCGTTCGGCGCCGTTGCTGTCCGGCGGGTCGGCGAGGGTGGCCTGCAACTGCACCCGCCCGTCGACCACCTCGGGCGGCCCGGCCGGTCCCTGACGGCTGAACGGGCGGACCGAGGACACCCCGCGTACGCCCTGCGCCACCTGGGCGACCTGCTGGGCGGTGGCCTGGTTGGTGAAGATGGTGGCCGGGCTGCCGGTGCCGGCCGGGTAGTGGCGGGCGATCACCTCCTGGCCGGCCACCGAGTCGGTGCGCTGGGTGAACAGGTCGGACTGGCCGAGGGTGGTGGCGCCGAGCTGGGTCACCCCGAGGGCGAGCGCGGCCAGGACCACCGCCGTGACGATCCAGACGGTACGGGCGCGGCGGGCCACGAAGCCGGCGATCCGCCCCCAGATGCCGTGTTCGGTCCGCGGGTCGGCGTGGTCGTAGCGGGGCCGCCGGGGCCAGAACGCCCACCGCCCGCCGAGCAGCAGCAGGGCGGGGAGGAAGGTGAGCATCACGAGCAGCGTGGCGGCGATGCCGACGGCGCTCACCGGGCCGAGCGCCCGGTTGGAGTTGAGGCTGGACAGCAGCAGGCAGAGCAGGCTGACGATGACCGTGGCGCCGGAGGCGATGATCGCCGGGGCGGCGCCCTTCCAGGCGACCCGCATGGCGTCCCAGGGCCGCTCGTGCCGGTGCAGTTCCTCCCGGTAGCGGGCGATGAGCAGCAGCGCGTAGTCGGTGCCGGCGCCGAAGACGAGCACGGTGAGGATGCCCTGGGCCTGCCCGTTGAGCTTGATGACGTCGTTCTTCGCGAGGACGTAGACGAAGAGCGCGGCCAGCGAGTACGACATGCCGGCGGCGAGCAGCGGGAAGACCCAGAGGACCGGGCTGCGGTAGACGATCAGCAGGATGACCAGCACCACGACGAGGGTGACCAGCAGCAGCGGCCCGTCGATGGCGGTGAACACCTCGATGAGGTCGGCGAGCAGGCCGGCCGGGCCGGCCACGTCCACGGTGAGCCCGTCCCGGTCGGCGCCGGCGATCTCCCGCAGCCGGTCGACGACCGCGCCGATCTGTTCGCCCTCGGCCGCGTCGATCGGGACGACCACCTGCACGGCCTGCCGGTCCTGGCTGACGATCGGCGGCGGCAGCGGACCGACCACGCCCGGCAGCTCCGCGAAGCGGGCCGCGTCGGTCTGGACCCGCTGCTGGTCGGCGGGGGTGATGCCGGAGGTGCGCTCGTACACGACGAGTGCGGGGGTGGTCTCCCGGTCCACGAAGCCGGCGGCGAGGTCCTGCGCACGGGTGGCCTCGGCGTCGGCGGGCAGGAAGGAGGCGTTGTCGTTGGTGGCGACGTCGCCGAGCTTGCCCGAGTACGGCCCGGCGAGGCCGCCGACGACCAGCCAGCCCAGCGCCACGACCACCGCGATCACCGTCGCGGTCCAGCGGCCCCGCCCTCCGGCCATGTGTCCGTTCCACCCTTGAATCGACGCAGTAATCGACGCAGCGGGAGTCTAAGTCGACATCGACCATCCTGCCGGGCGAAACGGCGTCGCGGGCGGAAACCGGCGGCGGGCGGGCGCGTAAGCCGGCAACGCGAAACGCCCGCCGGCCAGGGCCGACGGGCGTCGTGTGGAGCGAAGCTCCCCCGTTTGGACTCGAACCAAAAACCTGCCGGTTAACAGCCGGCTGCTCTGCCAATTGAGCTACGGGGGACCGTAGATCACCCGGCTGCGGATCTCTCCGCGCCGTGCGACGGGGACAAGAGTACAGGACATCAGGGGGTGGTGCGCCAGGGGGTTACGACGACTTCCCCCGGCCGACGACCGCATCAGAATACCGGACAAATCGCCATCTCGGCACAGGGAGGTATGAGCGGAGAGCAGGATGGGTAGTTAGCCGACGACAGAGGACGCAGGCGCGAGAAGGTCGATCCCGCCCGGGGCCACCGGGCCGGGACCGGCGGCGCGTCAGGTACGGAAGGAGCCGCCATGCGCGGAAAGATCATGTTTCTTGGCGGGCTGGCTGCGGGATTCGTCCTGGGCGCCCGTGCCGGCCGGGAGAAGTACGAGGAGTTGGTGGTCCGGGGCCGCAAGGTGCTCGACCACCCGACCGTCCAGGAGGCGGCGGGAGTCGCGCAGGCCCAGGCGACCCGGCTCTACTCGGAGGGCAAGGACAAGCTGGGGCAGACCAAGCTCGGCGAGAAGCTGGGCACCGCTACCGGCAACGGCAGCAAGCAGGGGCTGACCGACGCCGACAAGCCGTTCGCCGGCACGCCGGCCGCCGTCGGCGCCAAGTCCGGCTCGACCGGCACGAGCTCGACCAGCACGTCGACCACCGGCACGAGCACCAAGTCGTCCGGCACGAGCACCAACCTCTGACGCCAACCGGGCAGCGGGCCGGTCGCCATCGGGCGACCGGCCCGCTCTCGTCTGTCCGAACGAGACCCCGCCCTCCCACTTTTGCTTATCCTGAACAAAAGTCAGAGAGGTTCATCGAAAACTTTTGGCTTCAACCTCTTCTCTTTGGTCCCGAGCGCAAATATCGTCTCGCGTAGAACCTGGCCAGGCTCTCGTCACCTCCCAGCGACCTCCTCAGCCTCGTCCCGGCGCTGAGGCGGACCCGCCCGACCAGAGCGAGGTTCGATGCGCAGAAGACCGTTCGGCCGCAGGGCCGCCACCCATCTCAGCCTGCTCACTCTCGTCGCCGCGTCGCTCGTCGCGACGGCGGAGCGTGCCCCGACCCCGGCGCAGGCTGCGCCGGTGCTCACCGCCCCGGCACCCGTCAGCAACGGCATCCAGTACAAGGTGCTCGTCTTCACCAGGTCGGCCAGCGGCAACAACGCCGCCACCGCGGCCGGCGTGCAGGCCGTCCAGAAACTCGGCCAGGAGCGCCGCTTCACCGTCGAGGTCACCAACGACCCGCGCAAGTTCGACCAGCCCCACCTGAAGCAGTTCCGCGCCGTGGTGTTCCTGAACACCGCCGGCGACGTGCTCGACGACGCGCAGCAGGCCGCCTTCGAGGCGTACTACCGCGACGGCGGGGGCTTCGTGGGCGTCCACTCCGCCATCGAGGCCGAGCCGGACTGGTCGTTCCTCACCAACGTGCTCGGCACCCGGGCCACCGGCGCGCCGACGGCCGCGAGCCGGGCGACCGTCACCGTCGCCGACCGGGTCCACCCGGCGTCGGAGACGCTGCCGCAGCGCTGGTCCACCACCGACCGGTGGTACAACTTCGCGGCGAACGTCCGGGGCGTCTCGCACGTGCTGGCCACGGTGGACGAGAAGACGTACGCCGGCGGCAGCATGGGCTTCGACCACCCGGTCACCTGGTGCAAGGACTACCAGGGCGGCCGCTCGTTCTACACCGGACTCGGGGCCACCCCGGAGAGCTACGACAGCGCCGACCTGCGGGCCCACCTCGGCGGGGCGATCCAGTGGGCGGCCGGCGTCACCGACGGCGACTGCGGCGCGACCGTGCTGGCCAACTACCAGATGACGGTGGTCGGGGCGCAGCCCAACGTCAACGAGCCGATCGGCTTCGACGTGCTCCCCGACGGCCGGGTGCTCCAGACCGACCGGCGCGGCGGCGTACGGCTGCACAACCCGGAGACCAACCAGACCACGGTGCTGGCCCAGATCCCCGTCTACACCAACAGCGAGGACGGGATGTACGGCCCGGCGGTGGACCGGGACTTCGCCACCAACAAGTGGGTCTACCTGTACTACGCGCCCCCGCTCAACACCCCGACGGGCAGCGCGCCCACGACCAGCACCGACCCGAACGCCTGGGACGTGTGGAAGGGCTACTTCCAGCTCTCCCGGTTCAAGTTCGTCGACGGGGAGACCCCGTCGCTGGACCTGAGCACCGAGCAGAAGATCCTCCAGGTGCCGGTGGACCGGGGCGCCTGCTGCCACGTGGCCGGTGACATCGCGTTCGACTCGAAGAACAACCTCTGGCTGGTCACCGGGGACGACACCCCGGCCGGCGGCGGCGGTTCCGGCGGCTTCTCGCCGCACAACGACTCGGTGAGCGCGACCGGCGTCTACCAGGCCCCGTTCGTCGACGCCCGGCGCAGCTCCGCCAACACCAACGACCTGCGGGGCAAGATCCTGCGCATCACCGTGGGCGCGGACGGGTCGTACACCGTTCCGGCGGGGAACCTGTTCCCGGCCGGAACCGACAAGACCCGGCCGGAGATCTACGCCATGGGCTTCCGGAACCCGTTCCGGATCACCCTCGACAAGAACGACGTCGCCTACATCACCGACTACTCGCCGGACTCCTCGGTCGCCCAGGTGGGCCGCGGTCCCGCCGGCACCGGCCGGATGATGGTCGTCGACAAGCCGGCGAACTACGGCTGGCCGATGTGCGTGCAGCCGAACCTGCCGTACATCGAGATGAACTGGACCACCACCCCGATCTCCCCGGTGGCCCCGTTCGACTGCGCGGCCCCGAAGAACACCTCGCGGCACAACACCGGCCTGACCGACCTGCCGCGGGTGGAGAAGTCGGAGCTGTGGTACTCGTTCCAGGCCCCGACGCCCTGCCCGGAGTCCTACCTGTCGACTCCCACGCAGACCTGCCCGGTGCTCTTCCCGGAGCTGGGCACGGGCGGCGTCGGCCCGCACGGAGCGGCGAAGTACGACTTCGACCCGGAGCTGAGGTCGGAGACGAAGTTCCCCGAGTACTACGACGGCGCGATCTTCTTCGGTGAGTTCACCCGGGACACCCTCAAGGAGATCCGGCTGGACGACCAGGGCGACATCCTGAAGATCAACAATGTGCTGAACTGCGGGCAGGCACCCACCACGCCCGCGAAGCCGTTCCTCTGCGACAACCCCATGGACATGCGCTGGGGCGCGGACGGCAACTTCTACCTGCTGACGTACGGCGATGGGTTCTTCAACATCAACCCGGACGCGGCGATGCTCAAGTTCAGCTACGTCAAGGGCCTGCGCGCGCCGACCGCCGTGCTGAACGCGACCCCGACCAACGGCCTGGCGCCGCTGACCGTCGCCTTCTCCAGCGACGGCTCGAAGGACCCGGACCCGGCGGACTCCATCTCGTTCGCCTGGGACTTCGACGGCAACGGCACCACCGACTCGATCGACCCGAACCCGTCGTTCACCTACACCACCAACGGCGTCTACACCGCCCGGCTCACGGTGACCGACTCCAGCGGCAAGACCGCGTCGGCGAACACCACCATCACGGTCGGCAACACCGCGCCGACGGTCACGGTCACCACCCCGCTCGAAGGCGGCTTCTTCAGCTGGGGCGACGACATCCCGTGGACGGTCACCGTCACCGACCCGGAGGACGGGCCGGTCGACTGCGCCAAGGTCGAGGTGACCTTCGTGCTGGGCCACGACAGCCACGGGCATGGTGAGGCCAACCAGTTCGGCTGCTCGGGGGTGCTGCCCACGGACGCCGACGACGCCTCGCACGGCGGCTACATCTACGGCGTGGTCAGCGCGTCGTACACCGACAAGGGCGCCAACGGCCAGCCGGCGCTGACCACGGTGGACCAGCAGATCGTCCAGGCCAAGCGCCAGGAGGTCGAGTTCGCCACCGAGGAGTCCGGCACCACGGTGGGCATCAGCGCGGACACCGGGGGCGGGCAGCAGCGCGGCAGCCTCGACCCCGGCGACTGGATCGCGATCAACAACACCGTGAACCTGAAGAACATGCAGTCGGTGACGCTGCGCACCTCCGGGGGCAGCGCCGCCACCGCCGGGCAGCCCCGGTTCGGCGTCCAGTTCCGGCTGGACTCCCCCACCGGCCCGCTGCTGGCCACGGCCACGGTCAACGCGACCTCCGGCAACAACGCCTTCACGAGCACCACCGTGCCGGTCACCGACCCCGGCGGGACGCACAAGCTCTACCTGGTCCTGACCACCGTTCCCGGCGGCCCGGCCGGCGGCTTCGGCAACCTCAACTGGGTCGAGTTCACCGGCCAGGGCATCGGCGTCACCCCGTGACGCCCGGGTGGGGCCGCCACCGGGCGGCCCCACCCGGCCTTCCGTCCTCCCACACCATCCAGCACCGTCAGAAAGGCAGTCAGGACATGAACGACACATCGCACGGCATGAGCCGTCGCCGGGTGCTCGGCACCATCGCCGGGGCGGCGGGCGCCGCCGCCGTCGGCGCCGCCGGACTCCCGTCGGCCGCCTTCGCCGGCAACGGGCTGCTCGTCCCGACCGGCAAGCGGGGCATCATCCTCTACAGCGTCCGGGACCGGATCGGCGCCGCCGACGACGGCAGCGGGGTGCCCTTCGGGTTCGAGCGGGTCCTCGGCCGGCTCGCCGAGATCGGCTACAAGGAGGTCGAGTTCGCCGGGTACACCCAGCACACCTCGATCCTCGGCCGGCAGATCACCCCGGCGGAGATCCGCAAGATCCTCGACGACAACGGTCTGCGCGCCAACGGCTCGCACGCGTCGATCCCGGGCACGGTCACCCCGGCCACCATCGCCGCGTTCGAGCAGACGCTGGACACCGCCGAGATCCTCGGCATGACCCACATCGGCACCGGCAGCGACCCGACCGGCAGCAACTACAAGGCCGACTGGGACGCCGCCGTGGACCGGTGGAACACCTTCGGCGAGATGGCCGCGGCCCGGGGCCTGAAGCTGTACACGCACAACCACGACGCCGCGTACAACTTCCTGCTGGACAGCGGGCCGCTGGACGCGCTGGGCCGGCCGACCCGGTCCTCCGGCGTCCGCAAGCTGGAGTACTTCATCGCGCGGACCAACCCGGAGTGGGTCTGGTTCGAGATGGACATCTACTGGGCGCACGTGGCCCAGCACCGGTTCCGCAGCTACACCGACCCGGACGGGGTGACCCAGACCAACGTCTTCGACCCGCTGGCCGTGGTCGCGGCCCAGCCCATCCGGTTCCCGCTGTTCCACGCCAAGGACGGCACCTACGACCCGGCCACCGCGGCCGGCTACGCCATGGTGCCGCTCGGCCAGGGCGACATCGACTACGGGAACTTCTTCGCCAACATGGGCGCGAAGGGTTACCACAACCCGATGTGGGAGCAGGACAACGCGCCGGGCGGGGCCGCCGACCCGGGCCGGTCGCTGCGCTACGCGGAGATCAGCTACCAGCACATGTCGGGTCTGCGGGGCTGACCGACCCGACCGTTCGATCGCAGGGGCCGCGCCGGGAAACCGGCGCGGCCCCCTCGCGTCACACCGCCGTGACGCCGGTGTGGCACATTCGGGGGGAGGTGATCGTGATGACGATGGTCGGACCGGAGAACGCGGACCAGGCGCGGCTGCTGCGCCTGCTGCGCGACGACGGCCCGCGCTCGCGGGTCGAACTGGCCGACGTCCTGGGCCTGCCCCGGGCCCGGTTCACCGCCGAGGCGGACCGGCTGACCGCGCAGGGCCTGGTGGAGACCGCCGGGCCGGCCGCGTCCCGGGGCGGGCGGCGCTCCTCGCTGCTGCGGGTCGGCCGGCAGGTGCGCTTCGGCGCGGTGCGGGTCGGCGACGGGCGGCTGGAGGTCGCGCTCACCGACGGCGAGCTGACCCTGCTCGCCCGGCACGGCGAGCCGGTCGACGTCCGGCTCGGTCCCGAGGCGGTGGTCGGGCGGACGGTCGAACTGCTCGGCAAGCTGCGGGCCGAGGCCGGGCTGGCCCGGCTGGCCGGCGTCGGGGTGGCGCTCCCCGCGCCCGTCGCGGTCCGCGACGGCGCCCCGGTCTCGCCGCCCGCGCTGCCCGGCTGGCACCAGTTCCCGGTACGCGACATCATCGCCGCCGAGCTGGGCTGCCCGGTGCAGGTGGACAACGACGCCAACGTGATGGCCCTGGGCGAGCGGCACGCCGGCACCGGCCGGCCGTTCGACGACTTCCTCTACGTGAAGCTGGGCGACGCGGTGGGCTGCGGGCTGGTGCTCGGCGGCGCGCTCTACCGGGGCGCGGCCAGCGGCGCCGGGGACATCGGGCACCTCCAGCTCACCGAGGACGGGCCGCTGTGCACCTGCGGCAACACCGGCTGCGTCGAGGCGTACTGCGGGGATGCCGCCCTGGTGCGGGAGGCGGTGACCGCCGCGCGGGCCGGGCGCTCGACGGCGCTCGCCGACCGGCTGGCCGCCGCCGGCGCGCTCACCGTGGCCGACGTGGCCGCGGCGGCGACCGCCGGCGACCCGGCCGCGCAGACCCTGGTCCGCGACGCCGCCCGCCGGCTCGGGCAGGTGCTGGTGGGCCTGGTCAGCTTCGTCAACCCGGCCATCGTGATCATCGGCGGCGCGGCACCCGGCATCGGCCCGGTCCTGCTCGCCGAGATCCGGGGCGTCGTCTACCGGCGGTCCACCCCGCTGGCCACCGGCAGCATGCCGATCGTCCTGTCCGACCTCGACGACCGGGCTGGTCTCGTCGGCGCCGCCCGCCTGGTCAGCGACCAGGTCTTCGCCGCCTGCTGACCGCCCCCACCGCCCGCACCGGCGGCGGACCGTGTGTCCCGGCGCTACGAACTTGATGACGTAGGTGACTCACCCGCCGAGCGTCCGGGTCGCCGCCCGGCGGAGCGGATGAGTCGTTCACGCCATCAAGTTCGTAGCGGCCGACGAATCTAGTCCCGGCTGGTGGAGAAGGCCGCGTCGAAGGCGGCGGACGGGGCGTCGAAGGCGAGCCGGCGGACGAACTGGAGCGCCTCCGGGGCGCCGACGAGGCGGTCCATGCCGGCGTCCTCCCACTCGATCGAGATCGGGCCGGTGTAGCCGATCGCGTTCAACGCGCGGAAGCAGTCCTCCCACGGCACGTCCCCGTGGCCGGTGGAGACGAAGTCCCAGCCCCGCCGCAGATCCGCCCAGGGCAGGTGGGAGGAGAGCCGGCCGCGCCGGCCGTCCCCGGTGCGCACCTTCGCGTCCTTGCAGTCGACGTGGTAGATCCGGTCGGCGAAGTCGAAGATGAAGTTGACCGGGTCCAACTCCTGCCAGACGAAGTGCGACGGGTCCCAGTTCAGCCCGAACGCGGGCCGGTGGCCGATCGCCTCCAGAGCCCGCTTGGTGGTCCAGTAGTCGTAGGCGATCTCGCTGGGGTGCACCTCGTGGGCGAAGCGCACACCCACCTCGTCGAAGACGTCGAGGATCGGGTTCCACCGGTCGGCGAAGTCCTGGTAGCCGCGTTCGATCATCGCGGGCGGGACCGGCGGGAACATCGCCAGGGTGTGCCAGATCGACGAGCCGGTGAAGCCGACCACCGTCTTCACCCCGAGCTTCGCCGCCGCCCGGGCGGTGTCCTTCATCTCCTCGGCGGCACGCCGGCGGACGCCCTCCGGCTCGCCGTCGCCCCAGATCCGGGCGGGGAGGATGTCCTGGTGCCGCTCGTCGATCGGGTGGTCGCAGACCGCTTGACCGACCAGGTGGTTGGAGATGGCGAAGACCTGGAGGTTGTGCTTGGCGAGGGTGGCCCGTTTGCGGTCCACGTACGCCTCGTCGGCGAGCGCCTTGTCGACCTCGAAGTGGTCGCCCCAGCAGGCGATCTCCAGGCCGTCGTAGCCCCACTCGGCGGCGAGCCGGCAGACCTCGTCGAACGGAAGGTCGGCCCACTGGCCGGTGAAGAGCGTGATGGGTCGCGCCATGTGTCCTTCTCCCCTGTCGTGATGGGGGATTCCGTAGCGACCGGGGCGAGGCGACCGGGTGTGGGCGGCCACGACGGCACCGGTGGACGCGTTCGCGTCGGGGCCCGCCGGGTTGCGCCTCCCGCCGGGTCACCGGCCACCTCGCGGTCGCCGCCCTCACTCTAGGTCGGACCGGACCGCCGCGGAAGGGTCAGGACAGGTCCGGCTCGTCCTCGGGGGCGGGCAGTTCGGCGCGGAGCAGCCAGCCGCCCTCCGGGCCCGGGCCGGCGTGGAAGCGGCCGCCGACCGACTCGGCACGCGCCCGCAGGCCGGCGGCCGGGACGGGGGGCCCGTCGCCGCGTACCTCGACGGTGAGGCCGGCGGGGTCGTAGCGCAGCCGGACCGCGACGGCCGCGCCCGGCGCGTGCCGGCACGCGCCGGTCAGCGCCTCCTGGATGAACCGGTACGCGGCCACGTCGACCGCGCCGGGCAGCGGGCGGGGCTGGCCGCCCACCCGCCAGCGCACGGGCTGGCCGGCGGCGAACTCGTCGATGAGCGCGTCCAGCCGGGTGAGGCTGGGCGCGGGCCCGGCCGGCTGCCCGTCGCGGCGCAGCACGCGGAGCAGGGCGGACCGCAGCGCGCCACCGACCCTCGGGCCCGCCCGGGCGACCCGACGCCACCGCTCCAGGCGTCCCACACGGTCAAGGTACGGCAGCACCCCGGCGGCGGACCGGGCGGATCCCGCAGGTCGCCCGGTCCGCCGCCGGCCCGCCGGTCAGGGCAGGGTCCACCGCTGGTTCGCGGCGCCGGTGCAGGACCAGAGCTGCACCGGGGTGCTGTCGGCGGAGTTGTTGCCCGCCACGTCGAGGCACTTGCCGGACTGCGGGTTGCGCAGCGTGCCGTCGGCCTGCGCCGACCAGTTCTGCGCCCCGGTGCCGTTGCACGTCCAGAGCTGGATCTTCGTGCCGTCGGCCGACCCGCCGCCGGACACGTCGAGGCACTTGCCCAGGGCCGTGACGGTGGAGTTCGGGGTCACCGTCCAGGTCTGCGCGGCGCTGCCGTTGCAGGTGTAGAGCTGCACCTGGGTGCCGTCGGCGGTGGCGCCGCTCCGTACGTCGAGGCACTTGCCGGCCAGGCCCCGGACCGGGCCGGTCCCGCCGCTGCCGCCGCCCCGGACCAGGGTGAAGTCGTCCACGTCGAACAGCCCGGAGCCGGTGCCGGTGAAGGTGAGCCAGACGGTCTGGCTGCCGCTGGGCACGCCGGTCAGCGCGGTGCTGACGTCGGCGAACGTGGTCCAGCTGCCGGTGTTCGGCACCGCCACCTGGCCGAGCACGGTGCCCGTCGGGGAGCCGGTACGGACCTGGAGGGTGCCGCCGGGTCCGCCGGAGACCACCCGGGCCCGCACGGAGGTCACCCCGGTCAGGTCGAGCCCCTGGTACGCCGCCCAGTCGCCCGGGTCGATGTAGCCCAGGGTCTGCCCGCCGTTGGCGCCGGCCTTCGTGAACGGCGTGACGCCGCTGGCCGAGCTGAACGCCTCGGCCTGCACGGTCGTGTTCCCGGTCGGCGGCGTGCCGCCCACTTCCTTGATCCGGATGTTGCGGAACGAGACGTCGTCGCCGGTGCCGTGGTTCTGGATGCCGACGTGGCCGGCGAGCGACCGGGCCGGGTCCGTGTTGGTGAAGTCGTTGATCTTCACGCCGTTCAGGAAGACCTGGAGGCGCTCCCCCTCGACCAGCAGCTCGTAGGTGTTCCACTCCCCCGCCGGGTTGAGCGCCGCGTCCCGGGCCGGGAGGTCGGCGGACTTGAAGGTGTAGACCGCGCCGGTGGTCCGGTCGGGGCTGTCGGTCGGGTCGATCTGGATCTCGTAGCCGTTGTTCACCGCCGACCAGGGGTCGCTCGACGGCGGGAAGCCGATGAACACCCCCGAGTTGTCGTCGCCGGCCAGCCGCCAGTCCAGCTTCAGCGAGTAGTTGGTGAACTGCTTGGCGCTGTACCAGTACAGGCCCATCCCGCCGACCGACGTGAGGGTGGCGTCGGCGTTGGTGAAGCTGCCCGGCCCGGCCTGGGACCAGCCGGTGGTGGCGCCGTTGTAGAGGGCCGTGTAGCCGGTCTCGGGGCGGCAGTCGGCCTTGCTGCGGCCGGCCGCGTACCGGATGCCGCCGAGCAGGTGGGCGCGGAACGCGGGCTCGGCGTAGGACGCCTGGGTGTGGCCGCCGCCGGTGTAGAAGGACCGGCCGCCCGCGTACGCCTTGCACCAGGCGTGCGGGTGGTCGCCGCCCATCGAGCCGCCGGAGTACGACGACTCGTCGAGCCTGGCCAGGACGTGCGCGGTGGACCGGGCGTTGGTGCGGTAGTTGTACCACTCGTCGGTGCGGTTCCAGGTCTGCGGCAGGTGGGCGGTGGCGGCGTGCGCCCGGTCCTCCACCTTCACGTTCGCCGCTTGGATGGCCGGGTGGGAGGCGAACCAGGCGCCGACCAGGTTGCCGTAGAACGGCCAGTCGTACTCGGTGTCGGCGGCGGCGTGGACGCCCACGTAGCCGCCGCCCGCGCCGACGTACGCCTCGAAGGCGGTCTGCTGGGTGGCGTTGAGCACGTCGCCGGTGGTGTTGAGGAAGACCACCGCCTCGAACCGGGCCAGGTTGGCGGTGGTGAACTGGGTGGCGTCCTCGGTGGCGGTGACGGTGAAGTTGTTCGCCGCGCCGAGGTCGCGGATGGCCTGGATGCCGGCCGGGATGGCGTCGTGCCGGAAGCCGGCGGTCTTGGAGAAGACCAGCACGTCGTAGGGGGCGTCGGCGGCGGCCGCCGGGGTGGCCGGGGTGGTGCAGGCGAGGGTGGCGAGGACGGCGGTGGCCGCGCCGAGGGCGGTGCGGAGAAGTCTCATGTCGCTCTCCCAGGTCTTCACGGCAGGGTCCACTTCTGGTTCGCCGCGCCGGTGCAGGTCCAGAGGTGCACGGGGGTGCTGTCGGCGGAGTTGTTGCCGGAGACGTCGAGGCACTTGCCGGACTGCGGGTTGCGCAGTGTGCCGTCGGCCTGGGCCGACCAGTTCTGCGCCCCGGTGCCGTTGCACGTCCAGAGCTGGATCTTGGTGCCGTCGGCGGTCGCGCCGCCGGAGACGTCCAGGCACTTGCCGAGCGCCTTGACCGTCGAGTTCGGGGTCACCGTCCAGCTCTGCGCGGCGGTGCCGTTGCAGGTGTAGAGCTGGACCTGGGTGCCGTCGGCGGTCGCGGCGTTGCGGACGTCGAGGCACTTGCCGGCCAGCCCCCGGATCGGCCCGGTGCGGACGGCGGAGGTGGTGAGGGTGAACGAGTCGACGTCGTAGAGCGCGCCGGTGCCGCCCGCGAACGTGAGGTAGAGGGTGGTGGTGCCCGCGGGCGGGTTGGCGATCGCGCCGGTCACCGTGGTGAACGTGTCCCACGCCCCGGTCACCGGCACGGTGGCCGAGCCGAGGACGGTGCCGGTCGCCGAGCCGGCGCGGACCTGGAGGGTGCCGCCCGTCCCGGCCGAGGAGACCCGGGCGCTGAAGCCCGTGACGTTGCCGAGCTGGTACGGCTCGAACGCGATCCAGTCCCCGTTGTGGATGTCACCGACCGTCCTGCCCCCCTCGGCGGTCGCCTTGTCGAAGGTGTTGATCCCGGCGGAGGTCTTGAAGTGCTCGGCCTGCCGGTGGCGGGGCTGGAGGGTGTGCTGGGTGTGCGTGGTCAGTCCACCCGAGTCGGTGTACTCGGCGTCGAAGATCGCGAAGATGTTCGCCGCGTCGTCGTGCTCGCCGTCGACCGGAATGCTGATCGACCCGGTGCAGCCGGTCGCCGAGGTGATCTGGTGGCCGTGCTGGTCGTGGCCGAGCACGTAGGTCATCTTGACCCTGGTGCAGTCGATCGTGCCGTCCTCCGGGTCGGCGACGGTGATCCGGAACGGCACGGTGTCGCCGAAGGAGAAGAGCTGCCCGTTGCCCGGGCTGTTCACGGTGACCGTCGGTGCGGTGTTGCCCACCGTGATGATCACGCTGGCGGTGCCGGTCGCGCCCTGGGTGTCCCGGACGGTCAACGTGGCGGTGTACCGGCCGTTGGCCGTGTAGGTGTGCGACGGGTTCGCCGCCGTCGAGGTGCCGCCGTCGCCGAACGCCCAGGCGTACGTGAGCGCCCCGCCCTCCGGGTCGGACGAGCCGGCCGAGGAGAAGGCGACGGCCAGCGGGGCCGCGCCGGAGGTCCGGTCGGCGGCGGCCCGGGCCACCGGCGCGCGGTTGCCGCCGCCCAGGTAGTCGAAGCGGTACAGCGCCGAGTTGGCGTCGCCGTTGAAGTAGCCGGTGCCGTAGTCGAGCACGTAGTAGGCGCCGTCCGGCCCGAACGCCGAGTCCATGACCTGCTTGCCGGTCCACGGGAAGGAATCGATGGTGCCGGGCGTGCCGTCGGCGTTGAGGTGGATCGGCTTGATCCAGCCCCGGCCGAACTCGGTGGCGAAGAACTGCCCGTCGAAGGACTGCGGGAACTTCGTGGTGGAGGGGTTGGCGGCGTCGTACCGGTAGAGCGGGCCGGCCATCGGCGACTCGGAGCCGCCGCCGAACTCGGGCGGGCTGCCGGCGTCGCCCGCGTACCGGATCCAGGCCGGCTTGGCGGCCGCAAGGGTGCTCTGGCCGGTGTTGCGGAACGAGTTGTTCGTGGGACCGGCCGCGCAGGTGTACTTCGCGCCCGCCGTGCCGGTGGCGAAGTCCCACTCGGCGTACGTCTCGGCCGCCGTGTTGGTGCCGGTGCAGTACGGCCAGCCGTAGTTGCCCGGCGCGGTGACCCGGTCGAACTCGACCTGCCCGGATGGGCCGCGGGCCGAGCTGGTGCCGGCGTCCGGGCCGTAGTCGCCGACGTAGACGACGCCGGTGGCCCGGTCGACGCTCATCCGGAACGGGTTGCGGAAGCCCATGGCGTAGATCTCCGGCCGGGTCTTCGCGGTGCCGGGCGGGAAGAGGTTGCCGGCGGGGATCGAGTACGTCCCGTCGGCGTTCACCTTGATCCGCAGGATCTTCCCGCGCAGGTCGTTGGTGTTGCCGGCGCTGCGCTGCGCGTCGTACGCGGGGTTGCGGTCGGTCCGCTCGTCGATCGGCGCGTAGCCGCCGGAGTCGAACGGGTTGGTGTCGTCGCCGGTGGAGAGGTAGAGGTTGCCGGCGGCGTCGAAGTCGATGTCGCCGCCGACGTGGCAGCACATGCCCCGGTCGGCCGGCACGTCCAGCACGTCGACCCTGCTCGCCTGGTTGAGCGTGAAGTCGGCGTTGAGGGTGAAGCGGGAGAGCCGGTTGACGCCGCGCCAGGCGGAGAAGTCGCTGCCGGTGGCGGGTGCGTCGCCGGCCGGGGTCGACAGCGGCGGCGCGTAGTAGAGGTAGATCTGCCGGTTGCTCCCGAAGCCGGGGTCGACGCCGACGCCCTGGAGCCCCTCCTCGTCGTGGGTGTAGACGGGCAGGGCGCCGATCACGGTGGTGACGCCGGCGGCGTCGGTGCGCCGCAGCGTGCCGTTGCGGGCGGTGTGCAGGACCGAACGGTCGGGCAGCACCGCGAGGGACATCGGTTCACCGGTCTCGGCGACGCCGCGGGCGAGTTCCACCTGCTGGAAGTCGGTCGCGGAGATGGGGTGCGCGGACGCCGGGACGGGGGTCGCGGCCAGGCCGACCGCGCCGGCGGCCGCCGCGAGCAGCAGCGCCGATCCGGCGGGGAGCCATCGTCGGGTGGGGGTGTGGTGGGGGCTGGACATGCCTCTGCTGTCCCTTCCTGACGCGCGCAGCCAGGATCGGGCGCGCGTCGCGCCGGATGCCGTGCGGGGATGCTGCGCCGGGCCCGCCGGATGAGGCTCGGTGGGCCGTGACCACCGGTGGTTGCGGCCGGTCGGCGGTCACCTCGTCGAGGGTGTCGGTTGCGGCGGTTCACCTCGACGAAACAGCTTCGTGCTTGCGCACGACATTAAGACCTTTCGATTCGACTGTCCATAGCTTCCGTTGGTTCCGGAACGACTTTCGTCAATCTGCAACAAAAGTCGGCGTCAGCGACGGCGGTCCACGGCCCGGGCCGCCAGGTCGGCCAGCGCCGCCCGGGCCGGGCCGGCCAGCGGCAGCCGGTCCAGGGCGGCCAGGGCGGCGTCGGCCCGCGACCGGATCATGCGCTCGACCGCCGCCCGGGCACCGGACGCCTCGACGATGCCGCGCACCTCGGCGGCGGCCGCCGGGCCCAGCGCCGGGTCGCCGACCAGCGCCCGCAGCCGCGCCAGCCCGGCCGGCCCGGCGTGCGACCGGGCCAGCGCCAGCAGCACGGTCGGCTTCCCCTCCCGCAGGTCGTCCAGGTTGGACTTGCCGGTCAGCGCCGGGTCGCCGAAGACGCCGAGCAGGTCGTCACGGAGCTGAAAGGCGTCGCCAAGCGGGTCGCCGAACCCGGCCAGCGCCGCCACCACCTCCGGGTCCGCCCCGGCCAGGGCGGCGCCCACCTGCACCGGGCGGGTCACCGTGTAGCGGGCCGTCTTCAGCCGGACCACCGCGAGGGCGCTGGCCACCGAGCCGTCGCCGGCCGCGGCCACCACGTCGAGGTACTCCCCCGCGATCACCTCGGCCCGCATCCGGGCCAGCAGGGCGTGGCCCCGGCGCAGCCGCTCGGTGTCCAGCCCGCAGCCGTGGAACATCTGCCCGGACCAGGCGGCGCAGAGGTCGCCGCAGAGCAGGGCCGCCTGCCGCCCGTACGTCTCCGGGTCGCCGCGCCAGCCGGCCCGGGCGTGCCGGTCGGCGAAGACCCGGTGCACGGTCGGCTCGCCACGCCGGCGGTCGCTGCGGTCCAGGATGTCGTCGTGGATCAGCGCGAAGGCGTGGAACAGCTCCAGCGCCGCCGCGGCCACCACGATGGGGGTCCCGTCGGGGCCGCCGAAGCCCCGCCAGCCCCAGTAGCAGAACAGGGGCCGCAGCCGCTTGCCGCCGGCCAGGACGAACCGGCGGAGCACGGCGTGCACGGCCCCCGTACCGTCGTCCGGCCGACCCGGCCCGCGCTCGCTGAGGAACGCGGCGAGCGCCGCGTCGAAGCGGTCCCGCAGCAGGGCCGGGTCGGTCGGTGCGACGGTCACGGTCACGGGGCCCCCCGGGCCAGTCCGGCCAGGTGGAGCAGCAGCGCCTTCACGTCGGTCGCGGCCACCCGGTCCCGGGCCGCGGCCGGGTCGGAGCAGAGCAGCAGCGGCCCGTCGGCCGGGTCGGCGGGGAGCCGGCCGTGGGAGCCGCGGACCGCCCGGGCCCCGGCGTCCAGCCCCACCACGCTCATGAGGTAGCGCATCCCGAGCTTCTTGCGGGCCAACGCGACCGCGGCCCGGCGCTTCGCGGCACCCGGCGCGGCCGGGTCGAAGAAGAGTTCGGCCGGGTCGTAGCCGGGCTTGCGGTGGATCTCGACGAGCCGGGCGAAGTCGGGCGCGTGGGCGTCGTCCAGCCAGTAGTAGTAGGTGAACCAGGCGTCCGGCTCGGCCACCAGCACCAGCTCGCCGGAGCGCGGATGGTCCAGCCCGTACCCGGCCTGGCCGGCGGCGTCCAGCACCTCGGCCACCCCGGGCAGCGCCGCGCAGAGCTTCGCCACCGCGGGCACGTCGGCCGGGTCCCGCACGTAGACGTGCGCCACCTGGTGGTCGGCGACCGCGAAGGCCCGCGAGGTCCACGGGTCCAGGTACTCCATGCCGGCCTGCGTGTAGACCCGCAGCAGCCCCTCGGCACGCAGCATCCGGTTGACGTCCACCGGACGGGAGACGTCGGTGATGCCGTACTCGGAGAGCGCCACCACCGTGGCGTCCCGCTCCCGGGCGGCGTCGAGCAGCGGCGCGAGCACCGCGTCCAGCTCGGCCGCCGCCGCGGCGGCCCGGGGCGAGGACGGGCCGAAGCGTTGCAGGTCGTAGTCGAGGTGCGGGACGTAGACCAGGGTGAGGTCCGGCGCGTGGTCGGCCAGGATCTTCTCGGCGGCCCGGCAGATCCAGGCCGACGACGGCAGCCCGGCGCCCGGCCCCCAGTAGGTGAACAGCGGGAAGGTGCCGAGCGCCTCGGTCAGGGTGTCGTGCAGCTCGGGCGGGTCGGTCCAGCAGTCCGGCTCCTTGCGCCCGTCGGCGTGGTAGACCGGGCGCGGGGTGACCGTCCAGTCCACGTCGGCGCCCATGGCGTACCACCAGCAGACGTTGGCGACCCGGTAGCCGGGCTCGACCCGGCGCGCGGCCTGCCACAGCTTCTCCCCGCCCACCAGGGCGTTGTGCTGCCGCCAGAGCAGCACCTCGCCGAGGTCGCGGAAGTACCAGCCGTTGCCGACGATCCCGTGCCCGGACGGAGGCTCGCCGGTGAGGAAGGTGGACTGCACCGAGCAGGTCACCGCCGGCAGCACGGTGCCCAGCTCGGCGGCGAAGCCGGCCTCGGCGACCGCGCGCAGCCGGGGCATGTGCGCCAGCAGCCGCGGGGTCAGCCCCACCACGTCGAGCACCACCAGCCGCCGGCTCACGAGCGCACCCCAGCCGTGGTGGCCAGGCCCAGGCCGACCAGCTCGGCGCGGGCGAAGGCCAGTTCGGCGGCGATGCCGGCGGCCAGCTCCGCGTCGGTGCGCGGCCGCCGCGCCGCCGGCAGCACCCCCCAGGTGTACGTCTCGACGTCGAGGTGGTCGCAGCCGGCGACCGGGCCGGCGTAGAGCGCGGCGAGGGCGGCCCGCAGCACGGGCACGGTGGACCGCAGCGGCGGTTCGGGCGGGGCGTGCAGCGGCACGTGGTAGTGCACCCGCCACGCCCCGGGCAGCCGCGCGTCGAGGGCGGCGTCCAGGTCGTCGGCCGCGTACGCCGGGTCGGCCGGGTCGGCGGCGCCGGCGCAGCCCGCGGCACGGGTCTGGTGCAGGAAGCGCGGCTCGACCCAGCGGCGCAGCGCCTCGGCCGAGCCGGCCGGGTCGGGCGCCTCGACGGCGGCGGAGACCTGCACCTTGACCACCGGCAGCCCGGCCTCGCGCAGCCGCGCGAGGGCCTCGACCGGCTCCTCCCAGGCGCAGGCGAGGTGCGCGAGATCCAGGCAGATCCCGAGCCGGTCGGTATCCATGGCTGACAATACCTCGCGTGCTTGTCCCGTGGACTCCACCAGACAGCCCGGTTCCGGTTCGAAGCCGACCCGGACGCCGCGGCCGGTCTCCCGCTCCACCGCGGCCAGCCCGGCGGCGAGGGCGTCGAGGCGGCGGCGGGCGGCCTCGGCCCGGCCGGTGTCCCACGGTGTGCGCCAGGCCAGCGGCAGGGTGGAGATCGAGCCGCGGGCCGCGTCGTCGGGGAGCAGCTCGGCCAGCACCCGGGCCAGGTCCAGGGTGTACGCGAGCCGGTCCGGCGTGGTCCAGTCCGGGTGGTAGACGGCGCCCTTGACCACCGGCGCCTGGAACGCCGCGTACGGGAAGCCGTTGAGGGTGACCACCTCCAACCCGCGTACGGTCAGCTCGTGCCGGAGCCGGCGGCGGGCCGCCGGGTCGGCGGCGAGCACGGCGGCCACCGGGGCGGCCAGCCAGAGCCCCAGCCCCAGCCGGTCGGTGTCGAGCGCCCGGCGGACGGCGACGGCGTAGGTGTCGAGCTGGGCGAGGATCCCGGGCAGGTCCTCGGCGGGGTGGACATTGGTGCAGTAGCCGAGGTGGACGGTTGTCCCGTCGGCGTGCCGCAGCCGCATCACTCGCCTCCGCGCAGGATCGAGTTGCCGGCGAAGGTGGCGGCGTCCCCCTCCAGGTCGGTGAGGTCCAGCCGGCCGGACTGGCCGTAGAACTCCACCGGGTTGCGCCACAGCACGCGGTCCACGTCGTCCTCGCTGAAGCCGGCGAGCAGCATGGCCTCCCCGGTGGCCCGGGTGAGCAGCGGGTCGGAGCGCCCCCAGTCGGCGGCCGAGTTGACCAGCATCCGCTCGGTCCCGTACGTCCGCAGCAGCTCGACCATCCGCGGCGGCGACATCTTCGTCTCGGGATAGATCGAGAAGCCGAGCCAGCAGCCGGTGTCCCGGACCAGCTTCACGGTGACCTCGTTGAGGTGGTCGACCAGCACCCGTCCGGGTTCGATGCCGGATTCGCCTACCACGGCGAGGGTGCGCTCGACGCCGCGCGCCTTGTCCCGGTGCGGGGTGTGCACCAGGGCGGGCAGGTCGTGCGCCACGGCCAGGGCGAGCTGGCCGGCGAAGGCGGCGTCCTCGGCCGGGGTCATCGAGTCGTAGCCGATCTCCCCGACCGCCACCACGCCGTCCTTGTCCAGGTAGCGCGGGAGCAGGTCGAGCACCGGGCGGCAGCGCGGGTCGTTGGCCTCCTTCGGGTTGAGCGCCACGGTGGCGTGGTGCCGGACGCCGAACTGGCCGGCCCGGAACGGCTCCCAGCCGATCAGCGAGTCGAAGTAGTCGACGAACGTGTCCACGCTGGTGCGCGGCTGGCCCAGCCAGAACGCCGGCTCCACCACGGCGCGGACCCCGGCCGCGGCCATCCGCTCGTAGTCGTCGGTGGTCCGGGACGTCATGTGGACGTGCGGGTCGAAGATGCGCATCACGCCTCCCTGGCGGTGGTGGGGTGCGAGCCGGCGCTGAGCCGGTCGAGCAGGGCGGTGGCGTCGGCGGGCATGGCACGGCCGGCGGCGGTCCGTTCCGCGGCGAGCGCGGCCAGCATCGCGGCCAGCTCGCCGTCCGCCCGCCCGTCGAGGTCGTCGACGACGGCCAGCGGCACGCCGGTGAAGACGCACTTGAGGACCGCGTGCCGCCAGGCCGGCTGCTCCAGGTGCCGGGCGTACGGGCCGAGAGCGGCGGCCACCAGCCGGGTGTCGTTGGTGCGGATCGCGTCGTGCAACAGGGGCACGCATTCCGCCCCGATCGGCAGCAGCGGCAGGGCGCGCAGCACCGCGCGTTTCTCGGCGGCGTCGCCGTGCCGGTAGAGGGCCTCGGCCGTCGCGGCGTGGTCGGCGGGGAGCGCGGTGAGCAGCAGCGTCCGGGCGGCCTCGTCGACGGTCCAGCCGGGCGGGTCGGGCAGCGGCCCCCGCCCGCACCGCCGGGCGGCGAGGGCGAACAGCCGCGGGATCGCCGCGGGCTCGGTCGCGACGCGGCGCAGGGCCGCGTCCAGCCACCGCGGATCGGGTACGCCCCGCAACGCGGCGCGCAGTCGGTCGGGTGTCATGCCGTCTCCCCTTTCGAGCCGGGTGGCAGGTGCTCAACCACCGCCTTTGCCGGCGGCGGTGTGGAGGAAGTGGAGCGAGCGGGCGGCGACGGCCGGGGCGGCGTGGGAGTGCCGGGGCAGTTCCACGGCCACCAGGCCGCGGTAGCCGGCGGCGGCGAGGGCGCCCAGCACCGGCGGGAAGTCGATCTCGCCCGCGCCGAATTCCAGGTGCTCGTGCACGCCCCGGCGCATGTCGTCGATCTGCACGTTGACCAGGTGCTCGGCGACCGCCGTCACGCAGTCGGGCACCGGCCGCGGCTCCAGGCAGCGGCAGTGTCCGATGTCGAGGGTGATCCCGAAGCCGGGCGGCGCGCCCAGCGCCTCCCGCAGCCGGAACCAGCCGGCGATGTCCTCGACCAGCATGCCCGGCTCGGGCTCGAAGCCGAGCGGCACGCCGGCCGCCTCGGCCTCGACGCAGACGGCGGCGCAGCCGGCCACCAGGCGCTGCCAGGCGAGCGGCGTCGGCACCTCGGGCGGGCGGACGCCGGCCCAGAACGAGACCGCCTCGGCGCCCAGGTCCGCGCCGATCCGGGCGGCCCGGCGGAGGAAGTCGATCCGCAGGGCGGGGTCGTCGTGCAGCAGCGTGGGCGCGTGCTTGTGCCAGGGGTCGAGCAGGTAGCGGGCCCCGGTCTCGATCACCACGGCCAGGCCGAGCGCGTCCAGCCGGCGGCGCACGGCGGCCACCCGCCGGGCCAGCCCCGGCGTGAACGGGTCCAGGTGGTCGTGGTCCAACGTCAGCGCCACGCCCTGGTAGCCGAGGTCGGCCAGGACGGCGAGCGCGTCGCCGAGCCGGTGGTTCGAGAACCCGTTGGTGCCGTACCCGAATCGCAGCCCGGCCGGGTCGAGCGTCGCCCGCCGCAGGGTGGTCATGTCGGTGAGATCAGTCGGGCCAGGCGGCGGCCGAGCGGGGCGGCCGCGGCGACGGCGAGGCCGAGCAGCCGGGCGCCGGCCCGGGCGGTCAGCGCGCCCTGCAACGCGGGCAGGCCGGTGATGCCGGCGCCGACGGCGGCACGTACCCGGGCCGGCGACGGGTCGGCGAGCACCCGGGCCTGCGCGGCGCCGTACCGGCCGGCGTAGCCGGCGGCCAGCGCCACCGGCACCGGGTCGGGGCGGCCCAGCGCGGTGGCCGCGACCAGCGCGGTCCCGGCCAGGGTGGCCCGGGGCAGCCGTCGGTCGGCGCCGGAGACCTCGCGGCGGGACAGTGCGGTGACGGTCCAGGTGTGCGCGGCCACGGTCAGCGCGGCCGGCAGCGCCCGGACCAGCCCGCGGGCGGCCGGCGGCGCCTCCCGCCCGCCACGGCCCCGGGCCGGCCCGACGCTCGCGCCGAGCAGCACGTCCAGCCCCCGGCAGGCGGCCATCACGGCCGGGCCGGCGGCGGTGTTCTTGGCCAGCAGGTCGTACCCCCAGATGGTGGCGGCGAGGGGGACCGCGACGGCGGTCGCGCGCCGGCCCCCGGCGGCGCCGGCCACGGCGAGCCCGGCGGCGGTCAGGCCGACCGCGACGCCGAGCGCGGTGGCCGGGCGGATCCGGCCGGAGGGGATCGGCCGCTCGGGGCGCTCGACGGCGTCGAGCCGCCGGTCCGCCCAGTCGTTGGCGGCCATCCCGGCCCAGTAGAGCAGCACCGAGGCTCCGGCCAGCGCGGGCGTACGCCGGTCCAGCGCGCCGGCCGCCGCCGCGCCGGACAGGACGTCCCCCGGCACGGAGAGCGCGGCCGGCGCCCGGACCAGCTCGGCGAGGTCGGCGAGGCGGGTCATCGGGCCGCCCCGGCGTGCAGGCCGGCGACGAACTCCCGCAGCAGGGTCCACTGCTCGGCCAGCGCGTGGGTCGGCGCGTCGATCCCGTCCTTGAAGAAGAAGGCCAGCTCGGCCAGCGGTCCGGTGCGGCCGGCGGCGTGCGCGGCGGCGGTGAGCCGGGCCAGGTCGAGCACCAGCGGCGCGGCGAGCGCCGAGTCGCAGCCGTGCCAGGTGAACTCCAGCCGCATGCCGGTGCCCAGGAAGCCGGCGAAGGTGACCAGGTCCCACGCGGTCTTGAAGTCGCCCAGCTCGGCCACGTGGTCGATCCGGGTGTCGCCTTGCGGGACGTAGCCGAGGGTCTCCCCGAGCACCCGCTGCTTGCTGGCGACCTTGGCCGCGTTGGCGGCCGGTTCGGCGAGCGTGGCGCCGTCGCCGCCGCCGAGCAGGTTCACCCCGGACCAGGAGCGTACGGCCAGGTGGCGCAGCGCGAACATCGGTGCGAGCACCGACTTGACCAGGGTCTCGCCGGTCTTGCCGTCGTGCCCGGCGTACGGCAGGCCGCGCTCCTGCGCGAGCGCCGCCAGGGCGGGCAGCCGGGCGCCGGTGGACGGGGTGAAGTCCACGTACGGGCAGCCGGCCGTGAACGCCGCGTACGCGTACCGCGAGCTGGGCGGCAGCACCTCGGCGGGGCCGGCCAGCGCGGCCCGCAGCGCGGCGAGGTCGTGGTGGGCCGGGTGCGGCTCGGGCGCCGGTTCGGTGGCGGAGACGTTGACCACCACCACCCGGTCGAGCGCGTGCCGGCGGCGGAACTCGGACAGGTCGTGGGCCACGGCGGCGACCCGGTCGGCCGGGCTGCCGCCGGTGGGTGCGGGACGCAGCGCCGCCTCCACCTCGGCCAGCTCAGCGGCCAGGGCGTCGACCAGCCGGCCGGGCAGCACCCCGGCGGCGGCGAGCGCCTCGGCGCGTTTGGGCAGCGGGGTGTCCACCACGTCGTGTCCGCCGAACACCAGGTCGGCGAAGGACGGCAGGGCGGGCCCGCGCAGCTCGGGCAGCTCGGTGACACAGCCGGTCGGGCCGGTGAGCCCGGCCCGCAGGGCGAGCGCCCCGACGATGCTGGTGGTCGCGACCGAGCCGCGTGCTCCCACCAGCCAGACACCCGTACGCATGATTCCTGCCTCCCCGTCGTCGGGCCGGTCCGCCGGTGCGGCCGGGGAATCCCGGTCCGGCCGCACCGGACGGCCTGCTGGTTCGTGCCGGCCGAGGGTTCCGGCGGCACGCTCCCCGGGGCCGGCCTCGTCCCCGCCGCGGGGCGCAACCGCGGCGGGCCCTCGCCGGCCGGCGCCGGAAAGCCCTTCGGGCGGCGCGGGGCGCCGCGTGGACAGCCGTGTCGGGCGGCGCGCGGGCGCGCCGCGGGGCGGATCGGTCAGGCGGCCAGCTCGGCCAGCGCGGGCTCCACCTCCGTCCAGGCGGCCCGCTCGGCGGAGCGGGTCACGGCGTCGAGCACGAGCTGGACCTGCAACGCGTCGGCGAACGACGGCGCCGGATCGACGCCGGTGGCGACGGCCTCGACGAAGTCGCGCATCTGGTGGGTGAAGGAGTGCTCGTAGCCGATGATGTGGCCGGGCGGCCACCACGCCGACAGGTACGGGTGCTCCGGCTCGGTCACCAGGATCCGGCTGAAGCCCTGCTCGGCGGCGGGCCGGGTGGCGTCGAGGAACTCCAGTTCGTTGAGGCGTTCCAGGTCGAACACCACGCTGCCCAGCGAGCCGTTGATCTCGACACGCAGGGCGTTCTTGCGGCCGGTCGCGAACCGGGTCGCCTCGTAGGTGGCGAGCGCGCCGCCGTCGAGGCGGGCCACGAAGACCGCTGCGTCGTCCACGGTGACCCGGCCGGTCGCCCGGCCGTTGCCGTCGGCCTGCGCGGCCAGGCCGCTCGACCCGGCCGGCAGCGGCCGTTCCTTGACGAACGTCTCGGTGATCGCGCTGACCCCGGTGATGAGCTGCCCGGTCACGTACTGGGTCAGGTCGATGATGTGCGCGCCGATGTCGCCGAGCGCGCCGGAGCCCGCCCTGTCCTTCTGCAACCGCCAGACCAGCGGGAACTGCGGGTCCACGATCCAGTCCTGGAGGTAGACCGCCCGGACGTGCCGGATCTCGCCGAGCCGCCCGTCGGCGACGAGCCGCCGCATCAGGGCGACCGCGGGCACCCGCCGGTAGTTGAAGCCGCACATGGCGCGTACCCCGGCGGCCCGGGCCCGGGCGGCGGCGGCCGTCATCTGCCGGGCCTCCTCGACGGTGTTGGCCAGCGGCTTCTCGCACAGGACGTGCTTGCCGGCGGCCAGCGCGGCGAGGGCGATCTCGCAGTGGCTGTCACCCGGTGTGCAGATGTCGACCACGTCGATCTCGTCGGACTCGACGAGCCGCCGCCAGTCCGTGGTGTGCCCGTCCCAGCCGAGCCGGTCGGCGGCCTCGGCCACCTTCGGCTCGTCCCGGCCGCAGACGAGCGCCATCCGCACCCGCGCCGGCAGGTCGTACACGCGGTTCACGGTGCGCCACGCCTGGGAGTGCGCGGCGCCCATGAACGCGTAGCCGACCATGCCGACCCGCAGGACGTTGTCGTGAGTGGACAAGGTGGGTCTCCCCCCGTGTGTCAGAACCCGAGCTTCAGGTAGCTGCTCGCGTTCTCCTTGGTGATCGTCTCGGAGGCGAGGACGATCTCCTTCGGTACCTGGAGTTCGACCAGGTCGGACATGCCCTTGTTCTGGCCGATGAGGCGGGCCAGGGAGATGGCCGAGGAGGCCATCGACGGGCTGTAGGTGACGGTGGCCTTGAGCACCGTGTTGTCGGCCGCGATGTCCTCCATGGCCTTCTTCGAGCCGGCGCCGCCGACCATGAAGAACTCCTTGCGGTTGGCCTGGTTGACCGCGGCGAGGACGCCGATGCCCTGGTCGTCGTCGTGGTTCCAGAGCGCGTCGATCTTCGGCAGGGCCTGGAAGAGACCGGTCGCCTCCTGCTGGCCGGAGTCGGCCGTGAATCGCGCCGCCCGCCGGTTGGCCACCTTGAACCCGGCCTGGGCCAGGGTGTCGGCGAAGCCCTTCGACCGCTCCTGGGTGAGTTCCAGCTCGTCCATGCCGGCGATCTCACCGATCACCGGGTTGCTCACGCCCTTGGCCTTGAACTGCTCGATCATGTAGGTCGCGGCGGCGACGCCCATGCCGTAGTTGTCGCCCTTGATCTGGAGCCGGTAGGCCTTGGCGTCCGGGAAGGCCCGGTCGAGGTTGACCACCGGGATGCCCGCCTTCATGGCCTCCAGGCCGAACGCGTTGAGCTCCTTGCCGTCGTGCGGCAGCAGCACGATCACGTCGGGCTTCTGGGAGATCAGGGTGGACAGCGCCGCGCGCTGGGCCGCCGCGTCCGCGCCGGCCTCCACGCTCTTCAGCTCCACGTCCGAGTACGCGCCGGCCTGCGCCTTGGCGTTGTTGGTGATGGCGGCGATCCAGCCGTGGTCGGCGGCCGGGGCGGAGAAGCCGATGGTCACCTTCTTGCCCGGCTCCTGGTTGGCGCCGGTCGCCGCGGCCTTGGTCTGGGCGGCGGTGGGGGCCTGCTCGTTGCTGGTGCAGCCGGCGAGCAGCACGCCGGCGGAGAGCGCGGCCCCGCCGAAGAGCAGCCGGCGGCGTGACAGGTCACTTGTCATGACGGCCTCCTGAAATGAGGTGGTGGGGTGTTTTCGGGTGCGGCGGGCCGGACCACCGTCGGTGCGACGGCGGTCTGGCGGGCGCGGTGGGATCAGGTGGTGGTGGCGCGGTTGCGGGCGAGGAACTGGGAGAGGCTGCGGAACTGCACCTGCTGGACCAGGACGGCGACGACGATGATGCCGCCCTTGACCATGTTCTGGGCCTCGGTGGAGAGGCCGTTGATGGCGAAGAGGTTCGTGATCGTGGAGAAGATGACCACCCCGAGCAGGGAGCCGATGATGGTGCCCCGCCCGCCGCTGAGCAGCGTGCCGCCGATGATCGCGGCGGCGATCGCGTCCAGCTCGTAGAGGTTGGCCATCGCCGCCTGGGCGGAGGTGGCCTGCGCCGTCAGCATGATCGCGGCGATGCCGCAGCAGAGGCCGGAGAGCGCGTAGAGCAGCACGGTGTGCCGGCGGACGTTGATGCCGGCGAGCCGGGCCGCCTCGGGGTTGCCGCCGACGGCCACCGTGCGGCGGCCGAAGGTGGTCCGGTTGAGCAGCACCCAGCCGGCCGCCACCACCGCGGCGAGGATGTAGACCAGCAGCGGGATGCCGAGCAGCTTCACGGTGGCGATGCCGTTGATGAAGCTGTCGTTGGAGACCTGGGTCTGCTTGTCGGAGATCTCGGCGGCCAGGCCGCGGGCGGCGACCATCATGGCCAGCGTGGCGATGAACGGCACCAGCCGCCCGTACGAGATGAGCAGCCCGTTGACCACGCCGACGGCCAGCCCCACGGTGAGCGCGCTGAAGATCATGCCGCCGGCGCCGTAGCTCTGGGTGGCGACCGTGGTGCACCAGACCCCGGCGAGCGCGACGATCGCGCCGACCGAGAGGTCGATGCCGCCGCCGATGATCACGAAGGTCATCCCGACCGTGACCACGCCGACCACCGAGGCGAGCTTGAGGATGGTGAGCGTGTTGCCCCACACCCAGCTCGCGTCGCCGTAGAGGTCGGGCCGGGTCAGGATGCCGATGACCACGAGCACCACCAGGGTGGCCAGCAGGCCGAGGTTGCGCTTGGCGCCCTCCCCGCCGTCGCCGCGCCACCAGGAGAGCCGGGCCGACGCGTCGGCCTTCGCGGTCTCGGCCGGGTCGACCGGCGGCGACTGGGCCGGCAGGTCGGCCGCCCGCTCCGGCGCCGCGGTGGGTGTCGTCTCGCTCATGCTGGCGCGCCTTCCATGAGGGACCCCGCCATGACGAGGTCGAGCACGGTGTTCTCGTCGAGTTCGCCGGCCGGGGCCTCGCGGACCACCCGGCCCTCCCGCATCACCAGCACCCGGTCGGCCAGGCCGAGCACCTCGGGCACCTCGCTGGAGACCAGCAGCACCCCGACGCCCCGCGCGGCGAGTTCCCGGATCACCTGGTAGAGCTCGGCCCGGGCGCCCACGTCCACGCCCCGGGTCGGTTCGTCGAGCAGCAGCAGCCGGGTGTTCCCGAGCAGCCACCGGCCGACCACCACCTTCTGCTGGTTGCCGCCGGAGAGGGTGCGCACCGCCCGGCGGACGTCCCGGGGGCGCAGGTCCAGCGAGGCGGCGATCCGGTCCGCCGCGGCCCGTTCCCGCCCGGCGTCGGTGAAGCCGAGGCGGGCGTACCGGCCGAAGGTGGCCAACGTGACGTTGCGGTAGATCGGTTCACCGAGCAGCAGCGCCTGGCTCTTGCGCTCCTCGGGAGCCATCCCCATGCCGGCCCGCACCGCCGCGCCGACGCTGCCCGGCCGCAGCGTCCGCCCACGCATCCGGACCGTGCCGGCCTGCGCCCGGCGGGCGCCGTAGATCGTCTCCAGCAGCTCCGAGCGGCCGGAGCCGACCAGGCCGGCGATGCCGACGATCTCCCCGGCGCCTACGTCGAGCGAGACGTCGGCGAACTCGCCGTGCCGGGTCAGCCCCTCCACCCGCAGCAGTTCCTCGCCGGCGGGGTCGTCGGCGGGACGGTCCGGGAAGACGTACTCGATGGTCCGGCCGGTCATCCGGGCGACCAGGTCGCGGGTCGGCGTGTCGCGGGCCGGCAGGTTGGCCGCGGTGGTCCGGCCGTCCTTGAGTACGGTCACCCGGTCGCCGATCTCGCGGATCTCCTCCAGCCGGTGGGAGATGTAGATGACCGCGATGCCCTGCGCGGTGAGTTCCCGGATGATCCGGAACAGGTTGCCCACCTCGTCGTGGGCCAGCACGGCGCTCGGCTCGTCCATGATGATGAGCCGGGCCTCGTGGGAGAGCGCCCGCGCCATGCTGACGATCTGCTTGCCGGCCGCCGGCAGGTGCCGGACCAGCCGCCCGGGCGGGATCTCCGGGTGGCCGAGCCGGGCCAGGATCTGCCGGGTCCGCCGGGCCATGTGCCCGCGCCGGACGAAGCCGAGGCGGCGCGGCTCGTGGCCCAGGAAGGCGTTCTCCGCCACCGACAGGTCCTCGACCAGGTCGAGTTCCTGGTAGATGGTGGCGATCCCGGCCCGCATGGCCGCCTGCGGGTTGGCGAAGGCGGCGGGCTCGCCGCGCCACACCACCTCGCCGGAGTCCGGCCGGTGCACCCCGGCCAGCACCTTGATGAGGGTGGACTTGCCGGCGCCGTTCTGCCCGAGCAGGCAGTGCACCTCGCCGGCGCGCACCTCCAGCTGGACCCCGTCCAGCGCGCGTACGCCGGGGAAGGTCTTGACCACGTCGGTGAGGCGCAGCACCACCTCGCCCGCGACGGTGTCGGCGGGCGCCTCGACCAGCGGTTCGTTCGTCACCTCGGCCTCCTCGCTGTGAGTCACTGTGCCGGCTCCGTTCGCGACTGCGGGGCTCGCAGACCCGGCTCTCTCCTCGCGCTCACGCTGCTTCGCCGAAGGCGAGGTCGCTGGCGAGCACCGCGGCGCCGGCGACGCCGGCGCGGGGACCCAGCTCGGAGAGGACGACCGGCAGGTTGCCGGTGGCCAGTGGCAGCGAGCGGCGGTAGACCACGCTGCGGATCTCGGCGAGCAGGATGTGGCCGAGCTGCGCGAGCCCGCCACCGATCACGATCATCGACGGGTTGGTGAAGCTGACCAGGCCGGCCAGCACACTGCCGACCCGCCGGCCGCCGTCGCGGATGAGCTGGATGCAGGTGACGTCCCCCTCGACCGCCCCCTGCGCCACGTCCAGCGCGGTCACCGTGCCCCGGGCGGCGAGCCGCTCGGCGAGCGCGGGCGACACCTCGGCGCGGGCCGCGGCGGTGGCCGCCCGGGCCAGCGCGGCCCCGCTGAACACCGCCTCCAGGCAGCCGAGGTTGCCGCAGGAGCACATCGGACCGTTCGGGTCGACCTGGATGTGGCCGATGTCGCCGGCGCACCCGTCGGTGCCCCGGTAGACCTCGCCGTTGAGGTAGATGCCGCAGCCGATGCCGGTGCCGATCTTGATGAACAGGAAGTCGTCCACCGAGTGGGCGACGCCGCCGTGCCGCTCGCCGATCGCCATGATGTTGACGTCGTTGTCGACCACCGCCGGGCAGCCGTGCTCGCGGGTGAGCAGCTCACGCACGGGGAAGCGGTCCCAGCCCGGCATGATCGGCGGGGAGACCGGGACGCCGTCGCGGAAGCTCACCGGGCCGGGAACGCCGATGCCGATGGCGTCGAGCCGCTCGTACGCGCCGTCCACCCTGGCCTTGTGCAGCAGCTCGTTGACCCGCTGGAGGGTCACCTTCGGGCCGGACCGGATGTCGGCGGGCTCGGTGTAGGCGGCCACCGGCTCCAGCCGGCCGTTCACCACCTCGACGTCGATCGAGCTGGCACCCAGGTCGACGGCGGCGAAGCGCAGGTGCGGGCTCAGCTCGACAAGCGTGGAGCGGCGGCCGCCCCGGGAGGCGGCCAGACCGGCCTCGGCCACGTAACCGAGGTTGACCAGGCGTTCCAGCTCGGCGAGGAGGCGCGGGCGGGGCATCTGGAGCCGGTCGCCCAGCTCGGCCCGGGAGACCGCCCCCTCGTCCCGGAGCGTTCGCAGGAGCTGTACGTGCAGGGGGTCGACCGTCCGCACCGGGACTCACCTCCGCATCGGAGTCGTTCACATCGACGCAACGGCGACGTGTCGTGTCCGACACAGTAGGAGCCTTCCGGGTCACGTGTCCATAGCTTCGGCACATCCGGGCCAAACTTTTGTCCATCCGAGCAAAAGCAGGTATTGGATCATGGAAACTCGGCCCGAGTGAGCGGTTCCGGATACGCCGCCGCCCCCGGCGCGGACAGCGCGGCCGGGGGCGGCGGGGTGGAACGGAGCGGTCAGCGGCGGGTGGCCGCGTTGCGCTTCTTCTTCAGCTTGCGGTCGTCGCGCAGCTCGACGTACGGCTCCTCGTCGGCCGGGTGCCCGGCCGCGATGGCGCGGCTGCGTTCCAGCTCGGCGTCGAACTCCGCGCCGAGCAGGATGGCGATGTTGCTGAGCCAGAGCCAGACCAGGAAGACGATCACCCCGGCCAGCGCGCCGTAGGTCTTGTTGTACGAGGCGAAGTTGCCCACGTAGAGGGCGAACAGACCGGAGATGACCAGCCAGATCACCACGGCCAGGATCCCGCCCGGGCTGACCCAGCGGAAGCCGCCGTGCCGGGCGTTCGGCGAGGCCCAGTAGAGGATCGCGAACATCAGGCTGACCAGCACCAGCAGCACCGGCCACTTGGCGATGTTCCACACCGTGACGGCGGTCGAGCCCAGCCCGATGGCGTTGCCCGCCTGCTCGGCGAGGCCACCGGTGAAGACCACGATCACCGCGCTGATCAGCAGCATCACGCCGATCACCGCGGTCACGCCGAGCCGGATCGGCAGCGTCTTCCAGATCGGCCGGCCCTCCGGCACGTCGTAGATGCTGTTCGAGGCGCGCATGAAGGCGCCGATGTATCCGGACGCGGACCAGAACGCGGCCAGCAGACCGATGATCGCCGCGAGGCTGGCCAGGCCACCGGAGGCGCCGGCCTGGTCGATGGCGCTCTCGATGATCTTCTGGACGCTCTCCTCCGGCACCGCCTGGTCCACGGTGTCCTTGACCCCCTCGGTGGCCTTGTCACCGAGCAGGCCGAGCACGGAGACCAGCACCAGCATTCCCGGGAAGATCGACAGCACGCCGTAGTAGGTGAGGGCGGCGGCCCAGTCGGTCAGGCTGTCGTCCTGGAACTCGCGGACCGTGCGCTTGAGCGTCGCCACCCAACCCGTGCCCGGCAGGTCGGTGGGGCTGTCCGGCCCCTCGTCCGGGCCGACCGGCCCGGTCCGGTCGCGCCCGTGCCGGGCGGAAGACTCGTCGGTGGCCATCGCCCCTCCCTCGTCGTCGGTGTCGTCCCACGACATGCCCCGACGGGAGGGCCGGTTAACCACCTACTTGTACAACAGCCTGCTCATCCGCCGGGAGGCGACCGCGAGCATCACGACGGTCAGCGCCACCAGGTAGGCCACGTCGAGCAGCCAGGACCAGCCGGACGCGCCCACGCAGATGCCCCGGATCAGGTGCACCGACCGGTAGAGCGGGGTCACCTCGACCAGCCAGCGCAGCACCGCCGGGTAGGCCTCGGCCGGGACGAACGTGCCGGAGAAGAGGAACAGGGTGAACTGGGCCGACCCCATCAGGTCGAAATCCTGCCAGCTGCGCATCAGCGTGGAGACCGTCATGCCGAGCGCGCCGAACGCGAAGCCGACCAGCACCGCCGCCGGGAACGCGGCGAGGGCCCGGCCCGCGCTGGTCAGGCCCATCGTCACCATGAGGACCAGGAACGCGGCCGAGTAGAGGGCGCCCCGGATCATCGCCCAGCCCAGCTCGCCGAGGGCGATCTCGAACGGCTGCACCGGGGTCGCGATGACCCCGTCGTACAGCTTCATGTACTTCATCTTCCCGAAGAAGTTGAAGGTGGTCTCGGCCAGCGCCCCGCTCATGGCCGACGACGCGAGCATGGCCGGGGCCACGAACGCCGCGTAGGAGACCACCTGACCACCGGGCAGGGGCAGGTCACCGACCAGCGCGCCCACCCCGACGCCGATCGAGAAGAGGTAGAGCACCGGCTCCAGGAAGCCGGAGAGCAGCACCAGCCAGTAGGCGCTGCGCAGCGCCGTGAGGTTGCGCTCGGTTACCGAGGCCGAGCGACGCGGCGCGCCCTCGAAGCTGACCAGCCGGGGCAGGACGAGATTGACCACGACACCCCTCCCCTAGACGACGAGCTGACGGTGGAACACGCGCCGGGCCAGCCACCAGCCGACGGCGGCCCAGACGGCGAGGTAGAGCAGGTGACCGGTGACCGACCACTCCGGAGCGACGCCGAGCGTCGCGGCCCGGCACAGGTCCACCCCGTGCCAGAGCGGGGTCGCGTAGGCGAACTGGCGCAGCCCGTCGGGCAGCGACGAGACCGGGAAGAACACGCCCGCGAAGAGGGTCATCGGGATCACCGCGAACCGGAACAGCAGGGCCAGGTAGCTGTCGCCCGGCACCGCCGCGGCGTACGCGAAGACCGGCGCGGCCACCGCCAGGCCCAGCAGCAGGCTCACCGGCAGGACGGTCAGCGCCCAGGGCGAGCGCAGCGCCCCGAACAGCGCCGTCACCAGCAGGAACGCCGCCGTGCTGGTGAGCACCCGGAACAGCACGAAGGCGAGGTGGCCGCCGAGGATGTCGCCGGTCCGCAGCGGCGCCGCGACCTGCGCGTGGTAGGTGCGGATCCAGCGGAAGTTGCTGAGCACCGGCCAGGTCGACTCGGCGACGGCGACCTGGAAGGCGGTGGAGGCGATCAGGCCGGGCACCAGCCAGTCCAGGTAGGTCACCCCGCCCACGCCCTGGTCCACGTACGCGCCGACCCCGACGCCGAAGCCGAGCACGGTGAGCACCGGCAGCAGGAAGGACGAGAAGACACCCGCCCGCCAGGTCCGGCGGTAGCCGACCAGGTGGTGGGAGAGCACCGCCAGCGCCGGCACGCGGGGCAGCCCCGGACCGGCCCGTTCCGCCACGGTCACCTGGACCACCCCCGTCCTCCGCGCATGTCGCCCTTCCTACCGCTCGGGTACGACAGGCCGCCGGTCACCCTACGACGGGCGACGGACGGTGTCGCCGGGGTTTCCGCGAGGTCGGGCCGCTACGGCCGGCCGGCGACCCGCGTGACGAACGCGCGCCACGCCTCCGGGGCGAACGCCAGCACCGGACCGGTCGGGTCCTTGGAATCGCGTACGGCGACCACGCCGGGAAGGTTCCCGGCCACCTCCACACAGGCGCCGCCGCTGCCGTTGCTGCGGGTGCTCTTGCGCCACTCGGCGCCGGTCAGGTCCATGTCTCCGCCACTTCCGAGATCAATTCGAGGGACTGCTGGTGCGACAGCGCCTCGCCGCGGATCGACTCCCACACCTCGACCATCTGCTGCACGAACTCGGCGCGGTCCACCACCTGGCCGTGGCGCTGTCCCTCCAGGTAGACGACATCCTCCCGGCCGGGTGAGGTGGCGATCACGAAGGGGCCGTCGAGCCCAGCGTAGGCCCCGGCGGAGAGCGGCACGACCTGGATTCGGACCCGCGTCAGCGCGCGACCGAGCTTGACCAGGTGGGCCAACTGCTCGCGCATCACCTCCGGCCCGCCGACCCGGCGGCGCAGCACGTACTCGTCGACGACGGCCGTGAACAGCGGTGGCCGGTCGCGGGTGAGGACGCTCTGGCGGTCGAGCCGCGCGGTCACCTGCTGGTCGATCTCGTTCGCCGCGAACAACCCGGCCCCGGCCAGCACGGCGCGGGCGTAGCCCTCGGTCTGCAACAGACCCGGCATGTAGAGCGGCTCGAACCAGCGGAGCGCCGTGGCCTCCTGCTCGATGCCCGCCCAGTCGCGGAACCACGGCACCACCGTCTCGCGGCTGATCCGCCGCTGGATCCGCTCGAACCGCCCGTCCGTGCCGAACACCGTGTCGCAGCGGCGGGCGAAGTCGAGGCCGGGCCGGCGCTCGCACGTCTCCACCTTGGCCACCAGCGCGCCGGAGTAGCTCAGGGCCTCGGCCAGCGCGCTCTGGGACAGGCCACTGCTGGCTCGGGCGAGCCGCAACTCCTCGGCGAAGTGGTCCAGCATGGACGAACGGTCCACGGACAGCCTCCGTACATCCTCGTACCGCTCCGGGCCGGCCGCCGTACGCCCTGGTCGTCGGCGCGCGGGATCTCCCACCGTAGTCGCCCGGTCACCAGACTGTCACGCAGCGGAACCGCTCACGGGCACCGGACGGCGGGCGGAACCAGGCCGGGGGTGCCCGCGCACGACGAGGTGCGCGGGCACCCCCTTCCCACGACGGAGGCCCCATCCCATGCGACCCACGTTCTGGCGCCCGAGGCCGCGCGGCGGCGAGGAGGGCGTGCGCTGATGCCCCGCTACCGTCCGCACGTGGCGGCGCGACCGTCCTGGCGCTGCCGGGCCTGCGGGGCCCCGTGGCCGTGCTCGCCGGCCCGGCTGGCGCTGCTCGGCGAGTATCGCGAGGACCGGATCGCGCTGCTCGTCTACCTCGGCACGCTGCTGTGCGAGGCCACGGCGGACCTCACCGACGCGCATGGGCGGAACGCGCCGCAGCGGCTGGCCGACCGCTTCCTTACCTGGGCCCGGGCACGCTGACGCCCCTTCCACGACGCCGACCTCCCCCGCTGGCGTTGATCAAGAAGTTTGCGTCGGGATTCGCTTGAAGTACGGCGCAAACCTCTTGATCGACGGGGGTGGCCGTCAGGGCGGAACCGGGGCCGGGTCAGCCGGCCGGGGTGGGGTGGACGGGGAGCAGGTTGCGCTCGGCGAAGACCTTCTTGGCGACGAGGGTGGCGTTGACCGCCCGCGGCACACCGCAGTAGACCACCGCCTGCAACAGCGCCTCGACGATCTCCGACGGCGTCAGGCCGGCGTTGAGCGCGCCGTTGACGTGCACCTCGAGCTGGGTGCCGGCGTCGCCAAGGGCGGTGAGGATGCCGAGGCACATCAGCTCGCGGTCGCGGCGCGCGAGTTCGGGCCGGACGTAGAGGTCGCCGTAGGACCAGGCGACGGACCGGTAGCTGAGCTCCGGTGAGACGTCGGCGAGGGCCTCCAGGAGTTTCTGCCCGGCGCCGCTGTCGGCCTGCCGCAGCGCCTCCAGACCCCGGTCGTACTGCTCGTCTCCGGTCATGGTCATGCCCTACCTCTGAGCGGTCGTCCTGTCGGCTGGGCCAGCGCCCGAGCGCGGTTACCCACGGCCGTGCCGGACAAACGACCGCATCGCGGGTGGAGTGCTCAGTCGATCAAGGTGCGGCCGGTGAGGTGGAGGAAGACGTCCTCCAGGCTGCTGCGCCGGACCAGGACCCCGGCCGGGACGAGGCCGCGCGCGGTCACCTCGGCCACCGCGGCGTCGCCGTCGGCCACGTAGAGCAGGACGCGATCCGGCAGCACCTCGACCCGCTCCCCCAGCCCGCCCAGCTTGCCGGCGAACGGCTCCTGGGACTCGGCGGCGAAGCGCAGCTCGACCACCTCGCGGGTGGAGTGCTGCTCGATCAGCGCCCGGGGCGAGCCCTCGGCGACGATCCGGCCGCCGTCCATCACCACGAGCCGGTCGCAGAGCTGCTCCGCCTCGTCCATGTAGTGCGTGGTGAGGACCAGCGTGACGCCCTGCTGCTTGAGCCGGAACAGCCGCTCCCAGACCAGGTGCCGGGCCTGCGGATCGAGGCCGGTGGTGGGCTCGTCGAGCAGCACGATCTCGGGGTTGTTGACCAGCGCGCGGGCGATGGTCAGCCGCCGCTTCATGCCGCCGGAGAGCGGCTCCACCTTGCTCTCGGCCCGCTCGGCGAGCTGGACGAAGTCGAGCAGCTCGGCGGCCCGCTCGCGGGCCACCCGGCGCGGGATGCCGAAGTAGCGCGCGTAGGTGGTGAGATTTTCGCGGACGGTCAGCTCCGGGTCGAGGCTGTCGAGCTGCGGGCAGACCCCCAGCCGGGCCCGGATCGCCGGGCCGTCGCGGACCGGGTCCATGCCGAGGATGCGCAGTTCCCCGCCGGAGGGTGGCGAGATGCAGCCGATCATGCGCATGGTGGAGGACTTGCCGGCGCCGTTGGGGCCGAGAAAGCCGAACGCCTCGCCGGGGCGCACCTCGACGTCGATGCCGTCGACGGCGGTGAAGTCGCCGAACCGCTTCACCAGCCCTCGCGCCTGGATGAGTGGTTGCGTGCTGGTCACCGGCCGACCCTAACCGCCCGGTCCGACAGGCTCGACCGGTTAACGCGGGGGGGGGCGCAGTCGGACGGACACGTAGAGTAAGACCAGCTACGGAAGGTGAGGGATCGAGTGGCGGCCGCCGGCGGCCGATGAACCGGACCTAACTCGCCATAGTGGACGGATGCCCGTCGCGCGTAGGCGAATGCGGGAAAATGGTTGCCGCTTTTCGCGCAACAATTGTGAAGACCATTCGGAATCAGCGTGCGGTGAGTGATTAGCCGTTCATTC
Source organism: Micromonospora sp. AP08 (assembly GCF_008085935.1). Classification (NCBI taxonomy): domain Bacteria; kingdom Bacillati; phylum Actinomycetota; class Actinomycetes; order Micromonosporales; family Micromonosporaceae; genus Micromonospora; species Micromonospora sp. AP08. The sequence continues at coordinate 297,040 of NZ_VSEZ01000008.1, forward strand.
CGGTCACTCAATGCAATCATGCCCGGCAATGTTCCATGGTGTAGACGATTCGCGTATCGTGCCCCATCGTGTCGCCCGTTCGCCCCTCCGACGCAACTCCCCCGCCGCCCGGCTCCACGGCGGCGGGGCCCGCGCCGTCCGATGTGGACGTCGTTGCGGTGCCGCTCCCGCCGGACGAGGGCGCCACCGCCGACCCGGTGTGGGCCGACGACGGACCGGTGGAAGCGCACCACGACACCCGGGAACTGGCGGCCCGATTCGAGGACGAGAAACCGGGCCGGGTGCTGTCCGGACCGGTCGGGTTGCTGTTCACCGGTGGCACGGTCGCGGTCGCCCTGCTCGCCCTTTGGCAGGTGTTCTTCCCGCTTCCACAGGGCAGCAAGTACTACCTCATCTTTTTCCTCGCCGGCGTGCTGCCGATGGTTTTCCTGGCGTACCCCTCAGGGGTGCGGCTGCGCCGGCGGCCCGCGGACGACGGGCCGGCGGAGCCGCGCGGCCCCAGCCCGGTCGACTGGCTGCTCGCCGTCACCGCGCTGCTGGCCTGCCTCTACCCCGTGCTGCCGGTGACCGTCGGCACGGGCGGTGGCGGCTACGACGCGTTCCTCGACCGGCAGGGCCTGCTGGAGCCGCTGGACGTGGCACTGGGCACGGTGCTGCTGCTCCTGCTGCTGGAGGCGTGCCGGCGCACCACGGGGTGGATCCTCCCCGCCGTCTGCCTGCTCTTCCTGGCCTACGGCTACTACGGCGGGCTGCTGCCGCAGTCCTGGCCGGTGGCCCACGCCGGGCTCGACTTCGCGCAACTGGTCGACGCCTTCTACAACTCCGACAGCGGCTTCTACGGCACCCCGCTGGACGTGGCCGCCTCGTACATCATGCTGTTCACCATCTACGGCGCGGTGCTGGACCTCTCCGGGGCGGGCCGGTTCTTCGTCGAACTCTCCGCCGCCGCCTTCCGCCGCTCCCGCACCGCCGCCGGGCGGACCGCCGTCGCCTCCGGTTTCCTGCTCGGCACGGTCTCCGGCTCGGGTGCGGCCACCACGGTCAGCATCGGGGCGGTCACCTGGCCGATCCTGCGCCGCGCCGGCTACCCGGCCGAGCGGGCCGGCGGCATGCTGGCCGCCGCCGGCGTCGGCGCGATCCTCTCCCCGCCCACGCTGGGCGCCGCGGCCTTCATCATCGCCGAGTACCTGGGCGTGTCGTACCTCCAGGTGCTCGGCTGGGCGACCGTGCCGACGATCCTCTACTACCTGGGCATCCTGCTCTCCGTCGAGATCGACGCCCGGCGCTCCGGGGTCCGCCCGGTGGTCATCGACACCGGCTCGGCCGGGCGTCTGCTGGCCCGCTTCGGCTACCACTTCCTCTCGCTCATCGTCATCATCGTGGTGCTCGCCACCGGCGCCTCGGCGACCCGGGCCGTGGTCATCGCCACCGTGCTGGCCGCCGCGCTGTCCTTCCTGGACCGCCGGCACCGGCTCACCCCCGCCCGGCTGGTCGAGGCGCTCAGTGGCGGCGTACGCGGGGTGCTCGCGGTGAGCGCGGTCTGCGCCGCGGCCGGCATCATCACGGCCACCACCACCAAGACCGGCCTCGGTCCGCAGGCCGCCGCGCTGCTGGTCGGCGGGGCGCAGGCGGTCAACTCCGAGCCGGCCGTCGTGCTCGCCCTCACCGCGCTGCTCGCGGCCGTCGCGCTCAGCCTGCTCGGGCTGGCCGTGCCGGTGACCGCGTCCTTCGTGATCGGCTGGGTGATCATCGGCCCGGCGCTGCTGCACCTCGGCGTCGCCGCCCCCGCCGCGGCCATGTTCGTCTTCTACTTCGCGGTGCTGTCCGAGGTCTCCCCGCCGACCGCGCTCGCCGCGGTGGCCGCCGCCGCGGTCACCGGCGGCCGGCTGGTGCCGACCATGTGGCAGACCCTCCGGTACGCGCTGCCCGCGTACCTGATCCCGATCGCCTTCGTGATCACGCCGACCGGCCTCGGCCTGCTCGGCATCGGCGGGGTCGGCCGCATCGCGGTGGCCGGCGTCGTCTCCGCGCTCGGTGTCACCGTGCTGGCCGTGGCGGCCGGCGGCTGGCTGCCGGGCGTCGGGCCGGCCGGCACGCCGGAGCGGATCCTCGGCGCGGTCGCCGGGCTGGTGCTGCTCTGGCTCGAACCCCTGCCCGTCGCGGTCGGCGCGGTGCTCGCCGCGCTGGCCGTCGCGGGCGTGCTCGTCCGACGTGGATCCGCCGGTCGCGCCGGCGGCCCGTCGGTCCCTGAATTGGTGGACCACCGGGAGGAGAAAGAGTGAGACGGATCGACGTGCGGATCGCCGCGGGTGTCGGGGCGCTGGCCCTGGTCGCGGCCGGCGCCGCCGGATGCGGGGGCCGTCAGGACGGCGCGGCCAAGGACGACGCCGCCCGCGAGATCACCTGCAAGGTCACCAAGGACACCCGGGTCGGCATCGCCACCGGCAACGCCACCGGCGTCTACTACCCCGTCGGCAACGCGCTGGCCGGCCAGCTCTCCGCGGCCACCGGAGGCAAGCTCACCGGCACGGCCGCCGAGACCGGCGCGTCGGTGCAGAACGTCGAGCAGCTCGTGGCCGGCCAGTACGACGTGGCGTTCTCCCTCTTCGACACGGCCGTCAACGCCGTCCAGGGCAAGGGCAGCTTCAGCTCCCCGCAGCCGGTCAAGGCGCTGGCCCGGATCTACGACAACTACACCCAGGTGGTCGTCCGGGCCGACTCGGGGATCACCTCGGTCGCCGGCATGAAGGGCAGGAAGATCTCCACCGGGTCGCCCAAGTCCGGCACCGAGGTCATCGCCAACCGGCTGCTCACCGCCGCCGGGCTGGACCCGGCCAAGGACATCCAGGCGCAGCGGCTCGACCTGACCAAGACCGTCGACGGGATGAAGGACGGCAGCATCGACGGCTTCTTCTGGTCCGGCGGCGTGCCCACCGGCGGGGTGACCGACCTGTTCACCACGGCCGGCGACAAGGTGAAGTTCCTCGACATCAGCCCGCTGCTGCCGAAGATGGCCGAGCTGAACCCGGCGTACCAGGCCGGCACCATCGGCAGGGACATCTACAACACCGGCGCCGACGTGCCCACCATCGTGGTGCCGAACGTGCTGCTGGTCCGGGACAACCTCGACGCCGACGTGGCCTGCGTGATCACGAAGACGGTCTTCGAGAAGAAGGACACGCTCGCCCAGGCCAACCCGGCCGCCAAGGGCATCGACCTGGGCAACGCCCGCAGGACCGACCCCGTCGGGCTGCACCGCGGGGCGGACCGGGCGCTCAAGGACCTCGGCGCGAGCTGACCCGACGAGCCGGGCCCGGAACGACCGTCCGGGCCCGGCCCCGACCTCGACCGGGAGACCCCCGTGCCGCTGCCCCACCCCGCCCGCGTACGCCGGCACCACCGGCCCGCGGACCGCACCGGCCACCTCCGCTCGGTCCGGGTGCAACTGCTCGCACCCATCCTGGTGGCCACGGTCGGCCTGGTGGTGCTCGGCGCCGCCCAGACCGACGCGGCGCTCGACGCCTCCGCCGACGCCGACCGGGCCCGCGTGCTCGCCGGCACCGCCACCGCCACCGTGCGGCTGGTGCACGAGCTGGAACGGGAACTGGGCGAGACGGCGGCGCTGCGCCAGCGCGGGGGCACCGCCGGCCGGCCGCTGGTCGACGCGCAGCGGCGCCGGGTGGACGCGGCGGCCGCCCGCTACCGCGCGGCCAGCGGCGACGCCCGGCGGGCCGCCCCGGACCTGACCCCGGTGCTCAACGACGCGGACGGGCGGCTGGGCCAGCTCGCGCCGACCCGGGACCTGGCGCTCGGCGGGGACAGCGGCGACCCGGCGTACGGGACGCTCGTCGAGTCGCTCCTCGCCGTGGCCGACGCGCTGCCCGCCCAGCTGCGCGACGCCGACCTGGCCAACGAGGCGCGGGAGGTGGCCGCGGTGGCCGCCCAGGAACACCTCTCGGCGCTGGAACGCGACCTGCTGCGCGGGGTGTTCGTCCGCGGCGCGCTGGTCCGGGGCGAGCTGGCCCGGCTGGGCCGGCTCCGGGGCGCCCGGGAGCAGCGCCAGGCCGAGTTCCTCCGGATCGCCGCCGGCCCGGCCAGCTCCGCCTGGTACCGGCTGGTCGACGGCGCCGACGTGGAGACGTCGCGGCGGATGCGCGACGCCGTGCTGGACACCGACGGCGCGCCGGAGTCGCTGAAGACCGACGGCGACGCCTGGTACGTGGCCCAGAGCGGCGCCATCCGCCGCTACAACCTGCTCGGCCGGGAACTGTCCGACGGGCTGGACCGGGACGCCGCCGCGCTGGCCCGGATCGCCCGGCAGCGGGCCCTGCTCACCGCCGGCGCGACCAGCACGGTGGCGCTCGGCTCGCTGCTCACCGCCGTGCTGCTGGCGGTCCGGACCAGCCGGCGGCTGCGCCGGCTGCGGGTCGCGGCGCTCACCATGGCCAACCGGGAGCTGCCGGAGCGGATCACCGCGATCGCCGCGGGCGAGGGCGCGCCGGTCGAGGGCACGGCCACCCGGCTGACCGACGGGATCCGCCGGGACCGGGACGAGGTGGCCCAGGTCGCCGAGGCGTTCGACACGGTCAACAAGGCCGCGCTGCGGCTCGCCGGCGAGCAGGCCGAGCTGCGGCTCGACGTGACCCGGATGGCCGAGGCCCTCGCCCGGCGCATCCGCACGCTGATCACCCGCCAGCTCCGCCTGCTCGACGAGTTCGAACGCGAGGAGACCGACCCGGACGCGCTGGCCCGGCTCTTCGCCCTGGACCACCTCGCCGCCCGGCTGCGCCGCAACGGGGAGAACCTGCTGGTGCTCGCCGGTGGCGAGCCCGGCCGCGGGCACGAGGGGGCGCTGCTCCTCGAGGACGTGGTCCGGGCGGCCGCCTCCGAGATCGAGGACTACCCGCGGGTGGAGATCGACGTGCCGACCGCCGCCGTGCACGGCGCGGCGGCCGGCAACCTGGTGCACCTGCTGGCCGAACTGCTGGAGAACGCCACCGTCTACTCCCCACCGGACGCCCGGGTGCTGGTCGACGGGCGGCGCACCGTCGACGGGCTCACCCTGCGGGTGCACGACCAGGGCATCGGCATCAGCGAGAGCCGGCTGGCCACCATCAACGAGCGGCTCGCCGCGCCGGCCACCCTGTCCAGCGCCGCCGCCGGCAGCATGGGCCTGCACGTGGTGGCGCACCTGGCCGCCCGGCACGGGATCCGGGTGCAGCTGCACCACACCGGCAGCGGCACGGTCGCCCAGGTGGAGGTGCCCGAGGCGGTCCTGACCCGGGTCGAGTCGGTGACCCGGCGGCCGGCCGCCGCGGCCCGCCCGGCGGCCGGCCGCGGCGCCCCCTGGTTCCGGCCCAAGGCCACCGGCCCGGCGACACGGCGGCCCGCCACCGGCGCCCGGCACCCGGTCACCACCGCCCCCGAGCCGGCCGTCCTGGGGTTCCGGCCGCCGCCCGGCCCGCAGCCCGGGACGGCGGTCGAGGCCGGCGACCGCGCGCCCGCCGGGCCCGTGGCCGGCGGACCGCCGCCGCCCGCCGCCGTCCGGGGCGTCGCCGCCGTACGCCCGCCCGGCGCCGCCCTGCTGGCGCCGAGCGCCGCCCGGATCCGGCCGGCCAGCGCCCCGCCCGCGGCGCCGCAGACCACCGGCGCCGGGCTGCCGCGCCGCACCCGCGGCGGGCAGCTTCCCGCGCCGCTGCCCACCACCGCCCCGCCACCGCGGCCCGCGGACGACCTGCTCGACCCCGAGGTGGTGCGCGCCCGCCTGTCCGCCCTCGCCGAGGGGGTGGCCAGCGCGATGCGCCGTGCCCCGAACACCACACCCACCGGGAGAAATCCATGACCTCACCCGTGACCGCCGGACTCGACTGGCTGCTGGCGAACTTCGCCGAGCAGGTGCCGGACGTGTCGCACGCCCTCGCGGTGTCCGAGGACGGCCTGCGGCTCGCCGCGTCCCCCGACCTCGCGCCCGACCAGGTCGACCAGCTCGCCGCGGTGATCAGCGGACTGGCCAGCCTGACCGTCGGCGCGGCCCGGCTGATGTCCGCCGGCCGGGTACGCCAGCAGATCGTCGACATGGACGGCGGGGTGATGCTGGTGATGGCGGTCGGCGAGCGGGCGCTGCTCGGGGTGCTCGCCGCGCCCGGCTGCGACCTGGGCCAGATCGGCTACGAGACGGCGACGCTGGTGCAGCGGGTGGCCGAGGCGCTGGAACCGGCGGCCCGCCGGTGACCCGCCGCCCGCTGCGGCTGGTCGCGGCGCTCCTGCTGGCCGCCCTGCTGGCGGGCTGCGGCGGTGCCGACACCGGGCCGCGGGCCTGGCACGACGGGCGGATCTTCCTGGCCACCGGCAACACCACCGGCGTCTACTACCAGCTCGGCGGCGGCTACGCCGACCTCATCAGCCGGCACCTGCCCGGCTACGAAGCACGGGCCGAGCCGACCGGCGCCTCGGTGGAGAACATCACCCGGCTGGCCGGCGGCGACATGGAGATCGCCTTCAGCCTGGCCGACACGGCCGCGGACGCGGTCAGCGGCCGGGGCGCGTTCGACGGCCGGCCGCAGCCGGTGCGGGCACTGGCCCGGATCTACAGCAACTACACCCACGTCATCGTCCGGGCCGGCGGGAAGATCGACACCTTCGCCGACCTGCGCGGCAAGCGGATCTCCACCGGCTCGCCCCGGTCCGGCACCGACATCATCGCGGGACGGCTGCTCACCGCCGGCGGGATCGACCCCGACAAGGACATCCAGCGGCTCAACCTGTCGCTGCCGGAGACCGTGCAACGGATGCGGGCGGGCACCCTGGACGGGATGTTCTTCTCCGGCGGCCTGCCCACCCCGGGCATCAAGGACCTGCTCTCCAGCGCGCCCGGGGTGTTCCGGCTGCTCCCGCTCACCGACCTGGCCGAGCCGCTGGCCGCCCGCTACGGCTCGGTCTACACGACGGCCGTGCTGCCCAAGGATGTCTACGGCACCCCGGCGCCCACCCCGACCATCACGGTGGCGAACGTGATCCTGGTGGCCGCGGACATGCCGGACCAGCTCGCGTACGACCTGACCCGGGTGCTCTTCACCTGGCAGGGCGAGCTGATCAAGGTGCACCCGGAGGCGGCGAACTTCACCCGGGAGAGCGCCGCCGCGAGCCAGCCGATCCCGCTGCACCCGGGCGCCGTGCGCTACTACCGCAACGGCTGACGGCTCAGAGGTTCGCGGGGGCGGTGGCGGCCCGGGCGGCGGCGACGAGCCGGTCCGTCTCGGCGGTCACCGCCTCGTCGTCGGCGGGCGTGCCCGGGTCGTACCGCACCGTCCACGTCAGACCGTCCGCGCCGGGGACCCGGCGGGCGACGATCCGGCCCGCGCCGCCGGGCACCGGGTGGTGCGCCGTGTACGCGACCGAGCGGGTGACCCGGGCGCGCACCTGGTGCGGCAGCTCCCCCGGGTCGAGCAGCAGGTAGGTCTCGGCGGGACAGTCGGCGACCACCAGGTAGCCGTCCCGTTCGGCGACCCGGTCGGCGGGGGTGACGGTCAGCTCGCGGCCGGACCAGACCGCCTTGAGGACGTCGTGCCAGCCGATCCGCTCGCCCCGGCCGGGCAGCCAGAGCCCCAGGTTGCTGGCCACCACCACGCCGTCGCCCTCACCGTTGCCGACGGCGGCCCAGGCGAGCACGCGCTCGTCGGGGCGCAGCGGCGGCCGGTCGGCCGGCGGCAGCTTCGGCTTGCGGCTGAACAGTCCCATCTACAGCCCTCCGGCGGCCTGCTCGCGCAACGCCCGCGCGTGCTGCTCCAGCGACAGCAGTTCCCCGAAGAGGGCGAAGTACTCGTCCTTGTTGCTCACCGGGTTGATCCGCTGGATCTTCGACTTGAGGTCCTTGATCCGCCCGGTCACCGAACCCCACTGGAGGCGGGCCATGGTGACCGACACGTACCGGGGGTCGGGCTCGCCGTCGATGCGCAGCGGCTCCACGGCCAGTTCGCCGACGAGCGCCTGGCCGGCCAGGTCGTCGCAGGCGTCGCGGACCTGCTCGATCCAGACCGCGCCGCCGGCGGCCGCCGCCGCACCGCCGGCCGCCGCGATGGCCGCGCGGACCGCGACGTGCACGGGGTGCCGGTATTCGGCCGCCTCGACCGCGTCGAACATCGGGCCGGCCAGCACCGGCTCCTGGAGGGCGAGCTTCAGCGCCTCGCGCTCGACCATCGAGCGCGGACTGTCCACGCTGGGCGTGACCGGAGCGGGCCGGGCCGGCGCCGTGGACCCCCCGGCGGGCTGGCCGTTGGCCGCGGCGAGCACGGCGCGCTGCACCGGCTCGATCTCCATGCCGAGGTCGCCGGCGAGCTTGCGGACGTACTCGGGGCGCTTCTCCCGGTCCTTGATCTTGGCGACGAGCGGGGCGGCCCGGCGCATCGCCTCCACCCGGCCGTCGACGGTGTCCAGGTCGTACCGGTTGATCACGTGGCGGAGCGCGAAGTCGACGAGCGGCTCGCGGCGGGCGACCAGGTCGCGGACCGCCAGATCGCCCTTGGCCAGGCGCAGCTCGCACGGGTCCATGTTGTCGGGGCTGACCGCGATGAACGTGCGCCCGACGAAGCGCTGGTCGTCCTCGAACGCGCGCAGGGCGGCCTTCTGGCCGGCGGCGTCGCCGTCGAAGGTGAAGATGATCTCGCCGGCCACCGCGTCGGTGTCCATGAGCAGCCGGCGCAGCACCCCGATGTGGTCGGCGCCGAACGCCGTGCCGCAGGTCGCCACGGCGGTGGGCACGCCGGCCAAGTGGCAGGCCATCACGTCGGTGTAGCCCTCGACCACCACCACCTTGCCCTGCTTGGCGATCTCCCGCTTGGCCTGGTCGATGCCGTAGAGGACGTGCGACTTCTTGTAGATCGGCGTCTCGGGGGTGTTCAGGTATTTCGGGCCGTCGTCGTCGTCGAAGAGCTTCCGCGCGCCGAAGCCGATCACGTCGCCGGTGAGGTCGCGGATCGGCCAGAGCAGCCGGCGCCGGAACCGGTCGATCAGGCTGCCCGAGCGGGACGGGCGGGACAGCCCCGCGGTGACCAGCTCGTCGTGGGTGAAGCCCTGCTGGCGCAGGTGCTTGGTGAGCAGGTCCCAGGCGTCGGGGGCGAAGCCGCAGCCGTAGCGCTCGGCGGCGGCCCGGTCGAAGCCCCGCTCGGCGAGGAACTCCCGGGCCCGCCGGGCGCCGGCCGTGCTGAGCTGGGCGCGGTAGAAGTCGACCGCGGCGGCGTGCGCGGCCACCAGGCGCTGCCGCTGCCCCTGCTGGGGGCGGGGGCGCGGGGCCGAGCGGTCGTCCTCGACGTAGCGCAGCTGGATGCCGGCGCGGGCGGCGAGCCGCTCGACGGACTCGACGAAGCTCAGGTGCTCGGCGTCCATGAGGAACTTGATCGCGTCGCCCCCGGCCCCGCAGCCGAAGCAGTACCAGACGTTGCGGGCCGGCGAGACGTTGAACGAGGGACTCTTCTCGTCGTGGAACGGGCAGAGGCCCTTGAGGTTGCCGCCGCCGGCCGACTTGAGCGTCACCGTGTCCGAGATGACCTCGGCGATGGAGGTGCGCTCGCGGACCAGCGCGATGTCCTCGTCCCGGATCCGCCCCGCCATCTCCGCCACCTCCTCGGCGTACATCCTGCCCTGCCGGACCGACGATCCGGCGGTCGGGGGGACGGGCGTGTGGCGGACGCCGCCCGCCCCCGGGTCACGCCGAGCGGCCGGCCCCCGTGGCGGCGTCCCCGATCCGGGGGAACGGCTCGATGGAGAAGACCACCTCGACCGGCACCTCGAAGTACGCGGCGATCCGCAGCGCCAGGTGCAGGCTGGGCCGGAACTCGCCCCGCTCCAGGTAGCCGACCGTCTGGTAGTGCACGCCCAGCGCGTCGGCGAGCTGCCGCCGGGAGACCCCCCGTTCGGCGCGCAGCACGGCGATCCGGTTGTGCACGGTCTCGCTCATCGGCGCCCTCTCATCCGACCCGCTGCATGGCCCGTTCCCGCCGGGCCGCCACCCGCGAGCCGGACTCCCGCCGGGCCATCCGGCGCAGCACCACCGGGGCCAGCACCAGCCCGAGCACCGCCCACGCACCGAGCACGCCGAGGGTCTCCAGGTGGCGCCAGGAGCCGCCCAGCTCGACCGCCGCCAGGTCGGCGGGGCGCAGCGCCGAGCGCATGCCCAACCCTAGCCAGTAGACCGGGAAGACCTGGGCGACGCCCTGGAGCCAGCCGGGCAGGCCGTTGATCGGGTAGAAGATGCCGGAGAGCGCGATGAGGCCGAAGATCGGCAGCACCACGAGGCCCATGTTCCGGGGATTCTCGATCAGCGAGCCGACCACGGCGCCCAGCGGGAGCGTCGCCACCAACCCGAGCGGCACCACCCAGGCCAGGGTGAGCCAGGCGCCGGGGTCGCCGAGCCGGATCCCGTCCAGGAAGAACAGCCCCGGCGTGAGCTGGAGCACCACCCCGATCAGCGACACCGCCGAGATCAGCACGATCTTCCCGATGAGGTAGCCGAGCATCCCGTTCGGCGTCGCCTTGGCCCGCAGCAGGGTGCCGTCCTCCCGGTCGACGATGAGCTGCTGGGACAGGCCGAGCAGCCCGCCGAAGATCAGCCCCATGCCGATGGTGCTGGGCAGCGCCCGGGCGCCGAGGGAGAAGTCGGTGCCGGGCACCGTGGAGCCGCGCATGAAGAACATGGCGACCAGCAGGACCGCCGTCGGGAAGAAGTAGTTCCAGAGGTCCTGCGCGTTGGTGAAGGTGTTGCGCAGCTCGATCATGCCGCGCCGGACACCGGCCCGGACGGCCGTCACGGTCGGGTTCATCGCTCGCTCCCCTGCTGCCAGACCCGGGCGGCCCGGCCGGCCCGCAGCCCGGACTCCTCCTCGTGGACCAGCGTGATGTAGGCGTCCTCCAGGCTGGCCCGGCGGACCTCCAGCTCCTGCACCCGGTCGCCGTGCTCGCGGAGCAGGTCGCGCAGGAAGCCGGTGGCGTCGGCCGTGGCGTGCACGAAGCGCTCGCCGTCCCGGGTCCAGCGGATCTCCGCGTCGCCGGCGACCCGGCGGGACAGCTCGTCGGGTGACCCGTCGGCGATGATCCGGCCGCCGGCCAGGATGAGGATCCGGTCGGCCAACTTCTCGGCCTCGTCCAGGTCGTGCGTGGTGAGCAGGATGGTGGTCTCGTCCAGGTCGGCCAGGCGGTGCACCAGCTCGTGGAACTCGCGCCGGGCGGCCGGGTCGAAGCCGACCGTCGGCTCGTCCAGGAAGAGCAGCTCCGGGCGGCCCACGATGCCGACGGCCACGTCGAGCCGGCGGCGCTGGCCGCCGGAGAGCTGGTGCACCCGCTTGCCGGCGTGCGCGGTGAGGCCCACCGTGTCCAGCAGGTCGTCGGTCGGCCAGGGCCGGGGAATCCGGTCGGTGGCGTACGGCGCGTAGAAGTCGCCGAGGTGGGCCAGCAGGTCCCGGACCCGCCACTTGCCGTGGTCGCGCCAGGACTGGAGCACCACGCCGATGCGGGCGCGCCAGCGCTCGTCGCCCCGGCCCGGGTCGACGCCGAGCACCCGGACCGACCCGGCCGAGCGCAGCCGGAAGCCCTCCAGGATCTCGATGGTGGTGGTCTTGCCGGCGCCGTTGGGGCCGAGCAGGGCGAGCACCTCGCCGCGCCGGGCGGTGAGGTCGACCCCGTGCAGCACGTCGACGGTGCCGTACCGCATGCGCAGGTCGCGTACGTCGAGGACCAGGTCCTCGTCGGGTGGGTGGGGAGCCGTGGCGGCGCCCGGCAGTTCGACCGCAGTCATGCCGCAGAATGTAGCATCTCTACTACAACCTGAGGTATACCCGCTTTCTGTCGGGGAGCGGACCGGGTCAGCGTCCGGGCCGGTGGAACCAGCGGGTCACCGGTGGCGGGTTCTCCTCCTCGTACGACCGGGCGGCGCGCACCGCGGCGGCCAGGCCGGACCGGCGCAGGCCGGGCCGCGGCCGCACCGCCGGGTCGACGGCCATCTCCCGCACGAGGGACACCGCGAGGCCCAGCATGACCACCACGAACGGCAGCGCCACGAGGATGGTGGCCTGCTGCAACGCGGCCAGGCCACCGGCCAGCAGCAGCGCCGCGGCGACCGCCCCGATGAGGACGCCCCAGAGCACCACCACCCCCCGGTGTGGCCGCAGCGCGCCCCGGGAACTCAGCGAACCGAGCACCAGGGCGGCCGAGTCGGCGCCGGTGACGAAGAAGAGCGCCACCAGCACCGCCGCCAGCGCCGTGGTGACCGTGGCCAGGGGCAGCGCGTGCAGCAGCCCGAAGAGCGCGTTCTCGGCGCTCGCCCCGACGTCGGCCACCAGGTCGCGGGTGCCGGTACGCTGCACCCGCAGCGCGGTGCCCCCCATGATCGCGAACCAGACGACGCTGGCCGCGCTGGGCACCAGCAGCACCCCGGTGACGAACTCGCGGACCGTGCGCCCGCGCGAGATCCGGGCGATGAAGATGCCGACGAACGGCGCCCAGGAGATCCACCAGGCCCAGTAGAAGATGGTCCACGAGCCCAGCCAGGCCGGATCGGTGAAGGCCCCGGTCCGGGTGGACATGACCACCAGGTGGCTGAGGTAGTCACCGACCGAGGCGGGCAGCACCTCCAGCGTGTAGATGGTCGGGCCGGCCACGAAGACGAAGACCATCAGGGCCACGGCCAGCACCACGTTGCTGGTCGAGAGCCACTTGATCCCCTTGTGCAGCCCGGTGAACGCGGAGACCACGAACGCGGCGGTCAGCGCGGCGATCACCACCAGCTCGACCGCCGTGCTGTCCGGCACGCCGGTGGCGCTGTCCAGGCCGGCCGCCACCTGGAGCGCGCCGAGTCCGAGGCTGGTCGCCGAGCCGAACACGGTGGCGAAGACCGCCAGCAGGTCGATGGCCTGCCCGGCCGGCCCGTACGCCCGGGCGCCGAGCAGCGGCGCGAACGCCGCCGAGATCCGGCTGCCGCGCCCCTTGCGAAAGGTCGAGTACGCCAGGGCCAGCGCCGCGACGGCGTAGATGCCCCACGGGTGCAGGGTCCAGTGGAACAGCGTGTACTGCATGGCCGTCGCGGCGGCCGGCCCGGTCTGCGGCTGCACCCCGGCGGCCGGTGGCGGCGCGGCGTAGTGCTGGATCGGCTCGGCGACGGCGTAGAAGACCAGGCCGATGCCCATGCCGGTGCTGAACATCATGGACACCCAGGCCAGCGTGCTGAACTCCGGCTCGTCGTCGTCGGCGCCGAGCCGGATCCGGCCGAACCGGGATGCCGCGAGCACCACGGACAGCACCAGGAAGGCGTCCGCGGCCACCACGAAGAACCAGCCGAAGGTGCTGATCACCCAGGACAGCCCGGACTTGCCGAACGCCGCCAGGGAGGCGCGGCCGAAGATCCCCCAGCCCACCACCGCGAGCACGCCGGCCACGCCCAGCCCGAGCACCAGCCGGTCGGTCCGCTCCGCCGGCCGGTCCGGCCGCACCTGCTCCGCCATGGCCCCATCCTCAGCGGGTGGGTCACCCCGCGGGGGCCGAACGACCAGGATCCCCGGGCCCGGTGCCGGGGATTCGATCAGACGGGAAGGACGGCCGACTCCTCGGCCTCGACCTGCGCGTTCCAGGCCGCCTTGGTGGAACGCCAGCCCTCGTCGTCCATGCCCCGGCGCCAGTAACCCGAGATGGACAGGTCACCCCGCGGCACACCGCGCTCGACCCGCAGCAGCCGGCGCAGCTCCTTCACCGCGGTGGCCTCGCCGTGCACGAAGGCGTGCACCCGGCCGGCCGGGAACTCCAGCGCCCGCAGCGCCTCGACCAGCGGCTCGCCCACCGGGCGGCCGGCGCGGTGCAGCCAGCGCAGCTCGACCGCGCCCGCGCTGGCCAGCGGCAGCTCGTCGGCGGGCCCGTCCACCTCGACGTACACCTTGGCGGGCGCCCCGGCGGGCAGGCGCTCCAGCGCGGCGGCGATCGCCGGCAGCGCGCTCTCGTCCCCGGCCAGCAGGTGCCAGTCGGCCTTCGGGTCCGGGGCGTACGCCCCGCCGGGGCCGGTGAACAGCACCCGGTCGCCGGGACGCAGCCCGGCCGCCCACGGCCCGGCCAGCCCCTCGTCGCCGTGGTGCACCACGTCCACGGTCAGCTCGCCGGCCGCCGCGTCCCAGGCCCGCACCGTGTACGCCCGCAGCCGCGGCCACTGCTGCGCCGGGAACTCGCGCTTGATGGTGGCCAGGTCGGTCGGGTGCGGGTAGCGCACCCCGTCCGGCGGGAAGACGAACTTCACGTAGTGGTCGGTGTAGGCGCCCACCGGCAGGCCGGTCAGCTCCGCACCGCCGAGCACGAGCCGGATCAGGTGCGGGGTGGGCCGCTCGGTCCGCACGACCGTGGCGGCGGTGAGCTTCTTGGGGCGCTGCTCCGTCATGCTGCTTAGGCTAGCCTAAGTCGCTGATCGCCCCCACCGGGCGGTCCGACTGCGGACCCGCAGGTCAGCGGCCCGCCGCAAGCCGGCCGTGCCAGGCCAGGGCGGCCGGGTCGGTGAGCGAGGCCACCTGGTCGACCACCACGCGCAGCCGGGCCGCGTCGTCCGGGGCGGCCCGCCACAGCGGCGCGAACACCGGGTCGAGCGCCTCCGGGGCCCGGTCGAGCAGGGCGGCGACCAGGTCGGCGAGCATCTCCTGCTGCTGGGCGTACCGGGGGCCGGCGCCCGGACGGCGCATCACGTAGCGCAGGGCGATGCCCTTGAGCAGCGCGCACTGGGCCCGGATCCGGCGCGGCACCACGAGGTCGGCGGCGTACCGGCGGTGCGGGCCGGGCCCGTGCCGCTCCTGGGTGGCGGCCACCACGGTCGACACGAACCGCCCGGTGAGCACGCTCGTGGTGGTCTTCAGCGCCGCGAGGGCCCGGTGGCTGCCGTCGTACGCGGCGAGCGGGGCGAGCAGCGGGTCGGCGAGCAGTTCGGCCAGCACCTCGCCCAGGTCCTCGGGAGCCTCCCCGGAGTACGCGGCCGCCACGTCGGCGCAGAGCGCCCGCCGCTCGTCGGCGTCGACCAGCAGCGGGCGCAGGCTCACGTAGCCGCCGTGGATGCCGTCCTCGACGTCGTGCACCGAGTACGCCACGTCGTCGGCCCAGTCCATCACCTGCGCCTCCAGGCAGCGCCGGTCCCCCGGCGGGGCGCCCTCGCGCAGCCAGGCGAAGACCGGGCGGTCGTCGGCGTACACCCCGAACTTGCGCCGGCCGGGGCGGCGCTCCCACGGGTACTTGCCGACCGCGTCGAGGGAGGCCCGGGTGAGGTTCAGCCCGGCGGAGCGGCCGTCCGGGGCGAGCACCTTGGCCTCCAGCCGGGTGAGCACCCGCAGCGTCTGCGCGTTGCCCTCGAAGCCCCCGCAGTCGGCGGCGAGCGTGTCCAGGGCCTCCTCGCCGTTGTGCCCGAAGGGCGGGTGGCCGAGGTCGTGCGCCAGCCCCGCGGTGTCCACCACGTCCGGGTCGCAGCCCAGCCGTGCGCCCATCTCGCGGGCGATCTGCGCGACCTCCAGCGAGTGGGTCAGCCGGGTACGCAGGAAGTCGTCGGTGCCCGCGGTGTGCACCTGGGTCTTGGCGGCGAGCCGCCGGAACGCCACCGAGTGCAGCACCCGGGCCCGGTCCCGCTCGTACGGCGACCGCCCGTACCCGGTGTCCTTGGGCGCCTCGGTGACCAGGCGCGCCGCGTCGTCAGCGCCGGTCAATCGTTCCGCTGCCGGAGGACGCAGAACTCGTTGCCCTCCGGGTCGGACAGGACGGTCCACTCCACCTCGCCCTGCCCGATGTCGACGTGCCGGGCGCCCATGTCGACCAGGCGCTCCACCTCCGCCTCCAGGTCGGTCGGGCGCAGGTCGATGTGCAGCCGGTTCTTGCCCTCCTTGGGGCCGCTGACCGGGACGAAGACGATGCCGGGCAGCGTGTCGGGCGTGCGGCGGATCTCCACCTCGTCCGGCTTGTCGCTGATCACCTGGTAGCCGAGCGCCTCCGCCCACCAGTGGGCGAGCCGGGACGGGTCCTGGGCGTCGACCGTCAGGTTCTCCCAGACGCTGGTCATGCGGCCACCCTTCCTGATCGACACGTACGCGGGAGCCCAGGTTACGCCCGGCGGGCCGGAATGGCGCGCCTAGACGCAAGCGGGGCCACCGACCTGAGCGTCGGCGGCCCCGGATGCGTCACACGGTCAGCGGGAGTCGGAGCCGGTGGTGGTGATGGCTGCGCGGCCCGCCTCCAGCCGGGCGACCGGCACCCGGAACGGCGAGCAGGAGACGTAGTCGAGACCGACCTCGTGGAAGAAGTGCACCGAGTCGGGGTCGCCGCCGTGCTCGCCGCAGACGCCGAGCTTCAGTCCCGGCCGGGCCGCCCGGCCCTCCTCGGCGGCGATCCGGACCAGCCGGCCGACGCCCTCCCGGTCGATCGACTCGAACGGCGAGATGCCGAAGATGCCCAGCTCCAGGTAGCGCCAGAAGAAGGCGCCCTCGACGTCGTCGCGGGAGAAGCCCCAGCCCATCTGGGTGAGATCGTTGGTGCCGAAGGAGAAGAACTGCGCGGCCTCGGCGATCTGCCCGGCGGTCAGCGCCGCCCGCGGCACCTCGATCATGGTGCCGATCAGCACCTCGACGCCGCTGTCCCCGACCACCTCGGCGATGATCTTCTCGGCCTCCGCGCGTACCGTCTCCAGCTCTTGGACCGCGCCGACCAGCGGGACCATGATCTCCGGGCAGGCCGACCCGCCGGACCGGGTGACCTCGACGGCGGCCTCGGCGATCGCGCGGACCTGCATGGCGAAGAGGCCGGGGATGACCAGGCCGAGCCGCACGCCGCGCAGGCCCAGCATGGGGTTCTCCTCGTGCATCCGCCGGACGGCGGCGAGCAGCGCCTCCTCCTTGGCCACGTCCTCGCCGCGCTCCTGGGCGACCGCCACGTTGACCGCGAGCTGCTCCAGCGGGGGCAGGAACTCGTGCAGCGGCGGGTCGATCAGCCGCACGGTGACCGGCAGGCCGTCCATCTCGCGGAAGATGTCGATGAAGTCCTCCCGCTGGAGCGGCAGCAGGGCGGCGAGGGCCGCCTCCCGCTCCTCGTCGGTGGACGCGAGGATCAGCCGCTCGACCAGCTCCCGGCGGTCGCCGAGGAACATGTGCTCGGTGCGGCACAGGCCGATGCCCTGGGCCCCGAACCGCCGCGCCCGGGCCGCGTCGGCGCCCGTGTCGGCGTTCGTCCGGACCTGCAGCCGCCGCTTCTCGTCGGCGTGCGTCATGATCCGGTGTACGGCCTTGACCAGCGCGTCGTCGGCCTGCTCCGGGTCCAGTTCGCCCTCGAAGTACTGCACGACCTCGGACGGCATGACCGGCACCTCGCCGAGGTAGACCTTGCCGGTGGTGCCGTCGATCGAGACGATGTCGCCCTCGTTCACGGTCTGCCCCGCCACGGTGAACTTCTTCGCCGGCACGTTGACGTCCAGCTCGTCCGCGCCGGAGACACAGGTCTTGCCCATGCCCCGGGCCACCACGGCGGCGTGGCTCGTCTTGCCGCCGCGCGAGGTGAGGATGCCCTTGGCGGCGATCATGCCGTTGAGGTCGTCCGGGTTGGTCTCCCGGCGGACCAGGATCACCGACTCCCCCTCGGCGGCCAACTCGACGGCCCGGGCGGAGGTGAAGACCACCTTGCCGGAGGCGGCGCCGGGCGAGGCGCCGATGCCCTTGGCCACCGGCTGGAACTCGTGGTCGAGCTGGAAGCGCGGGAACATGAGCTGGGCGAGCTGGGCGCCGTTGACCCGGTGCAGCGCCTCGTCCAGGTCGATCAGGCCCTCGTCGACGAGCTGGCCGGCGATGACGAACGCGGCGGCGGCGGTGCGCTTGCCGACCCGGGTCTGGAGCATCCAGAGCTTGCCGCGCTCGATGGTGAACTCGATGTCGCAGAGGTCCTTGTAGTGCTCCTCCAGCCGCGCCATGTAGTCGAGCAGCTCGTCGTAGGACTTCTTGTCGATCTGCTCCAGCTCCTGCAACGGCACGGTGTTGCGGATGCCGGCAACGACGTCCTCGCCCTGGGCGTTGGCCAGGTAGTCGCCGTAGATGCCCTGCGCGCCGCTGCCCGGGTCGCGGGTGAAGGCCACGCCGGTGCCCGAGTCGGCGCCGAGGTTGCCGAAGACCATGGCCACCACGTTGACCGCGGTGCCCAGGTCGGCCGGGATGCGCTCCTGGCGGCGGTAGACCACCGCGCGCTCGGCGTTCCACGACTCGAAGACCGCGCGGATGGCCAGGTCGAGCTGCTCGCGCGGCTCCTGCGGGAACTCCCGCCCGGTGTGCTTCGCGAAGATCTTCTTGTACGCGTCGACCAGCCCGCGCAGGTCGTCGGCGTCCAGGTCGAGGTCGTTCTGCGTGCCCTTGGCGCGCTTGGCGTCGTCCAGCGCGTGCTCGAACTCCTCGCCCGGCACCTCGCAGACCGTCTTGCCGAACATCTGGATCAGGCGGCGGTAGGAGTCCCAGGCGAACCGGTCGTTCCCCCCGGCCTGTGCGCTGAGCCCGACCACGCTGCGGTCGTTGAGGCCGACGTTGAGGACGGTCTCCATCATGCCGGGCATGGAGAACTTGGCGCCGGAGCGGACGGAGACCAGCAGCGGGTCCTGCGGGTCGCCGAGCTTGCGGCCCATCTCCCGCTCCAGGGACTCCAGGTGCGCCTCGATCTGGGCGGCCAGCCCGTCCGGCTCCCGACCGGTCGTCAGGTACGCCTTGCAGGCCTCGGTGGTGATGGTGAAGCCGGGCGGGACCGGCAGGCCGAGATTGGTCATCTCGGCCAGGTTGGCCCCCTTGCCGCCGAGCAGGTCCTTGAGGTCCTTGTTGCCCTCGGCGAAGTCGTAGACGTACTTGTGCTCGACCGTCTCTTGCGCTGCCACCAGAGCCTCCCACGCGCGCCATTGACACTTAACGAAGGTTCAGTTCGGACATACCCCGGGAGCGACCACCGGTAATCCCGGCGCGTCAGCGATCGGTGGGCGAAGGTTAAGCGAACTTCGAGTGGCCTGGGACCGTTCGGTGACTTTCGGCACAACGGTCACCACTATCCGCGTCCGTACCGGTTTTTGGGAACGCTTCCACGCGCACGATCACGCAATTCCGATTCCCCTCGTACTCTTGACGGCACTGGTTTTGCTGGACCTGACCTTTGCCATATCCCGCGCAAATACACCCCGGAGGCGTCGCCGTGCCGACCACCCCCGCCGCCCCCACCGAGAGCGGGCCCGAACCGCTCGACCGCCTCCCCGGCCGCCAGCCGGCCGCCGCCGAGCTGGCCCGCACCGCCGCCCGGCGGGCCGGCGACCTGCTCGCCCCGCCCGCGCCGGTCCGCCTCGGCGACGTGGTGCCCGCCCCCGAGCGGGTGCTCCCCGACCCGGCAGCCGACTTCACGCTGACCGCGGACGCCGCGATCCGGGTCAGCCCGGCCGGCCGGGACGTCGCCGAGCAGCTCGCCGAATGGCTGCGCCCCGCCACCGGCTTCCCGCTGCCGATCACCGACGGCCCGCTCCCGGCCGACGGCCCGCTCGTGCTGACGTTGTCCGCGGCACCCCTCACCGAGCCGGCCGGCGGGGTCGACGCGGCTGACCCGGGCGGGCTGGGTGACGAGGGCTACCGCCTGGACGTGACCCCCGCCGCCGTGCGGATCACGGCCGCCACCGCGGCGGGTCTGTTCCACGGCGCGCAGACGGTGCGGCAGCTTTTCCCCGCCGCCATCGACGGCGCCGCCCCGGCCGCCGAGCGCTGGGCCGTGCCCGGCGGCAGCATCATCGACCGGCCGCGCTTCCCCTACCGGGGCGCCATGCTCGACGTGGCCCGCCACTTCTTCCCGGTCGAGGACGTGCTCCGCGTCGTCGACCACCTCGCCCGGTACAAGCTCAACCACCTGCACCTGCACCTCACCGACGACCAGGGCTGGCGGATCGCCGTCGACTCCTGGCCCCGCCTCGCCGAGGTCGGCGGGGTGACCGAGGTGGGCGGTGGCACCGGGGGCTTCTACACCCAGGCCGACTACCGGCGCATCGTCGCGTACGCGGCCCGCCGGCACGTCACCGTGGTGCCGGAGATCGACCTGCCGGGGCACACCAACGCGGCCCTGGTCGCCTACCCGGAGCTGGCGCCCGGCAAGGTCCCGCCGCCGCCGTACACCGGCACCGAGGTCGGCTTCAGCTACGTCGACCCCGCCGACGAACGGACGTACGCCTTCGTCGCCGACGTGGTCGGCGAGGTGGCCGCCCTGACCCCCGGCCCCTGGCTGCACCTCGGCGGCGACGAGGCGTTCAAGGTGCCGGCCGACACCTACCGCGCCTTCGTCGAGCGGGCCCAGACGATCGTCGCGGCGACCGGGAAGACCGTGGTGGGCTGGCACCAGCTCGCCCCGGCCGGGCACGTCGACGGGCGGGCGCTCCAGTGGTGGGGCACCAACGGCGACGACCCGGAGACCGCCGAGGCGGTACGCCGGGGCGCCCGCCTCATCCTCTCCCCCGGCAACCGGGTCTACCTGGACATGAAGTACACCGCCGACACCCCGATCGGGCACGACTGGGCCGGCCTCATCGACGTGCACCGGGCGTACGACTGGGATCCGGGCTCGCACCTCACCGGCGTACCGGCCGAGGCGGTGCTGGGTGTGGAGGCGCCGCTCTGGACCGAGTCGGTCACCACCCTGGCCGAGGTGGAGTTCATGCTCTTCCCCCGGCTGCCCGCCGTCGCCGAGCTGGGCTGGTCGCCCCGGTCGACCCACGACTGGGCCGGGTTCCGCGAGCGGCTCGCCGGCCACGGGCCGCGCTGGACGGCCGCCGGCATCACCTTCCACCCCTCTCCCGACGTCCCCTGGCCCGCGGCGCCCATCGTCCCCACCCAGCGCACGGACGACTCGACCGCCGACACGCACTAGAGCGACAGCCCACCGGGCGTCAGTGGAACGCCATGGGTGTCTCCGCCCCCGCGAGACACCCATACCGTTCCACTCACCGCAGTCCCGTCCGGGCACCCACCCGCCGCTTGCGCAGCCTGGGGTCGGTGTCCGGTTTCCCGCCCACCAGGTTGCGCCGGGTGTCCGGTATCGGCAGGTCTGACGGGTGGTCGGCGCCACCGTCGGGGCGGAATCATGCCGGGGGCGGGGTCGTTGAACATGGCAGACCGCGCGGGACCCGCCCCCGAGCGAGGCCGCCGGTCGGAATGACCGGCCCCCACCGGTCGTTACACCACCCGGACCACGCACCAGGGGTCCGCCGGAGCGGCCGAGGGAATGGCCTCCCCGCCCCGGTCGTTACATCCCCGGGACGTCGGACCAGGGCGAGGGAATCAGCTCCCCGCTCCGACGGTTACACCCCCGGACCGCCCGAGCAGGTCACCCCCTGATCGCCGGGCATCTCCCGAAGACTTCTGCACCGGCACCCGTACACCCCCTGTGCGTGTGTGCCGTACCCCCGACAGAGAGGCACTCATCATGCGTACCGATC
>NZ_VSEZ01000009.1:0-275013 GCF_008085935.1 Micromonospora sp. AP08
AAATCAATTTGGCACTGGCTTATCAAGCACCCTGTTGAGTTCTCAAAGAACAACCACACACCATCCGGAACCCCACACCGTGGAGCCCCGTCCGGGGCATTTCGTTCATCCCGCACCCGCCGCTCTCGCGCCGGGCACTTTTACTATGTTACCTCACCGTCTCCGCCGTGTCAAACCGTGTGTCCCGGTCTGTCATGCTTCGTACGGGTTGGCGCCCGCGACTTCGCGCAGCGGCGGACCGCTGCGTTTGGTCATCGGATTTGGCAGGCCGGCCGCTGCGGTCTCCCGCTAGCTCGCCCGGTGCCCTGCCGGTCGTCAACCTTACCCGGTCGGTTCCGCTCCGCCAAATCCGCCCTGCGGCGTTTCGGCGAGCCCCGCCCGGCCCGGATCCGTGGAGGCACAGCCTCGGTGGTTCCGGGCGCCGAGCCCGGTCCGTGGCCCTCGGGACCTTCGTCCCGTTTGCCCCGTTCCGCGCTGGCAGAGAGAAAGTTACGCGGATTCGGGTTTGATCGTCAAATCCAGGGGTAGCGTCCCGCGTCACACCATCACCCCGGAGCTATTTCCCCTGCTCAAATGCGTTGTCGAAACGGAGTGCCCACGAGCTCAGGCGCTCGGCCGGCGGCGCCAGGCGAGCCAGCCCCGGACACCGAGCACCCCGACCGTCGTGCCGATCGCCAGGGAGGCCGCGATGAGCAGGGCGTGCACCCAGAGGAAGCCGGTGGGGCTGCCCTCGCCGACCGTGCCGGCCGACCACGCCCGCGGGTCGTTCCAGATGGCGACCGCGAACCTCGGCCAGATCACCCAGGTCCAGACTCCGACCCCGACCAGGAACAGCGACCAGCCGCGCGACAACACCATGGCTGGCCAGTATGCCAGCGGCCCGTCGGCGCAGGTCATGAGCGCGTGGGCCGGAGCATGCGGAAGGTCAGCGAGTAGCGCAGCGCCGGGACCGGCGGGATGCTGTGCTGCCACGCCGACCGGGCCGCCCCGGTGAGCACGTACCCGGAGCGGGGTGCCAGCTCCAGCTCGTACACCCGGCGGTTCTCCCCGGTGCCGCGCTGGAAGCGCAACAGGCACGCGGAGCCCAGCGAGAGACCGACGACGGTCGGCCCGAAGGCGGGCGCGTCACGGTGCCAGCCGATGACGGAGTCCGGCGGATAGCGGGTGACCAGGGTCTGGGCGAGCGCCTCGGGGTCGACACCGGCGAGCGCGGCGCACCGTTCGCGCACCCCGCACAGCGCCACCGGCAGCGCCTCGGCGGCGGTGAGCTGGAACGAGCCGTAGTCGTAGGTGAAGCCGAACTGCCGGACCGTGCGCCGGGCGATCTGCCCGTGCATGCGGACCTCGTGGAAGTCGAGCGCGTCGAGGGTGGCGAGCAGGGAACGCTCCTCGTCGTCGTCGACCAGGTCCGGCTGGTAGGTGAGCCCCACCGGCCGCTCGTGAGTGCCTCGCATCCGACCCATGAGGCGAACGTATCGGCGGGCCGGCCCGCGCGCCGCGCGAAACCGGCCCGCCGCCCGGTGGGTCAGAAGCAGGTGACCGCCCCGCCGATGGCCGGGTTCGCGCGGTCGTGGTGGTGGACGGCGCCGGTGGGATCGGTCATCGAGCCGCCCCAGATGGCGCAGCCCGCGCCGAGGTAGCGGTGGACCGGGCCGGCGGCGTAGCGGCGGCTGCCCTCGTCGATGCCGAAGGTCGTCCACTCCGGGTCCAGGTAGACGCGGGTCCCGGTGAGTGTGCCGACGTACGCGGACTTGAGGGTGACCGTGCAGCCGTACCCGGTGAGGGGGTTGCGCAGCAGGTGGACGGTGCCGAGCCGTGCGCCGGTGGCGGTGTCGTGGATCGGGTCCTGGTCGACGGCGACGAAGCCGAGGCCGCAGAGCGCCTCCGGGGTGTACGGGTTGACCACCGCGGCCTGCGCGCCGGTGCCCGCCACCCCGACGAGGACGGCCGTCACGGCCCCCGCGATCCCGATTCGTCGAATGAGTCGCTGCATCTGCTTTCCCTTTCCCTGGTGCGTACGGATGCGGGACCAGAATGGTGTCGGCACCGCAGCCGGACGAATGTGCGCGGTGGCCACTCCGGCCCGTTTCCGGGTGTGTCGGGCGGCCGGTGCGCGGCCCGCCACCAGGAAGGCAGCAGTGGGACCGATCGGTGGGCACCGATTATGAGGTATCTCGCATAAACGCACCCCGATGAATTTGGAATTGCTTTCGTGTTTCCCGCATTCGACGTTCGGGCACTGTTCGGTGGCGACACGACGACACCCGGAGGTGGCCAGGATGCAGCCGTTCAATCCGTGGATCTGGCGGGACCCGTCCGCCCTCGCCGGCGGCTACGAGCAGACGCGCCCGGACGACGTGCCGAGGCAGCGGTCTGAGGGTGGCGCCGACGGCCCCGACGCGCCCGGCCCGGGCACCCCGATCGACCTCACCGGCTACCGCGTGGAGGCGACCGACGGCCGGATCGGCGCGATCGACGGGGCGAGCGACGACGCCGGAGCCGGCTACCTGGTGGTGGACACCGGGCCGTGGATCTTCGGCCGGAAGGTGCTGCTGCCGGTCGGCACGGTGGCCCGGGTCGACCACCTGGAGCGGGTCGTGCACGTGGACCGGACGCGGGAGCAGGTCAAGGAGTCGCCGGCGTTCGACCCGGACGACTTCGGTCGTACCGAGTACCGCGAGCAGGTCGGCAACTACTACACCGAGAGCTACCGGCGGGGCTGACCAGGGCGGGAGACGCGCGGCGGCCGGTCGGGCCGTCGCGCGTTCCGGTCTGCGCGGGAAGCGGTGGACCGGCTACCGTGTCAGGCATGGTCCGGCCGAGCACCTGCGCCCCGGAGACCCTCGACGGTCTCCCGGCGGCTGCCGCTCCGGTTCTCCCGGCCCGTGTCGACGACGGTCGGGAGCAGATCCTCGACGTCCTCCGTGCCGGTGGGCTGCGGTTCCGCGCCGGCGGGCGATGGCGGCGCTCGCACTGACGAGCCACCTCCACTGATCCGGGCACACCCCGGGTCTCCTCCGCGCGCCCGCGCGTCCTCCACCGACCAGCAATGAGAGGCGTACGACCATGTCCGCAGCACGGATGCTCACCGGTGACCGCCCGACCGGGCGGCTGCACCTCGGCCACTACGTCGGCAGCATCGCCAACCGGGTGAAGCTGCACCAGCGCTACGAGAGCTTCTTCATCATCGCCGACCTGCACATGCTCACCACGCGCAACAGCCGCGAGGACATCGAGCAGGTCTCCCACAACGCCCGCGAGATGGTCACCGACATCCTCGCCGCCGGTGTCGAGCCGGACCGGGCCACCTTCTACCTCCAGTCGGCGATCCCCGAGGTCGGCGAACTGAACACCCTGTTCCAGAACCTGGTCACCGTGCCCCGGCTGGAACGGGTCCCGTCGCTCAAGGAGATGAGCCGGGACGCCGGCAAGGAGGAGATGCCGTACGGGCTGCTCGGCTATCCCGTCCTCCAGGCCGCCGACATCCTCTGCGTGAAGGGGCAGGTCGTCCCCGTCGGGAAGGACAACGCCGCGCACGTGGAGGTGACCCGGGAGATCGCCCGGCGCTTCAACCACCTCTACGGCGAGGTCTTCCCCGTCCCGGAGATGATCATGTCGGAGACGCCCGCCCTGGTCGGCACCGACGGCGCGGGGAAGATGAGCAAGAGCAAGGGGAACGCCATCGCGCTCTCCGACGACCCGGCCACGGTGCGCCGCAAGGTGATGGGGATGTACACCGACCCGAACCGGGTCCGGGCCGACGTGCCGGGAACGGTCGAGGGGAACCCGGTCTTCGCGTACCTCGACGTGTTCCATCCGGACCGGGCGACGGTCGAGGAGTTGAAGGCGCGGTACCGGGCCGGCCGGGTCGGCGACGTCGAGGTCAAGGAGGAACTGGCCGGCGCGCTCAACCGGTTCCTCGACCCCGTCCGGGAGCGGCGGGCCCGGTTCGAGGGGCAGCGCGGCCTGGTCGACGAGTTGATCGTCGAGGGCACCGAGCGGACCCGGGCCGAGGTGCGCCGCACCCTGGTCGAGGTGCGCCGGGCGATGGGCCTGACCAGCGCGTACACCCAGGTGCGGCGGCGGGCCGAGCGCTACCGCAAGGCTGTCGGCACGCCGGCCTGAGATGTCGGTACGCCGGCCGGCCGGCCCGGGTACGGCCTTGCGCCGCCCCCGGGCCGGCCGGTTAGGCTGCTCGCATGACCAGCTCGCACGCGTACCCGACGGCGTCCTTCGACGTCCTGGTCGGCGCGCTGCGACGCCGGCGGTCCCGCGACCGCCTGCGCTGAGCATTCCTCACTGCGACCGGCGGATCGAGCCGCCGGTCATCGCCGATCGTCCTCGGTCCGCCCGCATCCTCATCCGGTGATCCGCGAGCGGCGGATCCGAGCGAGATCGGCGTACCCATGGATCTGGAGAAACTGCTGACCGACCGGCTGGCGCCGGCGTTCGCGACGGTGGCCGGCGGGCCGGTGGACCCCGTCGTGCGGCGCTCCCAGCGTGCGGACTTCCAGTCCGACGCGGCGCTGGCGCTGGCGCGGCGGCTCGGCCGGCCGCCGCGCGCCATCGCCACCGAGGTGCTGGAGCGCGCGGAGCTGGCCGGCCTGTGCAGCACCGCGGAGGTCTCCGGACCGGGCTTCCTCAACCTGACCGTGGCCGACGACGCCCTGGCCGGGCTGGTCTCCGCGCTGGCCGCCGACCCACGGCTCGGGGTGCCGGAGGCCGCCGCACCGGAGACCGTGGTGGTCGACTACTCGGCGCCGAACGTGGCGAAGGAGATGCACGTCGGGCACCTGCGTTCGACGGTGATCGGCGACGCGGCGGCCCGGCTGCTGGAGTGGCTGGGGCACCGGGTGCTGCGCGCCAACCACCTGGGCGACTGGGGCACGCCGTTCGGCATGCTGATCGAGCACCTGGTCGACCTGGGCGAGGCCGAGGCCGCGCAGGAGCTGTCCATGGGCGACCTGGACTCGTTCTACAAGGCGGCCCGGGCCAAGTTCGACGCCGACGAGGCGTTCCGCGAGCGGGCCCGGCAGCGGGTGGTGGCGTTGCAGGGCGGCGACGCGACCACCCTGCGCCTCTGGCGGCTGCTGGTGGAGCAGTCCGAGCGCTACTTCCTGACCGTGTACGACCTGCTCGACGTGACCCTCACCGAGCGGGACTTCCACGGCGAGAGCAGCTACAACGACCTGCTCGGCCCGGTGGTCGAGGAGTTGGACCGGCTCGGGCTGCTGCGGTCCAGCGACGGCGCGGCCTGCGTGTTCCCGCCCGGCTCGGTGGGCCGGGACGGGGAACCGCTGCCGCTGATCGTGCGCAAGTCCGACGGCGGGTACGGCTATCCGGCGACCGACCTGGCCGCGATCCGGCACCGGACCGGGACGCTGGGCGCGACCCGGCTGCTCTACGTGGTCGGGCTGCCGCAGCGGCGGCACTTCGAGATGGTCTACGCCGCCGCCGCGGAGGCCGGTTGGCTGGCCCCGCCGGCCCGGGCCGAGCACGTCGGGTTCGGCTCGATCCTCGGGCCGGACGGACGGATGCTGCGCAGCCGGGCCGGCGGGTCGGTGAAGCTCGTCGGGCTGCTGGAGGAGGCGGTGGCCCGGGCCGCCGCGCTGGCCCGGGAGCGGAACCCGGAGCTGGGCGAGGCCGAGGCGGCCGAGGTGGGCCGCGCGGTCGGCATCGGCGCGGTCAAGTACGCCGACCTCTCCAGCGACCGGCACAAGGACTACGTGCTCGACTGGGAGCGGATGCTGTCCCTGGACGGCAACAGCGCGCCCTACCTCCAGTACGCGCACTCCCGGATCCGGTCGATCTTCCGGCGGGCCGGGGTGGCGGCCAAGCCAGAGGCGGGGATCTCGCTGGCCGAGCCGGCCGAGCGGGCGCTCGCCTTCGAGCTGGTCGGCTTCGGGGCGGTGGTCGGCGCGGTGGCGGAGAGCCTGGAGTTCCACCACCTGACCGGTTACCTGTCCCGGCTCGCCGCCGCGTTCAGCGCGTTCTACGAGCGGTGCCCGGTGCTGCGGGCCGACGAGCCGGTCCGGGAGAGCCGGCTGGTGCTCTGCGACCTGACCGCGCGGGTGCTCCGGCAGGGCCTCCACCTGCTCGGCATCCGCACCCCGGAGCGGCTGTGATCCGCCGAGGCCCGGCGGCCGACCGGACGGACCACGCCGGGCGGCGGCGCCGGGTCGTTCAGCGCGGCAGCCAGGTCTGCACCTCGGCCAGGTTGCCCTCCGGATCGCGCAGGTAGGCCGGGCGGACGCCCCAGCCGGGGCGGTCGGCCGGGGCGGCGACGACCGTGCCGGCGGGGAGGGCGGCGACGGTGGCGTCGACGTCCGGCACCGGGACCACCACGAGCACGCCGCCGTCCCCCCCGGCCGACCGGCAGCACCCGTCGAGGTGGGTCAGGGCACCTGCTCCAGCACGTTGAGCATGGAGCGCACCACGGAGGAGCGCCAACCGCTGCCCATGGTGCGGTGGGCGATCGCCTGGAACGGGCTGTCGAGGTCGAATCCGGTGTGCTCCATCAGCATCCGGGTGCCCCGGCCCTCGGGCTGCAGCCGCCAGGTGACGACCGAGTCGAGGCCGCTGCCGCTGCGGTCCGCCCAGGTGATCCGGAGCAGCCGTTCCGGCTCGACGGCGAGCACCTCGCAGTGGATGGTGCCGGCGAAGTGCAGCGCCGGCATGGGCTTGGCCTGGAAGGTGAACTGGTGACCGACGACCGGCTTGAAGTCGTTGGGCATCAGCCAGCGGGCCATCAGATCGGGATCGACCAGGATCCGCCACACCTGTGCCGGCGGGTACGGCAGGAACTGGTCGACTTCGATCTTGCCGCGTTCGGTCACGCCGACTTCCCCTCGATCGCGGACTCCTCGGCGACCAGCGCGGCGAAGTCGCTCATCCGCTCACGCCAGAACCGCTCGTAGGGGGTGAGCCAGTCGCGCAGGTCCATGAGCGGCTCCGGCTCCAGCCGGTAGAGCCGCTTGCGGCCGCTGCGGCGCTCGGTCACCAGGCCGGCGTCGCGGAGCACCTTGAGGTGCTCGGACACGCTGGGCCGGCGCATGTCGAACGAGGCGGCCAGATCCTGCACCGACTGCGGACCACCATCGCGAAGCAGCCGGATGAGGTCGCGACGCACGGGGCTGGCCAGCGCCGCGAAGACGTCCACTCCGGTGGCCGGGGACATGGCTCAGTCGCCGGATTCGCGGGTGACGAGGACGACGCCGTTGCCGTCGGGGTCGACGAAGGTGCCGTCGCGCCCGCACGGCCGACCGTGCGGGCCGTCCACCGTCCCGCCCGAAGCGCGCATGGGCGCGCGGTCGGCGTCGAGGTCGTTGGTCTCCAACTGGACTCCCTGGAGGTCACCTGGCCAGAAACCGGTGCGACCCGGCACCAGAACGATACCGTGGCGCCCTTTCCGAACCCACCTGCAACCAGCGCGTCGGCCGCATGGTCAGGTCCCGCACGTCGGCGGGAATCTCGCCCGGTCCTGGTCCAACACGGAGACCGTGATGACGGTCAGCGGCTCCGGTAGCGGGCGATGGCCAGGCCCGCGAAGACCACGGTCAGGGCGATGATCCAGATCAGCGCCCGGGTGACGTAGTAGCCGGTGCTGTGTCCGAGCAGCGCCTCGGCGGGCGCGCCCTGGGTGAGGGTGCGGACCGCGTTGACCACCACCGTCACGGGCTGGTGCGCGGTGAACGCCTGGAGCCAGCCCGGCATGCTGGAGGTGGGCACGAAGGCGCTGGACGCGAAGCTGACCGGCATCACGATGAACGACATGCCCTGCGCCGCCTGGACACTGCCGGCCAGCAGCCCGACCGCCACGAAGATCCAGACGAAGGCGAACCCGAAGAGCACCAGGATGCCCACCGCGCCGAGCGCGGAGCCCCAGTCGGTGTGCAACCGCATCCCCACCGCGAGGGCGATGGCGATGGTCGGGATGAGCACCGCGACGGTCATGGCCAGGTCGGCGAGGACCCGGCCGGTGAGCACGGCGCTGCGCGGCATGGGCAGCGACCGCAGCCGGTCGAAGAGGCCGCCGACGTGGTCCTCGGCCACGCCGAGCGCGGTGCCGATCGTGGCGAACATGATCCCCACGGTGAGCAGGCCGGGCGCCATGAAGTCGACGTAGCGCATCGTGCCGGTGCCGATCGCGCCGCCGAACACGTACCGGAAGATCAGCAGGAACGCCACCGACTGCACGATGCGCAGGATCAGCAACTGGGGCGTACGCCGGTAGATGCGCAGGGCACGACCGGTGAGCACGCCGACGCTGGGCAGCAGGCGGGCGTTGCTGGCCGGGTGCGGCGCGGCCACGGCGGTCATCGGGAACTCCTCGACACGGTCTCGGGCTCGATGCCCGCGGGGGACTCGGGTGACCGCGGCTCGGCGCCACGGGGCTCGCCCGCCGGGGTAGACCCGGTCAGGGACAGGAACACCTCGTCGAGCGTGGGCCGGCGCAGGGCCACGTCCTCGACGTGCACGCCCAGCTCGCTGACCTCGTGCAACGCCTCGCGGAGCCGCTCCGGGCCGGAATCGACCGCCACCGAGGCCATCAGCGAGCCGTGGTCGACGACCGGCGTCTCGGCGCCGATCCGGGTCAGCGCCCGCACGGCCGGGTCGAGGTCCTCCCGGTCGCGGACGTGGATCTCCACGATGTCGCGGCCGGCCCGGCTCTTCAGCTCCTTGGCCGTGCCGGAGGCGATCACCTGCCCGTGGTCGATGATCAGGATGGTGTTGGCGAGCCGGTCCGCCTCCTCCAGGTACTGCGTGGTGAGCAGCACGTCGGTGCCCTCGGTGGTGAGCGCCCGGATGGTGTCCCACAGCTCGATCCGGCTCTGCGGGTCTAGCCCGGTGGCGGGCTCGTCGAGTAGCAGCACCTGCGGGCGGCCGACCAGGCTGGCGCCCAGGTCGAGCCGGCGCCGCATGCCGCCGGAGTAGGTGCGGACCAGCCGGTCGCCGGCCTCGCCGAGGCGCAGCCGCTCCAGCGTCTCCTCGGCGCTGGCCCGGGCGGTGCGCCGGTCCTGGCCGAACAGTCGCGCGATCATCTGGAGGTTCTCCCGCCCGGTCAGCGCGGGCTCGACCGTGGCGTGCTGTCCGGCGAGGCCGATGAGCTGGCGGACCCGGGTCGGCTCGGCCGTCACGTCGATGCCGCAGACCCGCAGCGTGCCGGCGTCCGGCCGGGTGAGCGTGGAGATCATGCGCAGGAAGGTGGTCTTACCGGCCCCGTTGGGGCCGAGGATCGCGGCGACCTGGCCGGACTCCAGGCGCACGTCGAGCCCGTCGAGGGCGACGACCTTCCCGAAGGACTTGCGGAGGCCCACGGCCTCGATCATCAATGACATGGCACTCTCTCAACTGAGGACCGGGAGTCCGTCGGGCTGTGCCGGCTCGGGGCCCCGACCCCGGGGGGAAAGGTCGGGGCGGCCGAGCCGGGGCGCGTCGACCTACTGGTCGGCGTGCGCCGACATGAGGACGAAGCCGTTGCCGTCCGGGTCGGAGAAGTTCGCGTCACGACCCCACGGGCGGGCGTTCGGCCCGTCCACCTTGACGCCGGCGGCGCGCAGGCTCTCGCAGTCGCCGTCGAGGTCGTCGGTGAAGAGCTGGACGCCCTTGAGGCCGCCCACTGGCACACCCAGCACGCTCGGCAGCAGCGCGAAGCTCACCGGCGATCCCTTGGGCGCCACCTCGAGCCAGCGCATGGGCCCCATCTGGGAGTCCTGCGACACCTCGAAGCCGAGCTGCTCGACGTAGAACCGCTTCGCGGCGTCCTGGTCGGAGACGGGCACGGTGATCAGCTTGACTCCCTTGATGCTCATGTCGACGACAATAGGTAGGGAAATTCCTACCTGTCAAGGAACTGCCGCCGACAGCGGCGGGGCTCAGCTCGGGCGGCGCTGGAGCCGCCAGAACCCGAAACCGGCCAGCAGCCCGGCCAGCACCAGGTAGAACGCCGACTCCAGCCACTGGAACGACCAGTACCGGCTGGTCGGCTGGTACGCGATCTCCACGTGCACGTCGTGCTTCGCCAGGCAGACGGCCGTGTCCCCGTACGGGCCCGCGGCCGTGCCGGTCTCCGGGGCGTTGGTGAAGCACTCGTTGAAGATCCCCTCGTCCAGCGGCTCACCCGTCTTCGTGAGCAGCTCGCTGACGTCGGTGACCCAGGCGTCCGGCACGGTCAGGCCCTTGACCACCGGTGCGCCGGTGATGCTGCCCAGGCTGCGGGCCCGGTTGATGGCCTGCACGGTCATCGGCATGGTGAGGTGCTCCGCCGGCAGGAAGTGCGGCCGGATCACGTTGGGCACCAGGAACTGGAAGACCACGAAGGCCAGGATGGTCAGCGCCATGGCCGGCACGGTCCGGCGCACCAGCAGCCCGATGAGCGTCCCGAGCACGAAGGCGAACGCCGCGTACGCGATCGGCGCGATGTTCCGGGCGCCGAACAGGATCGTGCTGAACCGGTTGCCGGCCACCTGGTCGACCGGGCTGGCCGCCCAGGTCAGCAGCAGGCTGGCCGCGCCCGCCACCATCATGCTGGCCAGCCCCACCAGGGCCAGCTTCACCGCCAGCCAGTGCCGGCGGGTCACGCTCTGGCTCCAGGCCAGCCGCTGGGTGCCGGCCTCCAGCTCTCGCGCCACCAGGGGCGCGCCCCAGAACATGCCGAGCAGACCCGGGATGAGCCCGAGCAGCGCCGCCAGGTAGAGCAGGGTGTTCTCGTAGTCGGCGCTGTACTGGCTCAGCTGCGGGCCGCAGTCGGCCAGGCTGGCGCACTGCGCCCGGTAGTTGTCGTAGGAGTCCCGGATGTCGAACCCGAGATAGAGGAAGTACGCGGCGATCAGGGCCAGGCCGATGACGCCGACCAGGGCCTGCCCGCGGAACTGCCGCCAGGTCGTCCAGATCACCGTACGGCCTCCCCCGCCAGGCCGGTGGAGACGCCCGCCGCCCGGGTCATGTAGCTGAGGACCATCTCCTCCAGCGAGACCGGCTCGACGCTCCACGGCGTACGCGGCAGCGCGCCGGCCACCCGCACCACCGCGCGGCTGTACTGGTCGGTGTGCTGCATGCGGATGACCTCGACCTCCGCCGGCAGCCGGTCCAGCTCGCCGCACGGGGCGACCAGCCGGTGGTGCTGAGCCAGCAGGTCCTTCACCTCGCCGGCGACCTGCACCCGGGAGGCGCAGAGCACGATGAGGTAGTCGCAGACCCGCTCCACGTCGCTGAGCAGGTGCGAGGAGAGGATCGCGCTGGCGCCCAGCTCGGCGACGAACCCCATCAGGTTCTGCATGAACCCGTCCCGGGCCAGCGGGTCCAGCGCGGCGGCCGGCTCGTCGAAGATCAGCAGCTCCGGGCGCTTCGCGGCGGCGATGGTCAGCGCCAGCTGGGCGCGCTGGCCGCCGGAGAGCCGGCCCGCCTTCTGCTTGAGGTTGAGCCCGACCTGCGCGATCCGCCGGTCGGCCAGGGACTGGTCCCAGGACGGGTTCAGCTTCGCGCCCATCCGCAGGTGGTCAGCCACGGTGAACGTGCCGTAGACCGGGGTGTCCTGCGCGACGAACCCGACCTTGGCCAGGTGCGCCGCGTTCGCCGCCGGAGGCGAACCGAGCACCCGCAGGGTCCCCGCCGTCGGCGTGATCAGCCCGCAGGCGAGGTTCAGCAGCGTGGACTTGCCGGCGCCGTTCGGCCCGACCAAGCCGACCACCCGTCCGCGGGGGACGTTGAGGGTGCAGTCGGCCAGCGCCAGCCGCTTGCCGTATTGCTTCGTCAGACCCTCGGCCTGGAGTGCGGGATAGGAATTCTCCTGCGGCATAGCGTCAATCCTGCGGATCGCGCTCTGCCGCAGCATCGGTCCAAAGTAGGGTCGGCGCTTCTGGCTACCGTACTTTTGACTGGTTTCCCACCGCCCGCCCCCGACGGCGGAAAAGCACGCGCGGCGGCGCCGGGGAAACGGGTTCCCCGGCGCCGCCGTGACGAACGGGCGCTCAGCTCACGTGGCGCTGGATCCGCCACAGGCCGAAGCCGGCCAGCAGCCCCGCGAGCGCGAGGTAGAGCGCCGACTCGATCCACTGGAACGACCAGTAGCGGCTGTTGGGCTGGTAGTCGACCGTGACGTGCGGGTTCCGGTCGCCGAGGCAGGCCGCGGTGTCGGCGGCGCCGCCCGACTGCGGCCTGGTCAGACAGGTGTCGATGGTCCGGGCGTCGACCGGCTGCCCGCCGGCGGTGAGCAGCTTGCTGGTGCCGGTGACCCAGGCGTTCGGGATGCTCAGGCCCTTCACCGTGGCGTCGGTGCCCACCCCACGCAGCTCGCGGAGCGCGTCGGCGGGCATCGCCTTCGTCGCGCTGACCGGCTCCATGAGGTGCGGCCGCACCATGTTCGGTATCAGGAACTGGAGCAACGTGAAGGCCAGGATGGTCACCGCCATGGCCGGCACCGTCTTGCGCATCAGCAGCCCGATGACCGTGCCCAGCACGAAGGCCAGTGCCGCGTACGCGATCGGCGTCAGGTTGCGGGCGCCGAACGCCAGCGCCGCGAACCGCTCCCCGGACACCTTGTCGTAGGGGCTCGCCGCCCAGGTCAGCAGCAGGCTGGCCAGGGCCGCGACCGCCATGCTGGCCAGGCCGACGAAGAGCAGCTTGACCGCCAGCCAGCGGCGCCGGGTGACGCTCTGGTTCCAGACCAGCCGCTGCGTGCCCGACTCCAACTCCCGGGCGATCAGCGGCGCACCCCAGAACACGCCCAGCACCGCCGGGATGATCGCCAGCAGCAGGGCGAGGAAGAGCAGCCGGGTGCGGTAGTCGTCCTGGAACTGGCTCATCGCGTCCAGGCACCGGTCGGCGACCGCGCACCGGTCCTGGTGGCGGTCGTACGCCTGCCGGATGTCCAGACCGGTGAACAGGAGGTAGGCCGCCAGCGGCGCCATCGCGACGACGCCGACGAGGGCCTGGGTGCGGAACTGCCGCCAACTCATCCAGATCATCGCGGCACCTCGACCCGCGGCAACGGACACGACTCATCAATAGGCATGACCACATCCTGGAGAGGCGGGCGCCGCCCAACATCGGCCCAGAGCACGGTTCACCGCGCCCCGGACCGTACTTTTGACCGGTTCGGTCGACCCGGCGAATACCTAGCGTGGGTCGCATGGACACTTCGGACCGGTCGGCCCGCGGGGCCGGAATCGCCTTCGACACCGCCTTCGCCCTGGCAGCCG
Organism: Micromonospora sp. AP08; assembly: GCF_008085935.1. Taxonomy (NCBI): domain Bacteria; kingdom Bacillati; phylum Actinomycetota; class Actinomycetes; order Micromonosporales; family Micromonosporaceae; genus Micromonospora; species Micromonospora sp. AP08. The sequence goes on from NZ_VSEZ01000009.1 coordinate 13,200, forward strand.
TGCTGGGCATGGCCTTCACCGCCTACATGATCAGCGACAGCTGGGGCGGCAGCTACGCGGTCTTCGACACCGCCGTGGCCGCGGTGGTGTCCCTGCTCGCGCTGGATCGCCGGATCAACCGCACCTGGACGGCCGTCGCCGGCCTGGTCGTGGTCGCCGTGGCGATCCTCGTCTCGCAGGTCGCCGACCTGCCGCAGGAGCCCAGCCCCATCGCCTCGCTGGCGCTGGCCGTGCTGGTCGCCTCGGCGCTGCGGCACCTGCCCACCCAGTGGGGCTGGGGCATCGCCGCCGGCGGCCTCGCCGTCATCCTCGCCTGCTGGATCACCGGCGGCTTCCGGGCCGTCGCCGTGATGGGCACCGTGGCGTGGCTGGGCGCCGTCGCGGTCGGCGCGTCGATGCGCGGGGCGGACGCGAGCAAGCGCGCCGCGGTCGAGCGCCGCCGGGCGGCCGAGGAGGCCAACCGGCAGTGGGACCCGACCCGCACCTTCTGACCCTGCGAACCAGAGGGCCGGTCTCCCGAACGGGAGGCCCTGTCCGCACGCTCTCTCCGTTACAGGCGTTTCGCCATCTGCTGGGTCGTGACCTCGTAGCCGCACCTCTGGTACAGCGAGATCGCGGACGCGTTGTCGCCGAACACGTTGAGCCCCAGCCGAAGCGCCCCCGCTTCCCGTGCCAACGCCTCCACGGCCGCGAGGATCGCTTGCCCGTAGCCGGATCGCCGGTAGGGCTCCTCCACACTGATGTCGTGGAGCCACGCGGTGTCCGTCGTCCTGGTGCGTGGCTCCTCCAAGCCGACCCACGCGTGGCCGACGACCTGGCCTGCGGTGTTCTCGGCCACCAGCAGGTGATGGCGTTCCGTCGCCAGTCCCTGGGGCAGGAACCGGGCTCGATCCTCTCGCGCCTTCTCCGTCGCGGCCTCGGCCGGCATCGTCTCGGCGAGCGCCCGGACGTACTCCAGGTCCCGTCGTGCCGTGTAGTTCTCGTACTCGTCCTGACGCATCCCGCGCAGGGTGACCACCGGTGAGTTCATCCCCGGCATGCTGGCAGGCGTCGTTCGGTCTTCGCCATCGGGGACCGCAGCGGGGCGAGGAACCCCAGCGCCGTGAACATTTGTGTCGCCGCACCGGCAGCCGCCACCGCAATCCCGGCAGCCCTCACGAGCAGCCGTGGAGCGGGACGCAGATCGTCGGAATGCCGCCATCTTCGGAGCCGCAGCACGAGGACTGGAATGCTTCCCTCTGGATCCAGAGGTCCAGGAACACATGGAGCGCAGACGCCGCCGGGGCGCTTCGGCCGTCTGATCGCCGATCCGTGATCATCAGAATATGAGCCAGTACTTTCAGGCGGGCGACCTCGTCCTGTGGAACCCTTCCAACCGAGTCGCGGAGTTGTTCGTCCGTACCAGCGAGGCGGTCGCTGAACTGGTTGACGTACCGACCGGGATCGGCCCCATGCGCGCCGACGACTACGAGATCGACCTCGACGTGTTCGTCGGCTTCGTGGACGCGCTGGTGGCGCAGTACCTGTCCTCAAGCCACGCGATCCTCAGGTCGTTGCTGGAAGGCTTCACCGCCACCGCGCTCGTCATGGTTGACCGCGCCGGCCGAACCGTGCCCTCGCTCCAGGCCACTGCCAGGCTGGACCCGAGGGACGTCTCCGTCGGCCCCGATGGGATCCGCCCGCTGGGCGACCCCGCGGGCCTGCACGAACTCGCCAGGAAGCACGCCGCAGCCATGCCGCGTTGACCACATCACGTGATCGTGTCCGGCCGACCGATGTCGGCCGAGACGGATTCGAACTACAACAACAAGCCGGCGTCCTGGGGCTTCCCTCAGGGCGACGGCCGGCTGATCCCAACGGGGGCGAGCCAGCGCCGCCTATCCGTCACCTTTGCGGCGGGCTCAGCGGAAGGAGCGGCAATGGCGGACGTGTCGGTCGAAATACCATCGCCGCTGAGCAATTGCATCGTCTTCTGCGAGCTCGTGTGCGTCCGCGAGTGCTGCGGGATCGACGCCGTCTCCACCGATCCCACCGTCATCGAGGCGTGGTGCCGTCAGGTGGGGCCGATCGCCGTGGCCAAGGCTCGGCGTCAACTCGCCCAGCTGATCGACGTGGTCGAGGACCGCTCGCACCGCGTCACGTCGACCTTCCTGAACCACCGCACGCGCGACTACACGGGACGGCGTCAGTTGCTGGACTTCCTGTCCGCCCTCGAAGCGGGGCTAGCGGCCGGCGATACGTCGTAAGACCCACGCCCCTGGTGAGCGACGCTGCTTTACGACCAGGGCGTGCCACTCGAACGGATCCAGGATGTGCTCGGCACAGCTTCCCGAACGTCACCGAGCCGATCTGGTGGAGGCCACCCGGAGGGTGCAGCAGGATACGGCGGAACGGCTCGGCTTCCTGTTCGACGGGTAGGCGTCGGGGCAGCGCCGTGGGGGTCAACATGATCAAGGGCCGGTCTCCCGTCACGGGAAGCCGGCCCTTCACCTACTGCGCGCCCGAAGGGACGCGAACCCTTAACCTTCTGATCCGTAGGAGCATCCCGCATCCGCAGTCACCCGCCTCGCCTCCCCGCTGGCTCGTGGCCGACGTTCATCCGGTGGCGGCTGTTGGCGTCGTGCTGGGGTCAGGCTGGGGTCAGAGGCTGGCAGCTTGGGAGTTTTCGATCTCCCGCAGGCCACCGGCATTGACATCTCACACCACTCCCCCGCTGTCGGTCGGCCTCTTGCGGACTAGATGCGGACTGCGGGGTCGGGCGGCCGGGAATGTGAGTTTGGAAGAGCGTGCTCAAGCGGTCGTGATGTCCGAAACACCTTTGGGCAGCGGTCGGCCCGGTCGCGTCTCGTGCCCGCTCGTGCCCGCTGCGCGCCACGGTTACTGGCCCACGGATGACCCATGCCGGATTTCGGATTAGAAGAAGATCACGGATGGCTGATCGCCTGATGATCGCATGGTTCACTGTCGCGCATGACGTGGCGAAGGACCGGGCTGGTGTTGGCGGTCATCCTGGCGGTGGTGGTCTTCGTCGGCTGGCGCTGGTGGCACAACCACCCGCCCTACGGTCCGGAGGCGCTGGCCATCAAGTCTTCACTCACGTTCGTCAGCCAAGAGGAGGCTCAGGCTGCGCTCGGCGAGAACGCGCCGGCGTCCAACGGACGCGATCAGCTGGTGCTGGGCCGGATATCTTGGCGGACTCCGCCCAAGCCACTCGATGGCGGATACTTCGCGATCTTTCTCATTGACAAGCGCGTCAACCGCAAGGTGGGAAGCTTCATCGCGTCGTCGCCACGGCAGAGCGCGTCGTCGCCACGGCAGGAGGCCATCAGCGTCGGGAACGCCGGGGTGGAGAACAAGATCCCGGAGCGCTATCCCTGGCTACAGGGCGCAGGCGACGTCAAAGAGGGAAACACCTGGTGGAGCTACGGCTCCAGACTGGCCGTGTTCGACGGGGACGCTTCGCCGCTAACGTTCGTCGCGCGCTTCCCGTATCTGGAGGGACCGCAACGGGAGGCGGTCAGGGCGGCCACTGCACCGGTTGCGATTTCGGACCTGCTGTTGGCCTTGGTCTACATGGGATCCGATGGGCAGGTGTACTGGGCGCAACGGCTCCAAGGCTAGGAAGCGGATCTCCTCGTCGGGCAGTCTCCGACCGTCCAGCCTCCCCGGACGGGGACAAGGTGGAGCGCCCTACCGGACGAATGACCTTGGCCCCGTCCGGGGGCTGGTAGCCCTTGTGGTGCCCGGCGAGGATGACTGCACCGAACGGTGGGGGTCGTCGCGTTCGCCGCAATGGCGAGGGAAACATTCGGCAACGGAAGGACGGGCTTTTCGAGGCGCGCGTCTGGGTGTTCACCACGGACGGGCGGAAGATCCGCAAGAGCGTCTACGGCGCAACCTGGGATGAGGCTCATGCCGCGCTGGTGAAGCTCAAGTCGATGCGCTTGCGGGTGTCCGCCTTCCGGCAACGGGTGCGACGGCGGGGAGTACCTGACCTACTGGCTCACGGAGATCGCGGCTGAGCGCGTGCGGCCCTCGACCCTCGCCAGCTACCAGTGGCTTGCTCGCACGTACAGGGGTCGCCTCGGCAGTGCTGTGAGGGGTCCTGCCCGATGGCTCGATCCGCTACGCGCATCGGCTCCTGCGGGCTGCGCTTCAAGACGCCTTCACCGCGTACCTGACCGCGAAGTCGCCGGCGTATGGACGCATGTAACGGTTTCGGTTCGCGTGCCGCCTTGCCCCATGACAGCCAGTCATTGGCACACGGGGACCAGGAGGAAAAGTGGTCAGACGCCATCTTGCACGGCTTGTGGTTGCGCTGACGGGGGTGATGGCTTTGGTCGCCGCGGGACCGACCGCGGCCTTCGCTGCACCGACGAACGACGACTTCAGCGCCGCTGCCGCGATCGACAGTCTTCCGTTCAGCACGACGCTTGACACGAGCGACGCCACGTGGGATCCCAGCGACCCCTCGGACTGCCACAGCAACGGCTCGGTCTGGTACTCCTTCACTCCGACGTCGGACATGCGAGTCAAGGCCAACACGTTCGGCAGCAGCTACGACACCACGATCGGCGCATGGACGGGCAGCGAGGGCTCGCTGAGCCTCGTGGCGTGCAACGACGACTACAACGGAGTGCAGTCGCAGATCACCTTCACCGCGACGGCAGGCACCACGTACTACTTCCTGCTCGGCCGCTGCTGCGGCGGTGGCAGCAACGGTGGCGGGTCGCTGGTGTTCTCCGTGGAGGAGATCCAGGCGGCGGCGAACGACAACTTCGCCAACCGCATCAGCATCGGCGCGCTGCCCTACTCGAACACGCAGGACTACAGCACCGCCGGTGCCGAGGCGGGGGAGCCCTCGTCCTGCTTCAACCCGGTCAACACGGTGTGGTACTCGTACACCGCCACGGCCACCCGGTCGATCACCGCCAGCACGACCTCGTACTACGGCGGCATTGCCGCCTACACCGGCACCTCGCTCAACAACCTGTCCCAGGTGGGGTGCCGCGGCAACTACAACTCGCAGCCACTGACCTTCCTGGCCGAAGAGGGAACGACCTACTTCTTCCAGGTCGAGGCGAACGGAACCCCAGGTGAGTTCACCTTCACGCTGAACGTCGCGCCCAACCCCGACGCGCAGTTCTCCTACTACTCGAGCGATCCCAGCTCGTACGACACCATCAGCTTCTACAGCAACTCCTACGACCCGGCGGGCGGACAGCTCTCCTTCGCCTGGGACTTCGGCGACGGAACGACCTCGACGAGCCAGTACCCCAGCCACCGGTACGCCGCCGACGGCGACTACACCGTTCAGCTGACGGTGCGCACGCCCGACGGGCGGAGTGACTCCATCTCCCACACCGTGCAGGTACGCACCCACGACATCTCGATCGACCGGATGAACGTGCCGGCGACGGCGAAGGTGGGTCAGACCATCGGGGTCAGCGTCTACCTCAAGAACACCCGGTACCCCGACACCGTCCGGGTGACCCTCTACAAGAGCGGCCCGTCCGGCTTCGTCGAGGTCGGGTCCTCCAGCCAGCTGGTGAAGGTGTCCACCACCGGCCAGACCACCCGCTACTCGTTCAACTACACGGTGACCAGCGACGACCTGGCCACCGGAAAGATCACGTTCAAGGCCACGGCGTGGCTGACGGAGCACACGGACGCCCTCCCGGCGGACAACGAACTGCTCTCGAACCCGGTCAAGGTCAGCAGCTGAGTCAGGATCGCCCGCGCGCGGTGGCGTAGCGGCGACTTCGGGCGGGGCTCTTGCGGCACGGGCCCAGGTGAGATCCACCTGGGCCCGCGTCCGCAGGGCCCCGCCCGCCTGCTTCACCCGGTACGCGTTGCGGTGCGACGTGACCTCGGCCCGCCGCTGCCCGACGTCGGGTCGGGCCGCTCTCAGCAGGGGACGGGAGCGGGTTCCCGGGCCGGGGCGGGGGCGGAGCGCCCGTCCTGAGTGGCGGACAGCAACGGCCGCAGGGAGAGGGCCACCAGGGACGCGGTCAGGCAGCCGCCGACCACGACGGCGACCCAGATCTTCCCGTCCGCCGCGCCGATCAGCGGGCCGGCGGTGACCGGGCCGATGATCCCGCTCACCCCGAAGATCATCGAGCTCATCGCGTTGTACCGGCCGGGCAGCTCGGTGGCGAGCGCGTTGGTCAGGGCCGGCATGACCGGCGACAGCATCGTCTCGCCGAAGCCGAAGATCGCCGCGCAGGCCACCACGCCCAGCGCGGCAACCAGGGCGTTGCCGGTGCCGATCAGGCCGGCCGCGCCCAGGACCAGCCAGGCGGTCGCGAAGACGGCGCCCACCGCGGCGAGGGCAGCGGTCCGGCTGCGCCCCTCCGTGCGCCGGATCACCACCAGCTGGGAGAGCACGATCATCACGGTGTTGCCCGCGAGGGCCCACGCCACCACCCGCGGCGTCACCTCGGCGACCCGGATCGCGTACGCCGTGAACCCCACCTCGATCTGCGCGTACCCGCAGGTGGTGAGCACCAGGCCGAAGATGACGAGCCGCCGGAACGGACGGTCCCGCAGCACCGCCAGGTAGCCGCCGACCGACGACCGTTCTTCCGTCGTCTGGGCGGTGCCGAGCCGGTGCCCCACGTGCGGGAGGCTCAGCAGGATCGCGCCCGGCATGAGGTAGCGGGTGCGACCACCCGAGCACCTGACTCGTCGACAGGCCTCGCCACCACGTCCGACCGCTTTCGCACGCTGCAGGAACGCTGCGCTTGGTGACCCTTGGCCACGATCGGCCTGTTTTTGCGCTGAGCGTGCATCCATGGATGCACGAAAAAGCGCCCCTCCAGTCGATGGACCTCAATGGGTGGAGAGGCGTTTTCCCTGGTCAAACGCTGTTGAACCCTGCGCACCCGAAGGGAATCGAACCCCTAACCTTCTGATCCGTAGATCCCCAAGACCACTGCGCAGCCATTCCGCAACCTCCGCCTCGCCATGGTCGCCGCGCTCTCGGCAACTGGATCGGTCCGGGCTCGTCCGGCTCCGTTCGCCCCGGTGGCTCCCACGCGTGGCTCCCAAGCCAGACCCTCTGATCCGTAGCAATGACGTCCCCAGCGGGTCACGTCCGCCAAGCCAGTGCGCCGTACGGCGTCTCAATCACTTCGGTCGGCCAGGTTCGGCGTACCAGTTGCAGCCGGTCGCGCAGATCGGCGAGCCACCCATCGGACAGGCACACAGCGACGCGAACGGAGGTCATCGACATCACGGGATCGATCACGAGGACCTCTACATACTGAGAGTTGTCCGTCCGCTCGACCTGGATCTCCGGGTTACGGCCATCGTCCATCCATCGGACGCTTTGCCCGGCCTCCAGCGCGTCCAACGCACGCTCCCAGTCGTCAAGGTCATGGCGAGCCAGGGGCGCCGCGAGTTGCCCCCGGGCGAATCCGCTGTGCACGACGATTTCCGCGCGAAGGTGATCGTGATGCGCGAGGATGCCGGGTTCAAGGCGGCCCAGGACACGGACGATGACGCTGTTCTCCTCGTCCGCAAGTCGGATGAGATCTACGGGACGGGCCTCAGACATCAGATCTCCTTCAACGGCTTCGCTCAGGATGTCATCACGCCCGGCCGATTAGGAGCAACGAGCTGGTCCGTAGGAGCGTCCCGCATCCGCCGTCACCCGCGTCGCCTCTCTGCTCACTCGTCGCCAGCGTTCATCCGGTGGCGGCCGTTGGCGTTGCACTGGGGTCAGGCTGGGGTCAGCGAGCGTCAGTTTGGAAGAGCGCGCTCAACCGGTCGTGATGCCGCCGCAGCGGCGAGATTCCTACGCTGCGTGGCTTTGATTCTTCTAGCGTTGGCTAGACGGACCGAAGCTGAGGCGGATCTCTGAGGAGGGCCGGGGTTCGGGGCAGCGCCCCGAGCACTTCGGGTCTTGGTCATCCCAAGCGTGGCCGGCCGATGCCGGCCGGAGGTCGCCAGCAGGCCGGGGCCGGGCCAGCGCGGCCCGCTTTGCGGGCCGCCTTGATCTAGTACAGGCTCATTCGGCAACAGGTCACGCTGCGTCCGAGTCGAGCTAGCCGGCATGGACACAGCCCCTCCCGGCCGTCGTCGCCTCGGGATCGCTGTGGCTGATCGCGCGGGAAGCTGGCTGCCGCGTCAGTTCCGATCGTGGTCGCCTGAACGACACGCAGTCGGCACGACCGCTGCTGTTCTTTGCTGCTGTACCGCACGAAAGAGGGGCCGTCTCGGTCTCCCGAGACGGCCCCTCACCTGTTGTGCGCCCGAAGGGACTCGAACCCCTAACCTTCTGATCCGTAGATTCCCAAGACCACTCCGCAGCCGTTCGGCAACGTCCGCGTCGCCTTGGTCGCCGCGCTCTCGGCAACCGGAACGGTCCGGGCTCGTCCGGCTCTGTTCGCCCGGGTGGCTCCCACGCGTGGCTCCCAAGCGAAACCCTCTGATCGGTAGCTTCGGCCGGGGTGTCTGGCTTCGTGCAGGAGGATCGACAGCGGCTGGTCGGAGCGCTCTACTCGTCCGCTGCTGCGTCAGTCCGTCCAGCGCCGTTGCTGTCATCGCGGCGGCGGTGTAGTAGTCGGTTCGTTCAGCAGCACCGGGTCAGACTCATTGCAGAAGTGGTCTTGGTACTTGGGCCAGAAGTCGATCGTCACCCTGTAGGAGCCGGGCCGATGAGTGGGGTCGTGAAAGACGTGCAGCCACAGGCAACGATCCCGGACCATTTTCTTGGCGAATAGCAGCCGGACGTTTGAGGCTTCGGGTGCCCACCCCGACTCGCGGGCGACCGTCTCGTAGTGGCTTTGGATGTCTTTGTCCGACAGTCCGCTGCGATACTCGACCGTCACCACGCCGTAGATCTGGCTCTCACTGCCGGGACCAGTTTCGGTGCAGGGAGGTAGCGTGGCTGGCCCTCCAACGGGCGACGCGCCTGCCGGCAGCTGTTGAAAGATCGCCTCGCCAGCCAGCTTCGCCGGCTCGTCCGGTGCGGCGAAGCAGTCACGGTTGAAGAATGAGCGCACCATGTAGACCGGCTCGGCCAAGACGGGCCACACGAGGTAGCCACCGACAGCGCAGACGACAAGGATGATTGCGAATCCCACCGCAACCTTGGCCGACCCTGCTCGCCGACCAGCGTCAGCCTCGTCTTTCATCACACCACCGTAGGGATTCGTGGCGACGAAGGCGACCGCCGTTCGGCTGCGGAGGCCAGATCCCGTGCGCTGTTCGGGCAGTGAAGCGGCCAGCGGCTCTCAGCGTGGCTCCCACAGCTGCACCCGCGCCGCCGAGGACGGATACGAGAAAGCCCCGACCTCGCCGTTTCGGCTGGTCGGAGGCTTCCCTGCTCTGCACGCCCGAAGGGACTCGAACCCCTAACCTTCTGATCCGTAGCCTTGGCCGGACTGTCCGGCTCGGTGCGGAGGGGTCTGCAACTACTGGTCGCAGCGCACTACTCGTCCGCTGCGGCGTCGGTCTGTCCAGCGCCGTTGCTGTCATCCGTTGCTGTCATTACCGGCCCCGTCCGTCCTCACGGCAGTTCCAGCTCCCAAGCCTCGAACGGCGGCTCAACCGTGTACTCCCGGTCGGAGTAGCGCCGGATGTACTGCGCGGCGCGCCACTCGGCATCGCCTGCGTTCGTCACCCGGCCGTGCTCGTCGACGTCGAGCACGTTGGAGAAGATCGCCATGACCTGTTCGAGCGTCGAGCCGAACTGCATCAGGGCAGGCCGGTAGTCGATCCCGTCCAGGAGGTCCAGGCACAGCGTGCCGTTGGCGAGGTAGAACGCGAAGAACCGGTAACACGACCTGACATCTTCCGGCAGCTGGCCCACGTGCTGATCTTGCTGCGCTGGAACCGTCGCCGCCATCACTGTCAGCTTGGGAATCGCACAGGATCGGTGCGGCGTACGGTGCTTCACCTCGTCGGCCTGGCCGTCGACGGCCTTGTTTGGCCTCTGCTGACACCACCTTGTGGCCCGTGGATGGCCCGACGCCCCACGGCAACCAAGCAGCAAGCCACGACGCACTGGCGCGCCTCGTCCTAACGCCACACTGCCGGCTAGTCAGGCCAAGCATCGTCCCAGGTTGCCCAGAGGTCAGCTTCGTCGACCGGCATGAGGCCTGCTGCCAACAGCAGGGATACGACAGCCACCAGACGGGTGAAGACCACGACCGAGGAGCCATACAGACCCTCGCCTACGCCCGTGATGACCAAGCCTCTACAGAGCGAGCGGCCCGCGGTATGAAGGGCGCCGGCGTACTCCGGCTCGGTCAGCCCGAGCGTGACTTCGTCACCTGGAACGGACAGCGCGACGGGCATCGGGCTGAGGTCGATCTGCAGCCCTGGAGAGTCGGCAGCACGCGCCATGAGCAAGCCGTACGAGGACGGATGCCCGAGGCGGCCCCGGTACTCAACACCGACCACGTCAGCCTCAGCCGGCACCGGACCGTCGTCACCAGTCCATGCGGTCAGCCTGGAGAACTTCCGCCGCGCAAACTCCCTGAGCATGGCCGCACCGTATCGGGGTGCCGTATGCGCGCCGGCCTTGGGATTAGAAGAAGATCGCGGATGGCTGGTCAGGTGCTCGCGCTCCTGGTCAGCCGGTCTGGCGTTGTCGGCCGGCGTCGGTGCCAGCGGGTGGTCTTGGCTGTATGGATGGCTGGACAGCCATCGGCCGCCGCAGCTATTCCGCTGACACGTTGCCGCTCCCTCCCAGTAGCCTGCCCGGCAGGCTGACTGAGATCTGTCCTCGACGGCGAGCGGCAGAGTCCGTACGACGGAGGGTGCGTTGTCTGCAATCGCGTCACTGACCTTGGTCCCCAGGAGCAGCGTCCCCGAGCTGGCCCGCCTCGCCCGCACATCGTCATCGTCACTCCGCTCCTACCTAGCCGAACACGGACGCAAGCCGCGGGAAGATTACGACTGGTCCGGGTACTGCATGCTGCACGTCTTGAGCTATCTGGAGGAGCGCGACGTAGACCTGGAGCAGTCGGAGTTCGATGCCGAGTCGGCGGCCATCAACAAGGTGGACGACCTGGCCGTGCTCATCACTCCAGCACACAAGCGGTTCCTAGATCAGCTCGACCCCGCGGGGCACCGCGAGGAGGAGTTGGCCGCCCACTTCGAAGAAATGGGGCTGGACTTTGAGGAGAGCGGCATGGCCGGTTTGGATGGGCTGAGGCTGTTGCGCGACAGCATCTCCGAACTCCGCGATGACCAGGTATTGCTGCTGCACATCGGCTGAGGCCAGATGAGCACCGCTGGCCCGCGACCTGCCCGCACCATGAATGGTGGGGAAGGACGGCGGGTTAACTTAGCGGATCTCCTCGTCGGGCAGTCGCCAGACCGTCCAGCCTCCCCGGACGGGGACAAGGTGGAGCGCCCTACGTCCGAACGACCTTGGCCCCGTCCGGGGAGGCTGGTAGCCCTTGTGGTGCCCGGCGAGGTGAGCCGCGGCTGATCTCTGAGGAGGGTCGGGGTTCGGGGCGGAGCCCCGAGGTCTTCGGGTCCTGGTTGTCATTCAGTGTGGCCGGCCGGCCCGGCCGATGCCGGCCGGAGGTCGCCAGCAGGCCGGGGCCGGCCGGCGCGGCCCGCTTGCGGGCCGCCTTGATCTGATAGAGCGGAATTCGGCAATGCGCGTAGCCAGCGCCCTTGTCGTCCGACAAGAGATGCGCGACAGCTCTCCGTCAGTTGACGTGCGACATGTGCCAGGGAACTAGACAGCAGGCCGTCGGCGCACGGATCTGCCGATGACAGCGGGTCGCAGCCCCCGTACGTTGGCGTCATGGCGACTTTTTGGACCTTGGGATGCGATGCCGACCATCCGCAGCGGATCGCCGCTTTCTGGGCGCTGGCCCTCGGCTATGTCAAGGAATCTGGCTTCGACGAGCCCGATAACGCGTCGATCGTCGACCCGGATGGCCGGGCCCCGCCATTAGTTTCCTGAAGGTGCCCGAGGGGAAAGCCGCTGAACCAATAACCGGTCGCCGAATGCATATCGATGTCATGCCGACCGACGGGACACGCGATGAGGAGGTCGTGCGGCTGAAGGGGCTCGGGCGCGACCCGAGTACGAGGATCATCGCAAGCCCCAACGGCCCCGGCTGGGTGACCAGGGCCGACCCGGAGGGCAACCTGTTCTGCGTCGAGCGCAGTCAGGAGCATCATGGTCGACGTCAATGGTCCCGCTGATCTAGGGTGACCTGGTGCCTTCGAAGCCCGTGACAACCGTCCTGTTCGATTTCGCTTGGACCCTGTTCGCCAGGGAACCCAACCGCTGGGTCGGCAGCGCGGCGGCCTTGGTCGGCCGGGAGGTGGCCGTCGGTGAGGCGCAGCGCATTGCCTCGGATTTCGCTGAGTTGTTGCGGACGACGGCTATGGACCCTGCTCACATCGCCCGGGACTTGGACCCACAGGTGTGGGACCGGACGATTCTGGCTGTCCTGCAGCAAATCCGTGGGGTGGACTTGCCGTTTGCGCGAGCGCTGCACGAAACGCACGCCGAAGCGCTCGAGCCGTACGCGGACACGTCGTCCACTCTCGCCGCGCTGAGTGCCCGCGATATTCGCCTTGGCGTGGTCAGTAACGTCGGCTGGGACATTCGCAAATGCTTTGCGAGGCACGGGCTTGACCGCTACATCGATGCATTCGTTCTTTCCTACGAGGTCGGCTTCGTCAAACCCGATGTACGGATCTGGCGCACCGCACTCGACGCCCTGGCGGCACAGCCAGATCGAACGCTGATGGTCGGTGACCATCCCAGCGGCGACGGCGGTTCCGTGACCGCCGGGATACCGGCCCTGGTACTGCCGATGGTGAGTTCGCCAGCCCAGCTTCGCGGATTCGATCACGTGCTGACGTTGGCCGGAATTTGAAGCTGGTTCGGTTCTTGGTTTGTCGAGGTTTCCCTATGCACTTCGGGAAAGATGTCCGATTCTTCCAGTGAGCTGTTTTCAACCTGACTGGTGAGGTCCTTGGACGAGTGGAACGACGAGGGCAGTGGGGGTGCGAAGGCTGTAGTTGCGAGAGGCGCGGCTCTCAATCGGGCGTGCCGAACTGCAGCCAGACGCGGATCCGCTCGGTGACCTTGTCGCGCCCTCCGAGGGCGTCGCGGACCTCGGCGGTGAACGTGGCTCGGCCCTGCATGGAGGGCAGCCGGTCGGGATGTCGCAAATCAGTTGGCGGACGACTGTCCGCATCAGTCGACCGAGGACAGCGCAGCCAGCGCCCTCAATCAACTGCCATGCGGCGGTCTGGCCGACGCACGCAGCTCTGCTGCCTCGCCACGGGCAGCCCCTGCTTCCGTCCGAGCACGGGCTCTGTCTTCCTCGACGGGCAAGACCTCGGCCAGCTCATCCAGGGCCCCAGCCATAGCTTCCCGCCAACCAGCGAACGCGCATGGATCATGCAGCATCAGCGGGGCGCTGCGACCGCACGGTGCGGAGGTAGCGCAGGGCAGCCTTCAACGCAGGATCGACAAACATCACGCAGTAGCCAGTGCCCCGTCCGGTGCCGCCGGACGTGCCTAGCTCCGGAGCTCTTGGGCGGCACGGACGATCAGTCGGCGGGCGTCTTCTCCGGTGACGGCTTCCTCCCAGAGTCGTTCGATGGCCCTGGTGTAGGTGGCGGCTTCGTCGTCGCGGTAGGTGGTCTCGCCGACGAAGGTTTCCACGACGGCGACGTCGTCGTACATCTGGAAGGAGTTCTGCGGAGTGGTGGCGAGCGGGAATTCGAACCGCTTGGTGGTGTCGTAGAGGAGCTGCTGGCGCTGCATCCGGGTGGCTACGGCGGCATCCACATCAGCGATGTCAAGGTTGTGCAGCTCGACCATCTGGGTCAGGACGCGGCGGGTGGACGGCAGGCACGCTGCTGGTGTCGCACAGCGTCAAGCGGATCAAGGAGCGCGACCCGGCGGCTGGCCGGCGAACCTGCCTGGTGGTCAGCGAAGTCAAGACGCGACGCTCCCGGTGAACCCTGTACCTCACGCCCCAGTTGGTCGACCTGCTGCGCCGGCATCACGCTCGGCAGGCTGAGGAACGGCTGGTGGCCGGCGAGGCATGGCAGGATCACGGCCTGATCTTTCCGAGCGCGGTCGGCACTCCGCTGGATCAGGACAACTTCTCGCATCGGCTTTCGGCGCTGTGCAGGCGTCAATTGCGATCACGAAGGATGTGTACGGGCATTTGATGGAGGGCGCCCGCCGCTCGGCTGCGGAGGCCATGTCCCGGGCACTGTTCGGGCAGTGAGGCGGCCGGTGGCTCCCAGCGTGGCTCCCACAGCCGCTCAGAACGCGTGCCGGACGGAAATGAAAAAGCCCCCGACCCTGCCGTTCTGGCTGGTCGGGGGCTTCTCCCTGTGCTGTGCGCCCGAAGGGACTCGAACCCCTAACCTTCTGATCCGTAGCCAGAAGGGAACGGTGCCCCTGACCTGCACTTATGTCATTTTGCCCGGGTTCACTATGTTGCATTGTCGACGGAACGTGACGCTAGACCGCAGTTCCGTCCCCCAAGGTGCCCCCTGGGGGGCACGGCTCCTGCGGTCCAGGTCCGTCGCCCACACCTCGATCTGTTGGCGAGCTTTCTGCCGTTCGGCGCGCCTGACTCACCAGCGACTCGATCATCTCCGACGGGTTGACGCCGCGGCGGTCGGCCTCCTTGGCCACCCACATGCCATCGGCGGGGCCGAGCCGCACCGGGAACACAGACACCGCCGGGCGGGACTCGTACACCACCTCGACGTTGGTCCAGGCGGTCACCGGCTCGTCCGCCAACCGCAGCGCCTCTTCATCACTCATGCTCATGGCCACCTCCGAACAACTTCCGGCCCACTCAGTCTCATTCTTGTGCAGCTGCCTACCGCTGAGAAGAACAAAACCCCCGCCAGCCGTCAGCGTTGCCGGGCAACCCGGCCGATGCCGGCCGAAAGGCCGCCAGCAGGACCGGGATCGCGCCGACACCACCCGCTTGCGGGCCACGTTGATCCTCCGAGAGCTCGCTCGGCCAAGGTAAGCGGCGGCATCTCTTCGACTGGCTAAGCCACCTCGGCTGCGGGAGCGGCGGTGTCTCGGACGGAGTTGAGGATCGTGATCAGGCGGTCGACGTCGGCGGACGGGAAGATCGAGTCCGGCCCGTGCGGGGCGATGTCGCTGAACGGGGATTCGTAGAGCCGCGCGGGCTCCATGACGCCGTTCTGGGTCAGGTGGGTGATGATCAGGTTGACGAAGTTGATCTGGTTCGCGGTGAGGGTGCGGCCGGCGAGGAACTCGCCAAACGCCTCCGTTGCGGCTTCCCGGTCCATGCCTACCAGCGAGCGGATGAACAGCCCGAGCCCGTGGGCCGAGCGGCGGGCCTCGTCGATGTCCTCGGTGCCGCCGCCGCTGGCCGCGAGCATCCGTTCCAGCTCATCGAGGTCGGTCGGGGAGAGCTGCTTGTTGCGGCGCAGCTTCTGCAACGCCAGGTGGTCCTCATGGGCGTGCAGGTACACCCGCGCCTTCGCTCGGAACCGCTCGAAGTCGGTGCCGATCTTGATGTCGTTCAGCGTGACGACGGAGATCTCGCCCAGCTCGTCGGTGAAGTCGGTGTAGACGATGGCCCGCTTGGACCGCTCGATCAACTTGACCAGCCCGCGCAGGCGCCGGCGCATCAGCTCCAGCATCGGCAGGGTGACGTCCTGCCACCACTCGTCGCCGGCCACCTCGTCGAGGAGCTGCTGCTGCTCGCGGACCGCCGGGATGCTGGTCTGCTCCAGCAGCGTCGAGGCGATGTCCTGCACCTGGCGACGCAGCCGGTCGTAGGCTGGTTCCACGTCGAGCTGGCCGAGCTGCAGGCGCAGCACCATCAGGTCGAACCGCTTGGCCGCCTCGTCCTCGTCCTTCACGGCGGTCGGCAGACCGGCGAGGTTGCCGCCGATCTCGTCCACGGCCTCCGGGGTGAGCCGGTGCCAGTGCTCGAAGTCGACGTAGTACTCCACCAGGCGCCGCTTCGGACGGACGACGAAGTTGTCGAGGTGGATGTTCTCCACCCGCTGGTGGAGGTTGCGGGCGAGGTCCCAGCGCAGCGCTGCCTCGTTCTGCGTTCCGTCGGTCTCCGCCTCGACGCCGGTATCGGCCGGGAGGCGCTGGTCGAGGCGGTAGATCAGTTCGAGCCGGGCCTTGAACAGCCGCTCGGTCAGCGACTCGCCCAGCTTGCCCTCCGCCGCCTTCAGGTTGTGGTTGAAGAACTCGAAGTTCTGACAGAAGTCGAAGATGAAGAAGTCCTGCTTTTCCTGCCCTGGGCCGTAGAGGTCGTTGCAGAGCCGGGTGCCGCGGCCGATCATCTGCCAGAACTTCGACTTCGACCGCACGATCTTGAAGAAGACCAGATTGACGACCTCGGGTACGTCGATGCCGGTGTCGAGCATGTCCACCGAGATCGCGATGTGCGGGTTCTTCTCCTTCTCGGAGAAGTCGTCGATGAGGCTCTGGGCGTACTCGGTCTTGTGGGTGATGACCCGGGCCAGGTGGCCGCGGTGCATCGGGTACGCGAGGTCGAACCGCTTCTGGATGAAGTCGGCGTGGGCGTTGTTCTTGGCGAAGATGATGGTCTTGCCAATGCGGTCGCCGCCCGCGACGTGATGGCCGTGGGTCATCAACGTCTCCAGCACCTTGTCCACGGTGTCGGCGTTGAACAGCCACTTGTTGACCGCGTCAGGGTCGACGCTGTCTGGCGGCCCGTCGTCACCCCAGTCGAGGGCGTCCCAGGCGTCCTTCTCCTCCTCGGTGAGGTCGTCGTACCGGATGCCGTCGCGCTGGAACCTCAGCGGTACGGAGACCGCCCGCGGCGGGACGAGGAACCCCTCGTTGACCGCGTCGTCGAGGTCGTAGTGGTCGGTGGGTACGCCGTCTTCAAGGTTGAACAGGCTGTAGGTGTTGCGGTCGATCTCGTTGCGCGGCGTCGCGGTGAGCCCGACCAGGAGGCTGTCGAACCAGGAAAAGATCGCCCGGTACTTCTGGTAAACCGAGCGGTGCGCCTCGTCGATGATGACCAGGTCGAAGTAGCCGGGCCCAAAGCGACGCTCGCCGCTCGCGGTCTCGTTGATCAGACCCATCATCGTCGGGTACGTCGAGACGTACACCCGACCCTCGGTGTTCTTCTCGGTCACCAGGTTGACCGTCGCCGCGTCCGGCAGGTGCGCCTTGAACGCATTGACCGCCTGGCTTACCAGCGCGTTGCGGTCGGCGAGGAACAGCACCCGCTTGACCCAGTTCGCGCGCATCAGCAGGTCGACCAAGGCGATCACCGTGCGGGTCTTGCCGGCGCCGGTGGCCATCACAACAAGCGCCTGGCGCTGCCGCTGCGTCTCGAACGCCTCACCGATCGCCCGGATCGCCCGGTGCTGGTAGTACCGCTCGACGATCTCCTGCTTGATCGGCACGTCCGCCAGCGGCTTGCGGGTGTCGCGGCGCTGGACCAGGAGCTGGAGCTCCTCCTTCGTGTAGAAGCCCTGCACCGGGCGCGGCGGGTAGGCGGTGTCATCCCAGAGCCAGGTCTCGTAGCCGTTGGTGTAGAAGATGACCGGCCGCTGGCCGTACCGCTGCTCCAGGCAGTCGGCGTACAGCTTGGCCTGCTGCTGGCCGACGGTGGCGTCCCGGCGGGTGCGCTTGGCTTCGACCACCGCGAGCGGCTTGCCGTCGTCACCCCACAGGACGTAGTCGACGTAGCCGGTGCTCGTGGTGTTGGGCATGCCGGTGACCTCGAACTCGCGGTCCTCCGGGCGGTCGAGCCGCCAGCCGGCCTCCCGCAGCATGAGGTCGATGTAGAGATCCCGCGTCTGCGCCTCGTCGTAGTCGTGGTCGTCGGGGCGAGCCTCGTTGGCGGCCTTCGCGGCGGCGATCTCGGCCCGCAGCTTCGCCAACTCGGCGTCGAGGGTGGCCGACTTCTCGCGTTCGGCCGCCAGCGCCGCGTCCTGGGCGGCGAGCTTGTCGGCCAGCGCCTTCAGCTCGGCCTGGCTCTGCTGCCGGACCTGCGAGGGGATCGGCCGGGGGATCAGGTCCGGGTTGAAGACCAGGGCACTCGCCGGGACCTTGGCCTGGTCGCGGGTGTAGTGCCGGGCGATCCAGTACATGACGTGGAACAGTTCCCGGACGACCGGCACCGCTTCCTTCGGCGTCACCGGCGTGCTCTTGTGAACGGCCGTGTTGCCCTGCTTGCGGATGATGTTCATCTTCGCCTGCAGGCTGTTGCCCACCAGGTTCCGCAGCGACGGCTCGTGAATCATCGCCGACAGGTCGTCCTTGTACGGCCTGGTGAGCGTGCTGTCAGCCTCGAAAAGCCAGGTAAGGGCGAGTTCGAGCGTCCGCCGGGCGTAAAAGCATGAAGCCCGCGGGTCGGCGACGGCCAACCGCTCGGCCCGCAGGGCCTCCCCAAACAGCACGGGCCACTCAGCCCGCAGGAACGCGAAGTTGCTCATCCGAGCGCCAACCCCCCACAGTCGACAGCCCTCGATCTTCTCACGTCAGAGCAACCCTCGGAAGGCCCGATCCTGCAGCGACGCAAACAGTGCGTCGAGTTCCGCCAGGCCTGCTCGAAGTCTTCGCCTGTGTTGCTGAACCGCATCCGCTCGTCGGACAAACTCCCGTTGCGCAGCCAGTGGCGGCAAAATAATGTCGAGTGCTTTGACGTCTGCCTGGTTGATGCTGGACTGGTTGACGGCGTTCTTGGCGGCTGCCCGTATCTGCGACTTGATGTGTCCGGACTGAAGTAGATGGATCATGTAGTTCGCTTCCGCCCGGCTCGGGTCGAGCCTCAGGCGCACCATGTTGGACTCGAATACCGTCGGCTCTTCGAGCCGGGGGACGACGGCACTCTTTCCCAGATACTCCAAGCTGTTCACCCTGTTGATCAGGATGTCCCGCTCGGTTAGCCCGTACCGTTCGATCTCGGCCTGATCCGTCCGCAGTCGCTTCAGCTTCGCCAAACCGGTCATGACCCCACCGTAAAACGCGTCGATCCGGACGATCGGTGTTCCTTCCCCGTACTCACTGCTCGGCTTGTAGAGCCCATTCTGGGGTCCGAGGACGATCAGCTCGCCGAGTGGCATGCGCGGCAATCCCATGGGGTTGACTGCTGGGTTGCCGAACATGTCGAGGAAGATGGATTGGGTGAGATCATCGAGGTGGGTAAGGGCTTCCCGGCGCTTGGCGCGTAGATCGTCCGCCCGATCCAGCACCTCCGCGATCCTCCGCTGCTCACCGAGGGGCGGCACTGGAATGGTGACGTGGTTGAGGTCTTTCACCGACAGGTGCTTCACCGTGACGAAGGGCGTCTCGTCCTCGATCGCCTTCAGGGCCTTGGGCAGGAAGCGGGCGAGGTAATGCCTGTCAAGCACGGGCGAAACCTTGTCGACCTTGCATACTCGTTGGTTGAGTAGGGCCCGTCCGCCGTGCCAGCGAGCCAGGTTGAACTCGCCGTCCATGCCGATCAGGTAATCGCCGTCCTCGACGAGGAAACGGGTGTCGAAAGGGCCACTGTAGAAGGTATTTGATCGCCCCGCGACAACATCCCGGATGCGGACGAGCGGTAGACCATCGCCGTCGGAGTTAAACGCCTGCGATTTGAAGGCGAAGCCCGACAGGAAGGTCACGAGGTCGCCCAGTCTGGCGTTCGTGCCACTCACGACAGCATCGCCTTCAGGTCGGACATGCCCTGCTGGATCTCGGACTCCAGGTGTTCCAGGTCCGTCAGGATGTCAAGCGGCGGACGGTGCACGACATCCTCGTGGATGACCTCTTTGTAGCGGTTGAGGCTGAGATCGTAGCCCTGTTCGACGATGTCGGCCCTGGGCACGCAGAAGCTCTGCTCGGTCCGCGCCCGCTGCAGTTCGTCACCGTCCCGCCTGAACCACCGCGCCAGCACGTCCGGCAGGTTGTTCCTGGAGCGCTCGTCCTCGGCCAACGCCACATCCCGCACCGGACCGAGCTTCTCGGCCGGCAGCAGCGGGGTCCGCTTGTCGTCGAGGCTCCAGCCGTCGGCCGTCACCTCGTAGAACCAGACGTTGTCCGTACCGCCGCTGTTCGTCTTCGTGAAGAGCAGGATTGCCGTGGAGACGCCGGAGTAGGGCTTGAAGGTGCCGCTTGGCAGCTTGACCACACCGTCGAGTTTCTGGTCCTCGATTAGAATTCGGCGTAGCTCCTTGTGAGCCTTGCTCCCGCCGAAAAGTACGCCCTCCGGCACGATCACTGCCGCCCGTCCGCCTGGCTTGAGCAGCCGCAGGAACAGCGCAAGGAACAGCAGCTCGGTCTTCCTGGTCTTGACGATCCGCTGAAGGTCCTTCGAGGTGCTCTCGTAGTCGAGGCTCCCGGCGAACGGCGGGTTGGCCAGGATCAGCGAGTACTTTTCCGACTCGCCGCTGACGTTCTCGGCTAGCGAGTCGCGGTACCGGATGTCTGGGCTCTCTACGCCGTGCAGGAGCATGTTCATGCTGCCGATCCGCAGCATCGTGCTGTCGAAGTCGAAGCCGTGGAACATGCTCTTGTGGAAGTGCTCCCGCTGCACCGCGTCGAACAGCGCGTTCGGATGCGTGCGACGGATGTACTCACCAGCCTCGACCAGGAAGCCCGCGGTGCCGCAGGCTGGATCGCAGATCTCGTCGGTCGGTGTCGGCGCCATCATCTCGACCATCAGCTGGATGATGTGCCGCGACGTGCGGAACTGTCCGTTGTGCCCGGCCGTGGCGATCTTGCTGAGCATGTACTCGTAGAGGTCGCCCTTGGTGTCCCGGTCCTCCATCGGTATGTGGTCGAGCATGTCGACCACGCGGGCGAGCAGCGCCGGGTTGGGGATGGTAAACCGGGCATCCTTCATGTGGTGCGAGTACGTCGACCCGTCACCGCCGAGTGTCCGCAGGAACGGAAACACCCGCTCGCTGACGATCTCGAACATGTCGGCCGGCGCGGCGCTCTTGAAGTGCGACCAGCGCAGGTCGTCATACTTGCGCCCCTGGTCGTCGCAGCCCTCCGGGAAGATCCGGCGCTCCATCGGCTTGCCCAACCGGTTCGCCTTGTTCTCCTCCAGCGTGTGCAGGTCATCGAGCCGCTTGATGAAGAGCAGGTAGGTGATCTGCTCGATCACCTCCAACGGGTTCGAGATCCCACCCGACCAGAAGGCATCCCAGACGCGGTCGATCTTGCTCTTCAATTCACCGGTGATCACGTAGCTTCGGTCCCCACCCCGTCGTACCGCCAAGTCGACCTAGGTTAGTCCCGCTTGGGCGCCGGACGGGATCGGGCGTTGGGCGAAGACTCCGCATGCCGGTGCGGCAGCATGCGTTGCGGCCGGGGGCGTTCGGTCGAAACGCGCCTCCGGCTCGACGGTGCGGGGCGCGTGTCTGTGTCGCAGCGGAATGGCGCACCTGGCCGACCGGCACGCGGTCAAGCATCACCAGAAGTCGCCTCTGTCAACTCTCCGTGACGATCGACCGGAATCGGCGGCGTACCGTGCCCCCTGGGGGGCACGAAAAACGCCCCTGAGGTCGATCGTTTTCGATCGCCAAAGGGGCGTTTTCGCAGGTCAAACTATGTGCGCCCGAAGGGACTCGAACCCCTAACCTTCTGATCCGTAGTCAGATGCTCTATCCATTGAGCTACGGGCGCTTGCTGCTCGGCCAGTCTACACACCGGCTTTCGCGCGGAGACTCCGGGATTCGAACCCGGGAGGGGCTTTAAGACCCCAACCGCATTAGCAGTGCGGCGCCATAGACCAGACTAGGCGAAGTCTCCCTGGTGGCCCGGAGACCACCGCGCCCGAGGATACAGGTCGGTACCCACCCGGAGCAAAGCGACTACCGAGGAAGGGCCCGCCCCCTGCGTTTTCATCGTGTGCCACGTCACGCTCGGGTCTACGCTCCATCGATATGCAGGAGCAGCCGCCGAGCGATCCACCCCGTCGCGAGCCCGCCGCTCAGACCCGGCGGAGCCGCTCCACCAAGCCGACCTTCACCCCGCCGCCAGCGGCCGAGCCCGAGCCCGCTCGCGCCGAGGTGACGGGCGACACACCGCCGCGCCCCCGGCGGGCCAAGGCCGCGCCGACCGTCCTCTTCCAGCCACCCGACCCCACGCAGGCCACGCCACCCGCCGCCGAGGTGCCGGCAGCCCCACGCCCGCGGCCGTCCGCCGAGGTCACGGCCGGCGCCGATCCGGGTACGCCGGCCGGCCCGCCGCCACCGGCCGCCCCCTCCGCCGCTGAGCCGGTGATCGACGAGCCGGTGCTTGAGGAGGCCCCGAAGCGACCCCGCCGCGCGCCGGCCGCGAAGAAGACCACACCGGCGAAGAAGGCCACCTCGCCGAAGAAGAACACCTCCGCGGCGCGGAAGTCCACGGCCGCGCCCGCTGCGCCGGCGGTGCCCGAGATCACGACGCTCGCGGCCCCGGCGGCAGCCGACATCAAGCCGCCCGAGATGAAGGTTCCCGAGATCGCTGCGCCCGTGGAGAGCGAGGCGTCCGGGAGAGCCGCATCCGAACCGGCGGCGGAACCTGCCGACCCAGCGGCGGAAGCCGCCGTATCGACGCCGACCGGGCAGGGGCGGAAGAGCACCAAGGCCCCGGTGAAGAAGGGCGCACCGACGAAGCGGACACCCTCTCGCCGGTCGTCCGCGGCACAGATCCCGTCGGAGCCCACGGCCCCCCAGACCCCGATCGAACCCGCTGCGGAACAGGTCGGCCAGCGGGACCCGCAGGCCGAAGCCCAGCCGGCCGCAACGCCGTCCGGCGCCCCAGGCAACGTCGTTCCGGTCGAGCCCGCCCAGGTCATCCCGCAGGCGGAGGCCCGCGAGGCCGGGCCGGGCTGGCGGATGGTCGCCGTGCGCGTACTCGATCATCCGGGCTTCGCGCCGGAGCTGCTGGCCCTCGCCGCGGTGGACGCCCTCGGCCCGCGCGCCGCCGACTGGGTGCAGCGGACCCGCGACGCCTATCCGGACGCGGACGCCGACGGGCTGGCCCGGCTGGTGACGCGGCGCTTCGTCCGGCTGGCGGGTACGGGCGGTGCGCTCGCGGCGGGCGCCGGGCTGTTCGCGCCGGTGGCGGAGCTCTCGGCGGTGCTCTGGACCCAGGCCAACCTGGTGTTGCACCTGGCCGCCGTCTACGGCCGGGATCCGGCGCACCCGGACCGGGTGGCCGAGCTGCTGGTGCTGACCCAGGTGCACCCGGACCGCGGCACGGCCCGCGCCGCGCTGGACGCGGCCCGTTCGGCCGGGGCGCCGGCGGAGGGGTCCTGGTCGCGGGCGGCCGAGGCGGCCTGGCGGCTGGCCACCCCGCTGGCGGCGCAGGCCGTCGGCTGGCTGGGCCTGCGGCTGGCGGCACGGCTGCTTCCGGGGGCGGCGGCGCTGGCCGCGGCGACCGGCGACAGAGCCTCCGCCGAGCGCCTGGCCGCCCGCGCGGTCACCCTCTACCGCCCGCCCCGCCGCTGAGCCCGCGCCGCGATCTTGCAGTTCGGGCCCGCGTTCTGTGCCTTTGGTCCCTTTGGTCGGGGCACCAAGTGCAAGATCGCGGGGGCTCGGCGGGTCAGAGCCAGCCGAACCAGGACTTGGGTAGGAGGGCGTAGCCGACGAAGGCGACCACGTCGAGGACGGTGTGCGCGACGATGAGCGGCCCCACCCGGCGGGTGCGCAGGTAGAACAGCCCGAAGATCACGCCCATCACGGCGTTGCCGAGGAACGCGCCGAACCCCTGGTAGAGGTGGTAGGAGCCGCGCAGCAGGGCGCTCGCCGCGAGCACCGCGCCGAGCCGCCACTGGAGTTGCCGCAGCCGGGTGAACAGGTAGCCGACCACGATCACCTCCTCCAGCACGGCGTTCTGCACGGCGGCCAGGATCAGCACGGGCACCGCCCACCAGAGGTGCGGCAGGGCGGCCGGGACCAGGGTGGCGTTGATGCCGAGCTGGGCCGCGGCCCAGAACAGGGCCAGCCCGGGCAGGCCGATGAGCGCCGCCAGGCCCGCGCCCCGGGCCAGGTCCGACCCGGGGCGGGTGAGGTCGGCGCCGAGCGCCCGCGCCGGGTCGCCGGGGTCGCGCGCCAGCAGGTGTACGGCGAGCAGCACCGGCAGCAGCGCGAAGACGATCCCGAGGAGTTGGTACGTCAGGTCGAGGTAGGGCCGGGCCGACACGGAGGTGTTCAGCGAGGCGGTCTGCTTGGACAGCCCGCCCGTGGCGGTCAGCTTGGCGACCAGGGAGACGAGGGCGTACACGGCCGACTGGCCGAGCGAGAGGCCGAGCACGAGCAGCGTCTCGGTGCCCAGGGTCCGGCGGGAGACCGGGCGGGTCAGCTCGTCAACCGTCACCGGACCACTGTGCCGCACTCCGGGGCCGGTCGGCACGTCCCGGCGGCCAGGTGAGCCGATCGCACATTGTGTGCGACCGGTGCGCACGCTCCGTGGAGATTCTATGGGGGCCGATCCGCCCGTCAGGAGAAGGAGCGTGCCCTCGTGGAGAACTTCGCGCGGCTGCTGAAGGAGAGCTGGACCCTTGTCGAGGAGGACCGGGAGGGGCTCAGCGGTCACTTCTACGCCCGGCTGTTCCTCCTCGACCCGGCGCTGCGGGGTCTCTTCCCGGTGCAGATGACCGGCCAGGGCGACCGGATCCTGGAGGCGATCGTCACCGCCACCCAGACGGTGGACGACCCGGAGAGCTTCGACGAGTACCTGCGCGCGCTGGGCCGGGACCACCGGAAGTTCCACGTCGAGGCGAGCCACTACGAGACGATGGGCGTCGCCCTGCTGGACGCGCTGCGCAGCACCGCCGGGGACGGCTGGAACCTGGAGTACGACCAGGCGTGGCGAGAGGCGTACGCCAGCATCAGCGCGCGGATGCTGGCCGGCGCGGCGGCGGACGAGAACCCGCCGTTCTGGCACGCCGAGGTGCTCACCCACGAGCGGCACGGCCCGGACACCGCCGTGCTGACCGTGCGCGCCCTCCAGCATCCGATGACCTGGCAGGCGGGCCAGTACGTGAGCGTCGAGGCGCCCCGGCACCACCCGCGGGTGTGGCGGACGTACTCGGTGGCGAACGCCCCCAACGAGGAGAACGTGCTGGAGTTCCACGTGCGGACGCCGGCCGGGGCGGCGGGCTGGGTCTCCGGGGCGCTGGTCCGCCGGACCAGGCCGGGCGACCTGCTGCGGGTGGCCGCGCCGATGGGTTCGATGACCCTGGACCGCGCCTCGACCCGCGACATCCTCTGCGTGGCGGGCGGGGTGGGACTGGCCCCGATCAAGGCGCTGGTGGAGGAGCTGACCCGGGTCAACCGGACCCGCTGGGTGCACGTCTTCTACGGCGCCCGCCGGCCCACAGAGCTCTACGGGCTGCCCGGCCTGGAGCAGTTGGTGGCCGCCCACCCGTGGCTGTCGGTGACGCCCGCCTGCAGCGAGGACCCGGACTTCGACGGCGAACTCGGCGACATCTCCGAGGTGGTCACCCGGTACGGCCCGTGGACCACGCACGACTGCTACGTCTCCGGCTCGGCGGCGATGGTCCGGGCGACCCTGCGCGTGCTGGCCGCCGACGGCGTGCCGCCGGCCAACATCCGTTACGACACCTTCGGCAACCTGTAGACCTTGCTCCCCCCGAGCCGGGTCGCGTGCCCCTGCCCCCTGGGGCACGCGACCCGGCTCCCCGTTCGCCGGTGCGCGGGCCGGGCCGGCAACCGGCCCGCGTACCGGAGTTCCGGCGTCAGTAGCGCCAGGGGTTGCCGGTCTCCCGGTACTCCTCGACCGGCACCAGCGGCACGCCGGGGGCCATCCGGTCGACGTAGAGGCGGCCCTCCAGGTGGTCGATCTCGTGGGCGACCAGCCGCGCCATCGCGTACTCGAAGGACGTGATGACCCGGCTGCCGTCCCACAGGGCGTGCTCGACGTCGATCCGCAGGGGCCGGGGCACCAGGCCGCGGTGGTCGAAGAAGGAGAGGCAGCCCTCGTACTGCTCGTCGGTGTCGGAGGCGCTGTCGACCACCCGGGGGTTGAGCAGGACGACCGGTTCGGCGAGCCGGTCGGCGGGGCGGACGAGAGCGGCGGCCCAGCCGAGCCCGAGTTGCGGCGCGGCGATGCCGACGCCCTTGCTGAACGGGTGCAGCTCGTCGAGGCGGACCAGCAGGCCGGCGAGCCGGTCGACCACGTCCCGGGCGAGCTGTTCCTCGCGCGGCAGGTGGAACTGGCGGGCGGGCTGCCGGAGCAGGTCGTCGCCGCGCTGGAGGATGCCGATCGCCCGCATCCGGTCGCTGGCCCGGACCCGGGTGCCGGGGGCGGGGCCCTCGGGTTCGACGTCGGGGGGCTGGCTGCGGAAGCGCCACTGCATCCGGTATCTGGCGTTGAGCGGGGGGTCGTCGGTCGCCCAGTCGAAGATCGCCCGGCCGCCGTCGTCGCTGCGCTGGATCGGGGTACGCAGCGGCCCCTCCTCCGCGGAGAGGGAGGTCTCCGCACCCCACACCTTGGGGTCCAGGTCGGCGGGGAGGTCGAGCCGGACGGCGAGGTGCCGGGTGGGCAGGCGTACGGCGCGCTGGAACCAGGGGCCCCACTTGTCCCGCCCGACGCGGTAGGCGTACTCGATGGTGGCCCGGTCGCCGGGGTAGAGCGGGAAGCGCCCCTCGTCGTTCTCGAAGAGCAGCCAGATCTCCTTGAACGCGTCCCGGTCGTGCTTGGCCCGCCAGTGCATGGGCTCCCGGGCGCCCCCGTCGTCCCGGTAGGCCGCCAGTTGCAGCTCGGCGAAGGTGAGCGGGTGCTCCCGGTGGTGCCGGTTGGAGCGGCCCGGGTCGTTGGGGTAGCGGTCGACGGCGACCCGGACCAGGTAGCGGGTGACCGGCTCGGTGCCGGCGTTGTACAGCTCGCGCCGGATCGCGCAGTGGTAGCCGTCGTCGATGTGGGTGAGGGTGGCCGTCTCGCGTTCGACCACCAGCCCGGTGCCGGGTGGCAGCCACTGGCCGGGCACGGGTGGGTCCCGGTGCGTCCCGCCGGGGCGGCCGTGCCGCAGCTCGTCGTACTCCCGGAAGCGCTGCCAGATCGCGCCGCTGGCCTCCAGCACGGCCTCGGCGCGGCGGGCGAAGTCCTCGGTGGGCCGGTGCCGGCGCCCCTCGACGTGGCTGACGTACGACGGGTCGAAGCCCATCAGCGTGGCCAACTGCTTCTTGGACAGCCCTCGGCCGGTGCGGTGCCGGGCGAGTTCGGCCGCGAACGAGTCGGCGGCACGCTCGATCGGTGAGGTCGTCATCGGCTTCCTCGTACGCGGGAAGACCATTTTCACGTTCGGTGGCCGAACGTGTACGGAAACTGCCTCGTATTCGACACTCACCTTGACAATTCAACGGCGTCCGTCGATGCTTGCGCGGTCCGCCGCCCCGCTGGGCGGCGTTTTCCGCCCACGTCGCCGGGTAGTACGCGACGGGCGACGGAGTGACCGGGACCTCTCCCCGGAGCCCTCGGGACGACTTCCCCTCGAAGGGAAGCTGTGGTTAGGCTAGCCTTAGTCCGGGTCGACGACAGACGGCGGCCGGTGGGGCGACCAGACAGGGGACGGCCAGGTGACTGCGGTGATGCCGGGGTGCGACGTCGCCACCCCGTTCGCCCCCGTCACCGCGACCCTGCGGGCCATGTTCGGCACCGACGACCTGCCTGGGCTCGCGCCCGGCCTGCTGGTCACCGACGGCGCGCCCCACTGGACCCCGGCCACCCGGCTGGTCGACGGCACCCTGCTCCCCGAGTTCCTGCGGGCGGCGGGCCGGCGCTGGGGCGGCCCCCCGCACGCCTGCGCCGCGCTGGCCTGGAAGTCCTACAGCTACTGGACGGCGTTGCCGGCGGTGCTCGGCTGGGCCTCGGCCCGGCGGGTGCCGCTGCTCGACCCGGCCGACGTGCTGGTCCACTTCGAGGACCACCACCAGCTGCTCACCCTCGGCCTGCGCAGCTCGACCACGGTCGCGGTGCTGCCCGGCGACCCGCTGGCGCTGTCCGGCGTGCCGGGGGTCCGGGTGGTCGCCGACGAGGCCGCGCTGCTCGACGCGCTGCGCGCCTCCCTGCTCGACGCCCACTTCGCCCCGCTGATCGCGGCCATCCAGGGCGAGGTGCGGATCGGCACCCGTACGCTGCTCGGCTCGGTCGCCTCCGGCATCGCGCACGGCATCCTGCGGGCCTCGGACGCGCTCCCCGGCTCCTCGACCGCGACCATCCGCACACTGCTCGACGCGCTCGACGTGAGCGACCTGGTGGAACTGGTGCCGGGCCCGGCCGGCGAGCCGACCGTGCAGCGGCGCACCTGCTGCCTGGCCTTCACCCTGCCCCGGCCGAAGATCTGCCAGGGTTGCTGCGTCCGCCAGGCCTGACCCGGCCGGGTTCGTTCAGTCCACCAGGGGCCGCACGTCCCAGAGCCAGACGCCGCCGGTGAAGGTGGGCTTGATCCCGGTCAGCTCGGTCATCCCCCGGTGCAGTGATCCGGCCTGCCGCACCCGGGGGTCGAGGATCACCGCGCCCGCCCGCCAGTACCGCAGGTCGTCGACGGCGGCCACCCGGTCCTGCGGGGTGATCGGCGGAACGGCGTCCGTCTGCCGGATCGTGGTGAAGAAGGTGCTGGTGGGGCGGGGCGGGGCGGTGAAGAGGGCGACCCGGCCGGAGCCGGGCCGGGTGTCCGGATAGAGGAAGTAGCCCCGGGCCAGCGGCATGTCCAGCCGCGTCTCGGCGGACCAGCGCAGCGGGACGGCGTAGTTGGTGTCAGGCAGCGGCAGCGTCACGATGCTGTGCCCGCCGGCCACGTACGGGCGCCAGGCGCCGGAGGTGACGAAGGCCGGGGTCGGGTCGAGGCGCACCGCGGGCAGCGGGGTGGGCAGGAGCGGCAGCAGCGCCATGGTGAGCACGGTGGCGGTGACGAACCGGATCCGCCCACGGGCGGCCGGGTGCCGCCGGGCCAGCCGCCGGACGTGTTCGGCGCCGAGCGCGAGCAGAATTCCGACGATCGGGGTGAGCGCCAGGGACCACCGGGTGGGCACCACCGAGTGCAGGATCGGCAGGTGCTCCAGCGCCGCCCAGGGGCCGGGGATGCCGGTGTCCCGCCCGTCGAAGCGGATCTCACGGCCGAGCGAGAACAGCACGAACACCGCGCCGACGGCGGCCAGGCCGAGCACCACGGCGTTGCGGCGCAGCCACCAGACCAGCGCTATCACCAGCACGGCGAGCGGCCAGCCGAAGAAGGCGTTCTCCTCGGTGGCGTTCTTGGCCAGCCAGACGCTGGCGCGCGCGTCGCCGGCCAGGGACTCCCGGGACCAGGCGACGTAGGAGGCGAGGTCGGTGCGGTAACCCCGGATCAGCGTGGAGAGTCCCTGGTAGGCCCCGGGTCCGAAGAACTGCACGGAGAGCGGGTACGCCAGCAGCGCCCCGGAGAGCACGGCGGCCACCCCGAGCCCCGCGGCGAAGGTCCGGGCGGCCGGACGCAGTTCGGGGCGGCCGAGGGCGAGCGCCAGCACCACGACGCCGAGGCCGATCGCGGTCATCAGCAGGATCTCCAGGTTGAGAAAGGCCTGCCAGACGATGAGCAGCCCCAGCAGCACGCCGTTGCGCAGCCAGCGGCCCGGCTCGGCCAGGCGCAGCGTCCGCCAGACGAGCAGCGGCACCACGAACTGGCTGACGATGTTGGGATGAGCGTTGGCGTGCGAGACCATGGCGGGCGCGAAAGCGCAGAAGGCGGCGCCCAGCCAGGCCGGCCCGCGGGATCCGATCAGCACACGGGAGAGGACGAAATACCAGGCCACGCCCGTGGCGGCCATTCCGAGGGTGAGAAAGAGCAGGAATGACCAGCGGGGCCCGAACAGGACGGTGACGGGCGTCATTGGTAATGAAATGGATAATACGGACGTATTCGCCATCAAATTGACGCCGTCCGGCACGTTCATCCGGTCCGAGGTGAACGGATAGGCAAAATCGGTCACCACCCGCGCGCCGTGCGCCATCATCCACTCGAACTGCGCCTGATCGGTGCGGTTGTCCCGGACGCCGTTGGCCGGGTCCCACCAGATCCGGGCCGTCACCCAGAAGGCGAGCAGCAGGAAACTGAGCACGGCGAGCGCGTCGACCCGCCTGTCCTGCACCGGCCGTCCGCCCTCGTCGGGCCCGTCATCGCCGGCACCAACCGGAGCGGCGTCCGATTCAGGAGTAGTCATGGCAATTCAGAGCGTAGTCAGGGTATGGCAGGGACGTGACATGTTTCTGGGTACTGGCGTACTATGTGCCGGGTTCGCCGACCGCCGATCACGTGCCCACCCCCGACCGCATTTCGGCCACCCCCGGTGCCCCGATTCCCCCGCCGTCCTTCCGGATGGTTGACTCTGTCGGTCCAGGCGCGGGTCAGTCATATCGTGAGGAATCGACGCATGGCAGATATCACTGGGGATCAGCGCGTTCAGTCGGAGGTGCTCGAGGGGCTCGCCACGGCGGTCAACCACCGCCGGTGGTTCGTCGAGCTCGCCGTGCCCTACCTCGGTGACAACCCCATCGAGATCGGTAGCGGCCTGGGCGACTACGCCCTGGAGTGGTCCGAGCGCCTGCCCCGGATCACCGCCACCGAGGCGGACCCGGACCGCCTGGTTCGGCTCAAGGAGCGGCTGGCCGAGCACCCCGGCATCGAGGTCCGGCAGATGCTGCTGCCGCACTCCGAGCGCGGCGACTACAGCGCGGCCGTGTCGTACAACGTGCTGGAGCACATCGAGGACCACGTGAGCGCGCTGCGCAGCATGCGCGACCTGGTCCGCCCCGGCGGAGCCGTGATCATCATCGTGCCCGCGTTCCAGTTCGCGATGAGCCCGGCGGACGTCGCCACCGGCCACGTCCGGCGCTACACGAAGAAGACCCTGGCCGCCGCCATGACCGAGGCCGGCCTCACCGTCGAGAAGATCCACTACGCGAACGCGCTCGGCCTCATCGGCTACTTCATGGCCACCAAGGTCTTCCGGCTGATGCCGAAGGAGGGCCCCATGGTGAAGGTCTACGACACCCTGGTCCTCCCGGCCACCAAGGCCGCCGAGCAGCGGGTCCGGCCGCCGTTCGGCCAGTCCGTCTTCGCGGTCGCCCGCGTCCCGAGCTGACCGGAACGGGGCCTCCGCGCCCGCGCGGAGGCCCCGTCGCGTCAGTCCTTGACCTGGTACGTCGGGCGGATCACCGCCCGGGCCAGGGTGTGGAACGCCAGGTTGAAGCCGACGTACGCCGGGCTGGCCCCCTTGCCCACGTCGAGCCGCTCCACGTCCACGGCGTGCACCGCGAAGACGTACCGGTGCGGCCGGTCGCCGGGCGGCGGGGCGGCGCCGCCGTAGCCGGTGTCGCCGTAGTCGTTGCGGATGCTGAAGGCGGCCCCCAGGTCGCTCTCCTTGACGCCCGTGGGCAGCTCGGTGACCGAGGTGGGCACGTCCACCAGCACCCAGTGCCAGAAGCCGCTGCCGGTCGGCGCGTCCGGGTCGAAGCAGGTGACCACGAAGCTCTTGGTCTCGTCCGGGAAGCCCGACCAGGCCAGGTGCGGTGAGACGTTCTCGCCACCGGTGCTGCCGTGCGCGTACCGGGCGTCCATCGGCTCGCCGTTGTGCACGTCGTCACTGGTCAGGTGAAACGACGGCACCGTCGGCAGCAGTTCGTACGGGTCCGGGGCGATCGGTCGTTCCAGGCTCATCGAAACGGTCCTTCCGGGTGCACGCGAATGTCCTGCGCCCTTCATACCCCCTCCGCGGCCCGGATCGAACCCGAAGC
Organism: Micromonospora sp. AP08; assembly: GCF_008085935.1. Taxonomy (NCBI): domain Bacteria; kingdom Bacillati; phylum Actinomycetota; class Actinomycetes; order Micromonosporales; family Micromonosporaceae; genus Micromonospora; species Micromonospora sp. AP08. The sequence continues at coordinate 44,911 of NZ_VSEZ01000009.1, forward strand.
GCCCCGTGTCCGGGTCAGCGCGCCGGCGACGGGCGACTACACTGTAGTCATGGGTAGTCCGCGATCCGTCCGCTTCGACGAGGGCGTGCTCGCCCGCCTGGACCGCTACGTACGCGAGCATCCCGGTTCCTCGTCCTCGTCGGTGGCGAACATGTTCGTCGACGAGTCACTCCGCACCTACGAGCATCCCGGGGTGGTCTTCCGAGCGGGGCCGGCCGGGCGCCGCGCCGCGCTGAACGGCGGTCCGGACGTCTGGGAGGTGATCGGCGCCCTCCACGCGGTACGCGCCGAGTCGCCCGCCCTTGAGGGTGAGGATCTGGCCGCGGAGCTGATGGAGGTCACCGGCCTGGGCCGCGAGCAGATCGCCACCGCGCTCCGCTACTACGCCACCTACTCGGCGGAGATCGACCTGCTCATCAGAGCGAACCACGAAGCCGCCGAGCGGGAGGAACGACTCTGGCAGGCGGAGCAGGGCCTGCTCGGGCGCCTCCCGGCATGACCGGTCTGCTACTCGACGAGATGTACCCACCGGCGCTCGCCCGCCGTCTGCGGGAACGGGACCACGACGTGCTTGCCGCGCTGGACCTGGAGGTCGGCCTCTCCTCCCGTTCGGACGAGGACGTGCTGGCCTGGGCAGCCCGACACCAGCGGTGCGTCGTCACCGAGAACGTCGCCGACTTCGCGCGGATCGCGCCGTCGACGCCACATGCCGGAATCGTGTTCGTCTCGGCACGGCGCTTCCCCCGGACCCGCGCCGGCCTGGTCCGGCTGGCGTCCGCGCTCGACGCGATGCTGACTGCGAAGCGGTTGCCCGGGCCCGACGGCGTGACCTGGCTCGCCGAGGGGTGATCAGCCTGGCGGTGAGAAGCGGAGGGTGTGGGATTCGAACCCACGAAGACATCGCTGCCTTACCGGTTTTCAAGACCAGCGCCATCGGCCACTAGGCGAACCCTCCCTGCCACGTCCCCGAGGGGTGCGCGGCCGTGCCTAGTCTGCCACGGACGGCGGAACGGGCGAGCCGCCGTCCCACCCCTGATGGCAGGATGCTCCCGTGTGGGACGCCCCGGCGGTGGTGCTGATCAGCGGAATCATGGCGGCCGGCAAGTCCACTGTGGCCGAGCTGCTGGCCCGGCGGCTGCCCCGTGCCGTGCACCTGCGCGGTGACGTGTTCCGCCGCATGATCGTCAGCGGGCGGGCCGAGATGACCGCAGAGTTCGGCGACGAGGCGTGGCGGCAGCTCCGGCTCCGTTACGACCTCGCCGCGTCGGCCGCGGACCGTTACGCCGCCGCCGGCTTCACCGTGGTGCTCCAGGACGTGGTCCTCGGTCCGGAGCTGCCGGCCGTGGTCGACCGGATCCGGCACCGGCCGCTCGCCGTCGTGGTGCTCGCGCCCCGCGCCGACGTGGTCGCCGCCCGCGAGCGGGACCGGCTCAAGCGGGGGTACGACGACTGGCCGGTCGCCGACCTGGACGCCGAGTTCCGGGCCGGCACGCCCCGGATCGGGCTCTGGCTGGACACCTCGGCGCAGACGCCCGAGGAGACGGTGGACGAGATCCTGGCCCGGGCGTGGACGGCCGGTCGGATCGGGTAAGACTGGGTCATGCACGCGATCACGATCCCGAAACCCGGTGGACCCGAGGCGCTCGTCTGGGCGGCGGTGCCCGACCCGGAGCCCGGCCCGGGCGAGGTGGTGGTCGAGGTGCGGGCCAGCGCCGTGAACCGGGCCGACCTGCTCCAGCGGCAGGGGCAGTACCCGCCGCCGCCGGGCGCGCCCGCGTACCCGGGGCTGGAGTGTGCCGGGGTGGTGGCCGCGCTCGGTCCGGGGGTGACCGGTTGGGCGGTCGGCGACGAGGTCTGCGCGCTGCTGGCCGGCGGCGGGTACGCGGAGCGGGTCGCCGTGCCGGCCGGCCAGCTGCTGCCGGTGCCGGCGGGGGTGGATCCGGTCGACGCGGCGGCGCTGCCCGAGGTGGCCTGCACGGTCTTCTCGAACGTGGTGCAGTTGGCCCGCCTGGCCGAGGGCGAGACGCTGCTGGTGCACGGCGGTGGCAGCGGCATCGGCACGTTCGCCATCCAGCTCGGTGTGGCGCTCGGCGCGACGGTCGTGGTGACCGCCCGGGCCACGAAGCACGAGCGGCTGCGCGAGTTGGGCGCCGCGCACGCCATCGACTACCGGGAGCAGGACTTCGTCGAGGAGGTCCGCCGGGTCACCGACGGCCGGGGCGCGGACGTGATCCTGGACATCATGGGTGCCGCGTACCTGCCGCGGAACGTGGCGGCGCTGGCCACCGGTGGGCGGCTCGTGGTGATCGGCATGCAGGGCGGCCGCAAGGGCGAGCTGGACCTGGGGATGCTGCTGGCGAAGCGGGCCTCGGTGCACGCGACGGCGCTGCGTTCCCGCCCGGTCGCCGAGAAGGCGGAGATCGTCCGGGGCGTCCGCGAGCAGGTGTGGCCGCTCGTCGAGTCGGGGAAGATCCGGCCGGTGGTGCACGCGCGGGCGAAGATGGCCGACGCCGCCGACGCGCACCGGCTGGTGGAGAGCAGCGACCACCTGGGCAAGGTGCTGCTGGTCCGCTGACCGGTCAGGCCGCGCCGGAACCCTCGCGGGGGAGCATGAGCCGGGCGCCGGGGCCCTCGGTGGCGAGCGCGTCGCCGGGGTTGTAGAGGGTGCAGCGCTGCAACGAGAGGCAGCCGCAGCCGATGCAGCCGTCCAGGTCGTCGCGGAGCTTGCCGAGCAGCCGGATCTTCTCGTCCAGCCGGTCCCGCCAGCTCTTCGACAGGGCGGCCCAGTCGTCCGGTGTGGGGGTGCGCGCCGACGGCAGCGAGTCCAGCGCCTCCCGGATCTCCTCCAGCGAGACGCCGACCTGCTGGGAGATCCGGATGAAGGCCACCCGGCGCAGTTCGGTGCGGGCGTACCGGCGCTGGTTGCCGCCGGTCCGCTCGGCGCGGATCAGCCCGAGCCGCTCGTAGTAGCGCAGCGCGGAGGGTGCGACCCCGCTGCGCTCGGAGAGCTGCCCGATGGTCAATGTTGCTTCGTGCATCACAGGGCCTTGAGTTGAAGTGTGCTTCAACTCCGAGGCTATCCGCATGACGACGACGACCGCCACCGACCCCGCGGTGCTCGGGGCGCTGCTGGACCGGGTGCGCTCCGGCCGCGAGTTCGGCGCCAACGTGTACTCGACGCTGGACGTGCTCCAGGTGCTCTACGACCGGGTGCTCCGGATCACCCCGGCGACCGTGGACGACCCGGACCGGGACCGCTTCCTGCTCTCCAAGGGGCACGCGGTCGCCGGCTACTACGCCCTGCTCGCCGCGAAGGGCTTCATCCCGGTGACCTGGCTGGACGACCAGGGCGGCCCGGACAGCCGGCTCGGCGACCACCCGGACCGGGTGCTGGTGCCCGGGGTGGAGATCGGTTCCGGGTCGCTCGGCCACGGGCTCGGCCTGGGCGTGGGCACCGCGCTGGGGTTGCGGGCCCAGGGCCGCACCGACCCCCGGGTGTACGTGCTGCTGGGCGACGCCGAACTGGACGAGGGCTCGAACCACGAGGCGATCGCGTACGCGGGCGCCACCGGACTCGGCAACCTGACCGCGATCGTGCTGGACAACCGCTCGGCGAGCCACGGGTGGCCGGGCGGCGCGGCCAGCCGGTTCACCGTGAACGGGTGGACCGCCGCGACCGTCGACGGCCGGGACCACGCGGCCCTGCACACCGCCCTGACGGGGCACGACCACCACCGGCCGCACGTCGTCGTCGCGGTCGTCACCGACGGGGAGTGACCATGGACATGCGTGAAACCTTCGTGACCGCCGCCGAGGAGGTCCTGGCGGATCCCCGGACCACGGTCGTGCTGGCCGACATCTCGGCGGCCGCATTCGCCCCGGCCGCCGCACGGTATCCGGGCCGGGTGGTCAACGTCGGCATCCGGGAGCAGTTGATGGTGGGCGTGGCCGGCGGGCTGGCACTGACCGGCCAGCGGCCCATCGTGCACAGCTACGCGCCGTTCCTCGTCGAGCGGGCGTACGAGCAGATCAAGCTGGACCTCGACCACCAGGGGGTCGGGGCGGTGCTGGTGAGCGTCGGCGCGTCGTACGACCGGGCGGCGGCGGGCCGGACCCACCTCGCGCCGGCCGACGTGGCCCTGATCGACACCCTGCGCGACTGGACCGTGCACGTGCCGGGCCACCCGGACGAGGTGCCCGGGCTGCTGCGCGACCTGGTGTGCGGGCGGGACTCGGCGTACCTGCGGCTGTCCACGCAGGCCAACGCGCGGGCGTACCCCGAGGCGGGTGAGCTGCGGGTGGTGCGGGACGCCGGGCCGGGCGCGCCGCTGCTGGTGGCCGTCGGGCCGGTGCTGGACGCGGCCCTCGCGGCGGTGGCCGACCGGCCGGTCACGGTGGCCTACACCCACCGGCCGCGCCCGTTCGACACGGCCGGGCTGCGGGCGCTCGCCGGCACCGAGGTGATCCTGGTCGAGCCGTACCTGGCGGGCACCTCGGCCCGGGTGGTGGGCGCGGCGCTGGCGGACCGGCCGCACCGGCTGCTCGCCCTCGGGGTGGGCCGGTCGGACCTGCGCCGCTACGGCACGCCCGAGGACCACGACCGCTGGCACGGCCTGGACGCGGCCGGCCTGCGCCGCTCGGTCGACGCGTTCCTCACCCCGGCCCGGGCCGCCGCCTGACCGGCGATACGACGGACCCCGCGACACCGGCCTGGGCCGGGGTGCGGGGTCCGTGTCGTGGTGGGGCGTCAGCGGGCGGCGGGACCGACCGGGCGACGCCGGGCGCGCTCGCGGGCCAGGATCCAGATGGCCTCGACGCCGTCCTTCCAGGTGATCTTCTTGCCCTCCTCGCGGCCCCGGGCGCGGTAGCTGATCGGGACCTCGTAGGGGCGGATGCGCTGGCGGAGCAGCTTGCCGGTGACCTCGGCCTCCATGCCGAACCCGCGCGAGCGCACCTGGAGCGAGCGGTAGAGCTCCAGCGGCATCAGCTTGAAGCAGGTCTCCAGGTCGCCGATGTAGGAGTTGTAGAGCACGTTGGCGGCCAGGGTCACGCCCTTGTTGCCCATCACGTACCAGAAGCTGTAGGAGCTGTGGCTGCCGAAGGTCCGGTTGCCGTAGACCACCGTGGCCCGCCCGTCGAGCACCGGCTCGAGCAGCCGCGGGATGTCCTGCGGGTCGTACTCGAGGTCGGCGTCGAGGATGACCATGTACTCACCCTCGGCGTTGTCGACGGCGGTCTTGATGGCCGCGCCCTTGCCGGCGTTGCGCTGGTGGGTGATCACCCGCAGCCGGGCGTCGTCCACCCGGCCCAGCACCTCACCGGTGCCGTCGCGGCTGCCGTCGTCCACGACGACGAGTTCGATCTCGCAGGGGTAGTCCACCGCCAGGGCCTGCTTGAGGGCATCCGCAATGCGTTCTTCCTCGTTGTAGACCGGCATGAGGATCGAGAGCTTCACGGGTTCTCCACGGTGGCGACGGCAAGTCGGGGCCTAGCGTAACCCGGCAGGTCGCCGGGGTCACCACAGCCCGCCCCCGACCTGGCCGGACACGCGGCACCGGCCCGCCCGATCTGCCGGAGAAGTGCGCTTCCGCAGCTACTGGGAAAGGCGCCGGGGCCGGCGCGACCGCGCCGGCCCCGGTGCCTCCGGCTCACTTCTGCGTGAACGGGACCACGATCAGCCGGGCCACCCCGTTGTCGCCGTCCTTGGCGCCGGCCACGCCGACGGTCGTGCCGACCTTGATGTCGCTCGACTGCACGGTGGTGCGCCGCTCGACCACCCGGAGCTTCTCGTCGAAGGTCCAGGTCATGGTGAAGCCGTCGGTGGACTTCACGGTCATCGACGTCGCGTCGATCGCGGTCACCTGGCCGCGCTGCACGGCGACGGTCTTCGTCCCGCCGTCCTTGGTCTGCACCACGACCTCGCCGTGCAGGGTGTTCTTGCGCAGCAGCACCCGGGCGCGGTGCCGCTTGCGCCACTCCTGCGCCCGCTCGCCCCGCTTGTCCCGCGGGCCGGCCTGCTCGCCCGGTGCGCCGGAGGCCGAGGGAGCCGGGGCGGCGACCGGGTCGACGTCCAGGTCGCCGGCGTCGACGCCGAGCGCGGCCAGCGCCTGGCCGTCCGCGCCCATGGCGGCGGCCACCTCGACGGCGGTCTCCTTCGCCGAGTCCTGGGCGACCTGGGCCGGGCCGCAGCCGGCGAGGCCGAGCGCGGCCGCCGCGAGCAGCGCGGTGACGCCGGTGACGATTCCCTGACGTGCCATCAGTGTTCCTCTCGTCCGTGGTGCCCTCAGCCTCCCCCGCGCGCACGAGCGGATCGTCAGGCCGATGTTCGGGTCAGGTAAGGATCTCCGGGCAGCAGGACGGTGAAGGCCGCGCCGCCCTCCGGGGCGTGCCCGGCCGTGATCTCGCCGCCCAGCCGGCGGACCAGCCCCGCGGCGAGCGCCAGCCCCAGGCCGCTGCCCACCTTGCGCACCCCCCGGTACCGCTGGTGCAGCGCCCCGCGCTCGAAGGCCACCGCGAGGTCGTCGTCGGTGAAGCCGGGCCCGCCGTCGCGGACCTCGACGAGGCCGCCCGCCGCCGGGTCCGCGCCGGCCGGCCGGACCGCGAGCACCACCGGCGCCCCCGGGGGTACGACCCGCAGCGCGTTCTCCAGCAGCCCGTCCACCACCTGCCGGATCCGCCCCGGATCGGTGTACGCGGGCACCGGCGCGGCCGGCGCCTCCACCCGGAACGGCACGCCGACCGCCGCGCACCGGTCGGTCCAGGTGCGGGCCGCGTCGGCGGCGAGCCGGGTCAGGTCGACCGGACCGGGTTCCAGCGGGAAGTCGGCGGCCTCCAGCCGGGCCAGCGCCAGCAGGTCGCTGACCAGCCGGTCCAGGTGCTCGGACTCGGCGAGCACGGTCCGGCCGGTGGCCGGCACGGCGTCGGGCTCGATCACCCCGTCGGCCAGCGCCTCGGCGTAGCCCTTGATGGCGGTGAGCGGGGTGCGCAGCTCGTGCGAGACCGAGAGCAGGAACTCGCGCTGCCGCCCCTCGCTGGTGGCCAGCGCGGCGGCCAGCCCGTTCAGCGCGTACGCCAGGTCGGCCACCTCGTCGGGCGGTTCGACCGGCACCCGGACCGCCCGGTCCCCGGCGCGCAGCCGGGCGGCGGCGGTGGCCGCGGTACGGATCGGCCGGGCCAGCCGGCGCGCGAGGAACAGGCCGGCGACCGCCCCGGCGGCGAGCCCGGCGAGCAGCGGGAACCAGAGACTGAGCAGCACCTGCCGCCACGGCCCGTTGCGGGTCGGCCGGGCCAGCACGACGCCGTCCCCGCCGGGCAGCGCCCGCCCCTCGACCAGGGCCCGTTCGCCGCCGACCAGCCGCCGGCCCGAGACGTCCCGGCCGGCCGCCACCCGCTTCACCACCTGCGGGGGCAGGCCGGCGTGGTCGGCCTGGCCGGCACGGACCAGATACACCTCGATCTGCTGCTGTCGGAGCTGGCGGATGAGCCGGTCCCCGGCGTTGTCCCGCTGGCGCACGGCGCGGACCCGGAGCACCTCGGCGGCCAGCCGGGCCTGCGCGGCGAGCGCCTCCTGGTCGCGCCGCTCCGCCCCGCGCACCGCCAGGGGCACCGCTACCAGCGCGGTGACCAGCACCGACACCAGCGCCACGGCGCAGGTGACCAGCACCGCGCGGGCGGTCAGGGTGTGCGCGAACCGCCGCCGGGGCGGGGCCGACGGGCCGGGCCCGACGACCGGCAGCGCCATGGTGGGCTGCTCAGGCATCGGCCGCGTACCCGACGCCGCGGTGGGTGCGGATGACGCTGGCCGGGCCGAGCTTCGCCCGGACCTGCGCCACGTGCACGTCGACCGTCCGGGTGCCCGCGTGGGCCGCGTACCCCCAGACGCCGGCCAGCAACTCCTCCCGGGTGAAGACCCGGCCGGGCCGGGCCATGAGGTGCGCGAGCAGGTCGAACTCGGTGGAGGTGAGCTGCACCGGGGCGCCGGCGGCGGTGACCGTGCGCCGGGCCGGGTCGAGGGTGACCGGGCCGACCACCCGGGGCCGCTCGGCCACGGCGGGCGCGCCAGCGGTGCGGCGCAGCACCGCCCGCACCCGGGCCACCAGCTCGCGCGGGCTGAACGGCTTGGTCACGTAGTCGTCCGCGCCCAGTTCCAGGCCGACGACCCGGTCCACCTCGTCGTCCCGGGCGGTGAGGAAGATGACCGGCGTCCAGTCGCCGGCCTCGCGCAGCCGCCGGCAGATCTCGGTGCCGGCCAGGCCGGGCAGCGCGATGTCGAGCACGCAGGCCACCGGGCGCAGCCGCCGCGCGGCGGCCAGCCCGGCCGTCCCGTCCCGTTCCAGGTGTACGCCGAAGCCGTCCCGGGTCAGGTAGAGCCGGACGAGGTCGGCGATGGCCGGCTCGTCCTCCACCACGAGGACGAGCCCGCGCGGTGCGTCGTCGGCGGTCACCGGCCCATGATTACCGACGGGGGGCCGCCCGGAAGGTCAGGGGAATGTTCGGGTTCGGTAAGGAGCCGGTCAGCGGACCGGCGCGGGGCGGAACACGGCCGGGCGGGCAGCGGCCGGCGGCTCGCCGATGGTGGCGACCAGCCGCTCCGCGGGGGTCCGGAGCCGGGTCCGGAAGGCGTGGTTGAGCAGGGCGTCGAGCTGCCACACCTGCTTCGGGTGGTGGGTCCGGATGAGGAACCGCTCCCGGACCCCGTCGATCGCCGTGGCCGCCAGCTCCAGGCTGTGCGCCCGGGGGTCGGGGCTCCAGGTGACGTTGCTCAGCTCGCGCAGTTCGGTGTTGAGGTGCAGGCGCAGCCGGTGCAGCACCCGCGTCTGCCGGGTGACCACCAGGCGGCGGTGGGTGAGGAGCATCAGGTAGTCGCCGCCGATCGGGTGGTCCGGACGGCTGCACCGGGTGACCAGGATGGTGGCGTCACCGGAGCCGACGCACCGGCGGAAGACCGGCATGTGCCGGCTGACGGTCTGGGTCGCCAGGCCGGTGTCGGCGGCGGCCGGAAGGAACGTTCGCGAGAACACGTCCATGCAAGATGCAACGAGCAGGTGAGCGGGGGTGATATGGGTCACTCCCGATTTCTGGAACTTCCACCCGTGCAAATCGCACCCGCGGTGCGACATCCGCGCCGGTCAGGCCGGCGGGTCGGCGAACACCTCGCCCAGCCAGCCGGGGACGGCGGCGGCGTACTCGGCACGGGCCGGGTCCGGGGTGGCCAGGGCGCGCCGCCAGGACAGCGACCGGCTCACCGTGGTGACCGTCATGGCCAGGCCGGCGGCCTCCCGGAGGGCGGCCCGGTCGTGGCGGTCGGTCCACGCCTCCAGGTAGGCGTCCCGAAGCCGGCCCAGCACCGGGTCGCCCGGCTTCAGACCGGCGCCGTACGCCACGGAGTTGAGCGTCACCAGCAGGGTGCCGAACGGGTGGGCCACCGAGGCGTCCCCCCAGTCGAAGAAGCGGTAGCCGGCGTCGGTGGCGAAGACGTTCCCGTCGTGCAGGTCGTCGTGCTGCACGCTGGCCGGTACGCCGAACTCCGCCAGGCGGCGGCAGGTCGCGGCGAACTCCGGCCGGTGCGCCCGCAGCCGCGCGTGCAGTTCCGGGGTCAGCCCGTCCGGCTCGCCGAGCAGCAGGGCGTCGGAGTCGTCGAGCAGCCGGTCGAGGAGTTCCGGCATCACCTCGGGGCGGTGGTCGGGCACTCCCGCGGCCAGCAGCCGGTCGACCCGGGGCGCGACCGCGACCTGGAGCGCCGCGTACGCGGGCAGCACCCGTTCCCAGTGCGTGAGGTCCCCGGCGAGCACGTCGCGCAGGCTCGGGCCGCCGTCGGGCAGCAGCGACCAGCCGCGCGCGGCGTCGACGGCGAGCGGGTCGAGCACGGTCCCCGGGGCGAGCCGGGCCAGCTCGGCCAGGAGGCCCGCCTCGTAGCGGGTGCCCGGGTTGTTGGCCTTGAACCAGACCGGACCGGCGTCGGTGGGCACCCGCCAGACCAGCGACCAGGGGCGCACCCGGGGCTCGACCGGGCCGGTCACCCGCCGGCCGTGTCGGCCCAGGGCGTCACCGATCCAGGCCAGCGCGGCGTCCCGCCACTGCGGATCGGACCACTCGGGTGTCGTCACGGTGCGCAGGCTAGGCGCTGGCCCTGACGTCAGCCAGCGAATTCAGAGCAGCTCGACGATGGTGGCGTTGGCCATGCCGCCGCCCTCGCACATGGTCTGGAGGCCGTAGCGGATCCCGTTGTCCCGCATGTGCTGGAGCATCGTGGTCATGATCCGAGCGCCGGACCCGCCGAGCGGGTGGCCGAGCGCGATGGCCCCGCCGCGCGGGTTCAGCCGCTCCGGGTCCGCCTCGGTCTCCGCCAGCCAGGCCAGCGGCACCGGGGCGAACGCCTCGTTCACCTCGTACACCCCGATCTCCTCGATGCCCAGCCCCGCGCGGCGCAGCGCCTTCGCGGTGGCCGGGATGGGGGCGGTGAGCATGGTGACCGGGTCGTCGGCGGCGACCACGGCGGTGTGCACCCGCGCCAGCGGGCGCAGGCCGTGCCGGCTGGCCCACTCGCTGGTGGTGACCGCGAGCGCCGCCGCGCCGTCGGAGATCTGCGAGGCCGAGCCGGCGGTGACCACGCCGTCGGCCTTGAACGGGGTGGCCAGCTCGCCGAGCTTGGCCAGCGAGGTGTCCCGCCGGATGCCCTCGTCGGCGGTGAACTTGCCGCCGTCGGCCAGCGCCACCGGGGCCAGCTCGGGGTCGAACGCCCCGGCGTCCTGCGCGGCGGCCGCCTTCTCGTGGCTGGCCAGCGCGAACTCGTCGAGCTGCGTGCGCGAGAAGCGCCACCGCTGCGCGATCAGCTCGGCACCGACGCCCTGGTTGAACGGGAGCGCGCTGTCCTCGGCGACGCCCTCGACGCCGCGGTAGCGCTCCAGGATCGCCGGGCTGAACGGCATCCCGCCGGCCACGCTGGAGCCCATCGGCACCCGGGTCATCGACTCGACGCCGCCGGCGACCACCAGGTCGGCCTGGCCGGAGAGCACGGTGGCGGCGGCGAAGTGCAGCGCCTGCTGGCTGGACCCGCACTGCCGGTCGAGCGTGGTGCCGGGGACCGACTCGGGCCAGCCGGCGGCGAGGACGGCGTTGCGCGCCACGTTCCACGACTGCTCGCCGACCTGCGACACGCAGCCCCAGACCACGTCGTCGACGTCGACGGGGTCGATGCCGGTCCGCTCGGCGAGGGCGCGCAGCACGTGCGCCGAGAGGTCGACCGGATGCACGCCGGCGAGGCTGCCCTTGCGCCGCCCGACCGGGGTCCGTACCGCACCGACGATGACCGCGTCACTCATGTCTACTCCCCGGTAACCTGGCTTGCCCCGATACTACGTGCTGACCCGACCGGTCGTCCTCCCCCGGTTCCGCGCCGCCCGGCTGGCATGCTGGGGCGGTGACTCCACAGTCGTCCCCGGCCCGGCAGTGGCGGGTGCCGCCGGTGCTGCCGGCGGTCAAGGCGCTAGGCGCGCTCGTCCTGGTCGCGCTGGGCCTGCTCTTCGCGGGCCAGGACCGGGTCCAGCTGGTGCTCGCCGGGCTGGCCGCCGCCGGGCTGCTCGCCTGGGCGCTGCGCGACCTCGTGGCGCCGGTCCGGCTGGCCGCCGACCCGGAGGGGATCACCGTGATCCAGGGCTTCGCCCGTCGCCGGCGGCTGCCCTGGGCGGCCGTGGAGGCGATCCGGGTGGACCGGCGTACCCGGCGCGGGATCACCGCCGAGACGTTGGAGATCGACGCGGGCGAGTCCCTGCACCTGTTCGGCCGCTACGACCTGGACGCGCCGCCCGAGGAGGTCGCCGCCGCCCTGGAGACCGCCCGCACCGCCGCCCGCTGAGGCGGGTCAGCCGGTCAGCGCGGCGGTGCGGACGAGGACCAGCCCGAGCAGCGCCACCAGCAGGATCGCCCCGCCAGCGACCTGGAAGGCGGTCCGCCGCATCCGCGGGGCGTACGCCAGGACCAGGGCCATCAGCGCGCCGACCACGAGCCCGCCGAGGTGCCCGGCCACCGAGATGCCCGGCACGGTGAACGTGAAGATCAGGTTGATCACGAGGATCGGCACGATGGCCGAGGTGTCCCGGCCCAGCCGGCGCATGATCACGAAGATCGCGGCGAAGAGGCCGAAGATGGCGGTCGATGCCCCGACGGCGGGCGAGTTGGGGGCGCTGAACAGGTAGACGGCGACGTTGCCGCCGAGCCCGGCGATCAGGTAGAGCGCCAGGAACCGCAGCGGGCCGAGCACCGCCTCCAGGGTGCGGCCCAGCACCCAGAGCGCCCACATGTTGAGCAGCAGGTGCACCACGCCGTAGTGCAGGAACATCGCGGTGACCAGCCGGTACCACTCGCCCTCGGCCACGCCGCCGATGGTGCCGTCGCTGAAGCGCGCCAGGCCCAGCACCGCACCCCAGTCGGTCAGCGGCGTCGAGCCGCCCATGAGGCCGCCGAAGCCGGACCCGCCGGCGGCCGCGTCCCCGCCCCGGTCGGAGGTGATGGACAGAATCATGACCAGCACGTTCAGGGCGATCAGGGTCTTCGTGACGTAGCCCTGGCGGCCGGCGGCACCGCCTCCGAAGGCGGTACGCGCCGGCCGCACGCTGCGGCGTCCCTCGCTGACGCACTCCGGGCACTGGTGGCCGACGGACGCGTCCCGCATGCACTCCGGGCAGATCGGCCGGTCACAGCGGGTGCACCGGACGTAGGTCTGCCGATCGGGGTGCCGGTAGCAGACCGGAGTGGTCGGCGCCGGCCCGCCTGTGGCGTCACCTGCCTGCCCGGAGCGCTCAGTCATGCGAGCAAAGGTACCCGCGTGACGCTCAGGCCGGCTTGCGCTCGATCTCGACGCGCTCGATGACCACGTCCTGGAGCGGCCGGTCGCTCGGGCCGGTCGGGGTGTTCGCGATCGAGTCGACGACCTTCGCCGACTGCTCGTCCGCGACCTGACCGAAGATGGTGTGCCGGTTGTTCAGGTGCGGGGTCGGGCTCACCGTGATGAAGAACTGCGAGCCGTTGGTGCCCGGCCCGGCGTTCGCCATCGCGAGCAGGTAGGGCCGGTCGAAGCGCAGCTCCGGGTGGAACTCGTCGGCGAACTTGTAGCCCGGGCCACCGCGACCGGTGCCGGTCGGGTCGCCCATCTGGACCATGAATCCGCTGATCACGCGGTGCGAGATGGTGCCGTCGTAGTACGGCCCGCTGCCCGGCTGGCCGGTACGCGGGTCGATGTACTCGCGGGTGCCCTCGGCCAGCTCGACGAAGTTGCGGACGGTCTTCGGCGCGTGGTTCGGGAAGAGCTCCAGCCGGATCGGGCCAGCGTTGGTGTGCAAGGTGGCGTAGACAGCCTCGGCCACGGGTACTCCTCACTCGTTGGTCAGTTCCATGCGGATCCTCCCATGTGCCCGATCTGGCCATGCGGAGGCATCCGAAGGTGGAGGATGACGGAGGAACAACTCCCAGGAGGTGGGACCGTGTTTGGAATCGGGCGGCGTAGGACCCAGGGCCAGCTCGCGAAGGCGGAGCTGAACCAGGGCATCGGTCACCTGAGGCAGGCCGCCGCGCACGCGGCGAAGGGTGCCGGCGCCACGGTCGGCCCGCGCGTCCAGGCAGCCCGGGGCGCCGTCGTGCCCACCGCGATCGTCGTCCGGGACCGGGCGTCGAGCGGTGTCGCATCGACGGCCGCCGCACTCGCGCCGCTGCTCATGGCGATGCGCAACGCGCAGGCCGACGCCGCCGGCAAGGCCCTGACCGGCCGGAAGGCCGCCACCGCCAAGCAGGCCGCCATGAGCAAGAAGGTGAAGGCGAAGAACATGAAGGCCGCGAAGAAGAAGCAGAAGAAGTCGCGCGGCATGACGACCGGCCTGCTGCTCGCCGGCACGGTCGCCGGCCTGGCCGGCGCGATGGCCATGCGGCGCCGCCGCGAGCAGCAGGAGTGGGCCGAGTACGACCCGGCCGGCAAGCTGGAGCCGATGCGCGAGGACGTGGACACCATCGTGGTGGAGACCCCGGACGCGACCGCGAAGGTGACCGACGCGTCCACCATGTCCAGCAAGTCGGGCGTGGCCGGCGGCCCGACCGGCGCCGGCAGCTCGGCGGTGGCCGGGGGCGACAGCGCCTCGACCACCACCCCGGGCACCCAGCCCAAGATCCACCCGAACGACAAGGTCCCCTCGGTCGCCGAGGGCGCCCGCGACGTCTCCGGCCGCCCGGCCGACGACGTCACCAAGGCGATGCAGAACGGGAAGAACTCCGCCAAGGCCAGCGGCCGCCGCTGACCCGCACGGTCACGGAAAGCGCCGGCGCGCGCGGGTACGCCCCGCGCGGCCGGCGCTTCCGTCTGCGGACGGGCTACAGCCAGCCGTTGCGGCGGAACCAGCGGTACAGGACGAACGACAGGCCCAGGTTCACGGCCCAGATGCCCGGATAGCCGTACGTCCACTTCAGCTCTGGCATGTTCTCGAAGTTCATGCCGTAGATGCCCGCGATGGCGGTCCACACCGCGCCGATCGCCGCCCAGGCCGCGATCTTGCGCATGTCGTTGTTCTGGTCGACGGTGACCTGGGCCAGCCGCGCCTGGAGGATCGAGTTGAGCAGGTCGTCGTAGGAGTTCACCTGCTCGACGGTGCGGCTGAGGTGGTCCTGCACGTCCCGGAAGTAGCGCCGCACCTCCTGCGGCACCTCCCGGTTGACCTGCGAGGTGAGGGTGAGCAGCGGCCGCTGCAACGGCACCACGGCCCGCTTGAACTCCACCAGCTCCCGCTTCATCTGGTAGATCCGCTGGATCCGCCCGCTGCTCTGCCGGTCGAAGACGTCCGCCTCCAGCACGTCGAGGTCGTCCTCAAGCCGGTCGGCCACCTCCAGGTAGAGGTCCACCACCCGGTCGGTGACCGCGTACGCGACGGCCCACGGGCCGTGCTCCAGCAGGTCCCGCTTCGCCTCCAGGTCGGCGCGGACGGGCGACAGCCGGCAGGCGTCCCCGTGCCGGACGCTGATGAGGAAGTTCGGCCCGATGAAGAGCATCACCTGGCCGGTCTCCACCACCTCGGAGTTCTCGGTCAGCTCGGTGTGCTCGCAGTAGCGGGCGGTGCGCAGCACGAGGAAGACCACCTCGCCGAAGCGCTCCAGCTTGGGCCGCTGCTCGGCCTTGACCGCGTCCTCCACGGCCAGCTCGTGCAGGCCGAAGGTGGCGGCGATCGCGCTCATCTCCTCCAGCTCCGGCTCGTGCAGGCCGAGCCAGACGAAGCCGTTCCGCTCCTGACGGGCGGCGGCAAGGGCGTCGGCGTAGTGCCACTCGCCCGGCTGGCGCTCGCCGTCGACGTAGAGGCCGCAGTCGACGATCCCGCTGCGGCCGGGGTCGGCCGGCCGGGGCGTACGGGGGGAGCCGTCGGCGTTGAGGATGCGCGACATGGCGCGGACCGGCGCCGCCCAGGCCCGTGGTCTGGGCGCCCGGTCACCGTTCTGCCCGGCGCTGCGGTCGCGTGCCACCCGGTCCGTCATCTCGCCCCCTCTCCACGAAGCTGCGGCTTGCAGGTTACGCCGGTCAGCGCGGGGCGCAGCGCGGGCGAACGCGGCACGGGCGACCGGGCTGCGACCCGCGTCACACCGGGCAGGAGACGGTGACGGCGCCGGGCGGGCCGGCCGCGTCAGGGGGGTGAGGGGCGACACGGCCCACCCGGCACCCATTGGGGGCGGGAGTTCTGCTGCGAGCGCCGACGGTCCGGACCGGGGCGGCCCGGCGGCTGCCGGTCGGCGGGCCGGTCACCGGCGAGACCTGAGCGGCGCTCGCAGCATTGTGGGCCGCCGGCCGGCCCAGCGGGAGACCCGGGCCGGCCGGTATCGCCGTTCTGTCAGAAACCCGACAGAAAATCAGCCGCGGACGGCCGCCATGGCCTCGGCCAGCCGCCGGACGCCCTCGTCGATCCGGTCCGCGGTCACCGCGGAGAAGGCCAGCCGCAGCGCGTGCCGGCCGCCGTCGATCATGAAGTCGCTGCCCTTCACCACCGCCACGCCGCGCTCGGCCGCGGCCGGGGCGAGCCGGTCGACCTCCACGTCCTCGGGCAGCTCCACCCAGAGGAAGTAGCCGCCGTCCGGCTCCACGAACCGGGCCTCGGGGATGTGCCGGCGCAGCGACTCGGCGAGCACCACGGCACGCTCGCCGAGCGCCGTCCGCACGGTGTGGATCGACCGCTCGATCTCCCCCGACACGCAGAACTGGTGCACGATCGCCTCGGAGACCATGCCCGGCGAGATGTAGAGGTTGGTGGCCCGCTTGGCGATCGTCGCGATCACGTCCGCCGGGCCCACCAGGTAGCCGACCCGGACGCCCGGGCAGACCGTCTTGGTGAAGCTGGAGGCGTGCACCACGACGCCCCGGGTGTCCATCGACAGCATCGAGGGCAGCGGCTCGCCCCGGAACCGGATGTCCGCGTACGGGTCGTCCTCGAAGATCGTGAAGCCGTACTCGGCGGCCAGGTCGAGCAGCTCGCGACGCTTCTCCAGGGAGAGGGTCACGCCCGCCGGGTTCTGGTAGTTCGGGATGACGTGGGCCAGCCGCGGCCGGACCCCCGACTCCAGCAGCTTGCGCAGCTCGGCGGTGTCCAGACCGTCCGGCTGGATCGTCACACCGTGGATCTCGCCGCCCATCTGCTGGAGGTTGAGCAGCGTCCGGTCGTACGTCGGGCGCTCGACCACCACGGCGTCACCCCGCCGGACCAGGTGGTCGAAGAGGAACGCGTCGGCCTGGAGCGAGCCGTTGGTGATCAGCACCTGGTCGGCCTCGACGCCGTGCTTCTCCGCGACCCACTTCCGCAGGGGCGGGTAACCGACGGAGGTGCCGTACGCCGTGATCCCGGCGGGGTCGGCGTCGAAGGCGCGGACGGCGGCGGCCTTGAGCCCCTCGACATCGATGATGTCCAGCGAGGGAGCGCCACGGGCGAAGGAGATCAGCTGCTCGGCGGTCATGCGCACGAGCCTAGGGCCTGGTCCGGCGGGTCCGACCGCCATACACGCGAAGTTCAACATGCGGGCGGCCGCTCCGTCCACCAGGGCCGACGGAGATCCGAACCGGTTTCACGGCTGTCTACCATCCGACCGGAAGCTGGCGCCGGGAACACCGGCCGCCGAAGGATTGCGGGTCGCGGCAGACCCGGGGAGACAGGTGGTGAGGCTCGTGACCGAGGACGAGGCCGGACGGCTCGACGACCAGCAGTTCGCGCAGTGGCTGGCCGGCCGGGCGGGCGAGGCGCTCACCGCGCTGCGGGACCGGCAGGGCTTCGCGGACCCGAAGGCGCTCAAGGACGCCGGTGACCGCGCGTCGCACGAACTGATGACCGCGGCGCTGGCCCGCTGGCGGCCCGCGGACGCGGTGCTCTCCGAGGAGGAGGCCGACTCGCGCCGGGCCTGGGCGGACGGCGAGCGGGCGCCCCGGCACGACGCCGACCGGGTCTGGATCATCGACCCGCTGGACGGCACGCGGGAGTTCTCCGAGGCCGGCCGGGACGACTGGGCGGTGCACGTGGCGCTCTGGCAGCGCTCCGCCGCCCCGGACGGCGCCCTGGTCGCCGGCGCGGTCGGCATGCCGGCCCGCACCACGGTGGACGGTGACCAGCTCATCCTCGGCACCGGCTGCCCGACCCCGAAGGCCGTCGAGGGGCCGATCCGGATCGCGGTGAGCCGCAGCCGCCCGCCGGCCTTCGTCGGTGAGCTGGTCGAGCTGCTCGGCGCGCAGGCCGTCCCCATGGGCTCCGCCGGGGTCAAGGTGTGTGCCGTGGTGACCGGTGAGGTCGACGCGTACGTGCACGCGGGCGGCCAGTACGAATGGGACAGCGCCGCCCCGGTGGCGGTGGCCCTGGGCGCCGGGATGCACGCGTCCCGGATCGACGGGTCGCCGCTGCGCTACAACCGGGCCGACCCGCGCCTGCCCGACCTGCTGGTCTGCCGCCCCGAGCTGGCCGACCAACTGCTCGACGCGATCGCGCGCACCGGGGTCGAGATGCCCGCTTCGGCCGTTACCGACACCCCGGGTGGGGCGTTCGGCTGAGTGTTGGGGTACGCACGGCCCAGGTGAACGGAGGCTATCGTCGGTCGGAATGCACGTCCGACCTGAGCCCCGAGAGATGGGCCGCCGCCAGCCAGGGAGGGTCATGCCGGCCGAGCGAGACCAGCACAACGCCTTCGAACAGCCGACCGGTCTCTGGCCGGGGCAGGACGTACCGCGCCAGCAGGGCGCGCCGTCCCTGCCCTGGCCCGAGGCCGCGCCGCCGGTGCCGCCGGCCGAGTCGCGGTCCGGCCTGCCCTGGCCGGAGACCGGGCCGGCCGACGGTCACGCCGACCCCCGGTGGGCCGGCGCCGACCGGGGACACGCCTGGCCGGCGCGGCAGGCCGGCCCGGCCGAGCACCCCGACTGGGCACCACAGGACGCCGGCTGGGCCGCGCACGACGGGCCCGGCGACCGGGCGCCGCAGGCCGGGGATGCCGGCTGGGCGCCGCAGGCCGGGGACCCGGAGCGGACCCTGCACGCCGGTCCGGTGGGCCTGGCGCCGCAGACCGCACCGGTCGGGCAGGGCGGCTGGGGGCCGGCGGCCGGTCCCGGCCCGGAGGCCGGTTGGGCCGAGGGCGCGCCCACCGCCACCGCCACCCTGCCCGGGCCGTCCCCCGAGGACATCTGGGCCGAGCCGCGTACCGGAACCGGTGGCGCCGGCCAGCCGCCGCCTCCGCCCGTCGCGCCGGTCCCGACGCCGCCCGGGGGTTCCCGGCGCCGCTGGCGGGTCGCCATCGCCGCGGCCCTCGTGCTCGCCGTCGCCGGCGGCGGCGTCGCCGTGGCGACCATGCGTCCCGACGAGACCCGGCAGGCCGGCGAGGCGCCCGGCACCGTCGCCCCGGCGCAGTCGGCCGGCCCGAGCGGCGCGGCCACGCCGGGCGCGCCGAGCCCGAGCGCCGAACAGGGCCTCGGTGGCAAGCCGGCCGTGTCGCCCTCGGCCTCCACCGCCGTCCCGGGCTTCGCCGGGACCCGGCTGACCCTGCCCGGGGCGTCGATCGGCGTGCAGAACGGGGAGACCTTCGGGCAGGCGCTGAGCCGCTCCGACCGGACCTTCGGCAGGCTGCGCATGGCCCGCGTCTTCTTCCCCGGGCTGCCGCCGGCGTGGAACGGCAGCCGGGCCGACGTGGTGGACCGGACCGTGGTGGTCTCCTTCAAGGCGTCCCCGCAGGAGATCAACTCCGGCAAGTACGACTCCCGGCTCGCCTCCTGGTTCGCCTCGATCCCGCGCGAGCACAACGTGTACTGGTCGTACTTCCACGAGCCGGAGGACGACGTCGAGCGCGGCGCGTTCACCACGGCGGCGTACCGGACGGCCTGGAAGCGGGTCGCCGGTCTGGCCAACCGGGCCAACAACCCGAAGCTGATCAACACGCTGATCCTGATGTGCTGGACGCTCGACCCGAAGTCCGGGCGTAGCTTCGACGCCTTCTACCCGGGCGGCGACGTCATCGAGACGCTCGGCTGGGACTGCTACAACTGGGGCGCCAAGTGGAAGCGGTACGCCTCGCCGCAGGAGATCTACGGCGAGATGATCAGCAAGTCCAAGGCGCTGGGCAAGCCCTGGGGCGTCGCCGAGACGGGCAGTGACCTGGTGCCGGGCGACTCGGGCAGCGGCCGGGCGACGTGGATCCGCTCGATGACCGGCTTCCTGAACGGCCAGCGGCCGGAGTTCGTGGCCTACTACAACCAGGTGGTCAGCCAGGGCGACTTCCGGCTGCTCGACCAGCCGAGCATCCAGGCGTGGAAGTCCTTCTGCGTGGCCTGACCCCACGCACGGGAACGGGCGGGCGACCGGCTGGTCGCCCGCCCGTTCCGCGTACGGCTCAGATGCCCCGGCCGCGCTTGTGCAGGGTGCGCAGGACGCGGTCGGCCTGCACGGCGCGGCTCGCCACCGCCAGCGCCAGGTAGGCGCGGGGCTCCCGCGGGTTGCGGGCCAGGGTGCGCCGGGCCCAGCGCACGGCGTCCCGCCGGTTGCCCATGGCCGCCTGCGCGAAGGCGATCTGCCCGGCCACCCGCGCCTCGCCGTGCGGCACCGTGGCGAACTCCGGGTAGCGGCGCAGCAGCCACTGCAACGCGGTCGAGATGGTCTCCCAGCGCTGCGCGAAGTACGACCGCTTGTGCCAGCGGACCAGCACGTACGGGCTGTCCACGTTGACCAGCGGGGCGTACCGGGCGGCGCGGAGCAGGAACTCGTAGTCCTCCGCGTAGCTGCCCGGGATCTGCTCGTCGACCAGCCCGATCGCGTCGAGCAGGGCGGCCCGGCGGATCAGGAAGGTGGACGGGTGCAGCTCGGTGAGCCGGTCGCGGAGCAGCGCCTCCAACGACACCCGGGACCGGTCCAGCGAGCGGTCCACCGTGCGGTCGTCGTAGCTGACCCGGATGCCGCAGCTGACCAGCGCGCCGTCCGGGTGCACGTCGAGCGCGCCGAGCTGGGCGGCGAGCTTGCCCGGCAGCCACTCGTCGTCGTCGTCGCAGAACGCCACGAGGTCGCCGGTGGCCGCCTCGATGCCGGTGTTGCGGGCCCCGGCCAGCCCGGGGCTGCGGGTGTTGGTGATGACCCGGACCCGCCGGTCGCCACGGTCCAGCTCCAGCGACCGGTCCGGCTCGGACTGGTCGTAGACCACGATGACCTCGATCAGGCCGGGGTGGGCCTGGCTGAGGATCGCGTCGAGCGCCGCGCGCAGCAGCTCCGGACGGTCCCGCGTCGGTACGACGACCGAGATGCTCGGCCCACTCATGCTTTCTCCACGGACTCGTCGGATCCCCGCTGGCCCAGGTAGCCGTAGCGGACTCGGAAGGGGAGCGTGGCCAGGCTGACCACGGCCCGGCTGCGGCGCGGCAGGCGGCTCCGCCACGCCTCGTCGCGCCGCACGGTCAGCGGCCCGCCACTGAACCGCAGCGGGTTGCCGGCGATGCTGTGCGCCCGGAAGGGGGCCGCCGGAGGATCCGTGAGGACGCGCAGCGCCTCCGGGTCGTCCGGCAGGCCGGCGAACTCACGCAGCCGGCGGACCGTGCCGGCCGGGTCGGCGGTGAAGTCCTCGTAGCGCAGCCGGAGCACCTGCGCCCGCGCGGCGAGCAGGTGGAACGCGGCGTTCTGCGCGGTCCACAGCTTGCTCACCTCGAACGGCGAGAAGGTCGGCATGAAGTCCTCGCCGTCGACCACCTCGGGCCGGCGCACCTGCTTGCCCCACGAGTACGCCACCGCCCGGCTGTCCCGCACCAGGTGCAGCACCCGCAGGTCGAGCCCTTCGGCCCAGCTCAGCGCGAAGGCGAGCGAGGCGTGCTTGCTGGAGTCGACCACCACCCGGGCGCCGGTCGCCGCGAGGGCGGCCCGGTAGATGCGGGTGTAGAGGTCGGCGTAGCGCCGGACGTCGGCGAGCTGCTCCGGGGAGAGCGAATTCTTCGCCAGGCGGGGGATGTGCCGGGTCCGGTCGACCCGGTCCTTGAGCGCCAGCACGTCGTCCCGGTCGACGGCGGACCAGCCACCGAAGGCCTGCTCACCCACCTGCCGCCAGAACGGGCAGGCGGTGAAGCGTTCGCCGCAGCCGCACCGCTCGTCGGCGCCGAGCGCCCGCTCCCACAGGTGCACCACCTCACCGACCGCGCACACGTCGGCACTCTGCGCCAGCAGCAGCTCCAGCAGGGTGGAGCCGCTGCGGCCGAGGCCGCCGACGAAGAGGACGCGAGGCTGACCCGTCTCCGCGGCGCTCACCCGCGCCGCCCGCCGGCGCGCTGGCGTACCCGGCGGGCCACCAGGTCGTCGATCACCGCGCCGACCCGGGCCACGGCCTCGGCGCGCGGATCGGGCCGACCCGGGTCGGCGGCCAGGACGAACCGGGCCGGCTCGGCCAGGCCCTCGTCGAGGGCGGCGACCAGGTCGGCCTCGGTCTCGCAGAGCCGCACCATGCCGGCCGCGCCCAGGCGCCGGGAGAAGAGCTGCTGGTGGTTGTCGACGTGCTCGTCGTGGGTCGGGTCGCGGGGCACCACGATCGGCAGGTGGCCGGTGCGCCGGGCCTCCGTGATGGTGGCCGGGCCGCCGTGGCTCACCACGAGCGTCGCCTCGGCCATGGCCCGCTGAAGTTCCTCGTGGCCGAGGAACGGGGTGGCCTCGGGCAGCGCCGGGGTGCGGCTGTGGCCGTACTGGAGGACGAGGCGCACGCCGGGCCGCCCGGCGTGCCACCGCTCCAGCCAGCCCACGAGGCGGTCGAACCGGTGCACGTCGGTCCCGACGACGACCAGCACGTAGGGGACGGTCCGCCGGTCACGCTGCCGGGGGAGTTCGAAGGTCACAGCAGGTTCCCCACGACGGTCGCCTCCGGGTACATGCGGCGCTGCTCCTCCCACTGCACGAGCATCGCGGAGAGGAAGGGACGGCAGAGCCGGGCGGTCAGGGTCGCGCTGTCGATCCGGTCGTAGACCTCGATGTAGACCGTCGGGATCCGGCGCAGCCGGGCCGCGACCACGAACGGCAGGGCGACGCCGGCGCCGGTGGTGACCACGGCGTCGACCCGGCGCCGGCGGATCACCTTCAGCGCGAGGAAGGCGTTGCGGACGAGGTTCGGGACGTTACGGGTGGTGGGGTGGTGGGCCCAGACCACGTCCTCGCCGTCGAGCAGCGAGCGGGCGTCCGGGGTGTCGAAGGTGACCCACGCCCGTCGCCGCTCCCGGTACCAGGGCTCCAGCGCCAGGAGCTGGGCCAGATGCCCGCCGCTGGAGCCGACCAGCAGAACCTGCCCCGAGTCGTCGGTTGACCCGCTCACCAAAACATTCCTCCCCGTAGGCCGCGACCACGTCCGGATCTTCGTGAATGACCCTTGGACGCGTCATGACAACCTACTGGCGCGGGGGTGGCCAACTGAAGGGGCCATTGGACGGATCCCCACCCACCGGTCGGGTCACCCCGCGAATCCCGTCGCCGGGATCCGGCCGGGCGTGCGACCGCCGAGGTCAGCCGGGTCACGACCGGCACGACGGGCCGGGCCAACCAGGCGAGCCGGGATGTGTCAGGATTCCGTCACCGCTCCGCACAGGGCCGGCGGCGACGCCGGCCACGGGGGCAGGTCGGGCCCCATGCCGGGAAACCCGCCGAATGGCCAGCGCCGATCGGCCATATCTACGCGGGCTGCCTACACCTGGGCAGGCTTACCGGAACGTGTGCAGACTTTCCCTCATCGTTCGGATCGGGGACACTCAAGGTCACGGTCAGGTCCAGCTGTGCCGTGGACTGCCCGGCTCGGTCGAAAGGGAGCGACAGACTCTGATGCCCTCACCCCATTTGGCCGAGAGCGACTCCGACGGTCTTGCCCTGATGGCCTACCTGGGCTGGCTGCGCCGCCGTTGGTGGATCCTCGTGCTCGCCGCGGTCCTCGGCCTGGCCGGCGGCCTGGCGGTGAGCCAGCTCCAGCACGCGCGCTACACGTCGGGCACGTCGCTGCTGGTCCGCCCGCTCAGCGCCGGCGCGGAGAGCAATCCCAACGCCAAGGTGAACCTCGACACCGAGGCCCAGGTGGTCCGCTCGCTGGTCGTGGCCGAGCGGGCCAAGGGCCTCATGAAGGTCGACACCGGTGCCGACCAGCTGGTGAAGTCGGTGACGGTCACCGTCCCACCGAACAGCCAGATCCTCCAGGTGGCCTACGAGGCGGACAGCCCCGCCCAGGCGCAGGCCGGGTCGCACGCCTTCGCGCAGGCCTACCTCGACCTGCGCAAGGCCACCGCGCAGAAGGCGCTGGAGAACGAGACCACCGCGCTCAAGCAGCAGATCGCCGACGTGAACAAGCAGCTCAGCGCGGTCGCCGGCCGGATCGCCGCGGCGCCGGCCAACAGCCCGGAGCGGGAGCGCGCCGAGGCCGACCGGAACGTGCTGACCAACCAGCTCACGTCGCTGAACAACCGGCTCAGCCCGCTGCTCTCCGCCGAGAACGATCCGGGCGAGATCATCTCGGACGCCCGGCTGCCGGAGAGCCCCAGCTCGCCGAACCGGACCCTGAACCTGGCCAGCGGCATGGGTGCCGGCCTGCTGCTCGGCATCGTGCTGGCGCTGGTGCTGGACCGGCTCGACACCCGCATCCGCCGGGGCCGCGACATCGCCGACCGCGTCGGCCTGCCGCTGCTGCTGGAGCTTCCGGCGCGTACCCCGTCGCTGACCGTGCTGCCGGCCACCCACAAGATCTCCCGCGAGCTGGGCCGGCTGCGCAACGTGCTGCTCTCCGCGGTGCCCGAGCCCGCGCAGGCCGGTCGGGGGCGCCAACTGCTGCTGTGCGACGGCTCGGCCGGCACCGCCGCCGGGTTCGTGGCGGCCAACCTGGCCGCCGCGTACGCCCGCACCGGCCAGCAGGTCGCGCTGATCACCACCAAGCCCGACTCGGCGCTGAGCGCCATCACCGGGGTGGCCGAGGGCCGGCACAACCTCGCCTCGGTGCTCCGCCGCGACGTGCCGGCGCTCAAGGCGCTGGCCCCGCTGCCCGGCCTCGGCCAGCTCCGGGTGCTCGTCCCGGGCGACCTGGACGCCGAGGTCGAGCTGCCGGTCTCCGGCCTGCTGGAGATCCTGCGCGAGCTGTCCGCGCGCTTCGACCACGTGCTCATCGAGACCGCCCAGCCGACCCTCGCCGTGGAGGCCCAGGCGCTGGGCCGGCACGTCGACGCGGTGATCGTGGTGGCCGAGAGCGGGCGGACCCGCAGCGGCGAGATCACCGCCGCGCTCCGGCAGTTCGAGCAGGTCAACGCCCCGGTGATCGGCGCCGTGCTGGCCCCGCGCCTGCCCGCGCCGGCGGCCGGCGCCACCCGCCCGGCGGCCCCGGCCAACCGGCCCAAGCCCCGGCCGGGCCCCGGCCCGTCCGCCGAGTCCACGATGGTGCTGCCCCGGATGCACCCGTCCGCGTCGGGCGCCTCCGGGTCGGCGAAGCCGTCCGCACCGGGCAAGGCGTCGGCCCCCGTCAAGCCGCCGGCGCCGGGCAAGCCGCTGCCGCTCAACGGCAGCGGCGGCACCTACCGGTCCCGGGGTGACGGCGACGGCCGCAGCTACGCGCTGGACTCCGGCGAGGACCTGGGGTGAACCGCCGGCAGATGCTCCGCGCCGCCCTCGCACCGGCCGTCGTGGTCGCCTTCGGCACGGCCTGCAGCGAGCCCGAGCCCGAGGCGGGCAGCGTCGACGTGGTCGACCCGGGCAGCGCCCCGGCGACGCCCGCGCCGAGCCCGACCCCGAGCCTGCCGGCCGGCCCGCTGACCGGCGCGCCGGTCAGCGCGGCGCCGCTGGCCGGCCGCCAGGCGGTCGCCGTGCCGCTGCGGGTCAGCCCCTCGACCACGCCGGCCGGGCTGGACGCGGCCGACCTGGTCTACGCCGAGTTCGCCGAGTCGGACACGCTGCACCTGACCGCGGTGTTCCACTCCCGTGACGCCGCCAAGATCGGTCCGGTCGCCGAGATCCGTCCGGTCGACATCCGGTCGGTCGGCGTGCTGCACCCGGTCGTCGGCTACGCCGGCGGCCCCACCGGCTTCCTCACCCAGTTCGAGAAGTCCGGCCTGGCCGGGGTCACGCCCGACGACGGCGACGCCATCGACGACGGCTACACCTCGACGGCGGCGCTGCTCAAGGCCGCGCCGAAGGGGGGCCAGCCGCCCACGCCGCCCCTCGACCACGCCACCGACGGCGCCGCGCTGGCCGCACGGGACCTCGTCCCGGCCACCGAACTGTCGGTCACCGTCTCCGGCGGCCCGTCCATGGTCTGGCGGTACGACCAGCAGAAGTCGCTCTGGGTGGGCAAGGTCGGCAGCGCCACGGTGACCGCCGCGTCGGTGATCGTGCTGACGATGGAATACCGGACGCTCGACGTGCGGAACCCGTCGCCGCGATCGCTCCCGTCGGCGAACGTCTTCGGTGAGGGCGCGGTGGTCGCGGTCTCCGGGCCGTCCAGCGCGAAGGGCCGGTGGCGCAAGCCGGGCCAGGGCATGGTCTGCACCCTCGCCGACAGCGGCGGCGACCTCCTGCACCCGCAGCCGGGCAACGCCTGGGTGATCTACGCGCCGACCACCGCCAAGGTCACCGTGAAATGAGCACCGTCACCCCGCCCCGCCCGGCGCGCGGGTCGGCCCCGGTCGGCGCGGCGGTCCCGCCGCCCGCCGGGACCCGGCTCGCGCCGGCCGTGGTGCGGCCGAAGGGCTGGTCACTGCGGTTGCCCACGGCGTGGCCGCTGATCGCGCTCTTCGTGCTCTACCCGCTGTGGTGGGCGCTCGGGGTGTCCAGCTTCGTCTTCGTCATCTTCGCGGTGCCGATGCTGGCGCAGATGGTCCGCCGGGGCCCGGTCCGGGTGCCGCCCGGCTTCGGGATCTGGCTGCTCCTGCTGCTCTGGCTGGTCCTCTCCGCCGCGATGCTCGGCCTCACCGCGCCGAACACGCTGCCGCCGGGCGGCGGCGGCCGGTACATCGGCTGGGCCATCCGGCTGGCCAACTTCGTCGGCATGACCGTGGTCATGCTCTACGTCTACAACCTGGGCGAGCGGGAGCTGTCCCGACGCCGGGTGGTCCGGCTCTTCGGGTTCATGGGCGTGGTCGTGGTGATCGGCGGCTGGCTCGGCTCGCTCTTCCCGACCCTCGGCTTCGTCGCGCCGCTGCGGTTCATCCTGCCGCACTCGATCGCCAGCCAGCCCTTCGTCGCCTCGCTCATGGACGTGAAGTTCGCCCAGGTCCAGCAGGTGCTGGAGGGCGAGGCCAGCTCGCCCCGGCCGTCCGCGCCGTTCACCTACACGAACTCGTGGGGCGAGAACACGGCGATCCTGCTCATCTGGCTGATCGTCGGCTGGGTGGTGCTGGGCAGGCCGCTGCGCCGGGTGGCCGGCGTGGCGGTCGCGCTGGCCGCGATCTTCCCGATCATCTACTCGCTCAACCGCGGCCTCTGGATCGGCCTCGGCATCTCCGCGGTCTACGTGGCCGTCCGGCTCGCCCTGCGCGGGCGGATGGTGGTGCTCGGCGGGCTCGCCCTGGCGGTCGGGCTCATCGGGGTGCTGATCGTCGCCACACCACTGGGCCGCACCTTCGACGAGCGACTCCAGAACGGGCACAGCGACGACATCCGCACCACCCTCTCCGAGGGTGCGGTCACCGCGGCCAACCATTCACCGATCCTGGGCTACGGCGGCAACCGGGCGCTGATCGGCAGCAACCGGTCGATCGCCATCGGCAAGTCCGACGACTGCAAGCAGTGCGGCAACCGGGAGCTGGGCAGCAACGGCCAGCTCTGGGCGCTGCTGGTCGGCCAGGGCTATGTGGGCGCCATCTGCTACAACGGCTTCTTCCTCTACTGCCTCTGGCGCTACCGCCGCGACCACAGTGCGATCGGCATCGCCGGCAGCCTGGTGCTCATCCTCATGCTCTTCTTCCAGTTCACCTACGGGGCACTGGAAGCCACCCTCGCCTACGGCCTGATCTCGGTCGCCCTGCTCGCCCGCAACGACCGGCTCCGCCGGGCGCTCGCGCCGGCGCCACCCCAGGGCACCGTGGCCGGGCTGCGGGCCCGACTGGAAGCAGCCGGTGACCACTGATGGTGTTCCGCGTACCACCGGACGGCGACGGCCGCTCCGCCTACCTCGGTGAGCTGGCCGGGCTGATCTGGCCCGAGCCGGCCGAGCCCGCCCTGCGCAAGGGAGGCGCCGGCTGGGTGGTGGTGCCCTCGGCGTCCCGCCCCCGGCTGCTGGTGCCCACCGGCTCCGGCCGGGCCGCGGCGAGCGCGGTCCGGCACTCCACCGAGGCGGTCGGCCGCAAGGCCCGGCTGGTCCGGCAGGGGCTGGCCACCGCGTTCCGGCTCGGGCTGGGGCCGCTGGTGTTCCGCGACCGGCTGGTGGTGACCGGCGGTGGGCTGGACGCGTACCTGGCCGAGGTGCTGGGCGAGCGGGCGCTGGTCAGCCTGCACATCGGGCCGGCCCGGGCGAACCGCAAGCCGGTGCTGCAACTGCTCGCCCCGGACGGCCGGGCCCTCGGCTACGCGAAGCTCGGCGTCGACCCGCTGACCCGTGCCCTGGTCGACGCGGAGGCGGCCGCGCTGCGCCGGCTGGCCGACCTGCCGCTCGGCCCGGTCACCGTGGCCGGGGTACGCCACCACGGCGACTGGCACGGGCACGCGCTGCTGGTGCAGGAGGCGCTGCCGGTGCGGCTGCCCCGGGCCACCCCGGCCGCCGCCGAGGCGGCCGAGCGGGCGGCCATGGTGGCGGTCGCCGGCTGTCTGGGCGTACGCCGGCGGTCGTGGGCGGGGAGCGACCACGCGGCCCGGCTGGCCGACGCGGTGGACGCGCTCGGCGCGCGACCGGAGGCCGGGCGGCTGCGCGCGGCGCTCAAGACGGTCGCCGACCTGGACCCGACGGTGGCCTTCGGCGCCTGGCACGGGGACTGGAACGGCGGCAACAGCGCGGTGCTGGCCGACGGCCGGGTGCTGGTCTGGGACTGGGAGCGGTTCGAGGCGGACGTGCCGGTCGGCTACGACGAGCTGCACCGCGCGGTGCAGACCGCGATCGGCAACGACGGGGTCGAGCCGGTCGAGGCCGCTCGGGCGCTGATCGCCGGGGCGGACCGCGCGCTCGCGCCGTTCGACCCCGACGGGCGGGGCGCCGACCTGGTCGCCGTGCTCTACCTGGTGGAGCTGGCGGCCCGTTATCTGCGGGACCGGCAGGCGGAGGCGGGTGCGCGACTGGGGCACGTCGACACCTGGCTGCTGCCCGCCGTGGAGGAACACCTGGCCCGTCGGGCCCGGTGAGAGTGAGGAGTGGGGACGTGACGCTGGCCAAGGAGCAGGCGCTCCGCGCGGTGAAGTCGGTGAGCCGGACGGTCGGTCGGCTGACCGCCGGGTCGCGGATGGTGCCGGGATTCCTGATCGTGGGGGCGCAGCGCTGCGGCACCACCTCGCTGTTCAAGACGCTGTCCCAGCACCCGGGGGTGCTGCCGCCCGCCTACCACAAGGGCGTGCACTACTTCGACGTGGACTACCACCGGGGGATGAACTGGTACCTCGGCCACTTCCCCACCACCTCGAAGGCGGAGGCGGTGAAGGAGCAGGTCGGCGTACGCGGGATCACCGGCGAGTCGAGCCCGTACTACATGTTCCACCCGCTGGCGGCGCAGCGGATCGCCGAGGACCTGCCCTCGGTGAAGCTGCTCGTGCTGCTCCGCGACCCGGTGGAGCGGGCCTACTCGGCGCACTCCCACGAGCTGGCCCGGGGCTACGAGACCGAGCCGGACTTCGAGCGGGCGCTGGCGCTGGAGGAGGAGCGGACGGCGGGCGAGCGGGAGCGGATGACCGCCGACCCGACGTACGCGAGCCACCACCTCCAGCACAACGCGTACCTGGCCCGGGGGCGGTACATCGAGCAGGTGGAGCGGCTGGAGGCGCTGGTCGGTCGGGAGCGGCTGCACGTGATCGACAGCGACGACTTCTTCGCCGACCCGCGGCCCTCCTTCGACGCGGTGTGCGACTTCCTCGGCCTGCCCCGGTGGGCGGACATCGCCTTCGGCAAGCACAACTCGCGGTCCCGCTCGCCCATGTCGGCCGAGCTGCGGGCGCGGCTGGAGAACCACTTCGCCCCGTACGACGAGCGGCTGGCCACCTGGTGGGGACGCGTGCCGTCGTGGCGGCGGTGACCCGGGCGGACGCCGGCGCCACCCCGACGCTCACCGCACCGGCCGGCGGACCGGGCGCGGGCGGCGGTCCCGGCGCGGGCCTGGGCGGCGCGGCCCGGCAGGGCTTCGCGAACCTGGTCGGGGTGGGCCTGGCGGCGGTGGCCGGCTTCGGGCTGAACATCGTCATCGCCCGCGGCTGGTCGGTCCGCGAGGCCGGCATGTTCTTCGCGGCCACCAGCGC
This sequence comes from Micromonospora sp. AP08, assembly GCF_008085935.1. NCBI lineage: Bacteria > Bacillati > Actinomycetota > Actinomycetes > Micromonosporales > Micromonosporaceae > Micromonospora > Micromonospora sp. AP08. Next base: position 74,796 of record NZ_VSEZ01000009.1, read on the forward strand.
CTTCATGATCGCGGCGTCGGCGGCGCGGCTCGGCACCGACGTGGGGACCGTCTACTTCGTCAGCCGGCACCGGACGCTCGACCAGCGGGACCGGATCCGCGGCACGATCCTGGCCGGGTTGGTGCCGGTGCTGGCGGTCGGTGCGCTGCTCGGCCTGGCCGGCTGGCTGGTCGCCCCGGCCCTGGCCGAGGCGACCATGCCGGAGGCCGGCCCCGGCGCGGTGACCGCGCTGCGCATCCTGCTGGCGTTCGTGCCGCTGGCCGCGCTGAACGACTACGCGCTGGCCGCCTGCCGCGGCTTCGGCCAGATGCGGCCGCTGCTCACCGTGGAACGGCTGGGCCGCACCCTGGTGCAGTTCCTGGCCGTGGCGGTGGCCGCCTGGCTCGGGCTCTCCGCCACCGTGGCGCTGCCGCTGGCCTGGGTGGTGCCCTACCTGCTCGCCGCCGCGGTCGCGCTGGCCTGGCTGGGCCGGCTGGTCCGCCGGGCCGGCCGGCAGGTGACCCGGCCGGTGCCGACGGGCGAGCTGGTCGGGCCGTTCTGGCGGTTCACCGGGCCGCGCGCGGTCAGCAGCCTGGCCGCGATCGTGGTGCAGCGCCTGGACATCGTGCTGCTCAGTGCCCTGCGCGGGCCGGCCGACGCGGCGATCTACACGGCGGCGACCCGGTTCCTGGCGCTCGGTCAGCTCTCCAGCGTCGCGCTCTCCAGCTCCGTGCAGCACCGGCTGGCGGCCGCCTTCGCCCGTGACGACCGGGCCGAGGCGCGGCAGCTCTACCAGGCCGCGACCGGGTGGCTGGTGCTGCTCTCCTGGCCGGCGTACCTGCTCTTCGCGGCGTTCGCCACGCCGATGCTGGCGCTGTTCGGCTCCGGCTACGGCGACGGTCACCGGGTGGTGCTGCTGCTCGCGCTGACCATGCTGGTGGCCACCGGCTGCGGCATGGTCGACATGGTGCTGAACATGGCCGGCCGGACCGCCTGGACCTTCTACAACGCCATGGCCGGCACGGTGCTCAACGTGGTCGCCAACCTCCTGCTCATCCCGCGGTACGGCATCCTCGGCGCGGCCCTGGCCTGGACCGTCTCCATCCTGGTCACCAACCTGGTGCCGCTGGGCCAGCTCTGGTGGTCGATGCGGCTGCACCCGTTCGGCGCCGGCACCCGGGCCGCCATGGCGCTGGCGGTCGCCGCGTTCGGCGTGCCGCTCGGGGTGGCCAGCCTGCTCGACGCCCCGGCGCCGGTGCTCGCCCTGGTGGCGGCCGGCGGCGCGGCGGCGTACCTGGCCGGCGCCTGGCGCTGGCGGACCACCCTGCACCTCGACGCGCTGCGCGCGCTGCGGCGGGGCCGGAACCGCACCGGCGCGAACTCGGCCGCCCAGTCCTGACCTGTTCCCGCCTACCGATGGGACCCCGATGACCAGCAGCACGCCCCTCGCCCCGCACTCCGGCCTGTCGACCGTGAAGGCCGCGAAGCTCGCCGCCGTCGGCCTGCTGGCGGACCGGAAGGAACGCCGGGAGCTGGAGCGGCCGGTGGAGGCCGCCGGCCGCAGGCTCACCCTGAAGGTCGAGCGGCCGATCTTCATCCTCGGCGCGCCCCGCTCCGGCACCACGTTCCTGGGCAGTTGCGTGGGCGCGCTGCCGGACGTGTCGTACCACTTCGAGCCCCGGCTGACGAAGGCGGTGGCCCGCTGCGTGTACGAGGGGACCTGGACCCCGCAGCGGGCGGCCCGCTACTTCCGCGGCTACTACGGGGCGCTGCTCGCCGCCTCCGGGCACGGCGGGCTGCGGTTCGCCGAGAAGGACCCGGAGAACTGCTTCATCGTGCCCTTCCTGACCGAGGTCTTCCCCGACGCGGTCTTCCTGCACGTCTACCGGGACGGCCGGGACGTGGCGGTGTCGCACGCCGAGCAGCCGTGGCTGAACGCCGCCTCGACGGGCACCGGGAAGAGCGGCCGCGGCGGCACGCCGTGGGGCGCCGCGCCCCGGTTCTGGGTGGAGCCGGAGCGGCGCGAGGAGTTCAGCCAGGTCTCCGACCTGCGCCGCTCGGCCTGGATGTGGCGCCGTTTCACCAGCAGCGCGCTGGCCCAGCTCGCCGGCCTGCCGGCGGACCGGGTCCGGCACCTCCGCTACGAGGACATCGTCAGCCGGCCGGCCGAGGCGGCCGAGGTGGTCGCCGACTTCCTGACCGTCGACGACCCGGCGGGCCGGGAGGCGCTGCACGCCCGGTTCGCCAAGGCCCGGCCGAACTCGGTCGGTCGCTGGCGTCAGCGACTGGCGGAACAGGACCTCGCCGACGTGCTCGCCGAGGCGGGGCCGCTGCTCAGGGAACTCGGCTACACCGCGTAAGGGCCGTCGCGCCGGTAGAGTGCCAGGGGTCGCCCGCCCGTCCCGGCACGCCGCTCCGCTGACGCGGGGCCGCCGGGGCCGACGACCGTGGGGCCGGCGACCATCCTGGGGAGAGGTTGCGGTGGTACGACGGTTACGACGGACGATGGCGGCCGTGTTCGCCCTGGCCTGCCTCGTTCCGGCGGTGGCGGCCTGTGACTTCGGCTCGGCCGACCAGCCGGGCGGTGGCACGACGGCGGTGGCGCCCCCGCCCACGGTGACGCCGCGGACCAGCCCGGTCCGGACCACCGGGCGCGGGCCGGAAGTGCCGGAGAAGGGCGCCTGGGTGGGCGCCTGGGTGAAGCCGCAGTTCCACAACGCCACCGGGCGGGCGGCCGCATTCGACGACTTCAACCGCGCGGCCGGCGGCCAGCTGACCATCGCGCACATGTTCCACGAGTGGAACGAAGCCTTCCCGGGCGCCACCGAGCGGGCCTTCCAGTCCCAGGGGAAGCTCCAGATGATCTCCTGGCAGGGCACCGACACCCGGTCGACGGTCAGCGGCGTGTACGACTCGCTCATCCGGCAGCGGGCCGCGGACGTCAAGGAGTTCGGGGTGCCGGTGCTGCTGCGCTACCGGTGGGAGATGGACCGGCCGAACCTGGCCGCCAGCATGCACTCCCCGGAGGACTACGTCGCCGCCTGGAAGCACGTCCGGGCCATCTTCACCGAGGTCGGCGTCACCAACGCGGCCTGGGTGTGGTGCCCGCACGCGGACGGCTTCGCCGAGCCCGACCGGGACGCCGCCGCCTACTACCCGGGCGACGACCAGGTCGACTGGCTCTGCGCCGACGTCTATCCCGGCCCGGAGTGGAACAGCTTCACCGACCGGATGGACCACTTCATGGCTTTCGCCCAGAAGCACCCGCGGCCGGTGGTCATCGGCGAGTTCGGGCTCACCCAGGAGGGCGGGCCCGGCCAGCGGGCGAACTGGATGCGCGAGGTCGGCCCGTACCTGAAGAAGCACCCGCAGATCAAGGCCGCCGTCTACTTCGCCGCCCGGCAGACCACGAAACCCTTGTACGACAGCACGTTCGGCAACGACCCGGAGAGCGCGGCGGTGTTCCGCGAGATGGCCACCGATCCGTACTTCAACCCCCCGCCGCCGGATCTCAGCGTGTCCTCGGCGCCACCCTCCGTACCAAGTCGATGATCTTCCCTCGTCTTTTCGTGTGACCTGGGGCGTTTCCTCGGCCAAAAAGGCCGATCCCGGGTGGACGGGCGACGGGCGGATGCGAGAAGGTGTTGCTCTCACGTCTGCGGTCGGCCGTGCGGCGCCCCACCTCGCACCGACAACGGCCATGACCGCAGCGCCTCCGACATTTCCTCCGGAGTAGCCTGTGGCTTCCTCGATCCTGAGACACCGCTCGGTGTCCGCACTCGGCGTCGCCGTTCTCGGCATCGCCACCCTTTTCACCCCCGTGCCCGCGCTCGCCGCGCCCGCGCCGGACCACACCACGATGGTCAGCGAGGTGCCGACGGACAAGACGCCGAACATCAACGACGGCAACGTCGTCGCCATCTACGACGCCGGCACCAAGGTGATCGTGGGTGGCTCGTTCACCAAGGCGCAGAACCGCGGCGCGTCGACCACCGAGGTCGCCCGGAAGGGCGTGCTGGCCTTCGACAAGGCGACCGGCAAGCTCGACGAGTCCTTCGCCCCGGTGCTCGACGGCGACGTCACGGCGATCATCGCCGGCCCGACGCCGGGCACCGTCTACCTGGCCGGCACCTTCAACCAGGTGAACGGCACCAACTTCCGGAAGCTCGCCCTGCTCAACGTCGCCGACGGCACGCCGGTCGCCGGCTTCAAGGGCCCGGCGTTCAACGGCACGGTGAGCGACATCGCCCTGGTCGACGGGCGGCTCCTGGTCGGCGGCATCTTCACCACGGTGACCGCGACGACCACCCGTAACGGGCTGGCGTCGCTGAACCCCACCACGGGCGCGGTGACCGACTACCTCACCGTGGCGCTGACCGAGAACCACAACTGGACCAGCACCAACGGCGGCGCGAAGGCCGGCGTCGGTGTGGAGAAGCTGACCGTCTCGCCGGACGGCAAGCACCTCGTGGTCATCGGCAACTTCAAGAAGGCCAACGGCGTCGTCCACGACCAGATCGTCCGGATCGACCTGGGCGACAGCGCGGCCACCATCGCCGACTGGAACACCGACCGCTACTCGGCGGCCTGCCGGTACATCTCGTTCGACTCGTACGTGCGGGACGTGCAGTTCTCCCCGGACGGCAAGTACTTCGTCGTGGTGACCACCGGCGCGTCGTACCCGGGGACGCTCTGCGACTCGGCGGCCCGCTGGGAGACCACCGCCAGCGGTGGCGGCCAGCAGCCGACCTGGGCCAACTACAGCGGCGGCGACACCTTCCTCTCCACCGGGATCAGCGAGAAGGCCATCTACGTCGGCGGCCACTTCCGCTGGTCGAACAACCCGCTCGCGCTCGACAAGGCAGGCCCCGGCGCGGTGCCGCGGGCCAGCATCGCGGCCCTCGACCCGGCCAGCGGCCTGCCGCTGTCCTGGAACCCGGGCCGCCACCCGCGCGGCTACGGCGTCACCGAGATGCTGGTGACCCCGGAGGGCCTCTGGCTGGGCAGCGACCAGGAGTACATCGGCAACTTCGACTACCAGCGGAAGCGGCTCGCGTTCTTCCCGCTGGACGGCGGCAACGCCCCGCACTCGACCAGCACCAAGGGCCTGCCGGGCGACGTCTACCAGGCCGGCCGCGCGGCGCAGACCGAGGTCCTCTACCGGGTCAACGCCGGTGGTCCGGCCATCCCGGCGACCGACGGCGGCCCGGACTGGGCCGGCGACACGGCCACCCAGCCCAGCCCGTACCACAACGGCGGCAACACCGCGCAGGCGTACGGCACCAACGCGACGTTCGACGCGACGGTGCCGGCCAGCACCCCGGCGACGTTGTTCAACGCCGAGCGGTGGGACCAGGCGACCGCCCCGGACATGCAGTGGGACATCCCGATCGCCGCGGGCACCCGGGTCGACGTGCGACTCTACTTCGCCAACCGGTACGCGAAGACCGGCGTGGTCGGCGCGCGCAAGTTCGACGTCAGCGTCGACGGCGTGCTCAAGCTGAACGACTTCGACCCGGTGGCCGGCGCGGGCGGCACCGACCGCGGCACCATGCGGTCCTTCTCCGTGGTCAGCGACGGCGTGGTCGACGTCGACTTCGGCCGGGTCGTGGAGAACCCGCTCATCCAGGGCATCGAGATCGTCAAGACCGCGCCGACGCCGGACGCGGCGGACGTCCTCTACCGGGTCAACGCCGGTGGCGGCCAGCTGGCCGCGCCGAGCGGCCCGGCCTGGGCAACCGACACCGCGACGGCGCCGAGCGCCTACCACAACACCGGTAGCAACGTGCAGACGTACGCCACCGGCGCGGCGCTCGACGCCACCGTGCCGGCCGGCACCCCGGCCACGCTGTTCGACAGCGAGCGCTGGGACCTGGCGACCGCGCCGGACATGCAGTGGGACTTCCCGGTCCCCGCGGGCACCCCGGTGCAGGTGCGGCTCTACTTCGCCAACCGCTACGCCAAGACCGGCGTCGTCGGCGCGCGCAAGTTCGACGTCAGCGTCGACGGCGTGCTCAAGCTGAACGACTTCGACCCGGTGGCCGGTGCCGGCGGCACCAACCGGGGCACCATGCGGGCCTTCGCGGTCACCAGCGACGGCAACATCGACATCGACTTCGGTCGGGTCCTGGAGAACCCGCTCGTCCAGGGCATCGAGATCGTCAAGCTCCCGCCGGTGCCGCCCGCCACCACGCTTGACAGCATCACCAAGCGGTCGTACGACGGCGCGACCGCGGTGGGCAACGCCAGCTCGGTGGCCAACCCGGACAACACCAAGTGGTCCACGGTCAAGGGCGCCTTCTGGGTCGGCGGTGACCTGTTCTACGGCGTCAACGGCGACCTCTACAAGCGCTCGTTCGACGGCACCACGTTCGGCACCCCGAAGAAGCTCGACCCGTACCACGACGCCAAGTGGGACCTCGTCGTCACCGGCTCCGCGCCGGAGGGCTCGACCTACGCGGGCATGACGGTCAACTTCTCCGCCGAACTGCCGAACGTGACCGCCATGTTCTACAGCGGCGGCCGCATCTACTACACGCTGGCCGGCCAGAGCACCCTGTTCTGGCGCGGGTTCACGCCCGACACCGGCGTCGTCGGCGCCGAGCGGGCCACGGTCGCCGGCACCACGGCGTTCGCCGACGCGGGCGGCCTGTTCCTGGACGGCAGCACCCTCTACGTCGTCTCCCGGACCACCGGCAACCTCTCCTCGATGGCGTGGTCGGACGGCGCGCCGACCGGCTCCGCCACGGTGCGCAGCGGCCCGGGCGTCGACAACGTGGACTGGCGCGGCACGTCGGTCTTCGTCGGCCCCTGAGCCGAAGCGGTACGACACGACGATGGCCCGGCCGGTATCGGCCGGGCCATCGCCCTTTTCCGTCGTCGGTTCAGACGCGGGGCGCCGTGTGCTCCCGCGCCCAGACCCGCATCAGGTCGCGTACCGAGATGACTCCGGCCACCTCGCGACCGTCGAGCACCACCAGGTGCCGGAAGCCGCCCCGGGCCATCGCCGCGGCCGCCTCCTCCACCGTCCAGTCCGGGCCCGCGTAGACCACGTCCCAGGTCAGATGGGCTCCCGTGCGTTCGACGTCCGGGTCGAGCCCGGCCCCGATCGCGTTGAGCACGTCGCGTTCGGTCATGATCCCGACCCCCTCGGAGTCCGGGTCGATCACGACCGCCGACCCGACCCGTCGGGCCGACATCATCCGGGCCGCCTGGCGGAGCGTGTGCTCCGGGCCGACCACGAGAATCTCACTGGACATCGCTTCCCGTACCTGCATCACATCACTCCTGTGGGACGGCGGCCTCGGTACGGACATGGTGGGCCATCGATGCGGAACGGGACAAGACCGGGCATCGCCACGAACAGCGCGGGATCGCTACTGTCGTGAGGTGCCCACCGAGCCCCTCCGCTGCGCCGGCGCGCTGATCGTCGACGACGACGGCCGCATCTTCATCCAACGCCGGTCCCCCGAGCGGCGCCTCTTCCCCAACTGCTGGGACATCGTCGGCGGCCACCTCGAACCGGGCGAGGAGGTGGAGGACGCGCTGCGCCGGGAGGTCACCGAGGAGACCGGCTGGACCGTCTCGCACGTGCTCGGCCAGGTCGGCGAATACCGGTACACCGGCGACGACGGGCTGACCCGCGTGGAGACCGACTTCCTGGTCCGGGTGGACGGCGACCTGAGCCGGCCCCGGCTCGAGGCGGGCAAGCACACCGAGTTCCGCTGGCTGGCGGAGCAGGACGTCGACCTGCTCGACGAGCACCGCGACGTCAACGACGGGCTGATCCGGCGGATCGCCGAGAACGCCTTCGCCGCCCTGCGTTCGATCGGTCTGTGAGCGCGACGATTCCCGGTCGCGGCGCGCCGCGGTCTCCGACGCACCGGGTCGAAGCGGGCGACGCCGTCGAGCTGCCGCCGCACCGGTTCGCGGGGCTGGTCGCCCCGGCCGTCGACCGGGCCTTCGTCGCCGGCATGCTCGCCGGCCGCGACGGCGGCGGCGCGGAGCTGAGTTCCCGGTACGGGGGACCGGCGGCCACCGGCTTCCTCGTGGAGTTCCGCACCCGGCTGGCCGTGCCGGGCGGCACGGTGGACGCCGAGGGCTTCGCGGCGGTGACCCGCTACCGGGACCCGGCCGCCTGCCAGCGGGCGCTGGACAAGCAGGTCGCGTACGGGATGATCCAGCGCTTCCCGGACGGCGGCTTCTGCGCCACCGAGCGCGGGCTCGCCTTCCTGGCCGAGCTGTTCGGCGTGCACGGCGAGGTGACCGAGGAGCTCTGGGCGGGGCACGACGACCGGGTGGCGCGGCTGGTCCCGGCGCTGGGCCGGGTGCTGGCGTACGCGTTCGCGGCGGCGGAGCCCGGCGCCTTCGCGACCATGGCCCCGCCGCACGAGCCGGACGGCACCCCGCCTGGGGTGCTGCTGCTCAACCGGCTGGGCACGCTGCGCTACCACCGCGCGGACGCGCACGCGGCCGCGTGGACGGCGGCGGGGCACACGGCGGCGAGCGTCGTCGAGCTGCCCGACGGGCCGGAGCGCCTGGCGATCGAGCAGGAGACGGACCGCCGGGCGGCCGGCCCGTGGGCGGTGCTCGCCGCGGAGGAACGCCTGGAGCTGCTCGCCGACCTGGCCGCCCTGCCGGGCTGAACCACGGCCGGCGGCGGCGCGACGATATCCTCCCCGGGTGGAGCGGAGTCGAGAAGAGGATGGTGCCGGCATGATCGGGATGGTGCTCGCGGCCGGTGCGGGGCGCCGACTGCGCCCGTACACCGACACCCTGCCCAAGGCCCTGGTGCCGGTCGACGGGGAGACCACCATCCTCGACATCGCGCTGCGCAACCTCGCCGAGGTGGGGCTGACCGAGGTCGTGATCGTGGTCGGCTACGCGGCGGACGCGGTCCGGCAGCGGCAGGCCGCGCTGGAGGAGAAGTACGGCGTCACGATCACCCTCGTGCACAACGACAAGGCCGAGGAGTGGAACAACGCGTACTCGCTCTGGCTGGCCCGTGAGCACTTCTCCCGGGGTGTGCTGCTGGTGAACGGCGACACCGTGCACCCGGTGAGCGTGGAGAAGACCCTGCTGGCCGAGCGCGGCCCGGGCATCCTGCTGGCCATCGACAACATCAAGGCGCTGGCCGAGGAGGAGATGAAGACGACCTTCGACGCGGCCGGCCAGCTCACCCGCATCACCAAGATCATGGACCCTGGCGAGGCGTACGGGGAGTACATCGGGGCGACGCTGATCGAGCCGCAGGTGGCCGACGCGCTCGCCGACGCCCTGGAGGCGACCTGGCGGCGCGACCCGAACCTCTACTACGAGGACGGCTACCAGGAGTTCGCCGATCGGGGCGGCGAGGTGCGGGCCGCCCCGATCGGGGACGTCTCGTGGGTCGAGGTCGACAACCACGCCGACCTGGCCCGGGCGCGGGAGATCGCGTGCCGCTACTAGCCCGGACGATCCTCACCCCGCTGCACATCGACGTGCGGCGCGGTGCGGTGGCCGACCTCGCCACGATCCTGGTCGACGGGCGGATCTCCGCCGGCGGCGACGTGGCGGTGGTGGTCGGCCCCGGGCAGGGCGAGCAGATCGCCGAGCTGATCCGCCCCTCACTGCGGTCGGCGGACGTGTTCACCGTGGCCGGCGGCACCCTGGACGCCGCCGACGACCTGGGCGCCAAGCTGCGCAGCCGGTCGTACGACGCGGTGGTGGGCATCGGCGGCGGCAAGACCATCGACGTGGCGAAGTACGCGGCCACCCGGCGCGGCCTGCCCATGGTCACCGTGGCTACCGCGCTGGCCAACGACGGCATCGCCTCGCCGGTGGCCAGCCTGGTCACCGAGGGCATCAAGGGCTCCTACGGGGTGCACATCCCGATCGCCGTGATCGTGGACCTGGACTTCGTCGAGGCGGGGCCGGAGCGCCACAACCGGGCCGGCATCGGCGACGTGGTGAGCAACATCAGCGCGCTGGCCGACTGGGAGCTGGCCCGGCAGGTACGCGGGGAGCCGGTGGACGGCCTGGCCGCCTCGCTGGCCCGGATGGGCGCGGAGGCGGTGCTCGCCCACCGGGGCGACATGAGCGACGACGCCTTCGTCACCGTGCTGGCCGAGGCGCTGATCTCCACCGGTCTGGCCATGGCGGTCTGCGGCACCAGCCGCCCGGCCAGCGGCGGCTGCCACGAGATCATGCACGCCGTCGACTCGCTCTACCCGGGCACCGCCTCGCACGGCGAGCTGGCCGGCCTCGGCGCGCTGTTCTGCACCTTCCTCCGCGGCGACGAGCGCCGGCTCACCGAGATGTCGGCCTGCCTGGCCCGGCACGGCCTGCCCCGGCTCCCCGCCGACGTGGGCCTGACCGACGAGCAGTTCGTGGAGGCGGTGCAGTTCGCGCCGGCCACCCGGCCGGACCGCTACACCATCCTCGAACACCTGGCGATGTCGCCTACCGAGACGCGGGAGCGGCTGGCAGACTACGCCGGTGCACTCCGCGACCTTGGCTGAGCCGTCCCGCCCCTCCGTCGCCGACTTCCACCGGGTCAACCGGGGCGGCGGCCTGTTCAGCGAGTCGATCAGCCAGTGGATCGGCGCGGTCTTCGCCCTGGTGGCCCAGCGCCTGGGGTTGCGCCCGACCGCGCTGACCCTCACCAACCTGGTGCTCGGCCTGGCCGCCTCGGTCACCGTGGTCGCGCTCGCCCCGAAGGTCGCCGCCGGCTCCGTGCCGGCCTGGGCCGTCGGGCTGGTCGCCCTGGTCGGCTGGCAGGTCGCGTACGCGCTGGACTGCGCCGACGGTCAACTCGCCCGGGTGACCGGGCAGGGCAGCGCGGCCGGCGCGCGGGTCGACGTGCTCTGCGACGTGGCCGCCCAGATCGCCCTGGTCACCGCACTCGGCGCGACCGCCGTGGCGCAGCGCCCCTCGACGCCCACCTGGCTGATCGCGGTCTTCGCCGGCACCTGGATGGTCAACCTGGTCACCTCGGTGATGCAGGCCGGCCCGAACGCGGCCAGCATGGTCACCTCGACCAAGCTCCCGGTCCGCCTGGCAAAGCTCGTCCGCGACTACGGCGCCGTGATCTTCCTGGCCGGCCTGGTGCTGACCTTCGCCCCCGCCCTGACCGTCTGGGTGATCGTCGCCTTCACGATCGTCAACGGCGGCTTCCTCCTGGCCAGCATCGCCTTCTCGGCCCGCGCCTCCCTCCGCTGACCACCCGCCCGGTCCGCTCGCGCCCACCTCCCCGCCGCCCCGACCTCGTTGATCATGAGGTTGGCCGACGGGGAACGCGCTTTCCGGACCCGCTAACTTCATGATCGACGCGTGAAGGCGGCGCGCCCCCGGGTCAGCGGTGGGGCGTGCGGGTGACGTCGGCGTAGATGTCGATGAGGCGCTTTGTCACCACGTCGGGGTGGAAGGTGCGCTCGTAGCGGGTGCGGGCCGCCGGGGCGAGTGTCGCCGCGCCGGCGCGGGCCACCGGGAGGGCGGCGGCCAGCGCCTCCGGGTCGGGTGCCACCACCCAGCCGGCCTCGCCGCGCTGCACCCCCCGCGGCAGGGAGACGTGTCCGTCGCCGGGTGCCGCGGTGGCCACCTCGGCCGGGCCGGTCCCGGCGGGTTCCCGGGGATCGTCGGCCCCGACCAGGTAGGGGATGCCGCCCAGCGCGGTGCCGAGCACCGGGCGGCCGCTGGCCAGCGCCTCGATGATCACGGTGGGCAGCACGTCGTGCCAGGTGGAGGTGGCCAGCACCACGGCGCTGTCGGCCAGCGCGGCGCGTACCCCGGGCCGGTCGAGCTGGCCCAGGTAGACCACGTCGGGCCGGTCGGCGGCGGCCGCCTCGGCCAGCGGCCGCAGCTCGCCGTCGCCGGCGATCCGCAGCGGGCCCAGCGAGCCCACCGGATGCCGCCGCCACGCCGTCAGCAGCAGGTCGAGCCCCTTCTCCGGGCTCAGCCGGCCCATGAAGAGGAACCCGTCCCCGGGCGGTGCCGGGGTCCCCGGGTCGGGCACCGCGTTGGGCTTGACCACGATCCGCTCGTCCGGGATGCCGTAGTCCCGCAGATGGTCGGCGACCGCCGTGGTGAGCGCGATGTACCGGTCCACCGACTTCCAGGTCGGGCGGTGCACGGCGAGCGTGGTGGCCATCAGGGCGCTCTGCGCCCGGGAGCCCCGGTAGCAGCGGTGCACGATCGCCGGCACGCCCAGCGCCCGGCCCCGGCAGTCCTGGCAGATCACCCCGTCGCGGAAGTAGAGCCCGGAGGAGCAGACCTGGCGGTAGTTGTGCACCGTCTGCACCACCGGCACCCCCCGCTTGTGCGCGGTCCGCACCACCCAGGGCGAGAGCAACGGGTACGGGTTGTGCAGGTGCAGCACGTCCGGGCGGTGCTCGGTGAGCAGCCGGTCCAGGTCGTGCTGGGCCTTCGGGGCCCAGATCGGCGAGATCGGCAGCAGCGCCTTGGCCGGCTTCGACATCGCGGGGATCTCGTCGGAGCTGCGCAGGAACGGCAGCACCTCCACCCCGGCCGCGGTGAGCTGGGCGATCTCCGCGTCGACGATGGTGTTCTCGCCGGAGGGCTGGGCTTCCCGGTACCGGTTGTGCGCCACCACGATTCTCACGGGAAAGAAGGCTACCGTTGTGGCGTGCCTGAACTACCGGAGGTGGAAGCGCTCGCCGGCTACCTGCGCGAGCGGGCGGTCGGCCGCCGCGTCGAGCGGGTCGAGGTGGCCGCGATCAGCGCGCTGAAGACGTACGACCCGCCGCCGAGCGCGGTCGCCGGCCGGACGGTCACCGGCGCGGGCCGGTACGGGAAGTTTCTGGATGTCCGGTTCGACGAGGGCCTGCACCTGGTGGCGCACCTGGCCCGGGCGGGCTGGCTGCACTACCGGGAGGCGTTCCCGTCGGCCGCCCCGCTGCGCCCCGGCAAGGGCCCGATCGCCCTGCGGTTACGCCTCGACGACGGCTCGGGCTTCGACCTGACCGAGGCGGGCACGCAGAAGAAGCTGGCCGCGTACCTGGTGACGGACCCGGCCCTGGTGCCCGGGGTGGGGAAGCTGGGCCCGGACGCCCTGGAGGCCGACCTGGCCACCTTCGCCGCCCGGCTGCGCAGCCGCCGGGGGCAGGTCAAGGGGGTGCTGACCGACCAGTCGGTGCTGGCCGGGATCGGCAACGCCTACTCCGACGAGATCCTGCACGCCGCGAAGCTCTCCCCGTTCGCGATCACCGACCGGCTGACCGACGACCAGCTCGCCACGCTGCACGCGGCGACCCGCGCGGTGCTCGGCGACGCGGTCCGCCGCTCGATGGGGCAGCGGGCCGCGGAGCTCAAGGGTGAGAAGCGCTCCGGGCTCAAGGTCCACGCCCGGAAGGGGCTCCCGTGCCCGGTCTGCGGCGATCTGGTGCGGGAGGTGTCGTTCGCCGATTCGAGCCTCCAGTACTGCCCCACCTGTCAGACCGGCGGCAAGCCGCTGGCTGACCGACGGTTGTCCCGCCTCGTACGGTGAGTAATCGCACTCCGCGATTACGGAGAGGAATCGTCCCGGGATCGCGGAAGGTCCCACTCCGCACCTCTACCGGGGCCGCCATCCATCGGTATAGTGGCTCGGTCCCCGGCTTCACAACCGACTCGAAGCCGGCCAGATCTCCGCGAGCACCATCGGACGGCTTCTCCCTCGGGGGGCGGTCCGGGCCGGGCCCGCGTGGGAGACTGGGACGGTGGGCGACCCGGGCCCTCACGGCGAGTGAGGGCGCGTGTCATGCGGGAGGACACTGGTTGAGGTGACGACAAGCCTCCAGCGCCCGGTAACCAACACAGGCCGGAGCAAGAGCGTGCGGCACGTCGACAGCTTCGAGATCCAGCCGCCGACTCCGCCGTCGCACAACGGCGTACCCCGGTTGGCGTGGGCCCGTGCCCGGCGCCGGGTGTCCCGCTGGCATCGCCCCTACATCGCGATCCTGCTGCTGCTCGACTTCGGCGCGGCGGCGCTGGCCAGCCTGCTGGCCATCCAGATCTTCGAGCAGGCCGACTCGGGCTTCCGGCACGCGCCCCAGTCGTGGTTCTACACGGTCGCGTTCGTGCTGCTGCCGCTCGGCTGGCTGCTCATCCTGTGGGGCAACCGGGCGTACGACCGGCGCTACCTCGGCCTCGGGCCGGACGAGTTCAAGCGGGTGACCCGGGCCGGCGTGGCGGTCGCCGCCACCGTCTCCTTCATCGCGTTCGCCACGAAGACCTACTCGCTCTCGCGGTGGACGGTCGGCTTCGCCCTGCTCGGCGCGATGCTGCTGATCCTGCTGGTCCGGATGCTGGCCCGGATGACGCTGCACGCCGTCCGCCGCCGGGTCGGCCAGGCCGGGCACCGGATGGTGCTGGTCGGCACCCTGCCGGAGTGCCTGGAGGTCTACACGGCGGTCACCCGCAACCCGGGGGCCGGCCTGGTCCCGGTGGCCATCCACCTCACCGACGGCTACGCCGCCGCCCGCGGCATCGAGACCCCGGTGCCGGTCTACGCCGGCCGGGACGTGCTCGCCCTGGTGCGCGAGGTCGGCGGGGACACCATCGCGGTCTGCGGCTCGGCGAGCGCCGAGCCGGGCGAGCTGCGCCGGATGGCCTGGCAGCTGGAGGGCTCCGGGGTCGACCTGGTGGTCGCGCCCCAGCTCACCGACATCGCCGGCCCGCGGGTGCACATCCGCCCCATTGAGGGCCTGCCGCTGCTGCACGTCGAGGAGCCGACCCTGTCCGGGCCGGCGCTGCTCGCCAAGAGCCTCATGGACCGGGTCGCCGCCGGGCTGGGCCTGCTGCTGCTGACCCCGCTCTTCCTCGCGATCGCCATCGCCATCCGAGTCTCCGACCCCGGGCCGGTCTTCTTCCGGCAGCCCCGGGTCGGGCACGAGGGGCGCACCTTCCGGGTCTGGAAGTTCCGCACCATGTACGTCGACGCCGAGGAGCGGCTGGCCGGCCTGGTCGACCAGAACGAGACCGACGGCATGCTGTTCAAGATGAAGCAGGACCCCCGGGTCTTCCCGGTGGGCCGCTTCCTGCGCGCCTCCTCGCTGGACGAGCTGCCCCAGCTGATCAACGTGCTCTGGGGCGAGATGTCGCTGGTCGGCCCGCGCCCGCTCCCCGCCGACGACGGCGACTTCCTGGGCGACGTCCGGCGCCGGCTGCTGGTCCGTCCGGGCATGACCGGGCTGTGGCAGGTCTCCGGCCGCTCCGACCTCTCCTGGGACGAGGCGGTCCGGCTCGACCTCTACTACGTCGACAACTGGTCGCTGGCGTACGACCTGAGCATCCTGTGGCGGACCGTCGGGGTGGTGCTCGCCCGCAAGGGCGCGTACTAGCGCTTCGGGCCGCCACCCGTCAGGATCGCGGGCGTGGGTGGCAACCTCTCGGCCGTGTTCGGCGTCGTCTCGCTGGTCACCGCGCTGGCCGCGGCGCTCTGGGCGGTGCTGCGGCTGCGCGCCCGCCGGGGCATCGCCACGGCCACCCAGCGGGCCACGTACGAGGTGCTGCACACCGCCGGGCTCGCCGCCGAGCCGCTGCGGGGCGGCCTGAGCGCGGCGGGCGCGGCGAAGGCCGTACGCCATCTGCGGGCCCTGGTGGGTGCGGCCGGGCTCGCCCTGACGGACCGGGAGGTCCTGCTCGCCCTCGACGGTCAGGGCGCGCACCACGGCGACCAACTGCTCGCGGCGGCCCGGAAGGCGGTCGGCGTCGGGCGCTCGACCGTGCTGCGCGAGTCGGAGCTGCACTGCGACCTGGTCGACTGCCCGGTCCGGGGCGCCGTGGTGGCCCCGCTGAGCGCCGACGGCCGGGTGGTCGGGGCGCTGGTGGCGGTGGCCGACGAGCAGCCGGCCCCGGGCCTCGTGCAGGCGACCCTGGAGACCGCGCACTGGGCCGGCGACCAGCTCGCCCTGGCCGAGCTGGACTCCTCGCGGGAGCGCCTGGCGCGGGCCGAGGTACGCGCGCTGCGCGCCCAGATCAGCCCGCACTTCATCTACAACGCGCTGACCGCGATCGGCTCGTTCGTCCGGACCGACCCGGAGCGGGCCCGCGAGCTGATCCTGGAGTTCGCCGAGTTCACCCGCTACTCGTTCCGGGCGCACGGGGAGTTCACCACGCTCGCCGAGGAGCTGCGCTCGATCGACCGCTACCTGACCATCGAGCGGGCCCGCTTCGGCGAGCGGCTCCAGGTGCGCCTCCAGATCGCGCCGGAGGTGCTGCCGGTGACCCTGCCGTTCCTCTGCCTCCAGCCGTTGGTGGAGAACGCGGTCCGCCACGGGTTGTCCCGCAAGCCGGGCACCGGCATGGTGAGCATCGAGGCCCGGGACGCGGGCGCCGAATGCCACATCACGGTGGAGGACGACGGGGTGGGGATGGATCCGACGACGCTGACCGCCGGCATCGCCGAGGTCTCCGGCGCCGGCAGCGACCCGGCCGAGGACCCGGGCCAGCACGTCGGCCTCTCGAACGTCGACGAGCGGCTCCGGTCGGCCTTCGGGGACCGGTTCGGCCTGGTCGTCGAGACCGGCCTGGGCTCGGGTACGAAGGTCAGCATGCGGGTGCCGAAGTTCCACCCCGGGGTACGGGCGACGTCATGAACGCCGCGACCGGGTTTCTGCGCGTGCTGGCGGTCGACGACGAGCCGCCGGCGCTGGACGAGCTGGCGTACCACCTGCGGGCCGATCCCCGGGTGGCTCGGCTGGACACGGCTGGCGACGCCACCGAGGCGCTGCGGGTGCTGCGCGACAGCGACGTGGACGTGGTGTTCCTGGACATCCGGATGCCCGGTCTGGACGGCATGGAGCTGGCCCGGGTGCTGCGGCGCTTCGCCCGGCCGCCGGCGATCGTCTTCGTGACGGCGTACGACGACGGCGCGGTGGACGCCTTCGACCTGGGCGCCACGGACTACGTGCGCAAGCCGGTCCGCGCCGAGCGGCTGGCCGAGTCGCTGCGCCGGGTGATCGGCGCGCGGGTGGTCCCGTCGCATCCGGCGGCGCTGGCCCGGGCCGAGGAGGATCCGACCATCCCGATCGAGCTGGCCGGCACCACCCGGATGCTGCCCCGCTCGGCGGTGCGTTGGGTGGAGGCGCAGGGCGACTACGCCCGGCTGCACACGTCGGACGGCTCCCACCTGGTCCGGGTGTCGCTGGCCACCCTGGCCGAGCGCTGGGCCGACGCGGGGTTCGTCCGGATCCACCGGTCCTACCTGGTGCAGCTCAAGCTGATCGCCGAGCTGCGGCTGGTCAACTCCGGCTACGTGGTGGTGATCGACGGGACCGAGCTGCCGGTGAGCCGCCGGCACACCCGGGAGCTGAAGGACAAGCTGGTCCGCGCGGCCAAGCAGGACTGGAACCGCTGATCCCGGAATTTCTTCGCCGGTCGGGAATACGCCCCCGTTGTCGTACGCTGTACGGGACGCCGTACGACACAGTGGAGACCGCATGCCCGACAGCCGCTACGACGCCGCTACCGAATTCGACCGTCAACTCGACCACCTGGTCCAACTCGGCTACCCGGCCCTGGCCGGGCTGACCGAGGACGCCTTCCGGGACCTGCTCACCCCCCTGCGCGGGGCCGCCGTCGGCCGGGCGGCCGACCTGCCCGCGCCCACCGACGGGCGGGTGCCCTTCCTGCTGGTGACCACCCGCGAGCTGGTGCCTGTCCAGGAGCGGATCGCGCTGACCACGCTCGCCGGCAAGCGGAAGCCCGGCATCCTCGACCGGAACTTCCCCGCCGACGACCTGCCGACGTTCGACCCGATCAAGGAGCTGGAGGTGCCGGCCGGGCCGGCGTACCTGCTCTTCGACGTCGATCGGGGCGAGGAGTACCGGAACCTGCCGCCCTCGGCCGCGCTGGCCGACATGACCGAGCGGGGCCGGCTGCCGATCACCATCGACGAGGGCCTCGCCTTCGTCACCCTGCACCCGCCGGCGCTGGCCAGCAACCGGTGCTTCTCGCTGGTCGGCTCCCGCTGCGGCGACAAGCGGGTGCCGGCGCTCTGGATCAGCCAGGGCACGCCGAAGCTCGGCTGGTGCTGGTTCGGCAACCCGCACACCTGGCTCGGCTCGGCCACCGCCGATCCGGTGCGGGTCGGGCTCGGCTGAGCCATGGGGGCGGGACCGCCTGGTCCCGCCCCCGGCACCGCTCAGGGCGCGGCGAGGAGAAACTGTTTCCAGATGCGCCCGTCCTGTGTCAGGACCAGGTGGTCCGCCTCCGCCTCCGGCTCCGGACCGCCGCCGCCGCCGAAGAGCCATGCGTAGCCCGGCACGACGCAGACCGAGGCGACGGGCATCCCGTCCCCTCGCGCCACCGTGAAACTTCGACCGTCATCCCGGCTCACCAGCACTTCCTGTGCGCGGGCATCGTCCGGGCCGGTCTGGGTGATGGCCAGCAGGGACCCGTCCGAGCCCACCGTCAGGTCCCAGTGCGCCACCTCCGGCAGACCGGTCAGGGTTGTCGACCAGCTTCTCCCACCGTCCTGGGTCCGCTCCAGCGTCACCGCCCCGTCCGCGCCGGAGACGAGCTGGTAGCCCTTCCGTTCGTCAACTGCCACCAGCGCCAGAAGACTCTTCCCCGTCGGTGGCGTCCAGGTCGTCCAGGTCACGCCCCGATCGGTGCTGCGGGCCCCGACCTCGGCCTGGTTGACCCCGTACGTGATCCAGATGCTGCCGTCCGATGCGGGGTAGAGGCTGAAGAACGGAAGCAGTGACGGCGGCGGTCCGCTGAGCCGGTAGACGCCTCCCGTCGACGGGTCCACCGCGAGCGGTTGGTCCACAGCCTGGCACGGGAACTGACAGAAGACGGGCCGGGCGGTCGGCGGGAAGGCCCGCACCGCGGTGATCGCCTCGTGCGCGTCCTGCCAGGTGCGGCCATAGTCGGTGGAGAGGCGACGCAACCCGCCGTCGTAGACCAGATAGGTGCGGTCCCCCAATACGGAATACTCCAGATTTGCCCTACTCGCGGCCGGTCCGGGCTCGCATCTGGTGGCCTGGTACCGGGCGTCGTCCCAGTCGGACCAGGTCCGGCCCCCGTCGGTGGTGCGGGCGAAGCGCAACACGCAGCCGTCGACGCGCACATCGACCCCCGACTCCGGGCCGGTCAGCGTGAAGTCGCCGGGCTTTCCCGGCAGGCTCGGGCCGGGCGACGGCAAGGGGGGCTCCGCCGACCCGGACCGTTTCGGCTGGGCCACCAGAGGCACGACGATCAGGGTCGCCAGCAACGCCAGCGCGGTCGCGCCCAGCGCGCCGGACCGGCGTCGGCGGGAACGTGCCACGGACCGCAGCTCGTCGAGCGGCGGCTGCCGGACGGCGCCGGCGATCGTGTCGACCTGGAAGCCGGAGAATTCACGATCGGACATGGATCCTCCCGGTGCTGGTGCTGCCGCTGACGTCGGAATCCGTGAGCAGCGCCGCGAGGGCCTGCCGCCCACGGGAGAGCCGGGACTTCACCGTGCCGGCGGACACGCCGAGGGTCGCCGCGATCTCGTCCACCGGAAGGTCGACCAGGTAGTGCAGCGCCAGCGCGGTCCGTTGCCCCTCGGGCAGCTCCCGCATGGCAGCCAGCAGGGCCAGGTGATCCGGCGAGCGGTCGGCGACGGCGGGCGGCGGACCGATCCGGAGCAGCAGCCGGTCGAGGACCCGTCGCCGCCGGTGCCGGCTGCGGGCGACGTTCACCGCGACCCGCCGCAGCCACGCCTCCGGGTTGTCCAGCCGCGCGAACCGTCCGGGCGCGGCCAGGGCTCGGGTGAATGCCTCCTGAACCGCTTCCTGGGCCTCGCTGAGGTCGCCGGTCACGGCATAGAGCTGGACCACCAACCGCCGGAAAGCACCGGCGTAGAGCTCGGAGATCAGATCACCGTCGGACACCGTCACCTCCCTTCACACCTCTCCCACTCGTCGGGCGGGCGGAAGGTTCCCGGAGAGAAGATCACAGTCGTCGCCGAGGGGCAGCACTCTGGCATCCCGCTCCGTCGTCCACAACGAGGCGGCCGTCATCCACCGGGTTGTCCACAGGAGTGAAGCGTTATCCACAAGTTGTGCACAGCTCCGTCCCGGCGCTCTTGACATTCCCGCTGAGCAGGCGAGACTGCCGGGGATGACCGGAGCGGAGGAGCGGGACGTTCCGGGGCGGCGCGCGCAGGCGGCTCCGGTGCCGGTCCCGCGTGCCCCGCAGCCGGCGCGGACCCGCGTCGTGCTGGCCGAGGTCTCCCGGCCGGCCAGCCGCGCCGACCGCACCCGCTCCGAGCTGACCCAGCAGACCCGGGTCGGCGAGACGCTGGTGCGGGGCCTCATGCGGGCCCAGCTCTCGCTCGCCCTGCGGCTGAGCCTGCTGGTGGTGATCGGGCTGGGCGGCCTGCCGTGGCTCTTCGCCATCGCGCCGTCGGTCGGCCGGGTCACCCTGCTGGGCGTCAACCTGCCCTGGCTCCTGCTCGGCGTGGTCGCCTTCCCGTTCCTCATCGCGGTCGGCTGGGCGTACGTGCGGCTGGCGGAACGGAACGAGCAGGACTTCACCGACCTGGTCCAGCGGCCGGAGCGCTGATGTCCAACGGCTACGTGGTCCCCGCGATCGTGGCGGTCACCCTGGTCACCGTCGGGATCGGCTTCTACGGGCTGCGGCTGGCCCGGACCACCTCCGACTTCCTGGTCGCCTCCCGGGCGATCAGCCCGACGTGGAACGCCGCCGCCATCGGCGGGGAGTACCTGTCGGCGGCGAGCTTCCTGGGCGTGGCGGGGCTGATCCTCAAGTACGGCGTCGACGTGCTCTGGTACCCGGTCGGCTTCGCCGCCGGCTACCTGGCGCTGCTGCTCTTCGTGGCCGCCCCGCTGCGCCGCTCCGGTGCGTTCACCCTGCCCGACTTCTGCGAGGTGCGGCTGGGCTCGCGACGGCTGCGGAAGCTGGCCACCGTCTTCGTGATCTTCATCGGCTGGCTCTACCTGGTGCCACAGCTCCAGGGCGCCGGGCTGACCCTGGCCACGGTGGCCGGCTCGCCCTATCCGGTGGGGGCGCTGCTGGTCGCCGTGGTGGTGACCGCGAACGTGGCGTTGGGCGGGATGCGGGCGATCACCTTCGTGCAGGCCTTCCAATACTGGTTGAAGCTCACGGCGCTGGCCGTACCCGCGATCTTCCTGGCGTTGCAGTGGCAGGCGGACGCCCGCCCGGCGGTGACCCCGCCCGACGGGCCGGCGTTCCGGACCGCGACCACCGTGGTGGTCGAGCACCGCGCGACGCTCACCCTGCCCGACGGCGACATCCGGGAGGTACGCCCCGGCGACCGTCTCGACTTCGCCGCCGGCGACCCGGTGCCGGAGGTCTCCGGCACGGCCACCGACGCCAGCGACTGGCTGCTGCCGGACACGGCCGGCGACGACGACCGGGGCCTGTTCGGGACGTACTCGCTGATCCTGGCCACCTTCCTCGGCACCATGGGCCTGCCGCACGTGCTGGTGCGCTTCTACACGAACCCCGACGGCGCCGCGGCCCGGCGCACCACGCTGGTGGTGCTGGCCCTGGTCGGCGTCTTCTACCTGCTGCCCACGATCTACGGCGTGCTGGGCCGGATCTACACGCCGCAACTGCTGGTCACCGGGCAGACCGATGCCGTGGTGGTGCTGCTGCCGGGTGCGGCGCTGGGCGACGGCACCACCGGCCGGCTGCTCGCCGCGCTGGTGGCCGCGGGCGCGTTCGCGGCGTTCCTCTCCACCTCGTCCGGCCTGCTCACCAGCGTGGCCGGGGTGATCTCCACGGACGTCCTCGGCCGCGGCTCGGTCCGCGGCTTCCGGCTGGCCACGGTGATCGCCGGCGGGGTGCCGGCGGTGCTCGCGCTCAACGTCTCCGGGCTGGACGTCTCCCAGGTGGTCGGGCTGGCCTTCGCGGTGGCCGCGTCGAGCTTCTGCCCGCTGCTGGTCCTCGGCATCTGGTGGCGCGGCCTGACCGACCTGGGCGCCGCCGCCGGGGTGCTGGTCGGCGGCGGCGCCGCGATCGGCGCGGTGCTGCTCACGGTGCTCGGCCCGCCGCTGTCCGGCTGGCCGGCCACGCTCACCACCCAGCCGGCCGCGTGGACGGTGCCGCTGGCGTTCACCGTGATGGTGGCGGTGTCGATGGCCACCCGGCGGCGGCTGCCCCGCGACGTCGGCGTCACGATGCTCCGCCTGCACACCCCGGAGACGCTACGCCTCTGACCTGGGGAGTCGATCTGAAAGGCTTCTACGCTCCCGAGACGGACACCCTGAGCCACGGCTATCCCGTCCTGCCTGGAGGCACGCCTTGAGCCGCATCGAGTTCTACCGAGACGACCGCGGGATCGCCGAGTACCGCACCACCGACCGCCGGCTCGACTGCCTGGGCATGTGGCTGACCGACGACATCCAGAGCGTCCACGAGACGTGCCTCGACCTGCTGGCCGACCTGGAGGACATCGCCGCCGGCCGCAAGGAGGGCGAGAGCTGGGAGGGCAACGCCTGGGCCGCCGAACTCAGCGCGGAGGGCGTGGACCTGCAGAACCTCTGGCGTGACGTGCTCAAGGCCCACTATCCGCTTCAGGAGACCCGGCGGGTGGTGGCCCAGTACTGGCGGCTGCTGGCCGACGATCCCGACCGGGCCCGGGCCGTCGCCGAGTGGGAGAGCGACAACGGTCGGCCCCACCCGTGGGACGGGCTCTGACGCGTACGGCTCAAGGAGGACGGGAAGATCATCCTTCGGCCGGATCGACCGCTGGTGGCGGCGGGCTACGGTCGGGGGCATGACCGATCAGCACCCGGCACTGTCCCTCCGTGGCCTGGCCAAGCGGTTCGACACGAAGGTGGCGGTCGCCGGCGTCGACCTCGACGTGCCGACCGGCTCGTTCTACGGGCTGCTCGGCCCGAACGGGGCCGGCAAGACGACCACCCTCTCCATGGCCGTCGGCCTGCTGCGGCCCGACGCCGGCCAGGCCCGGGTGCTGGGGTACGACGTCTGGGCCGACCCGGTGCGCGCCAAGGGGCTGCTCGGCGTGATGCCCGACGGGGTACGCCTCTTCGACCGGCTCAGCGGGGCGGAGCTGCTGGCGTACCAGGGTCTGCTGCGCGGCATGGACCCGGCGGTGGTCGACCAGCGGGCGGCGGAGCTGCTCGACGTGCTGGCGCTCACCGACGCCGGCCGCACCCTGGTGGTCGACTACTCGGCCGGCATGAAGAAGAAGATCGGCCTGGCCTGCGCGCTCCTGCACGGCCCCCGCCTTCTGGTGCTGGACGAGCCGTTCGAGGCCGTCGACCCGGTGTCCGCGGCCCTGATCCGGGACATCCTGCACCGCTACGTCGTGGGCGGCGGCACGGTGATCTTCTCCAGCCACGTCATGGAGGTGGTCGAGCGGCTCTGCTCGCACGTGGCGATCCTGGCCGACGGCCGGATCAAGCGGGTCGGCACGCTCACCGAGGTGCGCGGCGACCGGTCGCTGGAGGAGGTCTTCGTCGAGGTGGTCGGCGGGCGTACGGCGACGGGCGAGGAGCTGTCGTGGCTGTCCCGGTGACCGCGTCCGAGCGGCCGGCCCGGGCCGTCTCGCCCCGGCACTTCGTCCGCCTCAAGCTGCGGGTGCTGCGCAACAACTTCCGCGGCCAGGCGTGGCGGATCGCGCTGTTCGTGGGCGGCGTGCTGTTCGGGCTGTGGTTCGCCGTCGGGGGCTTCTTCCTGTTCGCCGCGCCCGGCCTGGCCGGTGAGTCCCGGTACGCGCTCATGACCGCCGCGTTCGGCGGCGGCCTGCTGGCCCTCGGCTGGCTGCTGCTGCCGCTGGTGTTCTTCGGCGTGGACGAGACCCTGGACCCGGCCCGGTTCGCGCTGCTCCCGCTCTCCCGCAGCACCCTGGTCACCGGCCTGTTCGCGGCCGCCCTGGTCAGCGTCCCGGTGCTGGCGACGCTGGTGACGGTCGCCGGGCTGGTGGTCACCGCCGGCGCGCTGGGCGGCTGGTTCGCCGCGCTGGTCGCGGTGCTCGGGGTGCTCCTCGGCCTGCTGCTCTGCGTGGCCGGCGCACGCGCGGTGACCAGCGCCTTCGCCACCATGCTCCGCTCCCGCCGGGTGCGCGACCTGGCCGCCGTGCTGCTCGCGGTCCTCGCCGCGCTGCTCGGCCCGTTGCAGTTGCTGGTGGTCGGCGCGGTCCAGCAGGCCGACTGGGACCGGCTCACCGGGGTGGCCCGGGTGGTGGGCTGGACCCCGTTCGGGGCGCCCTGGACGGCCGGTGTCGAGGTGGCCGAGGGGCACCCCGTCGCGGCCGTGCTGAAGCTGCTGATCACCGTGGCGGCGATCGGCGTACTCCTACTCTGGTGGTCGCGGTCGCTGGAGTCGGCCATGGTGGGCGCGGCGAGCGCCGGGCCGGCCCGGGACCGGCGCGGCGCGGCGGCCGCCGGCGCGGTCGGGCAGCTCTTCCCCCGGGCGGTCGGCTGGGCCCGTCGGGACCGGTTCGGCGCGCTGGTCGCCCGGGAGTGCCGCTACTGGTGGCGGGACGCCCGGCGGCGGGCCAACCTGATCACCGTGGCGGTGGTCGGCATCTTCGTGCCGGTGATGGTCAACCTGGGCGGCTCCCGGTTCGCCACCGAGGGCGGGGCCGCGTTCGGTCAGGCCACCGCCAACTCGTCCCCCGTGCTGGTCAGTCTCTCGATGCTCTTCGTCGGGGTGCTCGCCTCGGTGACCCTGGCCAACCAGTTCGGCTTCGACGGCAGCGCGTACGCCGCCAACGTGGTGGCGGGCGTGCCGGGGCGGGTGGAGCTGCGGGCGCGGATGGTCGCGTTCTCGCTCTACGTGGTGCCGATCCTCGGCACGGTCGCCGTGGTGCTGGCCGTCGTGCTCGGGCGACCCGGCTGGCTCGGCGTGATGGCCGGCGGGCTGTTCGCCGCGTACGGCTGCGGGCTGGCGATCAACGCGACGGTCTCGGTGCTCGGCGGCTACGCGCTGCCGGAGACCAGCAACCCGTTCGCCATGAACACCGGCGCCGGCATGGCGAAGAGCCTGTACGCCCTGGTGTCGATGGTGGCCTCGGCGGTGGCGGGCCTGCCCGTGGTGGTGGCCGCCGCGCTGCTCGGCGACGTCTGGCTCTGGCTGGCCCTGCCGGTCGGCCTGGCGTACGGGCTGGGTGCGGCGCTGCTCGGCGCGTACCTGGCCGGGGACGTGCTGGACCACCGCCAGCCGGAGCTGCTGGCCGCCGTCACCCCCAGGCGCTGATGCCGGTCGTCGAGGCGGTGACCCGGCGCAGGAATGCGTAGAGGTTGTGGCCGTCGCCCACGCTCGTCACGCTGACCAGTTCCCAGCCGTAGTGGGAGAGGTGCTCGACCGCCTCCATGAGCGGCCGGAACCCGCTGCCTCCCCACGGGTGCCGGGCGGCGACGACGAGGTGCCGGTGCGGGTAGGCGTCGAGATCGACCCGGCCGCCGAGGACGGCCTCGGCGCTGACGACGCGCTCCTGGGCGAGCTGCTGCGGTGAGACGAGAGACATGCCCGGGAGGGTAGGGCCCTCAGTCGAGCCCGGGCCGCCGCAGGCTCGTGACCAGGGAACGCCAGGCGGCCAGGGTGAAGGCGAGCGTGGGCCCGGACGGGTCCTTGCTGTCCCGCACCAGTACCACCCCGGGCAGGTTGTCCGCCACCTCGACGCAGTTGCCCTCATTGGCGGAGCGGATCGACTTGCGCCAGCGGGGCGCGACACTCGTCATGGCGTCACCTTCAGCTTGTTGATCAGATCGAGAGAGGCGCTTTCGCTGAGCGCCTCACCAAGCAGATGCTCCCATTTGCGCTGCACCAAGCCGATCCAGTCGGGATAGTCAGCGATCTGACCACGGGCCGCGTTGTCGAGGCAGAGCAGACGGTCGTGTCCGGGTAGCTCCGCGAGCACGAAGCCACCACCCATCGAGACATGTGCGCCGACGTCGAGCGGCAGGACATGCAGCCGCACATCGGGCAGCTCCGCCGCTTCGAGCAATCGACCGAGCTGACGATCCATGCCTGCCGGTCCTCCCACCGGTCTGCGCAGAGCGCTCTCGTCGATGACGAACACGCACTCGGGCGGATTGTCCCGGTAGAGCAGACGCTGACGACTCATCCGGAGGCTGACCAGCTCCTCGACCCGATCGCTCCGGTACAGGCCACCCGCCGAGGCGACCGCGCGGGCATACTCCTCGGTTTGCAGAAGGCCAGGGACCAGGCATGGCTCGAAATAACACAGCCGGATCGCCCGCTCCTCGTGGCCGGGCCACGACTCGAACCAGGCCGGTCCGCTGTTCTCCTCGCCCGCCGTCAGCAGGCTGGCCAGGAGGCCGCCGGTGCCGAGGGCCTGGTCGGCGGCGACGGCGAACTCCATGGTCGGCCGGCGTCGCCCGGTCTCGATGGCGGCGACCGTCGACGGGCTCCACCTGATCTCGGCCGCCAGCCCTTCCTGGGACACGTCCGCCCCGGCCCGGGCGGCCTTCAGGGCCCGCACCCATACCTCGATGTTCATCCTTACGTCCCCGGTAAGTACGTGGTCGCGCTCGGTAGTAAGCCCTGGCATCCTCCCCTGCTCGCGCTGCGGAGTCCAGGGTGGAGACACGCGGCCCGGCTGGCGGAGGCGACGACCCGGCGGCCGGTCCTGCGGCAGGTCGCCCCGGCCATCCCCCGGCCGGGGCGACCCTCATCCGGGGAGGCGCTTGATGGGGAACGACCGCCGAGATCTTGGACGGAAACGGCCCCCAGAGGGGCTCAATTCGTCCAAGATCTGGAAGAGGCCGGGCCGCTTCCTGGGCTGGGCGCGGGGCCGGGGCGGCACAATGTTTCACGTGAATCATGAGCCGGGCGCCGAGATCCACCACACCGACCCGTTCGCCGCGCCGGCCGGGCAGCGCTCGCCGGTCCGCCGGCTGCGCGGCCGGCTGGCCGCTCCGGTGACGCTCTGGACCGCGCCCGGTCCGGCGGGGCTGACCGTCTCGTCCACCCTGGTGGCCGAGGGGGAGCCGGACCGGCTGCTCGGGCTGGTCGACCCGGAGTCGGACCTGTGGGCGGCGGTGGAGGAGGCGGGCCGGTTCGCGGTCGCGCCGCTCGGCCCGCAGCACCGGCAGCTCGCTGACCGGTTCGCCGGCCTCTTCCCGTCGCCGGGCGGCCTGTTCGCCCTCGACTCCTGGGTCGACACGCCGTACGGGCCGGTGCCCGCGGACGCCGGCGGGTGGGCCGGGTGCCGCCTCGACGCCACCCGGGAGTACGGCTGGGGCCTGCTGGTCGAGGCCACCATCGAGGCGGTCGACCTGGCCGAGGACACCCCGCCGCTGCTGCACTACCGCGGCCGCTACCGGGGGCTGACCGACTGACCGCCGACCGGTGAGCGGAGTGACCTGGGTCACTCGGCGCAGCCGGACCGCCGTTCGGCGCAGCGGTCGACCGGCACCGATCGGAGCCTTCCCCGGCGGGGAGCGCGCTCTCTACCGTGCGCGAAAACTCCCCACGCCTGCGAAGGTGGTGATCCACAGATGTCCACGGACACACCCGCGTCCGCACCCGCCGAGTCGGCGGCGGAACGGTACCTCGCCGTCCAGCGGTCGGACGAGTTCGCCGGGTTGCGGCGCGCGCTGCGCGGCTTCGTCTTCCCGATGACCGTCGCGTTCTTCCTGTGGTACGCGCTCTACGTCATCCTCTCCGCGTACGCGCGGGGTTTCATGGGCACGAAGCTGGTCGGCAACATCAACGTCGCCCTGGTCTTCGGCCTGCTCCAGTTCGTCTCCACGTTCGTCATCGCCTGGCTCTACTCGCGGTTCGCCGACCGGAAGATCGACCCGGTCGCCGACCGGCTCCGCGCCGAGATGGGGGAGGTGACCCATGAGCACGGTCCTCGCGGCTGAGGCGGGCGGCACCACGGCCCGGAACCTGACCATCACGCTGTTCCTGGTCTTCGTGGCTATCACGCTGGCGATCACCGTCTGGGCCAGCCGGCAGACCAAGACCGCCACCGACTTCTACGCGGGTGGCCGGTCCTTCTCCGGCTTCCAGAACGGCATGGCGATCGGCGGCGACTACATGTCGGCCGCGTCCTTCCTGGGCATCGCCGGCATCATCGCCCTGTACGGCTACGACGGCTTCCTCTACTCGATCGGCTTCCTGGTCGCGTGGCTGGTGGCGCTGCTGCTCGTCGCCGAACTGCTGCGCAACTCCGGCCGGTACACGATGGCCGACGTGCTGGCCTTCCGGATGCGCCAGGGCCCGGTCCGGACCGCGGCCGCGGTCTCCACCATCACGGTGTCGATCTTCTACCTGCTGGCCCAGATGGTCGGTGCGGGCGCGCTGGTCGCGCTGCTGCTCGGCATCAAGCCCGGCACGACGTTCCTGGGCATGGACGCCGACACCGCGAAGGCCGCGACGATCTTCCTGGTCGGTGCCCTGATGATCATCTACGTCACGGTCGGCGGGATGAAGGGCACCACGTACGTCCAGATCGTCAAGGCGTTCCTGCTGATGACCGGCGCGATCGTGATGACCCTGCTGGTGCTGGCCAAGTACAAGTTCAACCTGTCCTCGCTGCTCGGCGACGCGGCCGACGCGTCGGGCAAGGGAGCCGCCTTCCTCGAACCCGGGTTGCGCTACGGCGTCGAGACACAAGGCGACGCGCTGAAGACCTTCTACAGCAAGATGGACCTGCTCTCGCTGGGTATCGCGCTGGTGCTCGGCACCGCCGGCCTGCCGCACATCCTGATCCGCTTCTACACCGTGCCGACCGCGAAGGCGGCCCGGAAGAGCGTGCTCTGGGCCATCGGGATCATCGGCACCTTCTACCTGTTGACCCTCGCCCTCGGCTTCGGCGCGGCGGCGCTGGTCGGCGGCAAGGCGATCACCGCGCAGGACAAGGCCGGCAACACGGCCGCGCCGCAGCTCGCCGAGGCGCTCGGCAAGGACTTCTTCGGCGGGAACCTGGGCGGGGCGACGCTGCTGGCGATCATCGCGGCGGTGGCCTTCGCCACGATCCTGGCGGTGGTCGCCGGGCTCACCCTGGCGTCGTCGTCGAGCCTGGCGCACGACTTCTACGCCAACGTGCTGAAGAACGGGCAGGCGTCGGAGCGGCAGGAGGTGACCGTCGCCCGGATCTCCGCCCTGGTGATCGGCCTGGCCTCCATCGTGCTGTCGATCTTCGCGCAGAAGCTCAACGTGGCGTTCCTGGTGGCGCTCGCGTTCGCGGTCGCCGCCTCCGGCAACCTGCCGGCGATCCTCTACAGCCTGTTCTGGCGGCGGTTCAACACCTCCGGCGCGGTCTGGGCCATCTACGGCGGCCTGCTCGCCGCCGTGGTGCTGGTCTTCTTCTCCCCGGTCGTCTCCGGGGCGCCGACGGCCATGTTCCCCGACCACGACTGGCACTGGTTCCCGCTGTCGAACCCGGGCATCATCTCGATCCCGTTCGGCTTCCTCTGCGGCTGGATCGGCACGCTGCTGTCGAAGGAGCACGACGAGGAGAAGTACGCCGAGTTGGAGGTGCGCTCGCTCACCGGCGCGGGCGCGCACTGACCACACCCCCACCCCGGTGGGCCGGAGCCGTCGTCGGCTCCGGCCCACCGGTTTGAGTAGGCTGGCCCGCATGAAGGTCGCTCCCCGCTTCGGCTCCGGACATCGCATCCTCGTCACCGGCGGCGCCGGCTTCGTCCCGTCGCACCTGGTCGACCGGCTCATCGAGCGCGACTGCACGGTCGTGGTGCTGGACAACTTCGTCACCGGCTCCAAGGACAACATCGCGCACCTGCTCGAGAAGCCGACCTTCTCGCTGGTCGAGGCGGACATCTCCGAGGGGCTGCCGACCGACCACCCGGCGATGGCCGAGCGGTTCGACGCGATCCTGCACATGGCCTCCCCGGCCAGCCCCACCGACTTCGAGAAGCTGCCGGTGGAGATCCTGCGGGTCGGCTCGGTGGCCACCCTGCACCTGCTGGAGCGGGCCACCGCCGACGGCGCCCGGTTCCTGATGGCCTCCACCTCCGAGGCGTACGGGGACCCGAAGGAGCACCCGCAGCGCGAGACGTACTGGGGCAACGTCAACCCGATCGGCATCCGGAGCGTCTACGACGAGGCGAAGCGCTTCTCGGAGGCGGCCACCATGGCCTACCACCGCAGCCGGGGCACCGACACCGCGATCGTCCGGATCTTCAACACCTACGGCCCGCGGATGCGGCCCGACGACGGCCGGGCCATCCCGACCTTCATCTCCCAGGCGCTGCGCGGCGAGCCGATCACCGTGCACGGCACCGGCAACCAGACCCGGTCCATCTGCTACGTCGACGACCTGGTGCGGGGCATCCTGCTGCTGCTCGACTCGACCGAGACCGGCCCGATCAACTGCGGCACCGAGCACGAGATGTCGATGCGGCAACTGGCCGAGACGATCGTGTCACTCACCGGAAGCAGCTCCGAGGTGAGCTACATCACCCGCTCCGCCGACGATCCGGAGATGCGCCGCCCCGATCTGACCCTCGCCCGTGAGCTGCTGGGATACGAGCCCACCGTGGCGCCCGAAGACGGTCTCCGACGCACGATCGAGTATTTCCGCGGCCGGCTAGGGTACTGAGTCCCGCTGGGAGGAGGCTGACACCCGGCTGCGCCTCAGGGCACGGGTGGCTCGACCGACCTACCCTCGGTTACATGTCAGCGACCTCGTCTGCCGGCGTCCCGTTCCCCGCACCCCTGAGCCGGAGCGCGGGCCGCGCCCAGGTTCCCGGCTCCGGCCGGGGCACCAGCGGGCGTGCCCGCGCGACCGACGCCCGCTGGTACCCCTCGTACGACGAGGAGCCGCGCTCCGGCGGGCCCGGCGGCCCGGGTGGACCGACGGGCCCGGACGGGCCGGGTGGCGGCGCCGGCGGTCCCGGCCGGCGCGGCCCCCGTCCGCGCTGGGGACGGATCGGCCTGGTGGCCGGCGTCGCCGTGCTGGTGCTGGCGCTGCTCGGCGGCGCCGGCGCCTGGCTCTACGCCCGCAACCTCAACGGCGACCTGGCCCGCACCGACCCCTTCTCCCAGATCACCGGGGGCCGGCCGGCCAAGCAGGTCGAGGGCGCGTTGAACATCCTGCTGGTGGGCAGCGACTCGCGGGACCCCGACGCCGAGGTGGACGCCGCCGGCAAGTGGCGGGCGGACACGCTGATCGTCATGCACATCCCGGCCGACCACAAGCACGCCTACCTGGTCTCCATTCCGCGTGACCTGTACGTGCCGATCCCGGAGAACGCCGGCGCGTCCTGCGACTCGGGTTCCCGCAACAAGATCAATGCCGCCTTCGCCTTCGGTGGCCTGCCGCTCGCCGTGAAGACCGTGGAGTGCTTCAGCGACGTCCGGATCGACCACGTGATGGCCATCGACTTCGCCGGCTTCAAGGAGGTCACCGACGCTCTGGGCGGCGTGGACCTCAAGGTGGAGCGGACCATCACCTCGATCCACAAGCCGTACCGGACGTTCACCAAGGGCGTGAACCACATGAACGGCGCCGAGGCCCTGGACTGGGTCCGGCAGCGCAAGCAGTTCCCGGACGGCGACTTCGCCCGGATGCGTCACCAGCAGGAGTTCCTCAAGGCGCTCATGGACAAGGCGGCCAGCACCGGGACATTGACCAATCCCAGGAAGCTCAACGATTTCCTCAAGGCGGTCACCGCCGCCGTCACGGTCGACCAGGGATTCTCGTTGAGCGACATGGCGCTGCAGTTCCGGAGCCTGCGTGGGGAGAACCTGACCTTCGTCACGAGCCCCAACCTGGGCGGCCAGACCATCGACGGCCAGTCGGTGGTGGTCTCCGACCGGGAGAAGGCGCTGGCGATGTACAAGGCCATCGCCGCGGACACCATGGCCGACTGGCTGAAGGCCAACCAGAAGACGGACACCGACGGGAGCGGCGGCTGACGCCACTCCCGCGATAGCGGCGCATCCGATCGGCGGTCAAGGCTCGTCCCACAGTGAGCCAACCGCCGACCGGATCATTTCAATTGGCCGTTCGGCCACAACCCTGAGCCATTGGCCGAGATTGACGGGCTTAGCCCTCGCACGAGGTCGCGAGAACGGGAACAGATACGTACAGTGGTCCCGCCCCCGATCACCGAGCTGGAGCACGCATGTCGGTCCAGACCAGCCGTCGCCCTCAGTCACTGGAGCCCGGATCACCCGGGCGGGTTCCCCCGATCATCCCGACGCAGCCCGGCCCCGGCGGCCCCGGCGGCGGGAAGAAGCGCACCAAGCGCAAGGACCCGCTCTGGGCCAAGCTCACGGTGATCTTCGGCGCCGTCCTGATGATGACCAGCGGCCTCGCGATCGTCGGCAGCAAGGCGGTGATCGGCCAGGCCACCAACAGCATCGACCAGGGCAACCTGCTCGGTGAGGCGGGCAAGAGCGACGCCGAGGGCGGCAACAGCCTGGACGGCCCGATCGACATGCTGCTGCTCGGCGTGGACGCCCGGCAGCGCTGGGCCGCGGACGACGTCCGTTCGGACACGATCATCATCCTGCACATCCCGGCCAGCCACGACCAGGCCTACCTGATCTCCATCCCCCGGGACACCGAGGCGCAGATCCCGGCGTTCGAGAAGAGCGGCTACGGAGGCGGCACCGACAAGATCAACGCCGCCTTCTTCCACGGGGCGCAGAACGGTGGCGGCTGGGAGGGCGGCGCCCAGCTGATGGCCAAGACGATCAAGTCGATGACCGGGATCAGCTTCGACGGCGCCGCGATCATCAACTTCGGCGGCTTCAAGAACGTGATCGACGCCCTGGGCACGGTGCGGATCTGCGTGAGCCACGAGGTGCCGTCGCACCACATGTCGATGGTCGAGGGCAAGCCGATGTGGAACGCCGACGCGAAGAAGAGCGGCAAGCCCTACAAGCCGGTGCTCCACAAGAAGGGCTGCAAGGAGATGGAGGGCTGGGAGGCCCTCGACTACGCCCGCCAGCGCTACGGCCTGCCGAACAGCGACTACGACCGCCAGCAGAACCAGCAGCAGCTGATCAAGGCGATGGCGAAGAAGGCCACCGACAAGGGCATGCTGACCAACCCGATCAAGCTGAACGCGTTGATCAAGGCGGCGGGCAAGGCCTTCATCCTGGACACCGGCGGCGTGCCGATCGCGGACTTCATCTTCACGCTCAAGGGCGTCAGCGGGAACGACCTGGTCACCCTCCGGACCAACGGCGGCACCTACAGCACCGCCGGCAACGGCCGGGAGAAGTTCAACGACACGACCATGGAGATGTTCCAGGCGGTGAAGAAGGACAAGCTCGCGGACTTCGTGGTGTCGAACCCGAGCGTCCTGTCCACCCGCAAATGACCTGGTGACCGGCCGGTAGCCGCGGCGAAAGCGGCACCGCCCGGCGGTTCCCCCCGTAGCCTGACGTGAGCGGGTCTCATGTCGCGGCTACGGGGGGAACGTCACGTCCAGGCCAGCACGGAACGCACGCGGGCGGACCCGATCCGCCCGCTGGTCCCGGTTCCTGCTCGGCGCGGGTCTCGCCCTGCTCCTGCTCGCCACCCTCGGCGTGGCCGGCCTGCACTGGCTCACCAACCGCTACGACCGCACGGTCACCAAGGAACAACTGCTCGACGCGTCCGCCCGGCAGAAGCGCACCGACCTCTCCGGTCCGCTCAACTACCTGCTGATCGGCTCCGACCACCGGCCCGGCGCGAACCCCGAGGACCAGCGCTCGGACAGCATCCTCATCGTGCACGTGCCGGCCGGGCTGCGGCAGGCGTACCTGATCTCCGTGCCGCGCGACCTGCTGGTCGCCATCCCGGCGGCGCCCGGCTTCGGCGGCGGCCAGGACAAGGTCAACGCGGCGTACGAGCACGGCGGCGGGGGCCAGGCCGGGGCCCGGCTGCTCAGCGCCACCCTGACCCGGCTCACCGGGGTGCGCTTCGACGGCGCCGCGCTCGTCGACTTCTCCGGCTTCAAGCAGGTCATCGACCTGCTCGGCGGCATCCGGATGTGCGTCGACACCCCGGTCCGGTCGATCCACACGAAGACCCTGTTCGACGCCGGCTGCCAGCAGATGAACGGCGCCCGGACGCTGGACTACGTGCGGCAGCGCTACGGCCTGCCCGACGGTGACTACGACCGGCAGCGCCACCAGCAGCAGATGCTCCGGGCGGTGCTCGACAAGGCCGGCGAGACCCACCTGCGCAGCGACCCCGTCAAGCTGGATCGGGTGCTCCGGGCGGTCGGCGGCGCGCTGACCCTGGACAGCAACGGCGTACCCCTGGAGGACCTGCTCCTCGCGCTGCGCGGGCTGCCCGCGGACGCCCTGCACGGGGTCCAGGTGCCCTCCTACCCGCAGACCATCGACCAGGTCTCCTACGTGGTGCTCGACAACGGCGGCGGCGGTCTCTTCGATGCGCTGCGCGGCAAGCGCATGCCGGAATGGGCCGGGGACCACCCCCGCTGGGTCAACCGGCTCTGACCGGACCGGGCCGCTAGGCTTGGTACCCGTGTTCGGACCCCAGGTTCCCAGCGTGCCCGCGTCGGCCGTGCCCGACGACATCTACCTCCTCGACGTCCGGGAGGACGACGAGTGGGGCGCCGGCCACGCGCCGACCGCCCACCACCTGCCGATGACCGAGCTGCCCGCCCGGATCGCCGAGGTGCCGGACGACCGCGAGGTGGCCGTGATCTGCCGCTCGGGCGGGCGGTCCGCGCAGGTGGTCGCGTACCTGATGCGCAACGGCTGGGACCAGGTCCGCAACGTCGAGGGCGGGATGGGCGACTGGGCCGCCGCCGGCCGTCCCGTGGTCACCGACGACGGGCAGCCGGGCCGGGTCGCCTGAGGCGCGACGCGGCCATGACCACCCCCCTGGTCTTCGCGCACCGCGGCGCCTCCCACGACCTGCCGGAGCACACGCTCGCCGCCTACCTCCGCGCCCTCGACGAGGGTGCGGACGGGCTGGAGTGCGACGTCCGGCTGACCCGCGACGGGCACCTGGTCTGCGTCCACGACCGCCGGCTGGACCGGACCAGCAACGGTCACGGGCTGGTCAGCGCGCGCACGCTCGCCGAGCTGGAGGCGCTCGACTTCGGCTCGTGGCACCCCGGCGGGTCGGCGGGCGACGGGGACGAACCGCTCGACGAGTCGCACACCCGGCTGCTCACGCTGGAGCGGCTGCTCGACGCGGTGCTCGCCGCCGGGCGGCCGGTCCGGCTGCTCATCGAGACCAAGCACCCCTCCCGCTACGGCCGCGACGTCGAGCGCCGGCTGGTCACCGTGCTGCGCCGGTACGGGCTGGCCGAGCCCGGCCCGGACGACCCGGTCCGGGTCACCGTGATGTCCTTCTCCCCGCTGGCCGTACGCCGGATCCGCGACCTGGCGCCGGCGCTGCCCACGGTGCTGCTGCTGGAGGTGCTGCCGCGCTGGCTGCGGCTGGGCCGGCTGCCGTTCGGCACCCGGATCGCCGGGCCGGGGATCGGCCTGGTCCGGGCCCGCCCGCAGCTCGTCCCCGCGCTCCGGGCCGCCGGCAACCAGGTCTACGTCTGGACCGTGAACGAGCCGGCGGACCTGGAGCTGGTGCTGACCGCCGGGGTGGACGGGGTGATCACCGACCGACCCGCCCGGACGTTGGCCCGGTTGGGCCGGTGAGGCCGGCCGGTCCGACCGGGGGGGCGGTAGCCCGGCCGGGGGTGTCCCCGGGACGGGCGGCGCGGCACACTCGGGACATGCCGGAGCGAACCGACTTCACCGCCCTCATCGCCGGCCACACCAGCGTGATCAAGATGATCAATTCGGGTGAGTCCGGGCTGGCCGTGCTCACCCGGCTGCTCCGCGAGGTCGAGCCGGCCGTCGGCGCGGCCGGCCTGGTGTTCGTGGAGTTCGCCCCCGCCGGCGGCCGGGTGATCGCGGCGACCGGCAGCGCCGACTTCGTCACGGGCCGCCCGCTGCCGGCCACCCACCCGGCCACCGTCTGCCTGCTCTCCGGCCCGCCGGTGCGCGAGGTCGGGGTCGACGCGATCCCCGGCGCGATCGCCGACGAGCTCACCGCACGCGGGCTGCGCCGGATGATCCTGGCGCGCGCCGAGATCGGCGGCCTGACCGTCGGCAGCCTGCACGCCTTCTATCCGGGGGATGAGCCGCTGGACGCCTCCCAGCGGGCCGTGGTGGGCTACGTGGCGGCCTGCATCGCCCACATGTACGGCGACCAGACCGGCCTGCCGGTGCACGGCGACGGCCCGGTGGTGGCCGCGCTCGCCGACGGCCTGGCGGTGGTCGACCGCGACCACCACGTCCGGCTCTGGAACCCGGCAGCCGCCCAGGTGACCGGCCGGCCGGCCGGCGAGGCGCTGAGCCGGCCGCTGCCGTTCCCGCTCCCCCCGTCCGGGCAGGTGCTCGACCACCGGCTGCCGGACGGCCGCTGGCTGCGGATCACCTCCGGCGAGCTGCCCGGGCCGGGCACGCTGCGGGTGGTCACCTTCCGCGACATCACCGACCAGCAGCGGCGCGACCACGACCGGGACCTCTTCGTGGCGGTGACCAGCCACGAGCTGCGCACCCCGGTCACCGTGATCAAGGGGTACGCGGACACCCTCACCGACCACTGGGAGTCGCTCAGCGACGACGACCGGCGGCAGGCCGCCCGGATCATCGGGCAGCGCGCCAACGAGCTGGCCCGGCTGGTCGACCGGCTGCTCACCGCCGCCACCGAGAACCGCCCCGGCGGCCAGCCGGCCGCCCCGTTCGACCTGGGCGACGCGCTGCGGGCGGCGGTGCCCGACCTGCCGGCGGACGTCCGCCACCGGATCGTCCTCGACCTGCCGGCCGACCTGCCCAAGGCGCTCGGCGACCGGCACAGCCTGGCCACCGTGCTCACCGAGCTGAGCACCAACGCCGGCAAGTACTCGCTGCCGGACACCCCGATCGAGGTCTGCGCCGAGGCCAACGAGCGGACCGTCTCCTTCCGGGTCGCCGACCGGGGCATCGGCATCCGGCCGGAGCACGTGGAGCGGGCGTTCGACCGGTTCTGGCAGGGGGAGTCCGGCGACCGGCGGCGCTACCCGGGGGCCGGTCTGGGGCTCTATCTCGTCCGGCAGATCGTTGAACAGCAGAATGGATGGGTATCCCTCCGACCGAGAGCCGGTGGGGGTACCGTCGCAGAG
The DNA here is from genome assembly GCF_008085935.1 of Micromonospora sp. AP08. Classification (NCBI taxonomy): domain Bacteria; kingdom Bacillati; phylum Actinomycetota; class Actinomycetes; order Micromonosporales; family Micromonosporaceae; genus Micromonospora; species Micromonospora sp. AP08. The sequence goes on from NZ_VSEZ01000009.1 coordinate 111,815, forward strand.
GTGCGGCTGCCACGGGGGTGAACCCGGCCCGCACGGGGGTGGGAAGGAACGACGGTGTCGACGGGTTCGGCCGAACGATCGTGGTGCGTGGTGGTGCCCCACCACGCCACCGGCGCGCGCCTGGCCCGGCACCGGCTCGCCGACGAGCTGGCCGACGTCGTACCCCCGACCCTGCTGGCCGACCTGGTCGCGGTCCTCGCCGAGCTGGTCGGCAACGCCGTGCGGCACGCCGACCCGCTGCCCGGGGGCGTGGTCCGGGTGGCCTGGCGGCTGCGGCCGACGGCCGGTGGGCAGACCGTCCAGCTCCGCGTCACCGACGGCGGCGGCGCCTCCGGCCCGCTGATGCGGATCGCCGCCCCGGACGCCGCCGACGGGCGCGGCCTGCACATCATCTCCGGGCTGGCGAGCCGCTGGGGGGTCGAGCGGGACGGCCTGGGCCAGAGCGTCTGGGCGGAGTTCGACCCGGCGGGCGCGACCCGGTCGGACCTGGTCGTGGCCGGTTGAGCCGACCGGGGAGGCGGGTTGCGCCCACGGCCGTCGGTCCCGGCATCTAGGCTGTCTCGCCGTGAGCAAGCGTCGAAAGAGCCAGCGGGCCGCCGAAGCCACCCCGAAGCGGGAGAAGGTGCGCGACGTCTTCGTGCCCCGACCGTTCGAGGGCCTGGTCGACGAGCCGGAGTGGATCGCCCTGCGCGAGCTGGTGCCGGCCGCCTCCGCGCCGCTGCGGCTGACCCCCGAACTGGTCGAGGAGCACGGCGACCGCCCGGTCACCCTGGCCACCGTGCTGCCGATGGCCGCCCCGGCGATGACCAAGCCGGACGGGCGGGTCTTCATCGGCCTCCAGCGGCACCAGCAGTCCGGCGACGTGTCCCGGGACCTGGCCGACGCGCTGCTCTGCGCGCTGCGCACCGAGCCGGGTGGCCAGGTCAGCGTGCCGCCGCTGCCGGGGCCGGGCCCCCGCCTCCAGGACATCCTGGTGGACGGCCCGCTGGAGATCAGCATGCACGAGGGGTTCGAGTTCTGGCTCGACCCGGGCGCCGCCGACGACCCGAACGTGCAGGCGTCCCTGGAGCGGGCCAACGCCGCGATCTACCCGACGGTGAAGCTGGCCGCGGCGCGGGCCGCGTACTGGTGCCAGGTGCCGGAGAAGGCGCACGTGCGCTGGGTGCTGCCGGAGGACGAGGACGTGGCGCTGGACGCGCTGTCCCGGCTGAGCGCGGCCGGCACCCTGACCCTGGGCGACAACACCCGGTTCGCCGGCATGTTCCGGGCGCACGGCCGCCTGGTGCCGGTGTGGGACCTGCCCGAGGACGCGCCGGCCGCCGACTGGGAGGAGCCGGTGACCGGGTTCGCCAAGCGGTACGCCGAGGCGCTGGAGGAGCGGGAGCCGCTGGACGCCGCCGGGCGCCGGGCCCGCCAGGGCCTGCTCGGCCGCCAGCTCACCCTGCGCTGACCCGATCTGCGTCGCGGGCCCCGGTCGGTGACCGGGGCCCGTCGCCGTTCATCGGCGCAGCGGTTCGCGGACCAGCGGGCAGGACATGCAGCGCGGTCCGCCCCGGCCGGAGCCCAGCTCCGAACCCGCGATGGCGATCACCTCGATGCCGGCCCGCTCCAGCTGGGCGTTGGTCTCCACGTTCCGCTCGTAGCCGACGCAGAGCCGCGGCGCCAGGGCGAGGGTGTTGTTGCCGTCGTCCCACTGCTCCCGTTCGGCGGTCACCGGGTCGAGACCGGTGTCGATCACGCGCAGCTGGTCGAGGTCCATGGCGTCGGCGGCGGCCCGCAGGAACGGCGCCGGGCCGTCGACCCGCGGGTCCTCGCCGTCCGCGCCGGCGATGACCGTGTACGCGGACAGCTCGCTGGCGATGTTCGGGTACATCAGGACGGCGTCGACGTCGACCATCGTGCAGACCGTGTCCAGGTGCATGGTGGCCCGTTCCTGGGCGATCGGCACCACCAGGATGGTGTGCGCGAGCCCGGCGGCGAAGACCTGCCGGGCCAGCCGCTCCGCGCCGGCCGGCGTGGTGCGCTCGCCCACGCCGACGGCGAGCACCCCCGGCGCGAGCAGCAGCACGTCGCCACCCTCCAGGTGCTCCAGCTCGGGGTGGTAGACGAACTCGGTGCCGACGAAGCGCGGGTGGTAGCGGTAGATCGCGTCGGTCAGCGTGGTCTCGCGGCGGCGGGCCGGCATGGCCAGGCTGGTCACACCCACCCGGTCGCCGATCCAGAGCGACGAGTCGCGGGTGAAGAGCAGGTTGGGCAGCGGATCGATGACGAAGTCGTGCCGGTCCATCAGCGTCCAGACCAGACCGCCGGGGCGGTCCGGGCCGATCCGCACCTCCTCGTGGGCGAGCCCGGCCACGAACACGTCGGCCAGGGCGGCCGGGTCGAGGTAGGTGAGCTGGTCGGCGACCCGGCGGCGCAGGGTGTCGCCCAGCCGGGGCGAGCGGAGCACCAGATCGGTCAGCTCGGCCCGCGCGTCCGGCACGGCGAGGGTCTCGGCCAGCAGGGTGGCCAGGTAGAGCACCTCCACACCGCGGGACCGCAGAGCCGCCGCGAAGGCGTCGTGCTCCTCCTGCGCCCGACCCACCCATGGGATAGCGTCGAAGAGCAGGGAGTCGTTGTTGCGTGGGGTGAGGCGGGCGAGTTCCGGCCCCGGGCGGTGCAGCAGCACCGTGCCGAGCCGACCGACCTCGCTGTCCACGTAGTGGGTCACCCTCGCAGCGTAGGGCAGGGTTCCGCACCATCCGGGAAAAGAAGTGTGAATGAATATGGCATTCATCCGCACTCATTCCGGCGCTCCAACTTGCCGAGCACCGGGGTGCGCAACGTAGGGTAGTGGAGACATAACTTCGAGAGACCTTTTGCCGGAGGTCGCGATGACTGTCTTTCCCGCTCGCCGAGCCGTACCGACCCGGGCACTGCCGCCCGTCTCGGTGCCGCATCCCCGGGTCGAGTCCACCTCGGTGCTCGAGCCGGCCCGTCCCACTCCGCTGGAGTGGGCCCGCCGCCGCCGGGCCGAGCGGGGGGCCCGCCGGTTGGAGGCGGCCGGGGCCCGCGCCCTCGGCCAACTCGACCACCTCGGCCCCGCCTGGCACGTCATCGAGTGGCCCCGCACGGACGCTGCGGACGTGCTCCTCGACCGCACGCAGGACGAGCGGGCCGGCTTCCTCGCCATCGGGCCGAGCGGGCTCTTCGCGGTCACCGTCGCCGACCACGGCCGGGCCCGGGTGCTCGTCGCGGGCGACGTCGTGCAGATCAACGGCAAGCGTCCGCCCTATGTGGCCGAGGCCCGCCGCGACGCCAAGCGGGCCGCCAAGGCCCTCTCCGACGCCGTCGGCCTGCCGATCCCGGTGACCCCGGTGCTGACCTTCGTCGGCTCCGGGGTCATCAGCGTCTACGGCCTGCCCAAGGACTGCCTCATGGCCACCCACCGGGAGCTGGACCGCCTGCTCGTGGCGGGCGGCAACCGGATCAGTCCGGCCACCGCCGAGAAGCTCTCCCGTGTCGCCCAGGCCCCGTCGACGTGGCTCAACGGCACGTACCGTCCAGCGGCCGACTACCGGTGGTACGAGGAGGGCCGAACGGCCGCTGACAAGCGGGCCGCCCGCCGGTAACGTCTCCGGCGACGCCACGCGGTCCGCGGCTCCGCCCCGGTGGTCCCGTCGGCCCGCGCCGTCGCCGGCCGCCCGACACCGGGCACCCGTCGCACCGACCCCTGTCCCCCGGTCCCCTTCGAGCGCTCGGATCCCCGTGCGGCTCCGGTGACCGGACGCAGCGCGGTCGGGCGGTCGTCGAGACGACCGGCTAGCGTGGACAGACCGTCGGTGTACATAGGAGGCGCGGTGGCCCACGTCGAGCTCTCGCTCTCGGAAGTGTTCGTGCCCGTGGCGGGGACACCGACCGAGCAGGAGTCCGACAACTTCGGGCAGTGGTCCGGCACGGTGTCCCGGGCCGCCGAGCCCTGCCTGCTCATCGACGCCGACACCACCGTGGTGGCGATCTCCTCGTCCGGCTGCGAGCTGCTCTGTCTCGGCGCCCCCGAGGACGTCATCGGCCGGCCGCTGCTGGAGGGCGGCCTGCGCCTGGTCGACTTCACCGCCAGCCCGAGCGAGCTGACCGAGCAGGAGACCGACAAGATCCCGCCGCTGCTCGCGCTGCTCTCCGGCCGGCTGGCCCGGGGCCTGCTCCGGGTCCAGGGGCCCGGCGCCGACGCCGGCACGACGGTGGACGCCATCTCCACGCCGGTGCTCGCCGACGGCGAGGTGGCCGGCTCGCTCACCTTCTTCTCAGCCGTCTGACCTGCGACGTGTGGCGCTCGCCGCACCGGGCGGTGCTGGGCCCCTGACGCGCCGAGACCTTAGGGTGCCCTCATGCTCGATGTCGCTCTGCTGCCGGGCGAGTACGCCGTGTGCCGCCTGCCGGCCGGCACCGTGCTGCCCCCACGGCTCTGGGGCGCGCTGGCCGGCCGCGACGTGGTGACGGTGAGCTGGACCGCCGACGGCGTCTCGGTGATCTGCCCCGCCGAGCGGGCGCCCGCCGGGGCGGACGTGGAGACCGAATGGCGCTGCCTGCGGCTGGTCGGCCCGCTGGACGCGGCGGTCACCGGCACGCTCGCCGCCCTGGTCGACCCGCTCACCCGGGCCCGGGTCGACGTGGTGGCCTTCTCCACGTACGACACCGACCACGTGCTGGTGCCCACCGTGCGGCTGGCCGAGGCGACCAGCGCACTGGAGCGCGCCGGGCACCGGGTCCACAAGTGACCTTCACCCGATCGGGTGATCCTCCTACGATGGGCTCGGCCGACCGGCCATGACGACGTCCCTCGATGCCGAGGATCGCACCGTGCCCTGCACCCCGCCCCGCCCCGCCCGCCGACACCTCCCGGTGGCGCTGGCCGCCCTGCTCGCCCTCGCCGGCTGCGGGGCGCCGCCCGAGCTGCGCCACCCCATCGCGTCCGCGACCATCGCGCCGACCGCCTCCGCCACCCCCACCTCCAGCCCGACGCCGGCCGCACCGGTGACCCCGACCCGGCCCACCCGCACAGTGCCGATGCCGGACCCGACCGCCACGCCCTGCCGGTCCGGCCCCTCCGGCGACCGGGTGGTCGCCCTGCTGCGCGGCTCGGCCCGCGTGCTGCCCCGGGACGTCCGGGTCACGGTGCGGACCGGGCCGCTCTGCGCGGAGGACTGGCAGTACACGGTGCTGGCGGTGAGCGGGCACGAGGAGCTCCAGGTGGTCACCCGGGGCCGGCCCGCCGCGCTGGAGCTGGTGACCGCCGGCACGGACGTCTGCGGCGTGGAGGTACGCGTCGCCGCCCCGTCCGGCATCCGGACCCTGGCCTGCGACGGCACCCCGGGTGCGTAGTCTGGTCGACATGCCGGGAACACCGCCGACCCGCTTCGTCTACCTGGGTCCCGAGGGCACCTTCGCCGAGCAGGCGCTGCGCACCGTCCCCGCCGCCGAGCGGGGTGACCGCACACCGGCGCGCAGCGTGGGCGAGGCGCTGGACGCCGTACGGGCCGGGGAGGCGGACGCGGCGCTCGTGCCGCTGGAGAACTCCATCGGCGGCGCGGTCGGGGTGACCCTGGACGAGCTGGCCGAGGGGGAGCCGCTGGTGATCACCCGCGAGGTGATCCTGCCGGTCGAGTTCGTGCTCGCCGCCCGCACCGGGATCGCGCTGGCCGACGTGCGCAGCGTGGCCGCCCACCCGCAGGCGTCCACCCAGTGCCGGGGCTGGCTCCGCGACCACCTGCCCGATGCCACCGTGGTCGACGTGCTCTCCAACGGCGCCGCCGCGGCGGGCGCCGCGAGCGGCGAGCACGACGCCGCCATCTGCGCCCCGATCGGGGCCACCCGGCACCGGCTGACCGTGCTCGCCGACAAGATCGCCGACCACCCGGACGCGGTGACCCGGTTCGCGCTGGTCTCCCGCCCCGGCCCGCCCCCGCCGCCGACCGGCGACGACGTCACCTCGCTGGCGGTCTACATCGCGCACGACCGGGTCGGCGCGCTGCTGTCGGTGCTCACGGAGTTCGCCACGCGCGGGGTCAACCTGAGCCGGATCGAGTCCCGCCCGACCGGCGAGGCGCTCGGCCGGTACGTGTTCTTCCTCGACTGCACCGGGCACGTCGCCGACGTACGCCTCGGCGAGGCGTTGCAGGGGCTGCGCCGGGTCTGCGCGGACGTGCGCTTCCTCGGCTCGTACCCCCGGCACCGCTGGAACCCGGCGGCGAGCGACCGTCCGGTCCCCGCGCCGGCCGGCCTCTCCGACGCCGACTACGCGGACGCGGCGGCCTGGCTGTCCCGGCTGCGCGCCGGCGAGCTGAGCTGACGGTGGGCGGGGCGCCCGAGCGGGCGCCCCACGCACCGGGCGGTCACTGCAGCAGGCCGCCGAGCAGGCCGCCCTGCTGCTGCTGAGCGCCGCTGCCCTGCACCGGAGGCTCCTCCGAGGGCTGGACCACGACGAAGCCCTGCCCGGCGAAGCTCATCGTGAACGCCTCACCGGTGCTGCGGCCGAGCAGCGTGCCGAGGCCGAGCTGCTCGGCCCGGTGGTAGCCGGTCTGGAGGTTGGCCGACCAGCAGACCGCGGCCTGCGGGTCGACGTAGGTGGGCTGGTCGACGTTGAGCACGACCGGGGTGCCCTTGGTGGTGATCGCGATCCGGCCGTAGCCGGTGAAGACGCAGTTGAACAGGCCGGCCGAGGACGCCATCCCGGCGCCGCCGACCATCTTGATGTCGTACTGGAGGGTGGAGTCGAAGGCCAGCACGCTGGAGCCGTTGATCGACAGGGCGTCGCCGGGCTCCAGGTCGATGATGTGCACGTCCTTGGCCAGCTCGGCCAGGAAGACGTCGCCGCGGCCGGCCAGCTTCATCAGCGGCACACCCTCACCGGTGAGCCGCTGCTTGATGAACTTGCCGATGCCGCCGGAGCCGAGCGCCTGGAACTGCACCTGACCCTGGTACGCGACCATGGACCCGACCCGGGCCATCGCCTCGCCGTTCAGCTCGATCTTCAGCATCTTGGAGTTCTGCAGCCGCATGCCCGGCTGCTGGGACTCCTTCTCAAGGTTCTCCGCGGAGAACAGCGCGCTGCGCATGGGTTTCCTCCTGCATCGGGGTGTGCCTGCACCGGAGGTTAGGGGACCCGCGCAACAGCGGGGATCGGCCGAGCGGGGCGCGACGCGCGCCCGGTCAGCCCCAGCCGAGGACGTGCAGTCGGTCGTCGTCGATGCCGAAGTGGTGGGCGATCTCGTGCACCACCGTCACCGCCACCTCGTCCACGACGTCGTCCTCGGTGTCGCAGATCGCCAGGATGGGGTTCCGGAAGATGAGGATGCGGTCGGGCAGCACGCCGGCGTAGTCCCAGCCCCGCGAGGTGAGCGCGTGCCCCTCGTAGAGCCCGAGCAGGTCCTCGCCGGGCGGCGGGTCGTCCTCGACCAGGATGACCACGTTGCTCATCAGCCCGAGCAGTTCTTCGGGCACCTCGTCGAGCGCCTCGCCGACGAGTTCCTCGAACCGCTCCCGGCTCATCTGCACGGCCACGCCGCCCCGTCACCCCTTCACGATCGGCACGCAGCACGGCAAGGGCGCCCGACGGGGCACCCTCGCCGTGTCGCGCGTGGTCAGGCCAGGCGGGCGTTCAGCGTGATCTGCGCGCCCGGGGAGAGCAGCCGGGAGATCGGGCAGTTCTCCTTGGCCGCCTCGGCCAGCTTGGTGAACTGGGCCTCGTCCAGGCTCGGAGCCTGGCCGACGGTCTCCAGGTCGATCCGGGTCACGGTCATGCCCGCGTCGGTCTTGTCGAAGTGGACCTTGGCGGTGGTCTCCACCGACGTGTCGGTGGCGCCCGCGTCGGCGAGCTGCTTGGAGAGGGCCATCGAGAAGCAGCTGGCGTGCGCGGCGCCGATCAGCTCCTCGGGGTTGGTGCCCTCGCCCTCCTCGAAGCGGGACTTGAAGGAGTAGTTGCCGGTCAGGCCGCCCTTGCCGGTGCGGACGGTGCCGGACCCCTCGGTGAGGTTGCCCTGCCAACGAGCGGAAGCGGTACGGATAGGCATGGCACCGACGCTAACCGAAAGCGGGCCGCCCCGCACCGGCCTGTGCGCTTGCGGTCCCCTGTCACCGGTGCCGGCTGTGTCATGATTCGACGCAGGCCCGCGTACGGGAAGGGTGGCCCATGTCCCAGGATCTCCCCATCCCCAGGCAGGACAACCGGTCCGACGGCACCACGGTCGTGGAGTGGGGCGACGCCGAACCGGCTCCGCCCGGCCGGGTCGGGCGCTCGCTCGCCGGCCTGGCGCGGGACCATCGCCTTCCGCCGGTGCTCGCCGGTCTCGGCGCGGTGGCCGCGGTCGCCTCGCTGATCGGCGAGTGGCTGGTGATGACCGTGCCCAACGAGGGCCCGGACGGAAGCACCCCGGTCCGCCTGCCGAGCGGTGCGGCGCAGGTGGGCGGCTTCGGTGTCGCGTACCTGGTGGGACTGCTCGGCCTGGCGGTCGCCGTGGCGCTGGCGCTGCGCGGCGCGCCGGCGATCCGGCAGCACGCCCGGCTCGCCGGTCTCGGCCTCGCTGCGGCCCTGCTCGCCATGCTGGTCGCGACCGCCGCCTCGCTTCAGGAGCTGGCCCGGCGCACCTTGTTCTTCCCCGCCGAGCAGCGGTTGCAGGTGGAGCACGGGCGCGGCCTGGTCACCGCCTTCCTCGCCGTCGTGCTGCTCGCCGCCGCGCTGCACCTGTCCGGCCGGATCGGCGCCGAGCCCGCCGACCGGGCGGGCGAGCCCGGGGCGGAGCCGGCCACCGGGTTCGCGGACGGCCGGTCCGGCCGGGGCCGGCGGCGGGCCACCGAGGACGAGCTGCCGCCCGCGCCGGCGGACCTGAGCGTCCAGCCCACGACGCCCTTCGCCCACCCCGAACCGCCCCGCTGACCCGGCGCCGCCGAGTCCTCCCGGCCGCCCGGAACCGCCGCGGGGGACCGGCCGTGGTGGGACACCCGACGGCCGCCGCGGGTTGGTGTCCGATTCGCCGAAAAGCCATGGTTGCGACCCGTTCCGCGAGATACGGTTGCTGCCCGCCGTCCGGTGGCCGCGGCACCGAGGACCTGGACGGCCGACGCGACGGCGGCGGGCGAAGGAGGAACCATGACCCGCCCGGGACTGCCCAAGCTGATCGCCACCGACCTCGACGGCACGCTCGTCCGCAGCGACGAGACCGTCTCCGCGTACACCCACAAGGTGCTCGACCGGGTGCGGGCCGCGGGGATCCCGGTGGTCGGCGCCACCGGCCGGGGGCCGCGCCTCACCGAGCTGACCCGCAACGACATCCGCGCCGCCGACTTCCTGGTGATGGCCGGCGGAGGCCGGGTGGTCGACCAGAGCGACCCGGCGGGCCCGCTGGTGCTGCGTGACGAACGCCTCCCCGGCGCGGTGCTGGCCCGGATCCTGGCCGACCTGGAGGCCGCCGTCGGCCCGCTCACCGTGATGGTGGAGGCGTCCGACGAGCACGACGCGCCGCTCTGGGGCGACTACCACCCGAGCTGGCCCTACCAGGACCGGTTCGAGGCGCGCAGCCGCGCCGAGTGCCTCGCCGGCGACGTGCTCAAGGCGTTCGCGCGGACCGCCGACCACCACGTGGACGAGCTGCTGGCGGTGGCCCGCCGGATCGTCCCGGCCGAGCTGGCCACGCTCACCCAGGCGGGGCTCGGATTCGTCGAGATCTGCCCGCCCGGGGTGGACAAGTCCACCGGGCTCACCGTGGTCGCCGAGCGGCTCGGCGTCGACCCGGCGGAGGTGCTGGTCTTCGGCGACCAGCCGAACGACCTGCCGATGTTCGGCTGGGCCGGCTGGGGTCGGGTGGCGGTGGCCAACGCGCACCCGGACGTGCGCGCCGCGGCCGACGAGATCACCCTTCGCAACGACGACGACGGCGTCGCGGTCTACCTGGACCGACTACTCTCCCGGTGATGGGAGAGGCACCTCGGCTCGTCGCGACCGACATCGACGGCACGCTGCTCCGGGACGACCGGACGCTCAGCCCGCGTACGGCGGGGGTGCTGGCCCGGATCTCCGCGGCGGGCACGCCGGTCGTGCTGGTCACCGGCCGTCCCATCCGCTGGCTCCAGCTCGTGTACGACCAGCTCGCCGAGCCGCTGCCGGCGATCTGCGCGAACGGCGCCGTCGTGTACGACCCGGTCGCCGACGAGGTGCTCCGCGCCGACCCGCTCGCCCCGGAGCTGCTGGCCGAGGTGGCCCGGCGGCTGCGTGCCGAGGTGCCCGACGTGAGCTTCGCCGTGGAGATCGTGGACAGCCGGCAGATGCGGCACGAGGCGCACTACCCGCTGCGCTGGGACGCGGACGCCGATGCGATCCGCGCCATCGAGTCGCCGGAGGAACTGCTCGCCGTGCCGGCGGTGAAGCTGCTGGCCCGGGCCGGCGAGCAGGACCCCGACGTGTTCGTCCGGGTGGTGGCCGGCGCCCTCCAGGGGCTGGCCGAGGCGACCCACTCGTCGTACAGCGGGCTCGTGGAGATCTCCGCCGCCGGGGTGACCAAGGCGGCCGGCCTGGCCTGGTACGCCGCGCGGCTCGGCATCGACGAGCGCGACGTGCTGGCCTTCGGTGACATGCCGAACGACGTGCCGATGCTGACCTGGGCCGGGCGGGCGGTGGCGGTCGCCAACGCGCACCCGGCCGTCCTGGCGATCGCCGACGAGGTGGCCGGGGCGAACAACGAGGACGGCGTGGCCGCGTACCTGGAGAAGGTCTTCGGGGTGGCCTGACCCGGGTGTGCCGACCGGCCGGGCCTGCCGGCCGGTCGGCGTCGCCGACGTGGGTCAGAGGTACTGGCCGGGGGCGTGGCCCTCGTTGGTCTGCGGCATGCCCGGCATGCCCGGCAGCACCCCACCCGGGCCGCTGGGCAGCGCCTGCCGGCCGGAGCGCATCTGCTCCAGCTGGACGCGGGCGGCCATCTGCTGGGCGACCAGCGCGGCCTGGATGCCGTGGAACAGCCCCTCCAGCCAGCCGACCAGCTGGGCGTGGGCGATCCGCAGCTCGCCCTCGCTGGGCGCCTGGTCCTCGGTGAAGGGCAGCGAGATCCGCTCCAGCTCCTCGCGCAGCTCGGGGGCGAGGCCCTCCTTCAGCTCGACGATCGAGCGCTCGTGGATCTCGCGCATCCGGTGCCGGCTGGCGTCGTCCAGCGGGGCCGCCTTGACCTCCTCCAGCAGCTGCTTGATCATGCTGCCGATCCGCATCACCTTGGCGGGCTGCTCGACCAGGCGGGTCGGATCCTCCCCCTGGCCCTCGTCGGTCTGGACGGTGCCGACCGGCCGACCGTCCGGCCCGACCACCACCACGGTGCCGGGGATGCCATCGTTGCCCTGTTCGTCGTCCTGTCCGGCGGAGCGCGCTTCGGTCATGGGACCCATCTTTACCCACCCCCACCACGCGCACGCGCCCGGACCGGCTGCCGGCGCGGAACCACCCGGCCGGGGCGCGCTACCGTCGCCCTCATGCCCGCAGACCCGCGCGACGTGCTGACCCGGCCGGCCCCGCCGCCGGACGCCACCGTCGCCTACGGCGACCACCCGGACCAGTGTGCCGATCTGCGCCGGCCGGCCGGCGACGGACCGCCCCGGCGGCTGGTGGTCGTGGTGCACGGCGGATTCTGGCGGGCCGAGTACGACCGCACCCACACCGGCCCGATGGCGGCGGCGCTGGCCGCGCTCGGCCACCCGGTCGCCCAGGTCGAGTACCGGCGCACCGGCCGGCCGGGCGGCGGCTGGCCGCACACCCTCACCGACGTGCTGGCCGGGGTGGCGGCGCTGCCCGGGCTGGCCGCGGCCGCGCTGCCCGGGCTCGTGACGGCCGCCCCACCGATCCTGGTGGGGCACTCGGCGGGCGGCCACCTGGCCCTGTACGTGGCGGCGCACGCTCCGACCACGGTCGGCGGCGTGCTGGCCCTGGCGCCGGTCGCGGACCTCGCCGAGGCGTACCGGCTGGACCTGGACTCCGGCGCGGTGGCCGCGCTGCTCGGCGGTGGCCCGGCCGAGGTCCCCGACCGGTACGCGACGGCCGATCCAGCGTCGTTGGTACCGATCCGAACACGCACAGTAGTCATGCACGGGGCGCTCGACAAGCAGGTGCCGGTCGCCATCAGCCGCTCCTGGGTGGCCGCGGCCCGGGCCGCCGGCAGCCCTGCCACACTGGTCGAGCTGCCCGCGTGCGAACATTTCGGGCTGATCGCGCCGGACTCGGCCGCCTGGCCGCAGGTGGTCACCGCATTGCGGTCCCTGCACGATGATCTTCAGGGCATTGACGCAGCGTCGCCAAGCAGGTAGAACGCCGAAGGGGCGTTGCACCCTGGCCGCTCCATCGGGAAGGAAATCGGTGTCGCAGATGAACCGCAGGCGGGCGCTACAACTGCTGGCCGCGCTGGGTACCACCGGGCTGGCGGCGGGCTGCGGCGGGACCGACACCGCGGATGAGACCAAGCCCGGCAGCCCGATCAAGATCGGTTTGATCGTTCCGGGCAGCGGTCCGAACAAGGTCATCGGCGACGAGATCACCAACGGGTTCCAGCTCTTCCTCGCCCTCAACGACGGGCAGCTCGGCGGGCACCCCGTGACGGTGGTGACGGCCGAGGAGGGCGACACCGCCAAGACCGGCCAGGCCGCCGTGGACCAGCTGCTCAAGGAGGGCGTGCTGGCGCTCACCGGCGTGGTCAGCTCCGTCGTGATGACCGGCATCCGCGACGCCGTGGAGCAGGCACGGGTGCCACTGATCGGCTCCAACGCCTCCCCCATCAGCCTCCAGAGCGTCGTCTACATCTGGCGCACCTCGTACGTGCTGAACGAGCCGGGCGTGGCGCTCGGGCAGTACCTGCGGCAGATCTTCAAGAACAAGGAGTCCGCCAGGATCGCCATCTTCGGCACGCAGGGCCAGAGCAGCCGGGACGTCATCGACGGCCTCCGGGACGGGTACGAGCAGGGCGGCCGGCGGCTGACCGAGGAGCCGATCTTCACCCCCGACTACCCCAGTCCCGGCAAGACCGCCTACACGGGCGCGATCCGCACGGCCCTGGACCGGAAGCCCGGGCCGCCCGACGCGATCTTCTGCCACTACACCGGGGTGCAGGCCGTGCAGTTCATCAAGCAGCTCTACGCCCAGGGCTACCGGGGCCCGATCTACGCGCCGGGCTTCCTCACCGAGGGCACCGTGCTCAGCCAACTCGACGACGGCGAGCGGGGCGAGGAGCGGGCGCTGATCCAGAATTGCGGCATCGAGACCGCGCTGAACTACTCGGCCGACCTGAACAACACGGCCAACCGGGTGTTCGCCTCGGCGTACCGCAAGGCGCACAACGCCTCGCCGAGCACCTTCGCGATGGCGTCGTACGACGCCGCGCAGGTGCTGGACAAGGCGATCCGGCTGGTGGGCGGCAACCCGACCCCGCAGCAGGTCAACCTGGCGCTCGGCAAGATCGGCCAGATCGACAGCCCGCGCGGCGCCTGGCAGTTCAACCAGCCGCGCACCCCGCAGCAGAAGTGGTACCTGCGCAAGGTGCAGCTCGACGGCCAGCTGCTTTCCAACATCGTGATCAGCGAGCTGGCCACGCTCGGCTGATCCTCCCCCGCGTACGCGGAACGGGCGGCCTCCCCTCGGGGAGACCGCCCGTTCCCGTGCGTCAGTGGCGCAGCTCGGCGATGCAGCACTTCACGCTGCCGCCGCCCTTCTTCAGCTCGGCCAGCTCGACCGGGACCGGGTGGTAGCCGGCCGCCTTGAGCTTGCCGGCCAGCCGGGTCGCCTCGCTGTTCAGCACCACGTTGAGCCCGTCGCTGACCAGGTTGAGGCCGAAGGCCAGGGCGTCCTCGTCGTCCGCGATCACCGCGTCCGGGAAGAGCTGGGTGAGCACCCGCTGGCTGGCCGCCGAGAAGGCGCCCGGGTAGTAGACGACGTTCTCGTCGTCGATCGAGGCGAGCGCCACGTCCAGGTGGTAGAAGCGCGGGTCGACCAGGCGCAGCGAGACCACCGGCCGGCCGAGCGCCTCCTGCGCCTCGGCGTGCGCCGCCGTCTCGGTGCGGAAGCCGTGGCCGGCGAGGATCAGCCCGCCGTGCGCCTCCGGCAGGTAGGCGAAGTCGCCCTCGCCCTCGTTGGTCTCGCTCGGCGCGATGAACCGCCAGCCGTTCGCCTCGTAGAACGCCCGGTGCGCGGCGGCCTCGGCGTGCCGCTGCTCGTGCTTGAACTGGGCGCCGTAGACCGTGCCGTCGACCACGAACGCGCCGTTCGCGGCGAAGACCATGTCCGGCAGCCCGCGCTCCGGGGTGAGCAGGTGCACCTCGTGGCCGAGACCGACCAGGGTCTCGCGCAGGCGGTCCCACTGCTTGACCGCCAGCTCGGCGTCGACCGGGGCCGTCACGTCCATCCACGGGTTGATGGCGTACTCGACCGCGAAGTGCTCGGGCGAGCACATGAGATATGTCCGCTTTCGCGGGACTCGCTGCTGGTTCACGGTCACCAAGAGTAGGTACGGTACAACTTTGGTAACAGCCACAACCATTGCTTCCCAGAGGCGGAACGTTGCAGATCGACGCGGTTGACCAGCGAATCATTGCGTTGCTCGTGGCAGATGCCCGCGCCTCGTACGCGGACATCGGCACCCGGGTGTCACTCTCCGCCCCCGCGGTCAAGCGCCGGGTCGACCGGCTCCGATCGGCGGGGGTCATCCGGGGATTCACGGCGGTCGTCGACCCGGCCGCCGTCGGGTGGACCACCGAGGCGTTCGTCGAGCTGTTCTGCGCCGGCCGGACCACCCCCGCCCAGATCGGCGCCGCCGCCCGGCGGCACCCCGAGGTGGTCGGGGCGTACACGGTCTCCGGCGAGGCGGACGCGCTCGTGCACCTGCGGGCCGCCGACATCGCGCACCTCGAGGAGGCGCTGGAGCGGCTGCGGGCCGAGTCCTTCGTCACCTCGTCGCGCAGCACCATCGTCCTCTCCCGGCTGGTCGAGTCCCCCGGCGTCGGGCCCTCCTCGACTTGACCTCAACCGCACTTCAGGTCGTCCACTGGACCGCGGGCGTGCGACAGCGACAGCGGGGAGGCGACGTGCGGGCGGTGTGGCTACGGGAGTTCGGCGGGCCGGAGGTGCTGGTCCCGGGACCGGCGCCCGATCCGGCGCCCGGTCCGGGGCAGGTGCTCGTCGAGGTGGCGCACGCGAACATCACCTTCGTCGAGACGATGTTCCGGGCGACCGGGTTCGGCCGGTTCGCCGCGGCCCTGCCGGTGATCCCCGGCAACGGCGTGGGCGGGACGATCACCGGGGTCGGCCCCGGCGTGGACCCGGCGCTGGTCGGCCGGCGGGTGGTCAGCGCCACCGGCGGCTCCGGCGGGTACGCCGAGCGCGTCGTGGTGGACCAGGGCGCGCCGATTTCCGTACCGGACGGGCTGCCGCTGGACGCGGCCGTGGCGCTGCTCGCGGACGGCCGGACCGCGCTGATGCTGGCCCGGGCGGCCGCGCTGCGGCCCGGCGAGCGGGTGCTGGTCGAGGCGGCGGCCGGCGGGGTGGGCGGCCTGCTCACCCAGCTCGCCACCGCGGCCGGCGTGCGGGTGGTCGCCGCGGCCGGCGGTCCCCGCAAGGTCGCCCTGCTCCGCGGGCGCGGCCTCGACCCGGTGGTCGACTACCGCGAGCCGGACTGGACCGACCGCGTCCGGGCCGCCGTGGGCGGGGTGGACGTGGTCTTCGACGGGGTCGGTGGGCCACTCGCCCGGGCGGCCTTCGACCTGCTCGACCGGGGCGGGCGGATGCTCAGCTTCGGGCTGGCCAGCGGCGCCTGGGCGGACCTGCCCGAGGAGGAGGCCGCCGCCCGCGGGGTGACCCTGGTCCGCGCCGGCGGCACGCCCGACGAGCTGCGCGCCCTCACCGAACAGGCTCTCGCCGAGGGCGCCGCCGGCCGGCTCCGGCCGCTCATCGGGCAGCGCTTCCCGCTGGACCGGGCCGCCGACGCGCACGCCGCCATCGAGTCCCGGGCCACGGTCGGCAAGACCCTCCTCGACGTCCGCTGACGGGCGGCGTCAGAGGTACATGCCGGTGCGGTGCTCCTGCGGCCGGGCCGGCTTGTCCCCCTCGCCGAAGAAGCGCTTGCCGCCGAACTCCCCGTGCAGGCGGTCGTCCAGCTCGTCGGCCAGCCCGGTCATCACCTGCACGGCGAGCATCAGGTGGGTGGCCTGGAAGTTGCGGCCGAACACCGGGATCGAGGCCCACACCGTGTCGTCGGCGCAGTAGAGCCGGCCGATCGGCATCCGGTTGGTCAGCTCGGAGAGCTTCACGTAGAGACGCTCGGTGGGCTCGACCTCGGTGAGCACCGGCGAGAAGACGTCGACCAGCGGCGGGTTGTCGCGCACCCGCACGAAGACCATCGCGGAGCCGGCCCGGATGTTGATGTCGCCGTCCGAGTCGACCTGCACCTGGTCGGCCTTGGACTTCAGCATCGTGGAGACGACCGTGCGCACCCGCTCCTCCAGGGCCAGCACGTCGTTCTCGCCGGCCTGGGCGGCAGCGGCGGCGGCGAGGGCCTCGTCGAGGTCGGCCTCCACGTCGCGGTCCGGGCCGAACTCGCTGCGCGCGGTGCCGAGCGGCTCGACCGGCAGCGGCTCCCCCTCGGCGTCGTGCACCAGATAGACCAGGAAGGCGGGGTGCGGGGCGCCGTAGACGTCGCGCAGGGTGCGGGACAGCACGGCCGACAATCGGGCGGCCTCGTCGGCCACGCAGTCCAGGCCGAACTGCTCGCCGGAGCCCGGCACCACGCCGGGCGGGGACCAGCCGAGCGCGATCATGTCGGCCACCGCGGCCCGGTCCAGCCGATAGCCCTGCGGGAGGGTGGCGTTGCCGACCGCCCGGGCCGACAGGCTGCCCTCCTCACCGGCGTCCACGCTCACCGAGTAGACGGCGTCGCCGGTGCCGGAGGCGGTCGGGTCGAGGGTGACCTCCAGGTGCGCGCCGGCGGGCAGGCCGCGCAGCCGTTCGGCCAGCGCCCGGGCGAACTCCCGCCAGGCCTCGGTCACCTTGGCCCGCAGGTCGGCCGTGGTCGGCTCGTCCAGCAGGACCGACTCGTGCTGCTCCGGCGTCGCGCCGGCGGGCTCACCAGCCGGCGCCGAGGGGTGGTCTGCCGTCATGATCGCCTCCGTCCGTCCTCGCCACCCTACCCACGGACGGTGGGGGTCGAATCACCCCGACCGGGATCGGACAGCGGCCCGCGGAGTGCTACCCGGCGGGAGCCGTCCCGTCCAGCTCCACCGGCCAGGTGCCGGCCAGCGCGCTGAGCCGGGCAGCCGCCGCGGCCGGTGCCGCGCCGCGCCCCACAGCCACCCCCAGGAGGTACGCGCTCACCGGCGCCCCCGGCCGCAGCACCTGGTGCGCCACGTCCTTGGCCAGGTCGAGCACGGTCGGCACCGGCACCTCGGCCGGGTCCAGCCCCAGCTCCGCGCAGGCCGCCGTGACCCAGTCGTCCATCACCGTCATCTCGTCCACTCCTCGACCCGGCGTACGTCCTCGTCAGTGTCGCAGTCGAACCAGGGCGGCGGCCCGGACCCGGTCCAGGACACCTCCCGCACGGTCGTGCCGGCCAGCAACCGCCGCACCGGCGCCCCGTCGACCGTGCCGCCACGCTCGGCGGCCAGCCGGTCGAGGGCGGACCGCAGCGCGGTCACCCGCCACACCGCGCAGAGGTGCTGCCGGCGGCCGTCGCCGTCGACGTAGCAGGCCGTTCCGGCGGTCGAGTCGTCGAGCGCGCGCCGCAGCTCGGCCACCGCCGCCGGGGTGAGCAGCGGCAGGTCGGCCGCGAGCAGGGCGACGGTGTCCGTGCCGGGATCGAGCAGCGCCAGCCCCGCCGCGGCCGCGGCCACCGGGCCGCCGCCGGGCGGCTCTTCGCGGGTCACCCGGACCCCCTCGGGCACCGGCCCGGCCGGGCCGACCACGATCCGCGTGCCCGCGTCGGCCACCGCCGCCAGCACCCGGTGCAGCATCGGCCGGCCGCCGACCGGACGGGCCGGCTTGTCCACCCCGCCCATCCGGCGGGCCGCGCCGCCCGAGAGCACCACCGCCGCGTACGCCGTCACCGGGCCACGGTAACCGGGACGGCGTCGCCGTGCGGGTGTCGTGGGGCGCGGGGCAGGATGGCGGCATGGGACGGGCGACTGACCGACGCGGCGTGCTCCGGATCGACCTCGGCGCGGAGGCCGACGGGCGGGCGCGGCTGCGCCGGCAGGACACCCTGGTCGTGGAGGAGCCCCTGGAGATCCGGGTCGGCGCGGCCGGGCCCGGCCGGCGCAGGCCGCTCGCGGTGACCATGCGGACTCCCGGCGACGACCTGGACCTGGCGATCGGCTTCCTGCTCACCGAGGGGCTGATCCGGTCGGCCGACGACGTGCGCACCGCGCAGCTCTGCGCCGGGGCGGAGACCCCGAACACCTACAACGTGGTCGACGTGGTCCTGGCGCCCGGCGTGCCGGAGCCAGCCACCGACCCGGCCCGCAACTTCTACACCACCAGCTCGTGCGGGGTCTGCGGCAAGGCGAGCATCGACTCCGTCCGGACCCGCTCGCGGTTCGCGGTGGCCGAGGACCCGCTCGCGGTGAGCGCCGAACTGCTCGCCGCGCTGCCCGACCGGCTGCGCGCGGCCCAGCGCACCTTCGACCGCACCGGCGGCCTGCACGCGGCCGGCCTCTTCACCGCCGACGGCGAGCTGGTGGTGTTGCGCGAGGACGTCGGCCGGCACAACGCGGTGGACAAGGTGGTCGGCTGGGCGGTCCGCGAGGGCCGGCTCCCCCTGACCGGGCACCTGCTGCTGGTGTCGGGCCGGGCCAGCTTCGAGCTGACCCAGAAGGCGTGGATGGCCGGCGTGCCGCTGCTGGCCGCGGTCTCGGCGCCCAGCACGCTCGCGGCCGACCTGGCCGAGGAGGCCGGGATGACGCTGGTCGGCTTCCTGCGCGGCGGGACCATGAACGTCTACACGGGGGCGCAGCGCGTCGCCGCCTAATCCGGCCATTGCCGGGCCGCCGATCGCGCCGAGGAGGACGTCACGCGGGAGTTTCCGGATTGGCTTCGGGCGGCTTCCGATGACACGGTCGATCCGAAGCCTCTCGTCTCAACCTAGGTAGACTTTCTCCCTCAACCTAGGTAGAGTGCGGCCTATGAACGGCCTACCACGAATGACGCCACAGACCGTGGACGTTCTCCGCGCCCTCCTAGCGAAGCCGACGAAGCCGAAGTACGGCCGAGAGCTAGGCCAGGAACTTGGATTGAAGTCCGGCACCCTCCACCCCATCCTCGCGCGTTTGGAGCACGCGGGTCTGGTAGAGAGCTTCTGGGAGGAGCCCGCCGCCCATGAAGACCAGGGCCGCCCTCGTCGGCGGTACTACCGCTTCACACCGGACGGCGCCGAACGCGCTCGACTTGCGCTTGCAGCGGTCACGCAAACTGCCGTCATTGCCTCCACCCGCCGTCGCCTTGCCCCGGGCCACTAGGAGGAGACGGTGGGTACGTTCAAGCTTCAGCCGATCATCTCCGGCATCTCCTGCATCGCTTGCAACGAGCGAGGGAGATTTCGCCCACTGCGGGACTCTGACCGCAGTGTCGATCTTGTATGTGGGAGCTGCGGCGTGCAGCTCAGGGTCACAACTGCGGCCGGCCACGTCCGGCTGCTGCAGAACAGCGATCAGCCGGTCGTGGAGTCGACGGAGACAACGATCTACTTCAGCCGCATAACCCCTCCCTCCCGACGCTCTCCGATCGGCGACGCCGCCTGCTGTTTCGCCGCCCGGTTGCTGCCGCCGGGTGACCGCGAGCGCTACGTGGAGGAATGGCGAGGGTGGCTGCACGACGCGCGCGAAGAGGGCGAGGGCCGGTACCGACGACTCGCGATCTGTCTAGACCTAGTCCTGCGGGCGGCCCCCCGTCTCGCACTCAGCCTCCGGCTACGCCCACGTCGAGCCGTCGAGTAGCCCGACAAAGAACGACTCCCAGGCGACCGGTCCACCCGACCGGGCGGTCGCCCGAGGGCCATCCACAGGAAGGAGCATGGCCATGCTTCCGCAATGGCTCCCCCCATCCATCATCCTTGCCTACGCGGGGATCGTCATCCTCCTGGCAGGTGCAGGTGCTTTCGCCTACACGGAGGAACGCCGCGAGGCGGCCTGCAAGGTACTTCGGCTGCTGCTCCCATGGGGCGTCGTAGAGGTGCTCGTCAGCCGGAACACCTCCCCAACCCCCTAGGTCGTGGGGGGCGCAACGCAACTGAGCCCCGACCGATTCCTGTCGGTCGGGGCTCGACCTTTCGCGAGGACGTCGGCATCGGCGGTCATCGGCGGGGTCGACGGCGTCGGCGGCGGAGCACGGGCGGGCCGGTGATGGCCGGCCAGCCGTCCAGCCCGGACGGGGAGAGCCCGCGGCGGAGCGCGTCGTCGAGGAGCACGGCCAGCGAGTAGCCGGGGTGGGCGGCCAGCACCCGTTCCAGGGCGACGGCGGCCACCGCGCCGTGCCCGGCCCGCCAAGCGGCGAAGGTCAGCAAACAACCGGGGGCGGCGATCAGCTCCGGCTCGGCCCGGCGCAGCACGTCGGTCCAGAGGCTGATGTCGGCGTCCCGGCCGTCGGTGCGGGACCAGGCGTGGTCGCGTACGGCGAGGTGGGTGAGGAGCACGGTCAGCCAGGCCACCTCGTCGTCGCCGAGCCGCTCATTGCGCCGGTGCCGGCGGAACGCCGAGCGCACCGCCGCCACCCCGGCCGAGCGGACCGAGGACGCCTCACCGGCCAGCCCGGCCAGTCGGCGGTGGGCCCGGGCGGTGGCCCGGCGCATGGCCACCCGGACCGGCCCGCCGAGCGGGGACACCTGCGCGGCCAGCGCCGCCCGGTCGGGCAGCGCGACCTGACCGGCGAAGACGGCCGCCGCGCTGACCTCGCTGGCCGCCGGGTCGTACGGGGTGCCCTCGGGCGGGCAGCAGGCCGGCTCGGCGCAGAGGTAGGACCACCAGCGCCCGTCGGTGACCCGGAGCGCGTCGAGCACCAGCAGGCCGGCCCGGTCCAGAGCCTCGCCGACCGCGTCCACGGCGGCGGTGACCCGGGCGGCCGGACCGTAGCCGATCACGGTGGCGGCGTCGGTGCCCTGCCGGGCGACCACCTCGGCCAGGTGCCGGGCGGCCGGACGCGGGTCGGCGCCCGGCTCGGGCAGGTCACCCCGGGCGGCGAAGACGACGCGCCGGCCGCGTACCGCCACCACCACGACGCTGTCGGCGGGATGGAAGCCGAGCAGGTACGGCACGGCGGCGACGAGGTCGGCGGGCGAGCGGACGGCGAGGCGGGGACGCTCGGTGGAGTTCATGCCGGGAGCCTGCGGCGGACGGCCGCCGCCGCGACAGGCCCTGTGGACGACACGCAGGTTGTCCACAGCCACGGAGAGTATCGGTCCAGGTCGGCGAGGAGCGGCACGCCCCGGAGCCGGGCACGGCCCCGCGCGGGCTCCGCGGACCGGCTACGTTGCGCTCATGGACCTGGCGTACCTGCGGGCACACCCGGAGCACCTGCCGACCTTCCTGACCCACCAGCGGATCCGGGAGACGCCGGTCTCCGGCGGGGACAGCTGCGCCGCGTCCCGGCTCACCCTGGACGACGGGCACTCGGTCTTCGCCAAGACCTGGCCGGAGCACGCGGAGCGGGCCGTGCCCGAGGGGTTCTTCGCCGCCGAGGCGGCCGGGCTGCGCTGGCTGCGTGAGGCGGGCACGGTCGCCGTGCCGGAGGTGGTGGTGGCGCTGCCGGAGCTGCTGGCGCTCGACTGGGTCGAGCCCGACGAGCCCACCCCGGAGGCGGCCGAGCTGTTCGGCCGCGAGCTGGCCGGGCTGCACCGGGCCGGGGCGCCCGCCTTCGGCGCCGAGTGGCCGGGGTTCATCGGCCTGCTGCCGCAGGACAACAGCCCCGACCCGGGCCCGTGGTCGGAGTGGTTCGCCCGGCGGCGGCTCCTGCCGTACCTGCGGATGTCGGTCGACAACGGCGCGCTCACCCGCGCGGAGGCCGGCCCGGTCGAGGCCCTGGTCGACCGGATCGCCGAGTTCGGCGGCGACGAGCCGCCGGCCCGGATCCACGGCGACCTCTGGCCCGGCAACCTGCTCTGGGGCGCCGACGACCGGGTCTGGCTGGTCGACCCCGCCGCGCACGGCGGCCACCGCGAGACCGACCTGGCCCAGCTCGCCCTCTTCGGCGGCCCGCCGCACCTCGACCGGATCACGGCCGCCTACCGGGAGGCGTGGCCGCTGGCCGACGGCTGGCGGGAGCGGGTGCCGCTGCACCAGCTCCACCTGCTGCTGGTGCACACCGCGCTGTTCGGCGCGGCGTACCGGGCGGCCGTGGACTCCGCCGCCCGCGCCGCGCTGCGCGGCACCGGACGCGCTACGGTCGACGGGTGACCGCCGCGCCGATGACGACCGACGGGGTCCTCGTCGACCGGTACGGCCGGATCGCCCGGGACCTGCGGGTCTCGCTGACCGACAAGTGCAACCTGCGCTGCACCTACTGCATGCCGGCGGAGGGGCTGCCCTGGCTGGCCGGGCCGCAGCTGCTCGACGACGACGAGATCGTCCGGCTCATCCGGGTGGCGGTGCACCGGCTCGGCGTCACCGAGGTCCGCTTCACCGGGGGCGAGCCGCTGATCCGCCCGGGCCTGGCCCGCATCGTGTCGGCGGTGGCCGCGTTGGCGCCCCGCCCGCGCATCTCGCTGACCACCAACGGCATCGGCCTGGACCGCCTGGCGCCCACCCTGCGCGCCGCCGGGCTGGACCGGGTCAACGTCTCGCTGGACACCCTGGACCGGTCCCGGTTCGCCGAGCTGACTCGGCGGGACCGGCACGCCGACGTGCTGGCCGGGCTGGCCGGCGCGGCGGCGGCGGGGCTGACCCCGGTGAAGATCAATGCCGTGCTGATGCGCGGGGTCAACGACGACGAGGCGCCCGCGCTGCTCCGGTTCGCCCTGGCCCACGGCTACGAGCTGCGGTTCATCGAGCAGATGCCGCTGGACGCCCAGCACGGCTGGGACCGGTCCACCATGGTCACCGCCGAGGAGATCCTCGCCGCCCTGCGCGCCGAGTTCGCCCTGACCGCCGACCCGGGCGAGCGGGGCGCGGCCCCGGCCGAGACCTGGCTGGTGGACGGCGGGCCGGCCCGGGTCGGGGTGATCGCGAGCGTGACCCGGCCGTTCTGCGGCGACTGCGACCGGACCCGGCTCACCGCCGACGGTCAGGTCCGCAACTGCCTCTTCGCCACCGAGGAGTCCGACCTGCGCGGCGCGCTGCGCGCCGGGGCGGACGACGAGGAGCTGGCCCGGCGCTGGCGCGCCGCGACCTGGGGCAAGCGGGCCGGGCACGGCATCGACGACCCCACCTTCCTGCAACCCGCCCGCCCCATGTCGGCGATCGGAGGCTGACCGGTGCAGCTCACCGTCCGCTATTTCGCCGGCGCGCGGGCCGCGGCCGGCCGCGCCGAGGAGACCGCGCCGGCCGGCCGGTCGCTCGACGAACTCCTCGACGAGCTGACCGAGCGGCACGGCGAGCGGCTGGCCGTGGTGCTGAAGGCGGCGAGTTTCCTGGTCGACGGGCTGGCCTGCCATGATCGTCAGGCACCGCTGCCGGCCGGGGCGACGGTGGACGTGCTGCCGCCCTTCGCGGGCGGCTGAGGAGGCTCCCGTGCTGGCGATGGCGACCTTCGTGGGCTTCGCTGTGCTCGTCACCGCCCTGATCCACCTCTACCTGTGGAAGCGGCTGGTCCGCGACACCACCCGGCCGGGCCGCTGGCGGAAGGCCGGCGGGGTGGCCGCGCTGCTGCTGGCGCTGCTGGTGCCGGCGACCATGGTGGGCACCCGCAACGGCTCGTACTGGCTGGCCTGGCCGGGCTACCTGTGGCTGGCCCTCATGTTCTACCTGCTCGTGCTGCTGCTGGTGCTCGAAGTGCCCGTGGCGGTGGCGAAGCTGGTGCTGCGCCGCCGCGAGCGGGCCGCGACCGGCGCGGTCGGGGAGCCGGCCGTGCTGCCGGCGGGCGGCGGCGGCCGGGCGGACACCGCCACGACGGGCCACGTCGCGGAACCGGCGGCGACCGGCCCCACCGCCACGTCGCCCGTCGCGCTCGCGGAGCCGCCCGCCGCGCCAGTGGAGGCGGAGTCCGCCGGGTCGGCCGAGCCGCCGGTCGGCGGGGACAGCGGGCCGCGGGCCGCCGGGGACCGGCCGGACCACGACCCGTCCCGCCGGTTGCTGCTCGCCCGGGGGGCCGCGATCTTCGCCGGGCTCACCGCCGCGGGCGTCACCGGGTACGGCGTACGCACCGCGATGGGACCGCCGCGGCTGGACCGGGTGCGGATCCCGCTGGCCAAGCTGCCTCGCAGCATGGACGGGCTGCGCATCGCCACCGTCTCGGACATCCACCTCGGGCCGCTACGCGGCCGGGCGCACACCGAGCGGATCGTCGCGATGATCAACCGGCTCGACGCCGATCTGGTGGCGGTCGTCGGTGACCTGGTCGACGGCTCGGTGGCCGAGCTGGGCGCGGCCGCGGAACCGCTGCGCGACCTGCGCTCCCGCTACGGGAGCTTCTTCGTCACCGGCAACCACGAGTACTACTCCGGCGTGGAGGAGTGGGTGCGGGAGGTGGACCGGCTCGGCCTGCGGGTGCTTCAGAACGAGCGCCAGGAGATCCGGGCCCGGGGCGGCGTGCTGGACCTGGCCGGGGTCAACGACGTCACCGCCGCCGGCACCGGCCTGGCCGCCCCCGCCGACTACGCCGCCGCCCTGGGCGGCCGCGACCCGAGCCGCCCCGTGGTGCTGCTGGCCCACCAGCCGGTGGCCGCGCAGGAGGCCGCGAAGTTCGGCGTGGACCTCCAGCTCTCCGGGCACACCCACGGCGGCCAGATGGTGCCGTTCAACCTGCTGGTGAAGCTCCAGCAGCCGGTGGTGTCCGGGCTGGGCGAGGTGGACGGCACCAAGGTCTACGTGACCAACGGGGCCGGCTTCTGGGGCCCGCCGGTCCGGGTGGGCGCGCCGCCGCAGGTGACCCTGGTCGAGCTGCGCGCCCCATAGCGCGTCCCGGCCGCCGGGTCCAGCACCGCATTGCTCACGTCACGCGTACGCGTGGCGGCGGGCGGGCAGGGGACCGGCCGTGACAGGATGCGGCGTGCCTCCGTTCAGCGCCGTACCCCCCGGTGGCCTCCCGCCATTCGTCGCGGATCTGCACATCCACTCGAAGTACTCGCGCGCGTGCAGCCGTGACCTGACCCTGCCGAACCTCGGCTGGTGGGCCCGACGCAAGGGCATCGGCGTGCTCGGCACCGGTGACTTCACCCACCCGGCCTGGCAAGACCACCTGCGCGAGACCCTGCACCCGGCCGAGCCCGGCCTCTACCGGCTCAGCCCGGAGGCGGAGCGGGACATCGCCCGGCGGCTGCCGCCCCGGCTGGCGAGCGAGGCGGAGGCGGACCCGGTCCGGTTCATGCTCAGCGTGGAGATCTCCACGATCTACAAGCGGGACGACCGGACCCGGAAGGTGCACCACCTCATCTACCTGCCGGACCTGGACGCGGTGGCCCGGTTCAACGCCGCGCTGGGGCGGATCGGCAACCTGGGCTCGGACGGCCGCCCGATCCTCGGGCTGGACTCCCGCGACCTGCTGGAGATCACCCTGGAGGCCAGCCCGGACGGCTACCTGGTGCCGGCGCACATCTGGACGCCCTGGTTCTCCGCGCTCGGCTCGAAGTCCGGCTTCGACGCGATCGCCGACTGCTACGCCGACCTGGCCGAGCACATCTTCGCCGTGGAGACCGGCCTGTCCTCCGACCCGGAGATGAACTGGCGGGTCGGCAGCCTGGACCGCTACCAGCTGGTGTCGAACTCGGACGCGCACTCGCCGCCGGCGCTGGCCCGGGAGGCCAGCGTCCTGAACTCGGCCCGCGACTACTTCGCGATCCGCGAGGCGCTGCGCACCGGCGACGGGCTGACCGGCACGATCGAGTTCTTCCCGGAGGAGGGCAAGTACCACGCCGACGGGCACCGGCTCTGCGGGGTGAACTGGTCCCCGGAGCGCACCCGCGAGGCCGGCGGGCGCTGCCCGGAGTGCGGCAAGCCGCTGACGGTGGGCGTACTGAGCCGGGTGGCGGAGCTGGCCGACCGGCCCGAGGGGCACCGGCCGGCGCACGCCCGGGAGGTGACCCACCTCGTGCCGCTGGCCGAGATCCTCGGGGAGCTCAACCAGGTCGGCGCGCGCTCCAAGAAGGTCGAGGGGAAGCTCCACGAGCTGATCGCAGCGCTCGGCCCGGAGCTGGACATCCTCACCCGTACCCCGCTGGACGAGATCGGCCGGGTCGGCGGCGAACTGCTCGCCGAGGGCATCGGCCGGCTGCGCCGCGGCGAGGTGCGCCGGGTTCCCGGCTACGACGGCGAGTACGGCGTGATCACCCTCTTCGACCCGGCCGAGCTGGGCTCGTCGGGCGGAGGCGCCGGTCAGGACGCGCTCTTCGACGTACCCGTGCCCGCGCAGCGGAAGCCCGCGGAGCCGGCGCCGAAGCCGAAGGCCCGGCGCGCGCCGGCGGCCAAGGCGGAGCCGAAGCGCAAGCCGGCCCCGCCGCCCCCGCCACCGATCGCGCCGGCGCCCTCCCCGCACGAGCCGTTCGAGCCGATGCTCGCCGGGATGGAGGAGGTCGGCACCGGCCTGCTGGACCGGCTCGACGCCATGCAGCGGGTGGCGGCCTCCGCGCCCGGCGGTCCGTTGCTCATCGTGGCGGGCCCGGGCACCGGGAAGACCCGCACGCTGACCCACCGGATCGCCTACCTCTGCGCGGAGCTGAACGTCTTCCCGGAGCAGTGCCTGGCGATCACGTTCACCCGGCGGGCCGCCGAGGAGCTGCGGCACCGGCTGGACGGGCTGCTCGGCCCGGTGGCCGAGGACGTCACGGTCGGCACCTTCCACTCGCTGGGCCTGACCATCCTGCGGGAGAACGCGCAGGCCGCCGGGCTGCCGGCGGACTTCCGGATCGCCGACGACGCCGACCGGGCCGCGGCCCGCGCGGAGGCCGGCGACGACGACGAGCGCTACGCCGCGCTGCTGCGCAAGCGGGACCTGGTCGACCTGGACGAGCTGCTCACCCTGCCGGTGGCGCTGCTGAAGGGCGACCGGAAGCTCGTGAAGGAGTACCGCGAGCGCTGGAAGTGGATCTTCGTCGACGAGTACCAGGACGTCGACGCCGTCCAGTACGACCTGCTCCGGCTGCTCAGCCCGGCCGACGGCAACCTCTGCGCGATCGGCGACCCCGACCAGGCGATCTACTCGTTCCGGGGCGCGGACGTCGGCTACTTTCTGCGCTTCTCCCAGGACTTCACCGACGCCCGGCTGGTCCGGCTGAACCGCAACTACCGGTCGTCGGCGCCGATCCTGGCCGCCGCCGTGCAGGCCATCGCGCCGTCGTCGCTGGTCCGCGGCCGCCGCCTCGACCCGGCCCGGCTCGACCCGGAGGCGCCGCTGGTCGGTCGCTACGCCGCGACCTCCGTCTCCGACGAGGCCGATTTCCTGGTACGCACCATCGACGACCTGGTCGGCGGCCTCTCCCACCGCTCGCTCGACTCGGGGCGGATCGACGGGCGGGCCACGTCGCTGTCGTTCTCCGACATCGCGGTGCTCTACCGCACCGACTCGCAGGCCGCGCCCATCGTGGACGCGCTGGCCCGGGCGAACATCCCGGTGCAGAAGCGCTCGCACGACCGGCTGCGCGACCGGCCGGGCGTGACGGCCATCGCCCGCGAGCTGCGGCACGCCGGGCTCGACGGCTCCCTACCCGCCCGGGTACGCCTGGCCGGCCAACTGGTGGCGGAGCGCTTCGCCGTGCCGACCCTCGACGGCTCCGGCGCGGTACGCCCCGAAGACGTCCGCGCCGCGGTCGACCTGCTCACCCCGCTGGCCCGGCGCTGCGGCGACGACCTCGGGCTGTTCCTCGCCCAGCTCGCGACCGGGGCGGAGGTGGACGCCCTCGACCCGCGCGCCGAGGCGGTCACCCTGCTCACCCTGCACGCGGCCAAGGGGCTGGAGTTCCCGGTGGTCTTCCTGGTCGGCGCCGAGGACGGGCTGCTGCCGCTGCGCTGGCCGGGCCAGGAGCCGGACGACGACGCGGTGGCCGAGGAGCGGCGGCTGTTCTTCGTCGGGCTGACCCGGGCCCAGGACCGGCTCTACGTGAGCCACGCGGCCCGGCGCACCCGGCACGGGTCCGAGCGCGAGTGCCGCCCCTCCCCGTTCCTCGACGTGATCGACCCGGGGCTGTTCGAGCGCTTCGGCGACACCGAACCCCGCCGCCCCAAGGACCGGCAGCTCCGGCTGATCTGAGCCCTCGGCGCCGGCTCGCCGCGGTGACGGGACCCCGACCCACCCTCGCGATCCGGCTCGGGCGCGCGCCCTCGTCACACGAGTAGGACCGCCAGCCAGGCGCCGGCCAGGATCGCCGGGCCGAACGGGAGCGGGGTGTCCCGGCGGACCTGGCCGGCGGCGAGCAGCGCGACGACCACCACCCCGTTCAGCAGGTGCGGGAGGAGCAGGCCGAGGCCCAGCGTCGGCCAGCCCAGCCAGCCGAGCGGCAGGCCGAGCGCGGCGGCGAGCTTGACGTCGCCGAAGCCGAGCCGGGCGCCGGGCAGGAGCGCGAGCAGCAGGTACCCGACGAAGGAGACGGCCGCGCCGGCGAGGGCGGTCAGCAGGCGTTCCGGGGTGCCGGCCAGCGCGACCGGGACCAGGCCGAGCGTGGCCGCTGCCGCCGCGGCGGCCACCAGCGGGTCGGGCAGCCGCAGGCAGGCCAGGTCGGCCAGGGCGAGCGCCAGCCCGACGGCGGCCACCGCCAGGAACGCCGGCAGCGCCGGGTCACCGCCCCGCGTGGCGGCCAGCGCCCCGAACACCAGCGTTCCGGCCAGCGCCGCCGCCCCCGCTCCGCGACCGGTCCCGAGGTCGTCGGCGGGACGTCCGCTGTCGAACGCGGCGGCCGCCAGGTCAGGGTCGGACACGGGGACTACCGGCCCGGGGGACCGGACGGCCGGAGGCGGAGAGTCGGTGAAGACCCGGGCGAGTGGGCCGGCGGCCCGGCCGGCCAGCGCGCCGAGGAGCGCCACACCCGTCACCAGCCCGGCCGACACGGGCCCGAACGTTACCGGCGGGCCGCCTCCGGGGCCGCCCCGTCGACGGCTGGTGCCGCGGACCGGCGTGGGCGCTCGGTGCTCACCACCACCGCGACGCCGGCCACGATCACCGCGCCGCCGAGCAGCACCTGCACGGTCACCGGCTCGGCGGCGAGCAACGCGCCGAGCGCCACGGCGACCGCCGGGTTCACGTACGCGTAGGTGGAGACCAGGGAGATCGGGGCGTGGGCCAGCAGCCAGACGTACGCCGTGAAGGCCACCAGCGAGCCCGCCACCATGAGGTAGACCAGCGCCGCCCACGAGCGGCCGGTCACCTCGGCGGGGGAGAAGCCGTGCAGCTCACCCCGGACCGTGGCGATCACGGCGAGCGCCGCCGCGCCGGCGACCATCTCGTAGACCGTGGCCACGAACGGGTCGTCCGGCATCCGGATCCGGTTCGAGAGGTACGAGCCGACCGACCAGCTGACCGCCCCCGCGACCACGGTCAGCGCGCCGACCAGCGGCACACTCCCCGACCCGCCGCTCGGCAGGACGAGCAGCACGAGACCGACGAAGCCGAGGGCGACACCGGCGAAGGTCCACGGCCGGGGCCGGTCGCCGCCGGCCGTCCGCAGCAGCACGACGAGGAGCGGGACGGTGGCGACCAGCAGCGCGGCGATGCCGGAGGGCAGTGCCGTGCCCTCGGGGCCGGACTCGGCGAGCACCACGAGACCGTTGCCGCCGGCCAGCAGCAGCACGCCGACCAGCGCGGCCGAGCCGAGCTGCCGCGGGTCGACGCGCAGCGCGCCGGGCCCCCGGCGCAGCCGCAGCGCCAGGGCGAGCACCGCCGCGGCGGCGGCGAACCGCAGGGCGGCGGAGGTGAGCGGCGGCAGGGACTCGACCGCGACCCGGATGCCCAGGTAGGTCGAGCCCCAGAGCACGTAGACGAGGACCAGCGCGGTCCAGATCAGGGCCGGGCGGGTCGGGGCGGCGGGGCGGTCGGGTGCGGGCGTCGCACTCGTGGGGCGTGAGCTCATCGGTGGACCACGCTACGGTGACCACTGCGTCGGCGTCCCCCGTTGGTGGCCGGCCTCTCAGCACTGGCGTACGCAGGAGGGCGTTCATGTCGAACTTCGGACCACCGGGCGGCGGCTCCCCGGAGCCGTGGGGTGGGCGGCGCCCCGACGACGGGTACGCTCCGCCGGCCGATCCGCGCTACGACCCCGGGTACGGCGGGCAGCCGGGCGGCTGGGGCGAGCCACCGACGCAGCACTACGAGCCCCCCGCCCAGCGTTACGACCAGCCGACGCAGGGCTACGAGCCGGCGACCGCCTGGAACGCCGGCCCGCCGCCCGCCGCCCCGCCCTTCCAGGGCTACCCGGCCGATCCGGGCTACCCCGGATACGGCGGGCAGCCGCCGTACGCCGAGCCGACGCCGCCGAAGCGGGGCAAGGGGCCGCTGCTCGTGGTGCTGGTCGTGCTGGCGGTGCTGCTGCTCGGCGGCGCCGGCGCGTACTGGGTGCTCGGCCGGGACGACGCGACCCCGGCGGGCGGGACGGCGTCCTCCACCACGCCGGCCGCCGAGCCGACCGGGGCGGCGAGCGAGCCGGCCGACGTGGCGACCACCCCGCCGGCCCCGGCGTCCTCGACGGACCCGCGGTTCGTGAAGGCGGGCCAGTGCGTCGCCAACGAGGGCGGCTCCGCCCAGCCGAAGCTGGTGATCGCCGAGTGCGGCGCGAAGACCTACCAGGTGCTGCGCCGCATCGACGGGTCGACCAGCGGCAAGAAGGACGCCGAGTCGAAGTGCGCCAAGGTCGAGGGCTACACCGACTGGTACTTCTTCGACAGCCAGCTCGACACGCTCGACTTCGTGCTCTGCCTCAAGCGGCGGTAGGGCCCGTAGCCAAAACTAGGGCTGTCTAGCGTTGAGGCTAGATAGCCCTAGTTTTGTCTCGACGGTCCCGACACGCGGTAGTCGCATCTACGCATGTCTAGCCCCGCCGCTAGACGGCCCGATACTGTGCGATTCGTGGATCCGGTCCGCAACCCGTACGCCCCCGGCGCCGGCCAGCGCCCGCCCGAACTCGCCGGGCGGGGGCGGGAGCTGGACGTGTTCGACGTGGTGCTGGAGCGGATCGCCCGCGGCCGGCCGGAACGCAGCCTCATGCTCACCGGGCTGCGCGGCGTCGGCAAGACCGTCCTGCTCAACACGCTGCGCTCGCAGGCCATCAACCACCTCTGGGGCACCGGCAAGATCGAGGCCCGGCCGGACCAGTCGCTGCGCCGGCCGGTCGCCGCCGCCCTGCACATGGCGGTCCGCGAGCTGGCTCCCCGGCACCGCGCCCCCGACCGGATCGACGCCTTCCTCGGCGTGCTCAAGGCGTTCGCCCAGCGGGCCGCGCCGACCGGGCGCGGTGGGGCCGCCCCGAAGCTGCGCGACCGCTGGCAGCCCGGCATCGACGTGCCGGCCAGCAGCGGCCGCGCCGACTCCGGCGACATCGAGATCGACCTGGTCGAGCTGCTCACCGACGCCGCCGCGGTGGCCACCGACGTCGGCACCGGCATCGCGATCTTCATCGACGAGATGCAGGACCTCGGCGCGGAGGACGTGTCCGCGCTCTGCGCCGCCTGCCACGAGCTGTCCCAGCTCGGCGCGCCGCTCATCGTGGTGGGCGCCGGGCTGCCGCACCTGCCGGCCGTGCTGAGCGCCGCCAAGTCGTACTCCGAACGGCTCTTCCGCTACCAGCGGATCGACCGGCTGGACCGGATCGCCGCCGACCAGGCGCTCTGCGCCCCGGCCGAGCGGGAGGAGGTCGAGTACGAGCAGAAGGCCCTCGACCTGCTCTACGAGAAGTCCGGCGGCTACCCGTACTTCGTCCAGGCGTACGGGAAGGCCACCTGGGACCACGCCCCCCGCTCGCCGATCACCGCGGCGGACGTGCGGGTCGCCGCGCCCGAGGCGGAGGCCGAGCTGGCGGTGGGTTTCTTCGGCTCCCGGTTCGAGCGGGCCACCCCGGCCGAGCGGGAGTACATGCGCGCCATGGCGACGCTCGCGCTGGTGGACGGGGAGGAGAGCGGCCGCGACGACATGGACGCGGCCGTGCCCACCGCGGAGATCGCCCGGGCGCTCGGCCGCAAGCCGGCCAGCCTCTCACCGGCCCGCGACGCTCTGATCAAGAAGGGGCTGATCTACTCCGGCGAGCGGGGGACGGTCGCGTTCACCGTCCCGCACTTCGGCCGCTACCTGCGCACCCAGCCGGCCTGACCGCCGGTCACACCTTGGACCAGGGCGGCGGGAAGACCACCTCGCCGGGCGGGGGCGGCGGCTCGTCGCTGGTGGACGGCGGCAGCACCAGGGCCTGCCACGGCTCCCCGAGCCCCGACCACGGGCTGGTCAGCCCCAGCCGGTCCGCCGGACCGAACCCGAACCGGCGGTAGTAAGCCGGGTCGCCCAGCACCACCACCAGCCGCTCGCCCAGCTCGGTCGCGGCGTCCAGGGCGGCCTGCACCGCGGCCGCGCCGTGCCCGATCCGCTGCCGGTGCGGGGCGACCGCCACCGGGCCGAGCGCCAGCGCCGGCCAGGTGCCGCCGTCGGTGCGCACCTGCACCCGGGTGAGCAGCGCGTAGCCCACCACCTCGCCGCCGTACTCGGCGACCATGGCCAGCTCCGGGATCCAGGCGTCGCTGCGCCGCAGGTCCTCCACCAGCCCGACCTCCGGCGGGGTGGTCACGTCGGGGCGGGCGAACGCGGCGGCCAGCACCCGGGCGACCGGCGCCTCGTCCGCCGGGTCCTCGGGTCGGAGTCGCAGGGTCGTCACCCGCGCGACCTTACCGTGCGGAGGCCGTCCATCCGCGACGGTCGCTGAAATCGGTGCCGCGCGGACGTCCACGTCGGCCGATCCCTTTCGGGTGTTGCAGGGGTGCCGAAGTCTGCGACGGGGTATGACTGAGCCATGAAGCCCGTGCGCTCCCTCGCCCGCGTCATGTTGAGCGGCATCTTCGTGGTCAGCGGCGCCCGCAACCTGCGGAACCCGGGACGGCTCGTCCCGGCCGCGCAGCCGATCACCGACAAGGTGACGCCGCTGATCCAGAACCTCAACCCCCGCCTCCCCACCGACACCGCGACGCTGGTCCGGGCCAACTCGGCCACCCAACTGATCGGCGGGCTGATGCTGGCGACCGGCAAGTTCACCCGGCCGGCCGCGCTCGTCCTCGCCGCCACCCTGGTGCCGACCACCGCCGCCGGCCATCCCTTCTGGAACACCGACGACCCGGCGGCACGGAACAACAACCAGATCCACTTCCTGAAGAACCTCGGGCTCTTCGGCGGTCTCCTGCTCGCCGCCGCCGACACCGAGGGCAAGCCGGGGCTCCGCTGGCGCACCGGCCACCGGATCAACCACTCGCGCCGCTCGGTGCAGCGCGCGGTCCGGACCGCACGCCGCGAGGCGAAGATCGCCGTACGCTCGGCGGCCACCGCCCGTCGAATCCCAGGCTGACCTGCATCTATACGGCCACCACCCCCCGCAAGGCCACCAATCACCTGAACCGTCCGAGACCCGTTAACCCGGCGGAAATGTCAAAAACACGTGTGGGATCGGACACGGTCGCATAACGCGGGAGGCAGTGACGTGAGGCGCCGTTCTAGGCTCCGTGCTGGACCTGGACGGGCAGGACGACGACCTTGGTACGGGGGTGGCCACGCCATGCCGACGACAGTCGGTAGACGGACGGACCGCCTCGCTCCCCTCCAACGCGTGACGCGGGGGATCGACCGCAGGACGGTCACACGGACCGGCATCGTGGCCGCCGTGGCCTACGCCGCCTGGCTCGCCATCGGCGCCTTCGGGCGGCCGTACAACTTCTTCGACATGAAGATCTACCACGGTGCCGTCGTGTACTGGGCGAGCGGCAACGAGCTGTACGACTTCATCGCACCGTCGACGACCCTGGGCTTCACGTACCCGCCCTTCGCCGGCCTGGCCATGCTGCCGATGTCCTGGTTGCCGGTCGACGCCTCCGGCTGGCTCAACGCGCTGGCCAGCATCGCCGCGCTCGCCGTCGTGCTGGCCGCACTGCTGCGCCCGATCGTCGACCGGCTCGGCTGGTCGCTCTGGTTCACCGTCGGCATCGCCACCCCGCTGGCCGCGGCCATCGAGCCGTCCCGGGAGACCCTCGGCTACGGCCAGGTCAACCTGCTGCTCTTCGCGCTGATCATGGCGGACCTGGTCGGCCTGCGCTGGCGGGCCCGGCGCGGCACCCACTACGAGACCGCCGACTCGGCGCTGGCCCGGTTCGTCTACAGCGGTGCCTGGGCCGGGGTCGGCATCGGGCTGGCCACCGCGGTCAAGCTCACCCCGGCGCTGTTCGTGGGCTATCTCGTGATCACCCGGCAGTGGCGGGCCGCGCTCACCGCGGTCGGCACCGCCGTCGGCGTGACCATCGCGACGTTCGGGCTGGTCGGCGCCGAGTCGCGGACCTACTTCACCACCGTGCTCTGGCAGACCGAGCGGGTGGGCGCGGCGGACATGACCGCCAACCAGTCGCTCGCCGGCCTGCTGGCCCGGCTCTACGACTCGATCGACACGCCCGGCCTGCTCTGGCTGGCGTTCTCGGTGCTCATGCTGGCGCTGGGGCTGTCCCGGGCCGCCAGTGCCCGCGCCGACGGCGACGAGCTGACCGCGTTCACCCTGGTCGGGCTCACCGCCAACGTGATCAGCCCGATCTCCTGGTCGCACCACCTGGTCTGGGTCATCCCGGCCGTCATCGTGCTGGCCGACGCCGCGGTACGCCGCCGCGAGGCCAGCCGCGGCCTGCTGCCCCGGGCCACCGGCACGCCGCCGGCCACCGGGGTGCCGGCCCTGCGCCCGCCCATCTGGTATCCGACCCTGACCGGGCTCCGGCACGGCGTCGGCGCGCTCGGGCTCTACCTGCTCTTCCTGATCTCACCGATCTGGCCGTACGAGCACCAACTCCCCGAGGTGTCCCACTACCAGGACGGCCTGTTCGGCGCGCTCATGGAGAACTCCCTGGCGATCGCCCTGATCGTGCTGGTCGCCGCGCTGCCGTGGCGTCCCGGCGCCGAGCCGGCGTTCTACCACGACCGGCTCGCCCGGACGGCACAGCTCGCCGCCCGGCGCTGAGGAGTCAGGGGCAGTTCACCCACTCCTCGGTGCCGTCGGCGAACACCTGCCGCTTCCAGATCGGCAGCCGCGCCTTCACCTCGTCGACCAGTCGCGCGCAGGCCGCGAAGGCCGCCGCCCGGTGCGCCGTGCTGACCGCCGCCACCAGGGCCACGTCGCCGATCTCCAGCGGGCCGATCCGGTGCGACACGGCCACCGCGTACACCTCGGGGTCGGCGGCGACCCCGGCCGCCACCTCACGCAGCACGGCCTCGGCGGTCGGGTGGCCCTCGTACTCCAGCAGGTCGACCGTGCGGCCGTGGTCGTGGTCGCGGACCACGCCCTGGAACGAGACCACGGCACCGGCCCGGCGGTCGGCGACCGCCGCCTCGTGCGCGGCCAGGTCCAACGGCCGGTCGGTCACGGCGCCGAGGACCACGCCGGCGGCCGCGCTCACAGCGTCGCCTTCCGGCTCACTCCTCGCGCTCACCACGACCGCTCCCCGGGGGTCAGCGGCAGCGGCACCACCGGCACCCGGTCGCCGGCCGCGCCGCTCGTGCCCGGCCGGATGACCGCGAAGCCGTCCGCGCCGGCCAGGCCGCGCAGCATCGCCGAGCCGACGTGCCGGACCGGGTGCGCGGCGCCCGCAACCCGGTCCCAACGCACCAGCGCGAGGTGGGTGTAATCGCCCCGCCCCGGGACCGGCTCGGCAAGCGTGACCTGCGGCAGCACCGGCATCGGCCGACCCTGCAGGCCGGCGAGCAGCGGCGCGACCAGCGAGACCAGCGCGACGACCGCGGACTGCGGGTTGCCCGGCAGCCCGGCCACGAAGCGCACCCCGCCGTCGTCGTCGACCAGCCGGGCCAGCAGCATCGGGAAGCCCGGCCGGGCCGCCACGGTGTTCACCACGTAGTCGGCGCCGAGCGCCTCCAGCGTCGGGTGCAGGTGGTCGACCGGGCCGTGCATGGTGCCGCCGGTGGTGCAGACCAGGTCGGCGTCGGCCAGCGCGGCGCGCAGCGCGGCCACGTGGGCGGGCAGCGTGTCGGCCACCGGGCCCACCACGTCGGCGGGGCGCACCTGGCAGCCGTACCGGCGCAGCCAGGCGGGCACCGACGGGCCGAGCGCGTCGCGGACCCGGCCGGCCCCCGGCGGGCCCGAGGTCAGCAGCTCGTCCCCGAAGACCAGCAGCGCGGCCCGGGGCCGGCGGCGGACCCGCAGGGTGTCGTGCCCGCAGGAGGCGGCCAGGCCGAGCACCGCCGGATCCACCGGCGTGCCGGCGGGCAACAGCTCCTCCCCGGCGTACGCCTCCTCGCCCGGCTCCCGCCACTCCGGCGCCGGACGGGGCGTGCCGGCCACCCGGCCGTCGGCCGTCCGGGTCGACTCCTCGATCCGCAGGATCGCCGTCGCGCCCTCGGGGACCATCGCGCCGGTGGCGATCTCCACCGTGCTGCCGTCGGCCTCCAGCGGGGGCGGCGTGTGCCCGGCGAGCACCCGGCCGACCACCTGCCACGGGCCGTCCCCGCGCACCGCCCAGCCGTCCACGCTGGAGGTGGGGAAGGCCGGCAGGTCGGTCCGCGGGGTCAGCGGCTCGGCCAGGGTGTGCCCGTCGGCGTCGGCGAGCGGCCGGCTGACCGCCGGGAGGGCGGCGGCGAGACCCACCGCGTACACCCGGGAGCGGGCCTCCTCCCAGCCGGCCGGCGACGGCGCGACGACCTCGGCCGCGGCGGCGGCGGTTTCCGTGCTCATCGACCGAGCCTATCGCCGGCCCAGTGGCCGCGCGTGGTCAGTGGTCGCCGCCGCGGAGCTGGTCGACGGTGTGCCGCAGGATCGGCCCGAGCACCGCCAGCCCGTCCTTCGCCCCGCCGCGCGAGCCCGGCAGGTTCACCACCAGCATCCGGCCGGCCACCCCGGCCAGCCCGCGGGACAGCGCGGCCGTCGGCACCGCGTCGCGGCTGTACGCCCGGATCGCCTCGGCGATGCCGGGGATCTCGTAGTCGAGCACGGCGCGGGTCACCTCGGGGGTGCGGTCGGTCGGGGTGACGCCCGTGCCGCCGCTGGTCAGCACCACGTCGACGCCCTCGTCGCGGGCCGCGCGCAGCGCCGCACCGACCGGGTCGCCGTCGGGCACCACCACCGGCTCGTCGACCTCGCAGCCCAGCTCCCGCAGGCCGGCGACGAGCAGCGGGCCGCTG
This sequence comes from Micromonospora sp. AP08, assembly GCF_008085935.1. Taxonomy (NCBI): domain Bacteria; kingdom Bacillati; phylum Actinomycetota; class Actinomycetes; order Micromonosporales; family Micromonosporaceae; genus Micromonospora; species Micromonospora sp. AP08. Next base: position 149,268 of record NZ_VSEZ01000009.1, read on the forward strand.
GTGTCCGCGTAGACCCCGGCGGCGGCCCGGTTCGAGGCCACGATCACCCGGCCCCGGATCACGGCCGGTCCTCCGGCCGGACCCACTCGCCGGTCTTGCCGCCCTGCTTGCGCAGCACCCGGACGGCGTCCACCGAGGCAGCCGGGTCGACCGCCTTGACCATGTCGACCAGGGCGAGCCCGGCGACGGCCACCGCGGTGAGCGCCTCCATCTCCACCCCCGTCCGGTCGGCGGTCCGCGCCGTGGCGGTGATCTCGACCGTGTCGTCGGTGAGACGCAGGTCGACGGTGACGCCGTGCAGGGCGATCGGGTGGCAGAGCGGGATCAGGTCGGGTGTCCGCTTGGCCCCCATGATCCCGGCCAGCCGGCCGACCGCCAGCGCGTCCCCCTTGGGCAGGCCGTCGCGACGCAGCAGCTCGACCACCTCGGCGGTGGTGCGGAGCCGGCCGGCGGCCACCGCGAGCCGGCCGGACACCGGCTTGGCGGAGACGTCGACCATCCGGGCCGCGCCGGCCGGGTCGACGTGGGTGAGCTGCGCGGGTTCGGTCACGGCGCGAGCCTATCCGTCGGACGACCGCGGCAGCGCCCCGGCGGAGGCGCGTCGCGCCCGCGGAGCTTCGGGACGTCCGTCCCTCGCCGCCTGCGGGAGACCTGTCCGGCGCTGTCAATTCCTCCACTCGACAAGGGGAAACGGGCGATCACGGTGCGCGTTCTTTGCCCTACCTCGCCGTTCCTGTTTCGATTAGGTGTTCGGGATTCCTCGGTGGTCGATATGCACGGCCTTTCGCCCACGGAACGCAGCGCCATCGGCACGTAAGGCGATGGCCGGGAAGCTGCGGTCGCACCACTTCCACTGCTTCGGGAAGGAGTCGGACTGAAGCGCGGATGAGCAACCGCCCGACGAACGGCGAGACTGGTGAGCAGCACGACAGGGCACTCCAGACCGGGAACGCGTTCCGCAGTTGATCGGACACGGAAAGGAGAGGAGCCGACGCGCTCCGCACACATTCTGTGAACGCATAGTCGTGATAAGCCATCACATTCGCTGATATTGCATATAGTTACATATATGCCTTCTAAACGCCACCTTCCTGACCTAAGCTGCTTTTCGTCTGAAGGGGCGCCCAAATTGTTGAGGCGCCGGGGGTCGAAGGAGGCGGGCAACATGCGCGGTACCGACTGGAACTGAAAGCGGATCCAGGACCACCGGCGTCCGAGGTAGTCTCTTGCCACAGCCGGCGCAGTACTGGGAGCGGTGTGACTCTTTCCCAGCGACGTGAGATCGAGACCGACAGGCGGCTGCGGCTGCTGGTCGGTCTCGTCGTCGTGGTGGCAGCCGTCGTCGTGGTGACGTCCCTCCCCGGCGCGCTCCTCAGGGAGCCCCCGAGGTCCGCCTACGACGTCGCCACTCTCACCATGTTGACCTTCATGATCGCGGTCGGCACCCTCGTCAAGGCACGGATCCGGATCCGGTCCACGACCCAGTCGATCAGCTGGAACGAAACCGCGATCGTCATCGGCGCCGCGATCATGTCGGTGCACTGGGTCGTGCTCTGCACCGCCGTCGGCATCGCGCTCGCGTCCCTGCGGTTGTCGCCGATCAAGATCGCGTTCGGCGTGGGGAAGAACGTCCTGGTCGCCGCCGGCGCCGGCACCGTTCTCGCCCTGCTGGACTGGACATGGCCCGGGCAGCACCCACTGGTGATGCTGGCGCCCCTCGGCATCGCCTACCTGGTCGTCGCACTCATCGACGACCTGCTGGCGATCCCGGTCATCGCTCTCGCCTCCGGCACCCAGGTGCGTCGTCAGTTCCGCACCAACCTCGACCTGCGGATCGCAGGCTTCGCTGTCCGGTTCGTGGTGACCGCCTGCACCCTGGCGATCCTGTCGGTCGACCCCCGGCTGCTGCTCGCCGTGCCGCCGCTGGTGCTCAGCCTGCACCTGGCCTACTCGACCCGGATCCGCACCCGCACCGAGCAGCACGCCTGGCAGCGACTCGCCCGGGCCACCGACGCGCTCAACGTGGTCGACCTCGACCAGGTGCTGACCACCGCCGTCACCGAGGCCGCCGAACTCTTCTCGGCGGACGAGGTGGAGATCGAACTGCGCGACCGGCGACGCACGGTCCGCGGCAACGCCGGCGGCATCGCGTACGACGGGGCGACTCCCGAGCCCAGCACGGTGGACGGCAGGGTCATGCCGGTCGCGCTGGAGGGACACGACCGGGCGGTGGACCTCGGCGTGCTGCGGCTGCGGTTCGCCGGGCCGGTCGAGCTGTCCGAGCGGGAGCAGTACACCCTGCGCACCTTCGCCTCGGCGCTGTGCACGGCGGTCCGCAACGCGCAGGCGTACGCCGAGCTGGCCCGGATCGCCGACGAGCACGCATACGCCGCCACCCACGACGCCCTCACCGGGCTCTCCAACCGGCGGCACCTGCTCGACGAGGGCACCGAGCAGCTCACCAACCGGCACGCCGACGGCGTCACCGCCCTGGTGCTGATCGACCTCAACCACTTCAAGGAGGTCAACGACACCCTCGGGCACGGCGCCGGCGACCGGGTGCTGACGCAGGTCGCCGACCGGCTGCGCGGCGCGGCCCGCCCCGACGACCTGGTGGCCCGGCTCGGCGGCGACGAGTTCGCCGTCCTGCTGCGCGGCCTGCCCGCCCCGGCGATCGCCGCGCACCGCGCCGAGGCGCTGCTGGCCGCGCTGCACGAGCCGCTCGACCTGGACGGCATGCGGATCAGCGTGGAGGCCAGCGGCGGCATCGCGGTCGCCCCGGCCAGCGGCGGGATGCCCGAGCTGCTGCGCCGCGCCGACGTGGCCATGTACCAGGCCAAGCGGGCCGGCCAGCGCATCGCCACGTACGCCCCCACCCGCGACACCGCCGACCTGGGCCGGCTCACCCTCGGCGGCGAACTGCCCCGGGCGGTCGCCGACCATGAGTTCACCGTCAACTTCCAGCCGATCGTCGACCTGGGCAGCGGCGAGGTGATCGGCGCGGAGGCGCTGGCCCGCTGGCACCACCCGACGCACGGCATGATCGACCCGCTGCGGTTCCTGGAAGCGGTCGAGCGCTCGGGACTGCTGCCCGCCTTCGCGGAGGCGATCCTCGACCAGGCCCTGATCGCCGCCGGCTCCTGGCGGGACGCCGGCTTCGACCTGCCCGTCTCGGTGAACGTGTCGCCGCGCAGCCTCCTCGACGCCCGCTTCCCCGGGGCGGTGCTGGCCCGGCTGCGGGCGCACGACCTGCCGCCGGACCGGCTCGTGCTGGAGCTGACCGAGACCCTGACGCTCAGCCAGCTCGACGTGGTCGACCGGGTGCTCAGCCGGCTGCGCGACTCCGGCGTACGGCTGGCCCTGGACGACTTCGGCACCGGCTACTCCTCCCTCTCGCTGCTCTCCCGGATCCCGGTGCACGAACTGAAGATCGACCGGAGCTTCGTCACCGCGATGGAGAGCACGGCCGAGGCCGCCGCGGTGATCCGCTCCACCCTCGACCTGGGCCGCAGCCTCGACCTGACCGTGGTGGCCGAAGGCGTGGAGAGCGAGCCGCAGCGGCGGGCCCTCTGGGAGCTGGGCTGCGCCGCCGGGCAGGGCCACCTGTTCGCCCGGCCGCTGCCGTCCGGCACGCTGCTCGCCGCCCTCCAGCGCGGCGCGGGCGGCCGCCCGGGAGCCCTCGCGCCGCCGCTACACGACGCGGGCGCGGTGATCCGCCTGCCCGGCCGCCGCACCGGCGGCGGCCGCAACCGCACCGCCACCCCCGCTCCCTGACCACGCGACCCACCAAGATCCGCGGGTCTGCCAAACTGGCCGGCGTGACCGCCGACGCCGACCGGACCACCCCCGCCACCCGCCGCTGGCAGGCGGTCGACACCGCCGGCGGCGGCCTCCCCCTCGACCTGGGTCTCTACGCCGTCTCCGCGGTGTTCGCCGCGGTCACCGCCGCCACCTCCACGCTGCTGCCGCACCGCGCCTGGGGCACGCTCGCCACCATCGGGTACGCGCTGGCGGCCCTCGCCGCCGCCGCCCAACTCCTGGCCCGACACCGGCGCCCCGGCACCCCCCTCGCCAGCCTGCCCGCCCGCTGGGCCGTCACCGGCTTCGCCTGGGCCACCACCGCCCTCCTGCCGGTCGTCGCGCAGAGCATCCAACGGGCCGGTGGACGCACCGACCGGGCGCAGGAGGAGGTGGTCGTGGTCGAACACGCCGGCACGCGGCTCGCCGAGCACGGCACCCCCTACCTCGGGCACGACGCGATCGCCGCCCTGCCCCCCGGCGAGCAACTGCTCGGCTACACCCCCTACCAGCCCGGGATGGCGCTGTTCGGGCTGCCCCGGGCCGCCGCGGACGCCTGGTGGACCGACGCGCGGGTCTGGTTCGCCCTGGTCACCGCACTGGCGCTGGCCGCCGCCGTACTCGCCCTGCGGACCACCGCCGGCCCCGCCGCGCCCCGGCGGGACGCCGCCGTCCTGCGCGCCGTGCAGGCCGCCACCGTCCTGCCGATCTGCGCGCTCACCCTGGCCACCGGCGGCGACGACCTGCCCGTACTCGCGCTCTGCCTGCTCGCCCTGGCCCTCGCCGCCGCCGGCCGGCCCGGCCGCGCGGGCCTCGCGGTCGGCGCAGCCGGCGCGCTGAAGCTCTTCGCCTGGCCCGTGGCCGTCGTGCTGGTCTGCTGGGCCGTCACCCGCCGGGCGGGCCTGCGCACCGCCCTGGGCGCCCTCGGCCTGCCGGTCCTCGCGCTGCTCCCCGTGCTGCTGGTCGACCGCGACGCCCTGGTGGAGAACGTCCTGCGCTTCCCGCTCGGGCACGGGCTGGTGACCAGCCCCGCGCAGTCCCCGTTCCCCGGCCACCTCATCGCGACCGCGCTGCCCGCCGGCCGCCTGATCGCCGCCGCGCTGCTCGTCGCCGTCGCCGTGGCGATCGCCGTCCGGCTGCTGCGCCGCCCGCCGCGCACCGCCGCCGCCACCGCGCTGATCTGCGGGTACGGGCTACTCGCCGCGATCCTGCTGATGCCCTCGACCCGCTTCGGCTACCTGCTCTACCCCCTCGCCCTGCTGGTCACCGCCCCCGCCCTGGCGCTCGCCGAACGCCGCCCCGACGTCGCAGCCTGACCGGCTTTCGCGCAACTGGCCGGCACGGCCCCGCCGGAGGGCGTAGACCTGAGGCATGACCACCTACCGCGACCGGGCCGAGGCGGGACGGATGCTCGCCGATCAACTCGGCGACCTCGCCGGCCGACCCGACGTCATCGTCCTCGGGCTGGTCCGCGGCGGCGTACCCGTCGCCCGGGTGATCGCCGAACGACTCGGCGCGCCACTGGACGTGCTCGTGGTCCGCAAGCTCGGCGTGCCCTGGGCCCCCGAGGTGGCGTACGGGGCGCTCGGCCCCGGCGGCGTGCAGGTGCTCAACGAGATGGTCGCCGGCCGGATCGGCGAGGACGAGCGGGCCGAGGTAAGCCGGAACGAACAGACCGAGCTCGACCGCCGCGAACGGCTCTACCGGGGCGGCCGCCCGCAGCTCGACCTGACCGGACGCACCGCCGTCATCGTCGACGACGGACTGGCCACCGGCGCCACCGCCCGCGCCGCCGTGCAGGTCGCCCGCCACCTGGGCGCCGCCCGCGTGGTGGTGGCCGTCCCGGTCGGCTCCGACCAGGCGTACGAGATGCTCGCCCACGAAGCCGACCAGGTGGTCTGCCCCCAGATCCCACCCGACTTCGCCGCCGTCGGGGCGTACTACGACGACTTCCACGAGGTCTCCGACGACGAGGTGACGCAAGCGCTCACCGCCACCGCGTGATTTCACCGGGTACCTTCGGTGTCATGCAGCTCACCTGTCCCAAATGCCACGGAGAGATGCGCCAGTACGAGCGCAGCGGAGTGATCATCGACCAGTGCGGCGAATGCCGCGGCATCTTCCTCGACCGCGGCGAGCTCGAGAAGCTGTTCGAGGCCGAGGCGAACTGGAACCAGCAGCACGGCGCGCGGCAGGCCGCCCCGGCCGGCGCCGGCTACACCCCGCCCCCGCCGCCCCCGCCCGCCGCGGCCCCGCACCAGCCCGGCTACGGCGCCGTCCCCCCGCCCCCTCCGCCGCCGCCCGGCCACGGCTACCCGCAGCCGGCCTACGGCCAGCAGCACTACGGCTACCACGGCCACTACCGGCGGAAGAAGAAGCACCACGGCTTCCTCGGCGAACTGTTCGACTGACCGCCGCCACGCCGGGCCGGCGACCCACCGGCCCGGCGTCGCCGTCGTGCCGACCCCGCCACGCCGTGGCAGGCTGCACGACATGACCGCGATCCGGCAGCACGAGGCGCTGGCGCAGGCGTACGACGGCATCACCGCCGTCGTGACCCCACTCGACGACGCCGGCCTGCAACGACCCACCCGCTGCCGGGGCTGGCTCGTCGCCGACCTGCTCTTCCACGTGCTCTGCGACGCCCAACGGGCACTTGTCGCGCTCGCCAGCCCCGCACCCGGCCCGGCCGACGTCGACGACGTCAGCTACTGGCGCGCGTTCTCCCCGGGCGGCGACGACGACGCGAGCGTCAAGCACGCCTGGTGGGCCCGCCGCTCGGCCGCCGCGTTCGACCGGCCCAGCGGCGTGGTGCGGATCTGGTCCGACACCGCGCCCGCCGCCGCCCGGGCCGCCGCCGCCGCGGACCCCGACGGGTACGTGACCACGCAGGGGCACGTCCTGCGCGTACCCGATCTCCTGGCCACCCTGACCACCGAGGCGGTCATCCACCACCTGGACCTGGTCGTGGACCTGCCCGACGCTCCGCTCCCCGCCGCGGCGCCCACTCGGGTGGCGGTGGCCACCGTGGACGGACTGCTCAGCGACGACGCGGTCCGGCCGACCGGCTGGGACGACCGGGACTACCTGCTCAAGGCCACCGGCCGGGTGCCACTCACCGACCGCGACCGGCTGGAACTGGGCGAGGCCGCCGGCTGGTTCCCCCTGCTCGGCTGACGGCGGACGTTAGCGATTCACGCGCCCTCGCGCTGCCGCGCAATCATCCGCGCGGCGGTCTCGGCCTTACGGGCAAGAGCTGTCGCGGCATCCACGTAGAGCAGCGCGGCAATCCGCTCGGCCGGCCCACACGTGGTCCCCACCGTGAAGATGCTCCGGTGCGGCCGCACCGACAGGCCAGTTATTCCTTCGTTTTCGAGGAAGGCTACGAACGCATCCATCACGTGGCGCCGGCCCACCACTCTGAACTGGGCAAAGGACCGAGTGCTCGGGGCAGGGCGCCGGTAGATGCCGAGCGATCCGTCACCGTCAACGACGCCGCGCCAGAAGTCGCGTGAGACCACCAGCCGTTCGTCGATCGCTTGCTTGTACCGACCCAGCTCGACGAGCCGGTCCGCCAGCCGGTGTGAGCGCACCGAGAACTGGCACGACCCGTGAGTGGGGCTCGTGCGCGAGATGCTGTTGTCACAGCCCAGGTAGTTCCGGAGCGCCACCAGATGGTCCCGGTCCCGCTCGGCCAGGCCGACGGAGATCTGGGGAATGTGACCCGGGCGGTAGCTGACACATCCGTCGGCGAACAGGAACCCGATCCAGTAACAGGTGTCCGGCTCGAAGCTGTCGAAGGCGTCGTGCCGCAGACCCTCTGACACCGACCGGATCTGGATGCCTCGGCGAAGGACGAGACCACGAACGGACGGGGCCGTCACGCCGAAGTCCGCAGCGATCTGGCTGAGCGACGCTCCACCGAGAAACCTGCGGACAACCTCGGATCTCTGGGCGTCCGTCAATGTGCCCGCGCGACGGGGCGGCACTCCGTTGCGACGGAGGAGGCCCCGGATCGCCTGCCTCGTCACCCCGTAGCGCAGGCCGATGGCGGTGATGCTGTCGCCACTGGTCGCCCGGGCAAGGATCTCCTCCCGTTCGGCGGGAGTCAGCCGGCGACCAACCCTGGTCATACGATGGCCATGTCCACGAAGCGCGACAGGTGGAGTTGAGCCGCCACGGTGACCGTGTCGGTCGGGCCATTCCTGTGCTTGGCGATTATGAAGTCCGCCTCGCCCGCCCGCGGCGACTCCTTGTCGTAGTAGTCGTCGCGGTGCAGCAACAGGACGACGTCGGCGTCCTGCTCGATCGAGCCCGATTCACGCAGGTCGGACAGCTGCGGGCGCTTGTCGGTGCGCTGCTCCGGGCCACGGTTCAGCTGGCTCACCGCGATCACCGGGCACTCGACCTCCTTGGCCAGCAGCTTCAGGCCACGGGACAGGTCCGCGACCTCCTGCTGCCGGCTCTCGGTGCGCTTCGGCGAGGTCATCAGCTGGAGGTAGTCGACCACGATCAGCTTGAGGTCGTGCTTCTGCTTGAGCCGCCGGGCCTTGGCCCGGATTTCCATGAGGTTCATGCTCGGCGTGTCGTCGACGAAGAGCGGCGCCTCGCTGATCTCGCCCATGCAGCGGGCCAGCTTGGTCCAGTCGTCGTCGGAGAGTTGGCCGCTGCGCAGCACGTGCAGCGGTACGCGCGCCTCGGCCGAGAGGAGGCGCATGACGATCTCGACCTTGCTCATTTCCAGCGAGAAGATCGCCGACGCCTGGTTGAAGCGGATAGCGGCATTACGGGCGAAGTCCATGCTCGCCGTGCTGTTGTGCGTGGGGATCATGGAACGGCCGGCCAGGTAGAGATGGTCCGGGTTGTCCACGGTCACGCAGCGCACCGGGACGCTCGGCACCGGCCGGACGTCCACGATGTAGCGCGAGGTGGTGCGGACGTCCGAGGCCGTCCGGCGCCGTGCCGCGTGCGCGGTGCGCTTCCGCTCCAGCCGGAAGACCGGGTCGGGCGTGGAGAAGTTCAGGGTGTAGGCCGTCGACGAGGCCCGGGTCCGCCCGCGTACCGGCTTCTCGTTGACCGTGCACCGGTAGCCGAGGCTGACCACGAGCTCCCGGACGCCCTCGATGAGCCGCCGGGAGGTGGACGTGTACTGGAGGTTTCCGGCCGGAGCCACGGTGCCGTCGGTGTCCATCAGCCCGGCGAGCAGCGCCCGGCGCTGGGCCACCGACGCCCGGAGGTAGTCCTGCGGGATGTGCTTCTCATGCGCCACCCCGGCTCGGCGGAGCAGGGCCAGGAAGGAACCGTTCCGGTCGTGGCAGCCGGTGCACCGACGGGTGGCCGGGTTCTCCCGCAGCGCTCGGGTGGAGATGCCGCAGTCGACGCAGGTCCGGTCCGCGGTCGCCGGGGCGGCGGGCAGCACGATCGTGAAGACCATCGGCCCGCTGGGGCGCACCACGAAGCCGTCCTGCGCGACCAGATCGACCATTTCGGCGTCCGCAGTGGTGAAGCGACTGGTGCCGGTGCTCCCGTCGCCGAGCCACACCCCGAGGGTGTACGGGGGAACCACCAGCTCCCGCTCCGGTAGCTGGAGCGGCGCGCAGTTCTCCACCGCGTGGTTCAGCCGGCGGTCCGCCGTGTCCGTCCGCAGCGTGGCCGCGATCTGCGCGGTGGTCACCACCCCGTCGTGACTGGTCCTGGCATCCGGGTTGACCTGCCGCTCGGCCCGCTCCCGAAGACCGGTGAGGAGCGGTCCGGCGGGGTAGCCGGGCGCGGTCCAGTTGCGTACCTTGCCGGCCCGGGTCACCGGACGGCTCACCCGGCCGTTCGTACCGACCTGCTGGGCCACCGTGTGCAGGACGTTGCGGAACTCGGGACCGACCTGGTCGAGGGTCTGCGCGAGAGTGACCAGGCGGTGCGGCTCGATGCCGGCCGCCGCCTCGACGGCCCGCACCCTCGCCAGCGAGGTCTCGGACCAGTAGCGGCGGGCCCGCGCCGCGGGCTGCCGGCGGCTGGCCCGGGTGGTCGTCTTCCAGAGATGTTCCGCATCCGCCACGATCACCGAGCCGTCGGAGAACTCGACCTCGTAGCAGGGGCGGTCGTGCATGACGTCGAAGACGTTGGTGATGGTGGTCGGGGTGCCGTCCGCCGCGAGCAACTCGTCGCCGACGCGCACCTGGCCCATGGTGGTCCAGCCGTCCGGGGTGGGCAGCGGGGTGTCCAGCGCGAGCGCCTTGCCCAGGCCAGGCCGGCCGGCCACGATGATGAGCTGACCCGGGTGCAGGCCGTTGAGCAGGCGGTCGAGGTCGCTGAACCCGGTGGGCACACCGGTCATCACCCCGCCCTGGGCGCCCACCGCTTCGATCTCGTCGAGCGTCGGCTGGAGCATGTCGGCGAGGACGGCGAAATCCTCGCTGACCCGCTTCTCGGTGACCTCGTAGACGGCCTGCTGGGCGAGGTCGACGATGTCGTCGACGTCGCGGCTGCCGCCCTGGCCGGTGCCGTAGCCCAGCTGGACGATCCGGGTGCCGGCCTCGACCAGCCGGCGCAGCACCGCCCGCTCACCGACGATGCGGGCGTAGTACGCCGCGTTGGCCGCGGTGGGGACGCTGGCGATCAGCGTGTGCAGGTAGGGCGCGCCACCGATCCGGGCCAGGTCGCCGGAGTCGGCGAGCGCGGCGGCCACGGTGATGGGGTCGGCGGGCTCGCCCCGGCCGTAGATGTCGAGGATCGCGTCGAAGATGGTGGCGTGCACCGGGCGGTAGAAGTCGTTCGATTTGAGGATCTCGACGACGTCCGCGATGGCGTCCTTGGAGAGCAGCATGCCGCCGAGGACGCACTGCTCGGCGGCCACGTCCTGGGGCGGGGTCTTCTCGAACTGGCCGTCCCGCTGCGCGGGCGCGGGCTGTTGCCCCCCGGCCCGCTCCGAGCGCGTCTCGTCGGTGACCGACACGGGTCCCCCCTTGCTGCGTCGGATCGGTTCCAGCTCTACCGCCGGGGTGTGACAACTTCCGACGACCCTCCGGTCGGTCGGGGGCCATCGCCCGGACGGTCGGGGGCCAACGATACGGAACCCGAGCTCAGCCCCTCAACAGCACCGGTGGATGAGCCTCGGGACAACCTGTGGACACCGGTGGACAGGCATGTGCGCAGGGTGTGCACAGGGTGTGGATAAGTGATGGGGAATTCTGGGCCACTCGGCGCTGACCTGCGGTTTTGCGATCCCCACCCTGTGGAGGGAAGATTTCGGGTCGAGCTTTGGCGACGTTCGTCCCGTACTATCTCTGCGAACGGCTACACCTGGACAGCGGATTGCACTTTCGGTTGAGAAGGGTCACGCTCCGGCCGTGAGACACCGGGACTGGGGAAGCGGGGAGGACAGCCCGCGCGAGCGCCGGCCGAGCGCCTCCTGGCACGCTCCCGCGGATCCGCTCCCGGTCGAGTCGTCCGCCCCCGACAGCTACCGCACACCGAGCCGCCGACGTGCCGTCGAGCGCGGCCAGGACGAGCCGGTCGACAGTTATCTGCCCCGCTGGGCGCTGGAGTCCGGGATCCGCCGGGCGGACGGCGGGGGCCGGCACGCCGCTCCGGACGACGGCGCCGACGTCGAGCCGTCGTACCCCCCGGGTGGGGGTTGGCGGGCGGACGCCGGCTGGCGCCGGGAGGACGACCGCCGCGACCTGCGGGCCATCGGCGCGGGCCCGGTGTCGGAGCACACCGCCGAGTGGACCCTGGAGACCCCGCAGGACCAGGGGTACGTCGGGAGCCGGCGGGCCGACGGGATCGAGGGCGAGCCGGTCTCCGGTGTGACTCCGCGGAGCCGGCCGCGCCGCGCGGCGACCCGGCGACCGCAGGTGACCTGGTCGGGCCTGGAGGAGGCGCCCGAGTCGGGTGACGACGGTGACCGGTGGGCGGCCGAGCGGCCGACCCGGCGGAGCCGGCGCGCGGCGGATTCGTGGCCGCGTCCGGCGGTGGACCCGTGGGAGCGGGGCCGGGCGGCCGAGCCGGATCGTGCGGAGCAGCCGGCGGTCGACCCGTGGGACGCGTCGGGTGTGCACGCGTGGGGCCGCCCCGCCGCCAGCCGGTGGGAGCAGGCCGGAAGCCGCTGGGACCGCACGGAGCAGACGGGCGAGTGGGACCGGTTCGCGGACACCGGCCAGTGGGACCGCTACGCGGACACGGGCCAGTGGGACCGGGTCCGGGAGACCGGGGCCGGGGACCGGTACGCGGAGGTCGACGCGTGGGACCGGACGGCGCCGCCGGTGCCGGCCCGGGAGGGCTGGGCGTCGCCGGAGCAGGCCGAGGGGTTCTGGTCGGGGACGCGGCTGGCCGGTGACGATCCCCGCTGGACGGAGACGCCGCCGTCGGCCCCTCGGTCACCGATGGTCGCCTACACCGCGCCGCGGCCGGCGCCGCGGCGCCGGCCGGTGGAGCCGGTGAGGGCGGGGCGGGCCGGGGCGTCGACGCTGCGGCAGCGGGTGGAGACGATCGGCGGTGGTTCGTGGAGTCGCCGGCTGGAGGACGACCTGCTCGACCCGGATCCGGGTGGGCCGCTGCGGCCGCTGGTCTACACGGCCGCGTGCTACCTGGTGCCGGCCCTGCTGCTCTTCGTCGGGCTGCTGTTCCTCGACGGGCAGCCGCCGGCGGGGTGCGTCACGGACATCACCGGGGGCGGTTGTGACTCGCCGCGGGCGCGCGCCGTCGCCTCGTTGGTGGCGGGCGCGCCGCGATTCGGGCTGGCGCTGCTGAGCAGTCTCGTGGTGGCGGTGGTGCTGCGCCGGGTCGGCACGACCTGGCGGTCGGCGACGGTGGCGCTGGCGGCTGCCGTGGTGGGTGGCGGCCTGTCCACGGTGATCATCAGTGCGGTGACGGGCCAGCCGATCGGCTGACGGGGCGACGGGCGTCCTCGCCTGGACATGCGGAAGGGCCCGCACCGGATGCCGGTGCGGGCCCTTCCGTCGTGCTGTGCGGGTGTCAGCCCTTGACCACGTTCAGGTCGAACTTGGCGGTCACCTCGGGGTGCAGCCGGATGCTGACCGGGTAGGCGCCGAGCGACTTGATGTGGCTGGGCAGCACCAGCCGACGACGGTCCAGGGTCGGGCCGCCGGCCGCCTTGACGGCGTCGACGATCTCGGCCGGGGTGACCGAGCCGAAGAGCCGGCCGCCGTCGCCGGCGCGGGCCTTCAGGTTGACCTTCAGACCCTCGATCTGGGCCTTGACCTCGTTGGCGTGGTCGAGGTCGCGGATCTCCCGGGCCGCGCGGGCCCGCTGGATGACCGTGACCTGCTTTTCCGCGCCCTTGGTCCAGGCGATCGCGAAGCCCTGCGGCAGCAGGTAGTTACGGCCGTAGCCGTCCTTCACCTCGACGATGTCGCCCGGGGCACCGAGGCCGGACACCTCCTGAGTCAGGATGATCTTCATGTCGGTGCCTCCTCTCAGCGGGTCGTGGCCGTGTACGGCAGGAGCGCCATCTCGCGGGCGTTCTTGACCGCACGGGCGATCTGCCGCTGCTGCTGCGAGGTCACGCCGGTCACCCGCCGAGCGCGGATCTTGCCGCGGTCGGAGATGAACTTGCGCAGCAGCGCGGTGTCCTTGTAGTCGATGTAGGTGATCCCGTCCTTGTCGAGCGGGTTCACCTTCTTCTTCGGCTTGCGAAGTGCCGCAGCCTTGGCCATTGCTCTTGCTCCTGGTTTGCGATCGCGGGCGCTCGGCGCCATTAGAACGGGGGCTCCTCGTCGAAGTTTCCGCCCGAACCACCGCGCGAGGGGGCCGGGGCAGCCGAGGCCCAGGGGTCGTCGAAGTTGCCTCCGCCGCCACCCTGGCCACCACCACCACCGAAGCCGCCGCCACCGCCGCCCGAGCGGGACATCTTCTGCACCTTCGCCGTGGCGTAGCGCAGGGACGGGCCGATCTCGTCGACCTCCAGCTCGATGACGGTGCGCTTCTCACCCTCACGCGTCTCGTACGACCGCTGACGCAGCCGGCCGGACACGATCACCCGGGCGCCGCGCTGCAGCGACTCGGCGACGTTCTCGGCGGCCTGCCGCCAGACCGTGCACGAGAGGAACAGCGGCTCGCCGTCCTTCCACTCGCCGGACGCCTTGTCCATGAAGCGGGGCGTCGAGGCGACCCGGAACTTGGCGACCGCCGCCCCGGAGGGGGTGAACCGCAACTCGGGGTCATCGGTCAGGTTGCCGATGACCGTGATGGTGGTGTCTCCTGCCATGACCATCTCCTCGCGCACTCATCTCTGTGCCGTACAGGCTCTCAGAGCCCTCCGACAGCGTCGATGAGGCTTGATCCGGACGTGCCGGGTCTAGATGCTCAGCGCATCTCCGGGCGGATGACCTTGGTGCGCAGCACCGACTCGTTGAGTCGGAGCTGACGATCCAGCTCAGCCACGGCCTCCGGCGACGCCTGGAGGTCGATGACGGCGTAGATGCCCTCGGCCTTCTTGTTGATCTCGTACGCGAGGCGCCGGCGGCCCCACACGTCGGTCTTCTCCACCGAGCCACCCGCGGTCCGGATCACGTTCAGGTACGTGTCGAGCGACGGGGCGACGGTGCGCTCCTCGAGGCTGGGGTCGAGGATCACCATGACTTCGTAATGACGCAAGACGTGCTCACCTCCTGTGGGCTAAGCGGCCACGGTCCTTCCGTGGCAGGAGGTCGTGCGTCGCTGCCCGTGACCGGTGCCGGGGGAACCCGGCCGGACGCGGACAACCGGACCAGGATACCCGGTCCGGACGATCATGCCCGGGCCGGTCGTCCACGGCGTCCGGGCGCGACGACAGGGGCCCACCTCCGGCTCGCGTACCGGAAGGTGGACCCCTGTCCACAGGGCCGCGGGGCGTCCCGTCCGCATTCCTTGGGTGGGACCTGGGGAGGAACGACCACACCGATGAGGTTGGATCGAGGACGCCCCGCGGAGCTTTATCGTGTTGTTACCTGGTCTGACCATACAACGGCTCTCGTCACCTCTTGGGGGAAATGGAGGAATTCACCCCAGCTGGCTCGCGGACGAGCCGTCGGGTCTGACGAGCCGGATCCCGCCCCGTCGTGCCGGGCCGCACGGCGGGGCGTCCCGTTGCCGGGGGCCTCCCCTTCGCCCGTACGCGCTGTGGACCCGCGTCCGGGCGGAGCGTCGACCATCGATCCCACCTCGGACAACGACCGCCGGGCCGGGTGGTGACGCGATCCGTTCCCGCAACCCCCGCGTGCGCGAGCCCCGTGCGTCGGAGGCGCGACGTAGGCTGCCCTGCATGCGAATCGGAGCCCACGTCGATCCGACCGACCCGCTGGCCGAGGCGGCCGCCCGGGACGCCGAGGCGGTGCAGTTCTTCCTCGCCGACCCGCAGGGCTGGAAGGCCCCGAAGCCGCGGGAGGACGCCGAGCGCCTGCGCGCGGCCGACGTCGACCTCTACGTGCACGCGCCGTACGTCATCAACGTGGCCACGCTGAACAACCGGATCCGCATCCCGAGCCGCAAGCTGCTGCTCGGCCACGCCGCCGCCGCGGCCGCGGTCGGCGCCAAGGGGCTGATCGTGCACGGCGGCCACGTCAACGCCGGTGACGACCTCGCCGTCGGCTTCGACAACTGGCGGAAGACCTTCGCGTACGCGGCGGACTGCGGCGGCTTCCCGCTCCCCATCCTGATCGAGAACACCGCCGGCGGCGACAACGCGTGCGCCCGGCACCTGGAGGCGCTGGCCCGGCTCTGGGACGCCCTCGGCGACTACGAGGTGGGCTTCTGCCTCGACACCTGCCACGCCCACGCCGGGGGCGAGGAGCTGCTGGGGCTGGTCGACCGGGTGAAGGCGATCACCGGCCGCATCGACCTGATCCACGCGAACAACTCCAAGGGCACGTTCAACTCCGGCCAGGACCGGCACGACAACCTGACCGGCGGGACGATCGACCCGGAGCTGGTGGTCGCGGTCATCCGGGCGGCGGGCGCGCCAGTCATCGTGGAGACCCCCGGCGGCGTCGAGGGCCAGGCCGCCGACATCGCCTTCCTGCGCGGACAGCTGGGCGCCGCGGCATGACCACCGAGCAGTCCGACGCGGCCGGCGGCCGGGCCGGCAGCGCCTCGCGACCGGCCACCGGCGACACCCCGCCCGACGCGACTCCGGACGTCGGAGGCGGCACCGACACGGCCACCCCGCCCGGCGGGAGCGGCGCGGACGGCGGCACCGCCACTGACAGCGAGGGCGGCGCGCCGGTGGACAAGGCCGGGGCCAACGGCAGGGCCGACACCGGCGGCAAGGCGGGGCGCGACGACGAAGCCGGAACCGCCAGCCGCGCCGAGCCCAGCAAGGCCGAGATCGCGATCGCCGGAACTGACGGCAAGGCCCGAACTGACAGCAGGGCCAGGACGGGCGAACAGGCCGAGGCGGGCGACGAGGCCGGTGATCCCTGGACCGCGTTCGGTCCGGCCCCCGATCCGGTGCTCACCCGGCCGCGCCGGGCGGTCCGCGCCGTGGGCCGGTTCCTGGTGCACGAGTGGACCCTGGCCGCCGTGGCGTCGCTGGCGCTGGCCGTGCTGATGACCTGGCCCACGCTGCGCTACCCGCGCTACACCCTGCCGCAGGACTACTGGGACCCGAGCCTCCAGTCCTGGCAGCTGGCCTGGTCCGGGCACATCCTGCTGACCGACCCGGGGCAGCTGTGGAGCTCGAACACGTTCTTCCCGGAGCCGTGGAGCTTCGCCTTCTCCGACACCCTGCTCGGGTACGCCCCGGCCGGCATGATCGGGGTGGGCCCCGAGGACGCCCTGCTGCGCTACAACATCATGTTCGTGCTGGCCCACGCGCTCGCCACGTTCGGGGCGTACGCGCTGGCACGGCAGCTCGGCGCGGGCCGGATCGGCGGCGCGGTGGCCGGGGCGAGCTACGCGTACGCCCCGTGGCTGCTGGCCCAGGCCGGGCACCTGCACATCCTCTCCAACGGCGGCATCCCGCTGGCGCTGGCCATGCTGGCCCGGGGACACGGCTGGTCGCTGCGGCACGGCTACCGGCCGCGGCGCCGGCACGCCGGCTGGGCGTTCGCCGGCTGGCTGGTGGCCGCCTGGCAGCTCAGCCTCGGCTTCGGCATCGGGCTGCCGTTCGCGTACCTGCTGGCCGGTGTCGTGCTGGTCTCGGCGGTCGTCTGGTTCGTGCGGCGGCGCCGGGTGAAGCGCCCGTTCGGCCGGCGGCTGTTCCTGGCCGACCTGCTCGGCGGGCTGGTCTTCGCCGCGGTGGGCGCCGCGCTGGCCGTGCCGTACTTCAAGGTGGCGGAGCTGCACCCGAACGCGGCGCGGACGCTGGGCGACATCCAGCTCTACTCGCCGCCGGCCAGCGGCTTCTTCACCGCTCCCGCGGAGTCGCGGATCTGGGGTGCGCTGCACGAGGGCGCCCGGGCCGCGCTGCCCTGGCACCCGGAGATGACGTTGCTGCCGGGCTTCGTGCTCTACGCGCTGGCCGCCGGCGGGCTGTTCTTCTCGGTCTGGCGGGTCCGCCACCGGCTCTTCCTGCTGGCCGGGGTGCTGGTCACGATGGCGCTGGCCATGGGCACCCGGTTCCTCGACGGTCGCTTCACCTACGTGCCGCTCTTCGAACACCTGCCGGGCTGGAACGGGCTGCGGACGCCGGGCCGGATGATGCTCTGGACGACCCTCCTGCTCGGTCTGCTCGCGGCCGGCGCGGTGACCGCGTTCTGCGCCCGGGTACGCGAGCTGGCCGCCGAGCGGGTCCCGCCGTGGCCGGGCCCGTGGCTGCGGCTGGCCACCCTGGTGCCGCTGCTGCTGGTCGTGGTGGAGGGGTTGAACGTCACGCCGCACCCGGTGGTGCCGCGGCAGCCCGCGGTGATGCGCACCGTGGACGGCCCGATGCTGGTGCTGCCGAGCAGCCAGAACCTGGACCAGCCGGTGATGCTCTGGTCGACCGACCGGTTCCAGCGGATGGTCAACGGCGGCAGCGGGTTCACCCCGGACTCCCAGGCCCAGGCACGCGAGGCCACGGTCAGCTTCCCCGACTTCGCCAGTGTCGACTACCTGCGCCGGCGGGGCGTGAAGAACGTGGTGGTGCTCCGCGACCGGCTGGGCGGCACCCCGTGGGAGGGGATGCTCGACCGGCCAATCGACGGGCTGGGCGTGACCCGGGAAGAGGTCGGCGACGCGGTGGTCTACCGCCTCTGACCGGGGTCCGGTCAGGCGGTGACCGATTCGGCGGGACGGTCGAGGGCGGCGGGACGGTGCCGCCAGCGCTGGTACCAGGGCGCGTCCTCGGCGCCGTCGAGCACTCCGCCGTCCGGGTCGTCGGCGTAGGTGTCCCGGACCGCGTCCCGCTCGGGGCGCAGGATGTCCCGGATCACGAAGCCGCAGAGCACCGCCACGGTGATCAGCCGCAGGCTGGCGGCCAGCACGAAGACGCCCTCGGGGAAGACGGGCCGGGTGGTGGCCGCCCCGAGCAGCTCGCCGTAGAAGGCGGCGAAGTAGCAGACCTCGGCGACCTGCCAGGCCAGGAAGGCCCCCCAGCGCGGCCGGGCGAGCACCGCGAGCGGGAGCAGCCAGAGCACGAACTGCTGGGACCAGACCTTGCTGAAGATCAGGAAGGCGGCGACCACCAGGAAGGCCAGCTGGGCGAGCCGGGGCCGGCGCGGTGCGAGCAGCGCCAGCGCGGCGATGCCGGTGCAGGCCAGGAAGAAGAGCAGGTACGACAGCCAGTTGAGGGTGGAGATGTGCACGTTCAGCCACTCGAAGGGCCCCAGGTCACCGGGCGCGGAGGGGCTGACCCGGCCGTCGAGGTAGCGGCCGATGTACCAGAGCGTGCCCCAGTCGATCGGCCGGGTGGTGTTCAGGTCGAAGAACCTGCCCCAGCTCTCGGGGTAGGGGATCGCCACCGGCAGGTTCACCACCACGACCGTCAGCGCGGCCGCGCCGACGGACACGACGGCGTGCAGGATGCGACCGGCGCGGATCGCGAGCACCAGGATCGGCCCGAGGATGAACAGTGGCCACAGCTTCGCCGCGCCGCCGAGTCCGAGCAGCACCCCGGCCAGACCGGCCAGCAGGACACCCGCCAGGTCGAGTCGGGTGCGCGCCCAGGCCCACAGCCCGAAGGCGGCCAGCCCCACGGCGAGCAGGTCCCAGTTGACGGTGGCGGTGAGCACCAGGGCCGGTGAGAGCGCGAAGAGGGCCGCGTCCCAGGGTCGTCGGCGCCGCAGGCTGAGGATCACCGCGACGGTGGCGACGGCGAGTGCGCTGAGCACCAGCGCGTTGAGGTTGTAGAACCACTGCCCCTGGTTGATGCCGGGGTTGTCGACGCCGAGGGCGTGCACCGGCAGGCCGAGCGCGCCCATGAAGTAGCCGGTCAGCACCGGGTACTCCACCGGGTGGTCGGCGTAGGGGACCTTGCCCTCGTTGAGCCCCTCCGCGTAGTAGAGGGCCAGCACGTCGGTGTAGCACATCCGGGTGTACTGGACGTTGTTCTGCCAGGCGCCGTCCTGGCAGGGCGACTTCTGCACCCAGTGCAGGGCCAGCGTCAGGCAGACCAGGGCCAGCACGATCCGCGCCGCGGTCCAGAACCGGCCCTCCCGGCCGGCGGGCCGGTCCAGGGCGGCGGCGTGGTCGCCCAGCGGGCCGCCGATCAGCCCGGCGGCGCCGCGGACGAAGCCGTCCGAGCGGGACGGGTGGTCCACGACGGCCCCAGGTCGCCCGGCGGTCGCGGACGCGCCGAGCTGGAGTTGCCGGTCGGACCCGTTCTCGTCGATGCCTGCGGTCGACTCGGTGCTCATGGAGAGGCATCCTGCCGTACGCCGGGCCCCGCCGTCGCGCCTCGCGCGCAGAAAATCCGGTACGCGGAACGCCGACGGCGGCCGGACCAGGTGGTCCGGCCGCCGTCGTCAGGCCGTGGGCGTCAGTAGGTCTGGCGGGTAGGTGGTGTGCTCGGCAGCAGGCCGCCACCGCCCCCACCCGGGCCGCCGCCACCCGGGCCCCCGCCACCCGGGCCCCCGCCGCCGGGGTTGCCGCCGCCCGGGTTGTTCGGGCAGAACAGGCCCAGCGGGTCGCAGCCCGGCTGCTGGCCCGGCAGCGTCGGGTCCGGCGGCGGCGGCGTGCCGTTGCCGGCGTCGTCCTTGCCGACGTTCGCGGCGGGCGGGAAGTCCAGCTTCTCCTTGCCCTTGAGCGCGTCGTTCATGAAGCGCTGGAAGATCGCGCCGGGCATCTTGGCCCCGCTGATGTCGTTGCCGTCGTCATCCTTGATCGCCTTGCGGGCGCCCTTGTTGCCCACCCAGACGGCGGTGGCGAGCTGCGGCGTGTAACCGATCATCCAGGCGTCACCGTTGGCCTTGGGCTGCTTCGGGTCGCCGAGTTCCCAGGTACCGGTCTTTTCGGCGACCTTCCGACCGTCGTCGAGCGGACGGTGCGACGACTTCTCCGGGTACTGCTCCAGCACCGAGGTGACGTCGGCGACGATGTCCTTCCGGATGCGCTGCTGCGACTTCAGCTTGGGGGACCCGACGAGGTCCCACTTGCCGGTGTCCGGGTTCTGCTTCTCCACCTTCTTGACGAAGTGCGCCTTGTTGTAGACGCCCTGGTTGGCGAAGGTGGCCACGCCGTTGGCGTGGTCGAGCACGGTGATCGGGTACTGGCCGTAGCCGACGACGTGGAAGAACGGGTCCGGGGCCACGTCCTTCGGGTTCTTCTTGGTGAGGTCGTACGCCTGGGCGGGGTTGGTGTCGGTGCGCCACATGGTGGTGACGCCGGCCTGCTTGGCCATGTCGACCACCTTGTCCGGGCCGATCTGCTCGGTGATGTAGTAGAACGGCACGTTCAGCGACTTCAGCGTCGACTGCTCGAGGGTGCAGGAGTCACCACAGGAGACCTTGTCGGCACCGGCGTTGCTGACCTTGAACTTCATGTCCTTCGGGGTGAACGCCGAACCCTTCCAGCGCGATTTGATGGAGATGCCCTCCTTGAGGGCGGCCGCGAGGGTGTAGATCTTGAAACTTGAACCCGGCGAATGTCCGCCGCTGATCACGCCGTTGTCGTTGTTCTTGCCGGCGTAGTCGGTGCCGGTGCCGTTGTCGCCGCCGTAGTAGGCGCGCACCTCGCCATTGCTCGGGTCGATCGACACCACGGCGGCCATCAGATTCTTCGGCTGGTCGTAGAGCTCGGAGCCCTTCTTGGTCGGCTGCGCCGCCTCGATCGCCGCCGCCTGGATCTTCGTGTCGATGGTCGTGGTGACGCGGTAGCCGCCCCGGCTCAGCGCCTTCGAGCAGAGCGGCATGTCCAGCGTGACCTCGGCCTCCTTGTCGGTGCAGAGGTTCATCTCGCGCATCTCCTGCGCGACGTAGTTGACCACGTTGCCGTACGGGGTGTCGATGCCGAAGCCGCCGCCGTTGTTCTTCGTGGGCTTCTGGAGTGACTTGGTCGGGTACTCAGTGGGGTGTGGCGGCATGTTCGGCGCGTCGAGCCACTTCTCGGTGATCATGCCGTTGATGACGTAGTTCCACCGGTCCAGCGCGGCCTGCTGGTTGATGGCCGGGTCGTAGCCCTGGTGCGTCGCGCTCGGCTCGGGCTGCTTGATGAGCGCGGCGAGCACGGCCGCCTCCGCCACCGTCAGCTTGGAGACGTCCTTCTTGAAGTACGTCTGCGCCGCCGCCTGGATGCCGTACGCGCCGCGGCCGAAGTAGATCACGTTCAGGTAGTGCTGCATGATCGTGCGCTTGTCGTACTTGTCGTTCAGCTTGGAGGCGAGGATCGCCTCCTTCACCTTGCGGCCGTACGTGTCCTGGTTCAGGTTGTCGAACGCGTTGCGGGCGTACTGCTGGGTGATCGTCGAGGCGCCCTGCTTGTCGCCGCCGCTGATGTTGTTCCAGGCGGCCCGGGCGATGCCCTTGTAGTCCACACCCGAGTGCCGGTAGAAGTTCCGGTCCTCCGCCGCGGCGACGGCGTGCTGCACCCACTCCGGGATCTGGTCGATGGTGACGAGCTGCCGGTTCTGGTCACCGACCTTGGCGATGGTGGTCTTGCCGGTGCGGTCGTAGATGGTGGTCGACAGCGGCGGGATGGTGTCCTCGGGCAGCAGCACCTTCTGCGAGTACCAGGTGAAGCCGACCACGCCCATCCCGGCGAGCATGACGAACACGGCGAACCCGGCGATCAGCATGTTGATCCGCCGGCGCTTCTTCGCGCGGGCGGCCGCCGCCGGGTCGTTCCCGCGCCCGCCGCGACCACCCCGGCCGGGGCCGGTCGGTCCGCCCGGCCCACCGGGGCCGCCACCGGCCATCCCGGGAACGCCGGCGCGGGCCACCGCGGCCCGGCCGCCCACGGCCGCCGAGCCGACGCTCGCCCGCCCGGCACCGCCCACGCTCGCCGCGCCGACCGAGGCCCGCCCGGCGGGGCCGGCCGGCGACACCGGCACGGAGGCCCGCCCGGCGCCGGCCCGGCCCTGGGCGCCGCCCGGCGCCGGCGACACCGGCACCGAGGCCCGGCCCGCGCCGGCCCGGCCCACGGAGGCCGAGCCCGCGGCGCCGCGGGGTGCCGGGGCCGCGCCGCCGACCGAGGCCCGGCCACCGGACGCGGAGCCGCGCGGCGTCACGGAGGCCCGGGCCGAGGCAGCGCCCTCGGACCCGGAGGACCAACCGTTCCCGTGCGGGTCGCCGTTCGGGCCCGGGGTCTGGGCCCGCCCACGCGAAGAACTGGGATCGCCGTAGTTCATTCCTCACACCCTGCCGGTCGCGGTGGGGCGCGGACGCGCCGCCACCGGGTTGCCGTGAGATGGAACACGAGACGCTACACCCCGGGCGTGCCGGGGCGCAGGCGTCAAATCCGACCTATTCGGACCATTCGGACCTAGCAGCTGTCGCTCGTCCCGCCCAGGGATCGGGTCGGGATCGATCGGGACAGCCGGGTTCACCGTTGGGCCTCTCGCCTTCGCCGAGGGGTGGAGCCGCTCGCGGTCTCCTGCTCCGCCGCGTCGTCCGTGCCGCCGGCCAGACCGTCCCGGCCGAGCAGGAACTGCTCGACGAGATGGTTCCAGTCACAGCCGGGGCACACCTCCACCACGAACACCTGGAACTCACGCAGGGTCATGGCCAGGACGGGCAACTCCGCCCGGGTCCGCGCCTGGCCGGCCGACTGCTTGAGTTCGTCGCCGTAAATGTAGTGGACGTGGATGAGGTTCTCACTGCGGCAGATCGGGCAGCGCTGGTCGGTGGGCTCGCCGTGGAAGCGGGCGGCGTTCTTCAGGTACGGCGAGGCGTCGCAGACGTCGTACGTGCCGATCCGCCCGGCGAGGAGTTCACGCAGCACCGCTCGCTTCTGGAGCGAGTAGTCGACGACCTGGCGCTGCGTACGCATGCGGGAAAGGGTACGCGGTCCGGCGGGGCGAGGCGACCACCGTCACGATCCGTGACGACAGAACCTCGTAATCGGGGGTTTGCCCTGATCATGAGACTCCGCTAACGTGCGATGTATCGGTTCGATACATCGCGGCGGTTACCACTCCGCGCCGGGGGTAAGAAGGGATGGCCGTGCTCGAACTCGCCATCCTGGGCCTCCTGCAGGAAGCTCCGATGCACGGCTACGAGCTGCGCAAGGAGTTGACCGCCAAGCTCGGCGCGATCCGGGCGGCGATCAGCTACGGCTCGCTCTACCCGACCCTGCGCCGGCTGCAGGCGGCCGGATGGATCACCGAAGCCGCCGAGACACCCGCGACCGCCGAGGAGGTTCCCGCGCTGACCAGCCGACGCGGTCGGGTGGTCTACACCATTACCGCGGAGGGCAAGGAACGCTTCGCCCAGCTCATAGCGCAGGCTGGACCCGAGACGTACGACGACACGGGCTTCGGCGTGCACTTCGCGTTCTTCGCCCGGACCGACCAGGCCACCCGGCTCCGGATCCTGGAAGGTCGTCGCCGGAAGATCGAGGAGCGTCGCGAAGGCCTTCGTGACGTGCTCGGCCGGGCAGCCGAGCGGCTCGACGCGTACACCCTGGAACTGCAACGCCACGGGCTCGACGCCTGTGAGCGCGAGGTCCGCTGGCTGGAGGAGCTCATCGCCAACGAGCGCTCCGGCCGAGCCCCGACGGTCCCCCAACCCGGGACGACCGGCGGCCGAGGAGAAAACGACAGCCCGCCCCCGCCTGGAGAGTCCAGGACGAAGCGGCCGTGATGAAGAAGAAGGAGGCAGACGTTATGGGCTCCGTCCGCGTCGCCATCGTCGGTGTGGGTAACTGCGCCTCGTCCCTCGTGCAGGGCGTGGAGTACTACCGGAACGCCGACCCGAACGACCGCGTCCCGGGTCTCATGCACGTCACCTTCGGCGACTACCACGTCTCCGACGTGAAGTTCGTCGCGGCGTTCGACGTGGACGCCAAGAAGGTGGGCATGGACCTCGCCGAGGCCATCGTGGCCAGCGAAAACAACACCATCAAGCTGTGCGACGTGCCGCCGACCGGCGTCACCGTGCAGCGCGGCCCGACCTTCGACGGTCTGGGCCAGTACTACCGCGAGATCATCGAGGAGTCGGACGCCGAGCCGGTCGACGTGGCCCAGGCGCTGCGCGACGCGCAGGTCGACGTGGTCGTCTCCTACCTGCCGGTGGGCTCCGAGCAGGCCGACAAGTTCTACGCCCAGGCCGCGATCGACGCGGGCTGCGCGTTCGTGAACGCCCTGCCGGTCTTCATCGCCTCCGACCCGGAGTGGGCCAAGAAGTTCGAGGACGCGGGCCTGCCGATCGTCGGTGACGACATCAAGAGCCAGGTCGGCGCCACCATCGTGCACCGCGCCCTGGCGAAGCTCTTCGAGGACCGCGGGGTCGAGCTGCTGCGCACGTACCAGCTCAACTTCGGCGGCAACATGGACTTCATGAACATGCTGGAGCGCAACCGCCTGGTCTCGAAGAAGATCTCGAAGACCCAGTCGGTGACCTCCCAGATCCCGCACGAGATGCAGAAGAGCGACGTGCACATCGGCCCGTCGGACCACGTGCCGTGGCTCGACGACCGCAAGTGGGCCTACATCCGCCTGGAGGGCCGCTCCTTCGGTGACACCCCGCTCAACGCCGAGCTCAAGCTCGAGGTGTGGGACTCCCCGAACTCGGCCGGTGTCATCATCGACGCCGTCCGGGCCGCGAAGATCGCGCTGGACCGGAAGATCGGTGGCCCGATCCTCTCGGCGTCCTCGTACTTCATGAAGTCCCCGCCGAAGCAGTACGCCGACCACGACGCGCACGCCGCCGTCGAGGCGTTCATCGCCGGCGAGGTCGAGCGCTGACGCGCTGAGCAACGAGGGGAAGGCCGGGTCCGCACGGACCCGGCCTTCCTTTTCGGTGTACGTCAGGACCAGGCGTGCCGCAGCGCCACGGCGGCCTCCAACTCCAGCAGGGTCACCTTGCGCGGCAGCCCGCCGCCGAAGCCCACCAGCTTGCCGCCCGCCCCGACGATCCGGTGGCAGGGCACGATCACGGGTATCGGGTTGCGGTTGCAGGCCACCCCGACCGCCCGGGCCGCCCCCGGATCGCCGACCGCCTTCGCCACCTCGCCGTAGGTCTTCGTCTCCCCGTAGGGAATCCGGGTCATCTCCCGCCACACCGCGCGCTCGAACTCCGAGCCACGCGGCGCCACCACCGGCACGGTGAACCCGGTCAGCTCACCGGCGAAGTACGCCCGCAGCTCGGCCACCGCCAGCCGGGCGACCTCGTCGCCGGGCTCGTCGGTCGCCGACGTCACCCGGCCGAAGTGCGCCCCGCGGACGGCGTCGGCGTCGGTGCCGACGGAGAACTCCCCGATCGGCGAGTCGAGCACGGTCCAACGCATGTCACCCATTGTCCCGCCCGGAGCCAGGACCGCCACCACCGCGGTTCGGGGGAACGTGGGCCGCCGGCACGGCCGGTCACAGCAGCGCGACCCCGAGCAGCACGGCGCCGAGGACCAGGCTCACCCCGCCGGCGACGGTCAGCCAGATGAGCCGGTTGGGCCGGGTGTCACCGGGCCGGGGCACCGAGAGGAAGAAGCCCGCCGGCATCAGCACCGGCGCCGCGACCAGCAGCGTCCGGATCAGCGTACGCATCCCGTCGGACGCCTCCGTCTGGTCGATGTAGGGCAGGGCGACCAGGGCCAGCAGCACGAGGACGCCGGCGTGCGCGTGGCCGGCCGTCCACAGCCCCCGCCGGACCGGGTTGTCCAGGTAGCCGGGCCGGCGTCGGGCCAGGTGGAGGAGGAGGCTCAGCCCGCCGTAGGCGACCGCGACGACAGTGATCAGCAGGATTCCGGCGGTGGTGCGGGTGTCCGACGACATTCCTGGTCTCCGTCCTCGTCCCGATCGGTGGTCCCGACGTGCGACACACTGTGAACAGTTCGTCACGCCCCGACGTGACGGCTCACCGGGCCCACCTTCTTTCGTCAATGAGGCAAACTTCCGCCGCCGGACCGCGTCTCCGGTATGGAGGTGGGTGGTGGCAGAGGTCGACGGGGAGTTCACCGCGTTCGTCAACGAACGGGGAGCGGCCCTGCTGCGCGTCGCGTACGCGCTCGCCGGGAACCAGCACGCGGCGGAGGACCTGCTCCAGAACGCGCTGGCCAAGGCGTACGCCCGCTGGCCCCGCATCCGCGGCGACGCCGAGCCGTACGTGAAACGGATCCTCTACCACGACCAGGTCTCCGGCTGGCGGCGTCGGGCGCGGCGCCCGGAGGTGCCGCTGGCGGAGCTGCCGGAGCGGGCGGTGACCGGTGAGGACGACAGCGACCTGCGGCTGCTGCTCCGGGACGCGCTGCGGGCACTGCCGCCCCGGCAGCGGGCCGTGCTGACCCTGCGCTACCTGGAGGACCTGAGCGTCGAACAGACCGCCGCGCTGCTCGGCTGCCGGACCGGCACGGTGGCCAGCCAGAGCGCCAAGGCGCTGGCCAAGCTCCGCCAGCTGGTGCCGGGGCTGGACGAGCGGACCAGTCGAGCGGAGGTGACCCGATGAGCACGTCGCTGGACGAGACCCTCCGGGCGGCCGTACGCGAGCTCGCGGACCACGCCGGCCCCGCGCCGGACCTGGCCGTCCGGGCGCTCGGTCGGGGTCGCCGGCTGCGCCGCCGGCGGCGGGTGGCCGCGGCCGGTGCCGCGCTGGTCGCGGTCGTCGCCGTCACCCTGCCGTTCGTGCTGTTCCGGCCCCGGCCCACCCCGCCACCGACGACGCCACCGGTGACCGCTGTTCCGTCCCCGGCGATGCGGCCCACGCCTGGTGCGGACTGGGCCGGGAAACCACTGGTGCTGCCCGGCGACTGGGTGGTGACCCGGGCGCAGGGCACCGGTGGCTCCGGCAACGGGGTCCTGCTCGACCGGAAACGGGGTCGATACTTCAGCACCGACCGCTACGACGGCATCTTCCCGGCACCGACCGGATCCCTCGTCGCGGTGCGGGACGACGATCGCCCCCGGGAGATCGGCCTGTTCGACCTGGCCAGCGGAAAGACCCGCTGGTACGAGGTGGGTCGGGCGCTCTCCGTGCCGCGCTGGTCGCCGGACGGACGGCGGCTGCTGTTCACCACGACCCAGCTCGACCACGAGGGCTTCATCGTGCTGGAGATGGACGGCACGAAGCACACCTACCGGGTGGATCGGCGGGCGTACTTCTGCACCGACTACTGCGACTTCACCTGGGTGCGGGACGCCCGGGAGGTCGCGCTGCCGCAGACGGGTGGGGGCGTCCACAACGAGGCTGTCCGGGACGAGCGGCGGGGAGTGCAGCTCTTCTCCGCCGACGACGGCCGGCCCACCAGGCTGCTCCCCGTGCCCGGCGATCCGGCCGGCCCGTGGGCCTGGTCGCCGGACGGCAGGCTCGTGGTCGTCCAGGGGCAGGAGGAGCCGCTCCTGGTCGAGACGGCGACCGGCCGGGTGGTGAACCCGCTGCCCACCGCCGACGTCGTCTGGGTCACCGACGACCGGCTGCTCTACCGGCGGCCGCACGGGTCACGCGACTTCGTGCTCGCCGACACGTCCGGCCGGGAAATGGTCCGTCAGCCGCTGCCGAAGCAGCTGGTCGACCTTGAGGTGAGTGTCGCTCCCCGCTGACCGTTCGGGCGGTCGTTGATGTTGCGCGACGTCGATACCGTGCAGGTCGTGGCCACGGGGACGCTCATCTTCCTGATCATCGGCGGGGCCGGGGTCGGCGTGCTGACGCTCGCCCTGCTCGGGTCGAGCGTGCTCCACCTCGGCCATCCGGACGTCGAGGGGCCGGTGTCGCTGGAGGCGGTCGCCGGGTTCACCGGGGCGTTCGGCTTCGGCGCCGCGATCGTCAACGAGCTGCTCGGTGGGCGTACCCCCGGAATGATCGCGGCGGCGGTGGCCGGCGGCGCGCTCGCCGCCGCGCCCACCGGCTGGCTGGCGGCCCGGCTCAGCCGCGCGGCCCGGAACATGCGCACGGACGCCACGCCGACCCGGGACCACCTGGTCGGCGCGATCGGCCTGGTGGTGACCCCGGTCCCCGCCGGCGGCTACGGCGAGGTCCGGGTCCGCCTCGCCGGCCAGCCGGTCAAACTCAACGCCCGCGCCGACCATCCCATCCCGGTAGGCGCCCGGATCTTCGTGGTCGAAGCGCTCAGCGAGACCAGCGTGCACGTCGAGACCTACTGATTCCCCCCAGCACAGACGGGAACTCCCATGCCCCTGCTCGTCGCTGTCGGCGGCGCGGTCCTCCTCGCCGTCGTCCTCGTCCTCTTCGTGCTCTCCCGGATCAAGGTGGCCGGCCCGAACGAGGCGTTCATCGTCACCGGCCGCAAGGGCCGGACCACCCAGACCGCCGACGGCGGACGCTCCACCGACATGTCGGGGCAGAAGGTCGTGCTCGGCGCGTCGGTCTTCGTGCTCCCGGTGGTGCAGAAGCTCCAGTCCCTCGACCTGTCCAGCCGGCGCATCGACGTCGGCATCAAGGGCGCCGTCAGCAAGCAGGGCATCCGCACCGACCTGCACGGCGTCGCCATCGTCAAGGTCGGCGGCACCGAGGACGCCATCCGCGCGGCCGCCCAGCGGTTCCTGCACCAGCAGGACGAGATCGAGGACTTCACCCGGGAGGTGCTGGCCGGCGCCCTGCGCTCGATCGTCGGCCGGCTCACCGTCGAGGAGGTCATCCGGGACCGGGCCGCGTTCGCCAGCGCGGTCGCCGAGGAGGCCGAGCACTCGATGACCAACCAGGGCCTGGTGCTCGACACCTTCCAGCTCCAGGACATCCTGGCCGAGGGGTCCTACCTGTCCGACCTCGGCCGGCCCGAGGCGGCCCGGGTGCTCAAGGACGCGGCCATCGCCGAGGCGCGGGCCCGGCAGCAGGCCGAGCAGGAGCGGCTGCTCGCCGAGGAGGCGATCGCCGAGGCGAACCGGAACCTGTCGCTCAAGCAGGCCGCCATCCAGGCCGAGATCGACGCGGCCAAGGCGAAGTCGGCGGCGGCCGGCCCGCTGGCCCAGGCCGAGCGGGACCAGGCCATCCTCTCCGAGCAGCAGAAGGTCGCCGAGCGCAACGCCGAGCTGAAGCAGCGCCAGCTCGACACCGAGGTGCGCAAGCCGGCCGACGCGGCCCGCTACAAGGTCGAGCAGGAGGCCGAGGCGGCCCGCAACGCGGCGGTGCTCAACGCGGACGCGCAGCGGCAGGCCACCATCGCCGCCGCCCAGGCCGCCGCCGAGCAGGCCCGCCTCACCGGTGAGGGCGAGCGGGCCCGGCGGGCCGCGCTGGCCGAGGCGAACGCCATCGAGGGCGCCAAGGAGGGTGAGGCCGAGCAGCGCCGGCGGTCCGCGATCGCCGAGGCGGTCGAGCGCGAGGGCCAGGCCGAGGCCGCGGCCATCCTGGCCAGGGGTCAGGCCGAGGCCGACGCGATGGCCCGCAAGGCCGAGGCGTTCGCGGCGTACGGCGAGGCCGCGGTGCTGGACCTGCTGGTCAAGGTGCTGCCGCAGGTGGTCGAGGCGGCCAGCGCCCCGATCGGCGCGATCGACAAGATGACCGTCATCTCCACCGACGGCGCCTCGTCGCTGACGAAGTCGGTCGCCGGCAATGTGGCGCAGGGCCTCCAGCTCGGCAGCGACCTCACCGGCATCGACCTGGCCGGGCTGCTCGCCAAGCTGGGCGGCGCGGCCGGCGGCGGCGGCAACGGCCGGACCGCGGCGGACGGCAGCACCGTGGAGCACTGATCCGGGACAGAACGACGGCGCCCGCCGGATCCCCCTCCCGGGGAACTCCGGCGGGCGCCGTGGTGTGGCCGGTCAGATGACCGCGACGACGAACTTCTCGCCGATGCCGAGACCCAGGGTCTCGCTGTTCCAGTCGACGGTACGGCTGGAGATGAGCTGGCTGGTGCCGGTGCTGCCGGCGGTGACCGCCTGCCCGTCGATGGCCGCCCGCAGGTAGATCGAGCCGTCCGGGTTGTAGTCGAGGAAGTCGAACGTCTCCCACGGGCCGATCGAGGCGGACCGGGCGATCAGCGGCTTCGCCCCCGCGCTCTCCGCAGCCACGAACTTGCCGTTGACCAGTGCCTTCAGGCCGATCGAGCCGTAGCCGTCACCGACGTTGACGATCTCGAACTTCTCCCAGGCCCCGACGGTGGCGGACCGGGCGATCAGCGGCTGGCTGCCGCCGCTCTCCGCGGTGACGAACTTCCCGCTGGCCAGCGACTTGATGCCGACCACGGGAGCCGCCGCGTCGAAGTCGAACTTCTCGGCCGTGCCGATCGCGGTCTTGCTGGCGATCAGCGGCGAGGTGGTGCTCGGCGCGGTGACGTACCGGCCGTTGATGGCCGCCTTCAGGCTGATCGTGCCGTCGGTGTTGTCGACGATCTGGAACTTCTCCCAGGCGCCGATCGAGGCGGACCGGGCGATCAGCGGCTTCGCCCCCGCGCTCTCCGCCGTCACGAACTTGTTGTTGACCCGGGCGCGCAGCCCGACCAGGCCGCTGCCGGCGTCGACCACGTCGTACTTCTCCCACGCCCCGACGGTGGTGCCCCGGGCGATCAGCGGCTTGGTGCCCGCGGTCTCCGCGGTCACGTAGCGGCCGTTGACCCGCGCCTTCAGGCCGTACGAGGCGCGGGCGGTCGGGACCGCGCCGACGTGCAGGAGCCGGTCCAGCGAACCCATCGTGTCGTGCACCGCGCCGCCGACGCCGGTGGTCACGATGGAGTCGCGCACCTGCTGCGGGGTCCAGGTCGGGTGCGCCTCCAGCAGCACCGCGGCGGCGCCCGCCACGTGCGGGGAGGCCATCGAGGTGCCGTTCATCGCCACCGAGCCACTGGTGGTGCCCATGGCGGCGGAGACGATGCCGGTGCCCGGCGCGAAGGTGTCCAGGCAGCGGCCGTAGTTGGAGAACCAGGCCCGGAAGTCGACGCTGTCCGTGGCGCCCACCGTGATGGCCGCCGGCACGTTCGCCGGGGAGACACCGCAGGCGTCCTGCATGTTGTTACCGGCCGCCACGGCGTACGTGATGCCGGCCGAGATGGAGCGGTTGACCGCGTCGTTGACGGCCTGGTCGGTGCCGCCGAAGCCGAGGCTCATGTTCGCCACGGCCGGCTTGACGGCGTTCGCGGTGACCCAGTCGATGCCGGCCAGCACCTGCTCGGTGGTGCCACTGCCCTCGCAGTCCAGCACCCGTACGCCGACGATCTTGACGTCCTTGGCCACGCCGTACTTCGTGCCGCCGATGGTGCCGGCGACGTGCGTGCCGTGGCCGTCGCAGTCCTGCGCGACGTTGTCCTGCTCCACGGCGTCGTAGCCGTAGCTTGCCCGCCCGCCGAAGTCCTGGTGGTCGATGTCGATGCCGGTGTCGATGACGTACGCGGTCACCCCGGCCCCGGTGGCCGGGTAGGTGTAGACGCCGTCGGCCTTCGCCGTGGTCTGGTCGATCCGGTCCAGGCCCCAGGACGGCGTGCCGCTCTGGCTGCCGGTGGCCGACCAGCGCTGGACCGGCTGGACGTACGCGACGTCGGGGTCGGCCGCGAGCTTCTCCGCCTGCCGGCGGTTCATGCTGGCCGAGTAGCCGTGCAGTGCCTTGCTGAACACCCGGCGGACCGACCCGCCGTGCTCGTCGGTGAGCGCCGAGGCGCTGGCCCGCACCTCGGCGGGGGTGGCCTTGCCGTCCTTGAGCACGACGATGTAGCGGTCCGGCACCGCATCCGCGGTGCCGGCGCCCCGGACCCCGGCCCGCGACGGGCCGGTCGGGTCGGCCAGGGCGGGGCCGCCGGTGGCGGCACAGAAGATCGAGGTTGCCGAGGTGAGGGCGAGCCCCACCAGCGCAGATCGGCGCAGCGCGCCGTGGCGTGTCACGAAGTGTTCTCCCCGTTTCCAGCGACCGTCCGGACGGGACGGGCGGATGCGATCAGAACAGCCTCACCCTCGAATCGGGAGGCCGGTGATGACCAACATCATGCGGGAGACATCGACCGTGGCGCGTCAACCGTTCGGTCGACACGCCGGCGTATCGTCGTCAGCCGACGACGCCCTGCTCCCGGGCCCAGCGCAGCAGCTCGGCCTCGGCCTCGTCCCGCTCCAGCGGGCCGCGTTCCAGCCGCAACTCCTTGAGGTGCTGCCAGGCCCGCCCGACGATCGGGCCCGGCGGCACGCCGAGCAGCTCCATGATCGCGTTGCCGTCGAGGTCGGGACGGACCCGGGCCAGGTCCTCCGCGGCGGCGAGCCGGGCGATCCGCTCCTCCAGCGCGTCGTAGTCGGCGGCGAGCTGCGACGCCTTGCGCCGGTTGCGGGTCGTGCAGTCGGAGCGGGTCAGCTTGTGCAGGCGCGACAGCAGGTCACCGGCGTCGGTGACGTAGCGGCGCACCGCCGAGTCGGTCCACTCGCCCCGGCCGTAGCCGTAGAAGCGCAGGTGCAGGGCGACCAGCTTGACCACCTGCGAGGTCACGTCCTTGGGGTAGCGCAGCGCCTTCATCCGCGCCTTGGTCAGCCGGGCCCCGACCACCTCGTGGTGGTGGAAGCTGACCCGGCCGTCCGGGCCGACCGCCTTGGTGGCCGGCTTGCCGACGTCGTGCATCAGCGCGGCCATCCGCAGCACGAAGTCGCAGCCGTCCTCCTCCATCGACATGGCGTTGCTGACCACGGTCAGCGTGTGCTCGTAGACGTCCTTGTGCTGGGCGTGCTCGTCGATCTCCAGCTTCAGCCCGGTCAGCTCCGGCAGGAAGCGGTCGGCCAGCCCGGTGTCGACCAGCAGCCGCAGCCCGGTGATCGGGTCGGCGCCGCAGAGCAGCTTCGTGAACTCGTCCCGGATCCGCTCGGCGGTGATCCGGTCCAGGTCGGCAGCCATCCGGGCCATCGCCTCGCCGACGTCGGGGTGGACCGTGAAACGGAGTTGGGCGGCGAACCGGGCCGCGCGCAGCATCCGCAGGGGGTCGTCCCGGAACGACTCCTGCGGCGTGCCGGGAGTACGGATGATCTTCGCGGCCAGGTCGGCCAGGCCGCCGTACGGGTCGGTGAACCGGTGGTCGGGAAGGCTGACCGCCATCGCGTTGACGGTGAAGTCCCGGCGCTTCAGGTCGTCGACCAGGTTGGTCCCGTACTCGACGATCGGGTTCCGGCTGACCTGGTCGTACGCCTCCGCGCGGAAGGTGGTGATCTCCAGCCGGAGCCCGTCGCGCTGGCAGCCGATGGTGCCGAACTCCCGCCCGGTCTCCCAGATCGACTCGGCCCAGCCCCGAATGAGCCGGATGGTCTCGTCCGGGTGGGCGTCGGTGCAGAAGTCCAGGTCGTCACCGAGGCGGCCGAGCAGGGCGTCCCGGACCGAACCGCCCACCAGGTGCAGTTCGTGACCGGCCTGGGTGAAACGCCGGCCCAGCTCGTCGGCGACGGGCGAGACGCGGAGCAGTTCGGCGACGGCGTTGCGCTGCGCGGCGGTCAGCTCGCGGCGTTCGGCGGCATGGGAGGCGGAGA
This sequence comes from Micromonospora sp. AP08, assembly GCF_008085935.1. Taxonomy (NCBI): domain Bacteria; kingdom Bacillati; phylum Actinomycetota; class Actinomycetes; order Micromonosporales; family Micromonosporaceae; genus Micromonospora; species Micromonospora sp. AP08. The sequence continues at coordinate 182,935 of NZ_VSEZ01000009.1, forward strand.
CTTCGGACATGGGACGGCCAGCCTATCGGGCCGGGGCCGCATCTCCCGCGCCGGGCGCGGGTAACGGGCCGAGGTTGACTAAGGTCTCGGTTGGGCGGGGCCGGCTAGGCCCGGCTCCGACGTACCCCTTGGAGGCTGGGAAATGAGCGGCGGGCTCTACCGCAGCGCGAACGCGCACGGCGGCGGCCTGCCGCCGGACGACAGCGCCACCTTCATCTCGGCGGAGCCGCTGAACCAGCCGGGTGTCGAGGCGACCGCGCCGCCGCAGGAGGTGGTCGCGGAGACCAGCGCCGCGGCGAACAGCGCGGTGATGGCGATCGGCAGCCTGGTCAGCCGGGGCACCGGCTTCGTCCGGAACCTGATGGTCGGCGCCGCGCTGGGCAACCTGGTCGGCAACGTCTTCACCACCGCCCAGTTCCTGCCCAACCAGGTGTACGAGTTCCTGCTCGGCGGCGTGCTGACCAGCGTGCTGATCCCGGTGCTGGTCCGCCGCCGCAAGACCGACCCGGACCGGGGTGAGGCGTACGCCCAGCGGCTGCTCACCCTGGCCGTGCTCGCCCTGGCCGCCACCGCGCTGATCGCGATGGTCGGCGCGCCGGTGCTCACCGCGCTCTACGCCAGCGGCAAGGACCAGAACTACACGGGCCTGGTCACCAACCTGTCGTACCTGATGCTGCCGATGCTGTTCTTCACCGGCCTGAGCGCGCTGATCGCCGCGGTGCTGAACACCCGGGGGCACTTCGCCGCCCCGATGTGGGCGCCGATCCTCAACAACCTGGTGGTGATCGGCGCCTTCGGCCTCTACATCCTGATCTACGGTGCGGAGGCGATCCGGCCGGAGGACATGGGCTGGGGGCAGATCCTGCTGGTCGGCGGGGGCGCCCTGCTCGGCGTGGCGGTCCAGGCGGCCGGCCTGCTGCCGGCGCTGCGCAAGGTCGGCTTCCGGTGGAAGCTGCGCTTCGACTTCCGCGAGCTGGGGCTCCGCGAGCTGGCCCAGCTCGGCGCCTGGATGTTCTGCTACGTCGCGGTCAACCAGCTCGGCCTCTTCGTGGTGGTCAACCTGCTCACCCGGGCGGCGGGCGAGGACAGCGCCGGTCTGCTGATCTACAACAACGTGTTCCTGCTGCTGATGATGGCGCACGGCATCATCGCCGTCTCGATCATCACGGCGCTCATGCCGCGCATGAGCGCGGCCGCCGCCGACGGCCGGTTCCACGACGTCACCGCCGACCTGTCCCGGGGCACCCGGATGGTCACCGCGGTGCTCGCACCGATCGCGGTCTGCTACGCGGTGCTGGCCGGCCCGATCTCGGTGGTGGTCTTCCGGTACGGCGCGTTCACCGGCGACAACGCCGTGGCCACCTCGACCGTGCTGCTGGTGGCGGCGATCGGCCTGGTGCCCTTCGCGATCAGCCAGCTCTTCACCTTCGCCTTCTACGCGCTGCCGGACACCCGCACCCCGGCGCTGATCAACATCCCGGTGGTGGCGCTCCGGGTGCTCCTCCAGGTCGGTCTCTACCTGGCCTTCTCGGCCACCTTCGCGGCGGCCGGCATGATGCTCGGCAACGCGATCTCCTACGTGGCCGCGGCGGTCATCTCGGCGCTGCTGCTGCGGCCGCGGGTGGGCCGGATCGGGCTGGGCGGGATCATGCGGACCATGGGCCGGGTGGTGATCGCCGCGCTCGGCGCGGCCCTGGTCGGCCTCCTGGTGGTGAAGCTGCTCCCCGGCGACCCGGCGCACCTGAGCTGGCTGGCCGCCGCCGTCCAGCTGGTGATCGGTGGCGCGGTGATCGGCGTGACCTACCTCGGGCTGGCCCTGGCGCTGCGGATCGGCGAGATCACCGAGGTGGTCGGGATGGTCCGGCGCCGGCTCGGGCGCTGACCTCGACCGGCGCCGATGACGGACGGTGAACGAGGATCACCAGCCTGGGGATACGGCTGTGGATAACCCCGGGTTCCGCCGCCCAATGGGCCTCTCGGCCTGTGGACAACCAACCGTACGGCTGAGGGTGGCCAGGCCGGAGCAGGGGAAACCCACGCCCGGTCCCGGCGGCCGCCACACCGGTCGCCCCTGCGCCGACTACTTGCCGTCAACCTCTAGATTGGGCGTGCATGTCCCAGCGACCTGGCCGGACGCGGCCGTTACCCGGCCGATGCCCGGGGGTCACTGGTGTCCCAACGGCTCCGGCGGGAAGATGACATGTCGGAGAACCGGGCATCCCGGGTAAGGTCGCTCTCGACGGGCACGGCAGGTGCCGACGTGGGCGTCGACACCGGTCTGCCGGTTCCATCCAAGGCAGAGCGGGAAGCCACATGCCCAGCAGCACGGGTCCATCGATCGACACGATCACCGAGGGAGGACGGGTGACCCAGGTCGGCGAGGGTCAGGAGGCGGAGGAGACCTCTCCTCCGGTCGTGACCTTCGGTGCTCCCACGGCCGGTGAAGTCCTTGCCGAGCGGTACGAGCTGGTCGAGCACATCAACAACGACAGCGCGGGCCGGCTCGTGTGGCGCGGGGTCGACGTGGTGCTGCGCCGTCCCGTCGCGGTGGTTCTCCGCTATCCGGGTGGCGACTCCGCCACCGAGATGCTCCAGGCGGCCGTCGCCGCCAGCCGGGTGATCCACCCCAACCTGGTCGGCGTCTACGACGCGATCGACGAGGACGACCGGGCCTACGTGGTCCGCGAGTGGGTGGACGGCCAGTCGCTGCGCGAGCTGGTCGCCGCCGACGGTCCGCTGGACCCGGCCCGGGCCACCGCCATCGGCAGCGCGGTCGCCAGCGCCCTCGCCGCCGTCCACGCCACCGGCATGGTGCACGGCAACGTCCACCCCGGCACCGTGATGATCAGCGACGACGCCCGCGTGGTCCTGGCCGACGCGCGTACCGACGGGGCGGACAGCCAGGAGAACGACCTGCGGGCGGTCGGCGGCGTGCTCTACTTCGCCCTGACCGGGCACTGGCCGCACGGCGAGGCCCCGCTGCACGGCGCCACCGCCGGGCACGGCCGCGCCGCCCTCCCCGACGCGGTCCGGGACGCGGGCGGCGCCATCGCCGCGCCCCGCCAGGTCCGGGCCGGGGTGCCGGCGTACCTCGACGACCTCACCATGGACCTGCTCGATCCGGAGATCGCCCCGCCCTCGTCGGACGTGCTGTCGGCCGAGCTCAACCGGCTCGACATCCCCGCCGACGAGCACTTCCTGGAGCAGGCCGGTCCGCTGCGCTTCACCGCCGACACCGAGGACGAGCCCTCGCCGCTGGCCGCGGCCGGCGGCCGCAAGGTCGCCCTGGGCATCGCCGGCCTGCTGGCGGTGGCCCTGGTCGGGCTGCTCATCGGGATCAGCGCCCTCGGCGGCGACGACAAGGACAAGACCAAGGAGCCGGTCGCGCAGCCGACCAGCACCGCTCCCGCCGGCAACGGCACCAGCGCACCGGCCGCGCCGGTCCGCAAGCTGACGATCCAGGACATCCGGATCATTGACCCGGACAGCCGCAAGCGCGACGAGCTGAACGACGTCGAGAAGGTGATCGACGGCGATCCCAACAAGGGCTGGGAGACCGACACCTACAACTCCGCGGACTTCAGCCATTACAAGAAGGGCATGGGGGTCTGGATCGACCTCGGCGCGCCGCACACGGTCAAGGCGATCCAGGCCACCCTGTCGTCCACCGGCGCCTCCGCGGAGCTGCGCGCGGGCAAGAGTGACCAGTTCCAGTCCACCTCGAAGGGCGACAAGGACCTCGTCGCCGCCTACACGCAGCGAATCGGGCAGCCGTTCGAGGAGCACGACGGCACCACGATGGTCTTCGACGGGTTCAACCCGGAGGAGAAGTACCAGTACCTCCTCTTCTGGATCACCGAGCTGCCGGAGAAGGACGGCGGCGGCGGCTGGAAGCTCGGCGTCCAGGAAATCACGGTCCAGGGCTCGTGAGCCGCTCGCCGCACCCGGTGCACCGCCTCCGCCGGACGTGGTGATGGCGGGTCGCGGTGGGCGTACGCCCGGGCCGGCGACCGGGGACGGCCCGCCGGCCGGGGTGTCCGACCTCGACCTGCTGCGGGCGCACGTGGCCGGTGACCGGGACGCCTTCACCGAGCTGTTCCACCGGCACCGCGACCGGCTCTGGGCGGTGGCCCTGCGCACGGTCGGCGACCGCGAGGAGGCGGCCGACGCCCTCCAGGACGCGTTGCTGTCGGCCCACCGCGCCGCGGCCCGGTTCCGGGGCGACTCGGCCGTCACCACCTGGCTGCACCGGATCGTGGTCAACGCCTGCCTGGACCGGATCCGGCGGCGCCAGACGCACGCCACGGTCCCGCTGCCGGACGGAGTGCACACCGACGGGGAGCCCGGCCGGCACACCGGCGGGGTGGAGCCGGCCGCGCCGGCCCGGGACCACGACACCGCCCTGGTGGTCCGGCAGGCCCTCGCCGCGCTGCCGGCCGAGCAGCGCGCCGCGCTGGTCCTCGTGGACGTGCAGGGTTACCCGGTGGCGGAGGTCGCCCGCATGCTCGGGGTCGCCGAGGGGACGGTGAAGAGCCGGTGCGCGCGGGGGCGGGCCCGGCTGGCCGTGCTCCTGGGGCACCTGCGGACCGGCTCCGACGAGCCGGCGGACGTGCCCCCGGTCACCGGCGGGAACCCGCGGCCGCCCGAGGGCGTCGGATCCACGTCGGGGTGGGCCCGGCGGGACGCCAGCCAGGAGGAGACGTGACTTCCCGGGAGTTCAGCGAGGTCGACCACGACCTGCTCGCCGACTACCTCGGCGGTGCGCTGGACGGCACCCCGGAGCAGGCCACCGTCGCCCGGCTGGTCGAGCAGGACCCGGCCTGGGCCGAGGCGTACGCCGCCCTGGCCCGGGCGGTCGAGCTGGTCCACGCCGACCTGGCCGTCTGCGCCGCCGAGCCCGCACCGGAGCTGCCGCCCACCGTGGCGGACCGGATCGACGCGGCGCTCGCGGGCGCCGGACCGTTCTCCACCCCGGACGCTTCCCAGGCCGCCGTGCCCGCGCAGCCCAGCCGGGGTACCCACGCGGCCGGTGGGATGGGCCGGCCGGGCCGGAACACCGGACCGGGGCGCCGTTCGCGGCGCTGGGCCCGGCTCGCCGGTCCGGTCGCGCTGGCCGCCGCTTCGGTGACCGCGGTCGGGTTCGGCGTCAGCCACCTGGTCGACGCCGGCGCCGGCCGGACCACCGCGGCGGGCGACAGCGCGGGAAGCCGGGCCGATCGCGAGGCCGCACCGCTGGCCGCCGCGCCGTTCCGCACCACCGGGCCGGCCCGGCACAGCGGCACCGACTACACCCCCGAGGGGCTCAGCCAGCCGCTGGCCGTCTTCGGTGCGCCCTCGCCCTCGCTCGGCGGCGGCAAGGAGGACACCTCGGGGGGCGAGGACGAGCACCGGGTCGGTGCCGGCGCGACGCTGGGCCGACTCGCCGCCCCGGAGGCGCTGGCCTCCTGCCTGTCCGCGATCGGCGGGGAGCACAACGCCGGCCCGCTCACCGTCGACCTGGTCGACTACGCCCGGTTCCGGGGCAGCCCGGCGCTGGTGGTCACCTTCACGGACGCGGGCGGCGCACGGTGGGCGTGGGTGAGCGGACCCGAGTGCGGGGTTCCCGGATCCGGCGCGGACACCCGGTTCACCACGCGGGTAGGGTGAGGTCACGGTCACCCCGGCGTGTCCCGCCACGTGACGTGACCCACCGGATGACCGGCTCGGGAATCCCCGCTTCGTACGATGACGTTCTGCAAGTCAGGCGCCGACGCCGCTGAGCCGTCGGCACTCGGGATCGACATCGGTGCGCGCCGGTGACGAACACACACATCGGGAGACGGCAGTGGACGAGGTCCGCAACCTGATCATCATCGGCTCCGGGCCGGCCGGTTACACGGCGGCGGTCTATGCCGCGCGCGCCAACCTCAACCCGCTGGTCATCGAGGGCGTGCAGTCCGGTGGCGCGCTGATGACCACCACCGAGGTGGAGAACTTCCCCGGGTTCGCGGACGGCATCCTCGGCCCCGAGCTGATGGACAACATGCGCAAGCAGGCCGAGCGGTTCGGCGCCGAGTTCCTCACCGACGACGTGACCCGGGTCGAGCTCAAGGACACCGGCGAGACCGGCTCCGACGCCGTCAGCACCGTCTGGGTGGGCGAGACCGCCTACCGGGCCAAGGCCGTCATCCTCTCCACCGGCTCGGCCTGGCGCCCGCTGGGCGTGCCGGGCGAGCAGGAGTACCTGGGCCACGGCGTGTCGTCCTGCGCCACCTGTGACGGCTTCTTCTTCCGCAACCAGCACATCGTGGTGGTCGGCGGCGGCGACTCGGCGATGGAGGAGGCCAGCTTCCTCACCCGGTTCGCCGAGTCGGTGACGATCATCCACCGCCGCGACTCGTTCCGCGCCAGCAAGATCATGGCCGCCCGCGCCCTCGGCAACGACAAGATCAAGGTCGAGTGGAACAGCGTGATCGAGGAGATCCTCGGCGAGGACGGCAAGGTCAGCGGCGTACGGCTGCGCAACGTGCACACCGGCGAGAGCAAGGTGCTCGACGTCACCGGCGTCTTCGTCGCGATCGGCCACGACCCGCGCAGTGAGCTGTTCCGCGGCCAGGTGGAACTCGACGACGAGGGGTACGTGAAGGTGCAGGCGCCCAGCACCCGGACGAGCATTCCGGGTGTCTTCGCCGCCGGTGACGTGGTCGACCACACCTACCGGCAGGCGATCACGGCGGCCGGCACGGGGTGTGCCGCCGCCCTGGACGCCGAGCGCTTCATCGCCACCCTGCAAGGCTGAAAGATTCACGAAAAGGTTCCGGAGGAGGGTTCATAGTGGGAGCAACCAAGGCGGTCACGGACGCGAGCTTCGCGAGCGACGTGCTGAAGTCCGACAAGCCGGTTCTGGTCGACTTCTGGGCGGAATGGTGCGGTCCGTGCCGCAAGGTCTCGCCGCTGCTGGAGGAGATCGCGGGCGAGATGGGTGACCAGGTCACCATCGTCAAGCTCAACATCGACGAGAACCCCGAGACGGCGCGCACCTACCGGGTGATGTCCGTGCCGACCCTGACCATCTTCAAGAACGGCGAGCCGGTGCAGTCCATCGCCGGCGCCAAGCCGAAGGGCGAGCTGGTCAAGCTCATCGAGTCGGCGCTCTGAGCCGACGTCCGACACGCCGGAACCCCCGTCCACCCGACCCCGGGTGACGGGGGTTCCGCCTTTCCTGACCTGCCCCGAACCCGGGCCGGTCGGTGACCGGCCACGGTACGCTCCGTTAGGCGTTCGGCGGCGGGAAGCACCCCCGTCGGGGTGTCCGGCCAGCCAGCGTCCGTGCAGAGGGGGTCGTCGTGCGTCCCATCCGACCCGGTGACCGGGGACCCGCCGTGGCCGAGATCCGCACCGTACTCACCGGCCTGGAACTGCTCCCGGCCGGCGGCGGGGGCGACGAGTTCGACCCGGAGACCGAACGCGCGGTCCGGGCGTTCCAGCAGTCCCGCGGCCTCAGCGTGGACGGGCGGGTGGGCGCGGAGACCTGGCAGGCGCTCGACGCCGCCCGCTGGCGGTTCGGCGCGCGCACCCTCTACCACGCGGTCCCCGAGCCGCTCATCGGCGAGGACGTCCGGTCGCTCCAGGAACGGCTCCTGGAGATGGGGTACGACGTGGGCCGCGCCGACGCCATCTACGGCGTCCGCACCAGCCGCGCCGTCGCGCAGTTCCAGCGGGAGATGGGGCTGAAACCGGACGGGGCGTGCGGGCCACACACCATCAACGCGCTGCGCCGCCTCGGCCGCAAGGTGGTCGGCGGGCGGCCGCAGTGGCTCCGCGAGTCCGACGCCATCCGGCAGGCCGGGCCCACCCTGGTCGGGCGGACCGTGGTGATCGACCCGGGGCACGGCGGCACCGACCCGGGCGTGGTCGTGCCCGACGGCCCGCTGCGCTGGACCGAGGCGGACATCGTGCACGACCTGGCCAGCCGCCTGGAGGGGCGGCTCGCCGCGGCCGGCGTACGGGTGCAGCTCACCCGGGGCCCGTCCCCGCGGACCTGCCTGCCGGACGCGGACCGCGCCCAACTGGCCAACTCCCTCGGCGCCGACGTCTTCATCTCGCTGCACACCGACGGGCACGCCAACCCGGAGGCCGACGGGGTGGCCACCTACCACTACGGCACCGACAACGGCGTCACCTCGGCCACCGGGGAGCGACTGGCTGGGCTGGTGCAGCGGGAGATCGTGGCCCGCACCGGGCTGCGGGACTGCCGTACCCACGCCAAGGCGTGGGACCTGCTGCGGCTGACCCGGATGCCGGCGGTACGCGTCGAGGTGGGCTACCTGACCTCGCCCGCCGACCGGGGCCGGCTCGTGGACCCCCGGTTCCGGGACCGGGTGGTCGAGGCCATCGTCGCCGCCGTGCAGCGGATGTACTTCCCGATCGAGCGCGACGTGCCCACCGGCTCGATCGACGTGAGCGAACTGCGGGCGGTGGTGGCCGCCGGCACGGTGGTGGACTGAGCCCGCCGGGCCCGTCAGCTGGTCGAGCGGGTGGCCGGGGCCGGCCGGACCGGGCGGAGCAGCGTCTCCGGGCTCATCGACCCGAGCAGCTTCTCCAGCGCGTACTCGACGTCGGACTTCCAGCTCAGCGCGGTGCGCAACTCCAGCCGCAGCCGCGGGTAGCGCGGGTGCGGGCGGACCGTCTTGAAGCCCACCGACAGGAAGAAGTCGGCCGGTGCGAGGCAGGCCCGGGTCGGGTCGTCCCCGTCGTCGCCGAACTTCGCGTCGCCGAACGCCTCGATCGCCTTGATGCCGCGCTTGGTGAGATCCCGGGCCACCCCCTGCACGAGCATCCGGCCCAGGCCGCCGCCCGCGAAGGCGGGCACCACGTGGGCCGTCATGAGCAGGGCGGCGTCCGCCGAGACCGGCGAGGTGGGAAAGGCCATCGAGCGCGGGACGTACGCCGGCGGGGCGTACATGACGAAACCGGCGGGCATGCCGTCGACGTACGCGAGCTTGCCGCAGGAACCCCACTCCAGGAGCGTCTGGGAGACCCAGGCCTCCTTCTCCAGGCCCGGGTCGCCGGCGGCGCACGCGCGCTCGGCGGAGACCGGGTCCAGCTCCCAGTAGACGCACTGCCGGCAGGAGCGGGGCAGGTCCTCCAGCGTGTCCAGGGTCAGACTGACCAGACGTCGCGACATGAGCACCCCACCCATAGGCTCGCCAGCGGGGACCACCGCGGTCACCCGCCGCCTTCCTGCCCCCGACGAGCGATCGTACGCCCCCACCCGACGCTACGGGAGTGGACGCGCGAACGCCCACCCGAGCCGGGGAGCGGGCCGGTCCGGGATGTGGACGTACCCACATGGTGGGCCCGGTCCTGGACGGCGGCGACTACGATCGACCAACCGGCGTCCCGCGCGCCGCCATGGTTGCCGGCATCGCGGGTACCACACGGGGCGGCAGCCCCGCCGACACCCGATCGAGGTGATGTCATGACCGGCACGACGCTCGACGACTACACCGACCGGTACGCCCGGCGGGTCCGGGGGATGACGGCCTCCGAGATCCGGGCACTCTTCGCGGTGGCCAGCCGGCCGGAGGTGGTCTCGCTCGCCGGTGGGGCGCCCTACATCGCGGCGCTGCCGCTCGACGCGGTCGGCGAGATGCTCGGCCGGCTCGGCGCCGAGCACGGCGCCACCACCCTCCAGTACGGCATCGGCCAGGGCACCCCGGAGCTGCGCGAGCGGATCTGCGAGGTGATGGCGCTCTCCGGGATCGACGCGTCGTGCGGCGCCTCGCCCGAGGACGTGGTGGTCACCGTCGGCGGCCAGCAGGCGCTCGACCTGGTGGCCCGCCTCTTCCTGGACCCGGGGGACGTGGTGCTCGCCGAGGGCCCGACGTACGTCGGCGCACTCGGGGTGTTCCAGGCCGCCCAGGCCCAGGTGGCGCACGTGCCGATGGACTCCGAAGGGCTGATCCCGGAGGCGCTGGAGACGGCCATCGCCGACCTGGCCCGGGCGGGCCGGCGGGTGAAATTCCTCTACACCATCCCGACCTACCAGAACCCGACCGGCGTGACGCTGAGCGAGGAGCGGCGCGAGCGGGTGCTCGACATCTGCGAGCGTGCCGGGCTGCTGGTGGTGGAGGACGACCCGTACGGTCAGCTCGGTTTCGAGGGCGAGGCGCCCGCGCCCCTGCGGGCCCGGCGCCGCGACGGTGTCTTCTACCTGAGCACCTTCTCCAAGACGTTCGCGCCCGGGCTGCGGGTCGGCTGGATCCTCGCCCCACACGCCGTCCGCGACAAGCTGGTCATCGCCAGCGAGGCGCAGATCCTCTGCCCCAGCGGCTACGCGCAGGCCGCCGTCTCGACGTACCTCGGCACCATGCCCTGGCGGCAGCAGCTCAAGGTCTACCGGGAGGTCTACCGGGAGCGCCGGGATGCCATGCTCGACGCGCTCGCGGACCTCATGCCGGAGGGCACCACCTGGACCAACCCGGCCGGCGGCCTCTTCATCTGGGCGACCCTGCCCGACGGCCTGGACTCCAAGGCGATGATGCCGCGGGCGATCGCCGCCCGGGTCGCGTACGTGCCGGGCACCGGCTTCTACGCCGACGGGACCGGCAGCGGCAACATGCGGCTCAACTTCTCCTTCCCGGCCCCGGAGCGGATCCGGGAGGGCGTCCGCCGGCTGGCCGGCGTGATGGAGCAGGAGATCGCCATGCGCAAGGTCTTCGGGGCGGTCGGCGGCGCCGGTCCGCGGCGCCGGCAGGGCGGGTCGGACGCGCCCGGTCCCGACTTGGCATGATTCCCGCATGGCCGTCAGCCCTGCCGCACACACTCCCGTGACCGGACCCGCCACCACCGAGGAACTGCACGTGCTGGTGCTCGCCGGCGGACTCTCCTACGAGCGGGACGTCTCGCTCCGGTCCGGCCGGCGGGTGCTCGACGCGCTTCGCGCCGTCGGCGTGGAGGCCGAACTGCGGGACGCCGACGTGGCGCTGCTGCCCGCCCTCGCCGCCGACCCGCCGGACGCCGTGGTGATCGCCCTGCACGGTGCCACGGGCGAGGACGGCTCGCTGCGCGGGGTGCTCGACCTCTGCGACGTGCCCTACGTCGGCTGCGACGCCCGCGCGTCCCGGCTCGCCTGGGACAAGCCCTCCGCCAAGGCGGTGCTGCGCGAGGCCGGCATCCCCACGCCCGACTGGGTCGCGCTCCCGCACGACCGCTTCTCCGAACTGGGCGCGGTGGCCGTTCTGGACCGGATCGCCGACCGGCTCGGCCTGCCGCTGATGGTCAAGCCCGCGCAGGGCGGCTCCGGGCTGGGCGCCGCCGTGGTCCGGGACGCCGCGTCGCTGCCGGCCGCCATGGTCGGCTGTTTCGCGTACGACCAGACGGCGCTCGTGGAGCGCTACGTGCCCGGGATGGACGTGGCGGTCTCCGTGCTCGACCTGGGCGAGGGCCCGCAGGCGCTCCCGCCGGTCGAGATCGTGCCCCGCAACGGCGTCTACGACTACGCGGCCCGCTACACCGCCGGCCGCACCACCTGGCATGCGCCGGCCCGGCTCGACCCCGCGACGACCGAACGGGTGGCCGAGGTGGCGCTCGCCGCGCACACCGCGCTCGGGCTGCGCGACCTCTCCCGGGTCGACCTGATCGTCGACGCGGAGGGCCAGCCGCACGTGCTGGAGGTCAACGTCTCCCCGGGGATGACCGAGACCTCGCTGCTGCCGCTGGCCGTCCAGGCGGCCGGGCTGGACTTCGGGCGGGCGCTCGGCACTCTGGTCACCCGCGCCGCCGCCCGCCGCCCCTGACGCCAGGCTGACCCGGCCTTCTCCGGCGGCCTCGCCTTCGTCGGCTACCCGGCCTTCGCCGGTGTGCCCGCGTTCGCCGGCTCCTCGGGCTTCTCGGGTGTGTCCACGTTCGCCGGCTCGTCGGTCGCGGGCGCCTCCGCCGCTTCGGCCTCCGGGATCTCGTCCGCCGCCTCGATCACCGAGGCGGTCTCCTCCTCGGGCTCCTCGGCCGCCTCGCCGGCCGCCTGCGCCGTGAGGCTCGACGGCGCCTGCCACTGGATGCGGGGCGGCTCGGCCAGGGGACGGCCACCGAACTCGGCGAGCCAGGCGGCCACCATGGCCAGGTTCTCCCGCCACTGCGCCTCGGAGATCGGCGGCAGGATCGAGTCCCACAGGGACAGGAACGTGCCCCGCAGTTGCAGCCGCCCGTACGGCCGCGCCAGGAACCACATGTGCAGGTGCGCCGACCCGTCACCCCAGCGGTTGACGTGCACCCGGGCCACGCCGTCCAGCGAGCGGATGGCCCGCTCGAGGCGCACGGTCATCACGCCCAACTCGGCGGCGAGCAGGTTCGGCAGGTCGCCGAGATCAAGGTGCGACCGGGACTCCAGGATCAGCACCATCGGGAGGCCCGTGGGCCGGTCCATCGCCCGGACCCGCCATCGCTCACCCACCCAGATGTACGCCTCGTCCGGCGCGTTGCAAGCGGTGCATTCCCGGTCCCCCTCGCCGCGGCGGGGAGGCTCGACCGGTACCGGCTCGTCGAGCTGCTTGACTCGGAGATCGCCCTCGAAGGGAAAGGAGGGCCACTGGGTGAAGTCCGGGACTGAGGGAGGGGTGTCCTGCACGAGGCTGACCCTAACCGAGTTGGCGACGCCTGTCCTCCCTACCTGACCACCGGCAGGCCGAGCGTTCCTCGTCGATCCGCAACGGGTTGTCCACCACGTTGTCCACAGGGCGCTGCGATCGCCACCACACCGCGTCATCCACTGCTCAGCAAGGGTTTTCGCGCGGTGTTTCACGTGAAACGGCGAGGGCCTGTGGAAAACCGCTGTGGATAACGCGGGTCGGTTGTGCAGGGGTTGCGGGGGTGCCTCGGTCCTTCCTTCCTAACGAGCGAGCTGGCCATCCGCACCGGCCTGTTTCACGGTTCTCCGGCTTCTTCCTGAGGCGGTCGTCCGGAGGGATCGGAGGGCGGCGGTGGCGCTTGTTTCACGTGAAACGGCTCCCCCTCCGGTGGGGTCGTGGGAACGCTCGGGCACCGTCAGGCGAAGTCATTCGTGGCCCGGATACGGCCCGGTCGGAACCTTCAAGGTCGTTCGACTCCGCCTTCTCGAACCGCTCTGGTTGGGGCCACCCCGATGGCGGCTGCACCCAGTCGCCTTCCCGTTGATCGAGCCAGGAGATCGACCCGCCTCGGACGACGGTCCCAGCCCCGCGCGAGCGAGCAGCCGGCCGATCCGGTCCCGTCGGTCCGTTGGGCTCCTGGGGAGGTCGCCCAGGTGCAGGAGGCGTCCATTCGCCGACGCGACGGCATGCCCGGCGTTTCACGTGAAACAGAGATGCGGCGGCGCGCGGCCATTGGGCACAGCCGTGCCGCTCCGGGGCGCCGGTACCGAGATGCTTCTACTGCTCATCAAACGCGCAGCCGGATCGCCCCGAGGCGGCGGACCGGCCGTAGCGCGCCGTGCGACTCGGGGACGCCTCGCGCGCGCACCGGATGCCTCGCTTGCGATGCGTCGGTCTGCCGCGCTTGCCACACCGGCTCGGCTCACGGTCCGGACTCCTTGGAGGCGGAACGCGGTGGAGCGGGCTTTCGGCGAGCTGACTCAGGGACCGGGACGTCATCGCGACCGCCAACGAGGGGCCAAATGCACGCGGTGACATGGGAGGCGGCCGTCGCGCCCGTCCAGGGCCCCAGAGCCGGCTCCAGAGGGGAACGGACCGGTCCCAGCACCCAAGGCGGCGGCACACGGCTTCAGAAGGTCACACAGCCCCCGCAACGAAGGTCTGTAAGACAAGAGGGGATTCCCGAGAGCAGTGGAGGGGGCGACGGCGACCGGAGCGAGGGAGCACCGGCAAAGACGACATCGTCAAAAGGGCTCCCGGGTTGCCGACTCAGGGCGAGGACACCGAGCGCCGGCGGGACACCGTCGGGCGGACCCTCGCCGGCGGAACCTCGGACGGACCCTCGCCGGCGGAAACCCTCGGGCGGACCCTCGCCGGCGGAGACCGTCGGACGGAGGCTTGCCGGCGCAGGGGGCACTGCCGCCGCGGGGGCACCGCTGGCGCAGGGAGGCACCCCGGCGCACGGGGGCACCGCCGGGGCCGGATCGCGATGCCGCCGGGGAGGCGGTGCAGCCGGGGAGGCGGCCGTGCCGCCTCGGCGAGGGCGGCGAGCAGGCTCGCCACCGGGCAACGGCGCCTGCGGGCCGGGTGTCACCGGGTGGAGGAGACGAGTGGTGGTCCACCGGCAGGGGTGCGTCCAGGCGCCGCCAGGACGAAGCCGGCGCCGGGACGAAGGCCGGCGCCGGGTAGACCCGCCGCCAAGGCAAGGAATACCGACGCGCAAGGGTTTACCGCCGCCAACAGGAAGGCGACGGGCCTGGGAGTGAGCAATGCCGACCACAGGCCGAGCCCAATGCCCCGGGGCAGACGACGGTTACAAACGGAGCCGGCGGAATGGGGACGCCCGCCTCGTGGCGACCGGCGGGAGTGGGCTCTTCGATGAGCGGGCGACGTGCCCGACGACCGGAATCGCGGACCAGTGTGCGACCGGCGGTGACGAGCGTGTGCGACCGTCGGTGGAGGAGCGGCGGGAACGACCGGGGCCGGATGTCCTCTTCGTGGAACCGAGTTCCCGCCTCCCACCACCGTTTCACGTGAAACACGCGCCGCCCGCGCTGCCCCCGCATCAACATCGGCCGCACCGCAAGCAGCCCGCGCAACAACCCATCAGCACCACCAGGCGGGCCTCCAGGCGCAGCGCTCGTCCCGCCGCGAACCGCGGCGGGGTGCAGCACCAACGAGGACTCCCGCCCGGCCCCTGCCGTCGGCTGGCGTCCCCGGGGTCTCCGCAACTGGGCCGCAGCAGCCGACCCGGGCACCATCGGGGGAACAACCGGCCCACGAGTTCCGCAGTGGCCGACGAGCCCTCCAAACGGCTCGGCCGCGTCGCCCCCGCAGGGACCACGCGGCCGAGATCGACAGGGCCGTACTCACTCGGCGGGCTGCTCCTCCTGGCCCACCCCGATGATCCCGACGATCCGCTCCAGGTCGTCGACCGTCGCGAACTCGATCGTGATCTTCCCCTTGCTCCGGCCGATGTCGACCTTCACCCGGGTGTCGAAGCGATCGGAGAGCCGGTCGGCGAGGTCCGTCAGAGCGGGCGCGTGCGCCTTCGGCCGGCGCTTCGCGGCCGGGGTCTTCGCCGGGCCGTCGGCGAGCGCCAGGGCGACGAGTTCCTCGGTCGCGCGTACGGAGATGCCCTCGGCGACGATGCGCTTGGCGAGCTGCTCCTGCGCGTCGGCGTCGTCGAGGCTCAGCAGGGCACGGGCGTGGCCGGCGGAGAGCACCCCGGCGGCGACCCGGCGCTGCACGTGGGCGGGCAGGTTCATCAGCCGGATGGTGTTGGAGATCTGCGGCCGGCTCCGGCCGATCCGGCGGGCCAGCTCCTCGTGCGTCGCGCCGAACTCCTCCAGCAGTTGCTGGTACGCGGCCGCCTCTTCGAGGGGGTTGAGGTTGGCCCGGTGGATGTTCTCCAGCAGGGCGTCCCGGAGCATCGCGTCGTCCTTGGTGTCCCGGACGATGGCGGGGATGCTCTCCCGGCCGACCGCCTGGGCCGCACGCCAGCGCCGCTCGCCCATGACGAGTTCGTACTTCTCGCTGTCGAGCTGGCGGACCACGATCGGCTGGAGGAAACCCACCTCCTGGATCGAGGTCTTCAGCTCCTCCAGCGCCTCCTCGTCGAAGACGTGCCGGGGCTGCTTCGGGTTCGGCACGATGCTGTCGACCGGGATCTCGGCGAAGCGGGCACCCGGGACCGGGCTCAGTTGCGGCTCCGGCTCCGCGGCCGGGGCGGCCGGGGTGGCCGGGGTGGCCGGGGTGGCCGGGGTGCTCACCTCACCGGCGCCGACGGCTCCGGTGACGGCCGCCGCCGCACCGCCGGCGGGCGTGACGGCTGCCGCCGTACCGTTCTCGGTTTCGGCGGCTGCCGGGGCACTGCCCGGCGCGGGGCCGGTGGGGATGAGGGCACCGAGACCCCGGCCCAGTCCGCCGCGAGGACGGTTCTTCATGCGACGCCTCCCAGCGACTTCTCCGCACTACGCATTCCGGCTCACCGGCTCCATGACGCCTCGCTCGGCGATCTCCTGGGCGGCCTCGAAGTAGCTCGTGGCCCCCCGCGAACCGGGATCGTAGGTCATCACGGACTGCCCGTAGCTGGGCGCCTCGGAGACTCGTACGTTCCGGGGGATCACGGCCTGGAGCACCTTGTCCCCGAAGTGGTTCCGGACGTCCTGCTCCACGGCGTCGGCCAACCGGGTGCGCCGGTCGTACATGGTGAGCAGGATGGTGGAGACTTCGAGCTTCGGGTTGAGGTGCTGCCGGACCAGGTTGATGTTCTGGATCAGCTGGTTGAGACCCTCCAGCGCGTAGTACTCGCACTGAATGGGGATCAGCACCTCCTGCGCGGCGACCAACGCGTTGACGGTCAGCAGGCCGAGCGACGGCGGGCAGTCGATGAAGACGTAGTCGAAGTGCCCCGGGTACGCGGCGATGGCCCGGGCCAGCCGGGACTCCCGGGCGACCACCGAGACCAGTTCGATCTCGGCGCCCGCCAGGTCGATGGTGGCCGGCACGCACCAGAGGTTCGGGATGCCCTCGACGGCCTGGGCCACCTCCTCCAGCGGCACGCTGTCGATGAGGCAGTCGTAGACGTCCGGCACCCCGGTGTGGTGCGGCACGTTGAGCCCCGTGGAGGCGTTGCCCTGCGGGTCGAGGTCGACCACCAGCACCCGGTTGCCGTGCAGGGCGAGTGCCACCGCCAGGTTCACCGTGGTCGTGGTCTTGCCCACGCCGCCCTTCTGGTTGGCGACGCACATCACCCGGGTCCGTTCGGGACGAGGCATGGTGACCTCGCCACTGGGATTCAGGATCTGCACGGCGCGCATAGCCTCCATAGCCAACGGTGGGTCATCCTCTTCGCGCGTCGGGGTTTCACGTGAAACGTACGTGCTCGCGGGGGGTTCGTCGTCGTAGCCGGCGGCCGGTGGCGTGTCGGCCGGGGCGGTCACGCCCGCGGCCACGTCCGGCGCGGCTTGCGGGGTGGGCTGCTGCGGCACGGCCACCGCCGGAGGCTGCGGTTCGTAGCGCGCGGGGACCGCCGCGTTCCCGCGTGCGGGAGCGGGACGAGGGGCGGGCGCGTTCCCGGGGCCGCCGTTCGGGTCGTGCGGGTCCCGGGCCAGCGGCACGTTCGCCGGTACGGAGGAGACCGGCCGCACGGCCCCCGTCGACGGCGCCTCCCGACGCACCACCGGATCGCAGTCCGGGGGACGCGTGGACGGGTCGTCGGGCTCGCCGCTCGCCGGCCAGCCCTGGTAGGTGGTTTCACGTGAAACGGGGCCGGTGGCAGAGGGTTGCCCCCCAGGCCCGGTCACCCGTCGATCGTCGTACCTGCCGTCGTCATGCACCTGTCATCCCTGCCCGCTCCGGATGGTCGGTCCGCACCCCGTCATTCAGGCCCCCGCGCTCACCGCGCGGCGTCACCGGCCCGGCGGGAACGGTCGGGTTCGGGTGCCGCCCGGCACCGCCGCTCCACACTATCGACGCGCGGCCAGCCTACGGCCGACGGGCGCAGCGGGTCCACGTCGGGTTCTGATCGGTCAGCTCACGCCCACCCGGTCCAACGGCCGGGTGGGCGCGCGGAACGCCTTACCGCGTCAGCGGTCCCGACCCTGGGAGCCGCGGCGGCGGCCGCCCCGCGAGCGCTTCGGCCCCTTCTTCCTGGCCGGGCCGACCACCCGCTCGCGGACCACCTCGATCACCGTGGCGGGCGGATCGATCACGCCGGTTCCGCACCGGTGCAGTTCCGGCTCGCCGCCACCGAGCCGGGCCACCGCCGCGGCGTGCTCGGCGATCTCCTCGGCGGCGGAGGCGCCCTTGAGGGCCACCAACCGGCCGCCGGGCACCGCCAGCGGAAGGCACCAGGCGGCGAGCCGGTCCAGCGCCGCCACGGCACGCGCGGTGACGATGTCGGCGCTCAGCGGCTCCCGGTCGCGCGACCCCGTGGCGGCTTCCTCGGCACGCCCGCGGAACACCCGGACCGATCGGGTCAGCCCGAGGTGCTGCACCGCCTCGATCAGGAAGGAGGTCCGCCGGGCGAGCGGCTCGACCAGCGTCACCGTGAGGTCCGGGCGGGCGATGGCCAGCACCAGACCGGGCAGGCCCGCTCCGGAGCCGACGTCGATGACGCTGGCCCCCTCCGGGATGCGCTCGGCCACCGCCGCGCAGTTGAGCAGGTG
The DNA here is from genome assembly GCF_008085935.1 of Micromonospora sp. AP08. NCBI lineage: Bacteria > Bacillati > Actinomycetota > Actinomycetes > Micromonosporales > Micromonosporaceae > Micromonospora > Micromonospora sp. AP08. The sequence goes on from NZ_VSEZ01000009.1 coordinate 201,215, forward strand.
GCGGTCCCAGAGCCGAGGCGTCTCGCGGGGGCCGATCAGGCCGCGCACCACCCCGTCCGTGGCCAGCAGTTCGGCGTACGCGGCGGCCAGGTCGAGCCGGTCGCCGAAGAGGGTACGGGCGGCGTCCGCCAACTCGGGCGGCAACGTCGCCCCCACCGGGGACGGCTGCTCATCGGCGGACCGGTCCGCACCGTCCACGAAGGACTGTCGCGTCTCCACGCTCCGGTCACCGGAAGGCGGCACAGCGGCGGCGGTCGGCTCGGCGAACACCGGGTCGGCGGGACCGACCGGGGCGGCCGGCTCCGGCATCGCCGACCCGCCCGGTGGCGGGGGCTCACTGAAGAAGGCCGGCGTCACCTCGGCGGCGGGGTCCGCCGCGACGACCGGCTCCGGGCCGGGCTCGCCGGAGAAGGTGGGGTCCGCCGGGGTGGCGGGCCCCGCCGGCACCGACGGATCGGCCGGGACCTCGCCGGCGGAGAAGACGGGGTCGACGGAAGGGTCGGGGTGGACAGGCGACGGCCCGGGCGGCGCGCCGCCCGGGCCGGTCACGGCACCCGCCGTCGTCTCGTCGGAAGCCACCCGGGTCAGTCCGCCACCGGCCGGACCACGATCCGGCGGTTCGGCTCAACGCCCTCGGATTCGCTCTCCACGCCGCTCATCGCGTTGACCACGTCGTGCACGCACTTGCGCTCGAAGGCGGACATCGGCTCCAGGCGCACGGGCTCGCCGTGCTCCTTGACCTTCTCCACCGCGTTCTTGGCGACGGCGGCCAACTCCTTGCGCCGGGCGGCGCGGTAGCCGCCGACGTCGAGCAGCAGGCGGCTCGGCGAACCGGTCTGCCGGAACACCGCGAGCCGGGCCAGCTCCTGCAGCGCCTCCAGGGTGGCGCCGCGCTGACCGACCAGGTTCTGCAGGCGGCCGCCGACCACCTCGACGACCGGGCGGCCGCCGGAGACCAGCTCGTCGATGTCGCCGTCGTAGTCGAGGATGTCGAGCAGGCCCTCGACGTAGTCGGCGGCGATCTCGCTCTGCCGGAACAGGTCGCTGTCGGCGGGGGCCTTCTTCTCCCGGGCCTCGCCCTGGGTCTCCTCGGCCTCCTCGGTGGTGGCGGCCGGCGCGCTCTCCTCGTCCAGGGACTGGTCGGCGCTGGGGATGCTGGTGTCGGTCACGGTCTCATCTCCGTACTCGCTCGGCCGGACCGTCGGGTCCGCTGGTCTCCCGGGGCCGGCGGGAGGTTTCGCCGGTGCCCTCGGGCAGGTCTGTACGGGCCAGTTTCGCCCGTGACCGCGCTCCGCGCGGCGGTTCCGGCCCGGCGCCGACCTCTCGGTGGCAGCTCGGGGGCCGGAACGGGCCGCCACCGGATCTCCGGCGGCGGCCCGGTGGGCTCAGCCCTGTCGCTTGGCGGGGCGGCCGCCGCTCTTCTTCGGGTTGACCGGCTTGGCGCCGGGCTTCGGGCCGGCCACCTTCGGGGCGGCGGCCGGGGCCTTGACGGCCGGCTGGGCGGTCTTGCGGCCGAGCAGGCCACCGGTGCGGGCCGGCTGGGCGGTCGCCTTGCCGCCGGTGGTCTTGCCGGCGGTGGCGTTCTTCGGCGGCACCAGCGGCGGGAACTTCCGGAGCACCCACTGCTGCTGGCCGAGGGTGAAGAGGTTGTTCGTGACCCAGTAGATGATCACACCGATCGGGAAGATCGAGCCCGAGATGAGCAGCGAGACCGGGATGCCGTAGAGCATCAGCCGCTGCACCATGCGCTGCTGCGGGTCCTCGGCCCAGCCGGTCTTGAGGATCATCTGCCGGCTGGTCAGGTAGGTGGTGGCGATCATGATGAGCACCAGGATGCCGGCGACGATCTTGACGGTCGTGCTGTTGGCCCCCAGGTTGGCCAGCTCGTCCGCGGTGGAGCCGAACCGGCCGGAGATCGGGGCGGTGAAGAGCTTCGCGCTGGAGGCGCTGTTGAACTGCTCGACGGTCCAGCCGTACAGGGTCTTGCCCTGGTTGTCGGGGTTGAGCCGCTTGAGCGTGTGGAACAGGCCGAGGAAGACCGGGATCTGGAGGAACATCGGAAGGCAGCCCATGAGCGGGTTGGCCTTTTCCTTCCGATAGAGCTCCATCATCTCCTTCTGGAGCGTCTCCCGGTCACCCTTGTGCTTCTCCTGCAGCTCCTTGACCTTGGGCTGGAGCGCCTGCATGGCCCGCTGCGACTTGATCTGCTTGACGAAGACCGGGAAGAGAATCACCCGGACCGTCACCACCAGGAAGATGATGGAGAGGATCCAGGCCCAGTTCGTACCGATCACGGCATCGACCGGAACCCCGATGGCGTCCCAGGCCGAGTGCCAGGTCAGCAGGATCCACGAGATCGCGTAGTAGATCCAGTCGAGACTAAACACTCAGGCTCCAGTCACGTCGGAACGGCGGCGGCCGCCCGGCTCCGGCACCGGGTCGTGTCCACCTGGGTGGAAGGGGTGGCAGCGCGACAGCCGCCGGACCGTCAGCCAGGCTCCCCGCAGCGCACCGTGCCGGGACACCGCCTCGACGGCGTAGGCACTGCACGACGGGTAGAACCGGCAGCGGGCCGGCAGTGCCGGACTTATCCACCGACGGTACGCGATGATGGGCGCCAGCAGCATGCGGGCACCGGTGGTGGGCCGCGGCGCGGCAGTGTGTTCGGTCACCGGGACCGCCGACCCCGGGGGGAGCGCGCGGCGGCGAGGGCCGCGTCCAGGTCAGCTCCGAGCCGGGCGTACGACGCCTCGGCGGCCGGCGGCAGGGCGCGTACCACCAGGGTGCTGCCGGCGGGCAGGTCGGCCAGCCGCTCGCGGACCAGGTGGCGGAGCCGGCGGCGGACCTTGTTCCGGACCACGGCGTTGCCGACGGCCTTGGACACGACGAAGCCGGCGCGGCGGGGTGCGGAGGTGTCCGCACCGCTGCTCCGCGCCGGCTCCGGCGAGGGTGTCGCGGTCGATCCGGTCTGCTCGGGGAGGGTCAGGTGGACCACGACGGCGCCACGGCCGACGCGGCGGCCACCCCGGACCGCTGCGGCGAAGTCGCTACTGCGCCGCAGTCGTTGTGCGGCGGCCAGCACGACTGCCCACGTCCCCGGACCGGACCGGTCGGCCTCAGGCCGACAGGCGGGCGCGGCCCTTGGCGCGACGGGTCGAGATGATGGCGCGGCCGGCACGGGTGCGCATGCGCAGCCGGAAGCCGTGGGTCTTCGCGCGCCGGCGGTTGTTCGGCTGGTAGGTGCGCTTGCTCACGTCAGGCTCTCCGTTGTCGTACGCCCCGCGCGGGGGATCGCCCGGGGTCGTGTGGTGGTCCAGGCCACCTCTGCGGTGGCCTCCGATCGGTGCTGCCCGGTGGCGCGGGACCTCGGCGATGCGGGGAAGCGACCGCGGACAGCAAGCACCCATCACCCTAGCAGAGGGCGAGAGAGCAGCCGCTCCAGCCTACGCAGGGCGGCAATGACCGTCAAACCTCACACCAGGGCCCCCGACCAGCGCCGCAAGCGCGACCGAAGGGGCGGTTTTCACTGATGTTGACAAGGCTGCCCCGGTGTCGACGGTTGATGGCGCGGGGTCCGCGCTGTTAGCGTGCCCGATTGCGGTCAGCGTCGGGGGGTCCGAGTTTGTCGCTGACCGGCAGGACCGGACAAGGTAGTGAATCGTTCGGCACGGTGAACCCGCTTCAGCGCCTCCGGAACCAGGGGGCAGGTCCGACCCGCGTCCGGTGGGCGGCCACAATCGGTCGGTACACACAGGCTGTGGATAACTTGTGGATGACGACCGGTCAGCCGTCCGGGCGGGCGTGAGGAGAGGCGAGGGGGGTGGCACGACGGTGACCGGATCGAACGACCTTGCCGCGGTGTGGACGGCGACGACCGACGAGCTCGCCGACGAGATCATCTCCGCGCAGCAACGGGCGTACCTCCGGTTGACCCGGCTCCGGGCGATCGTCGAGGACACCGCGCTGCTCTCCGTACCGGACGCGTTCACCCGGGACGTGATCGAGTCCCGCCTCCGCCCGGCCATCACCGAGGCGTTGAGCCGCCGGCTCGGCCGGCCCATCCAGGTCGCCGTCACCGTCCGCGCCGCCGAGGACCCGGGCGGCCGTCCGGCCGGCACCGTCTACCGCAGCGCCCCGGAGCCCCTCGCCGGCCCCGCGGACCTGCTCGCCGGCTTCGACCAGCCCGCACCGGCGGACACCGCGCCCGGCTTCCCCGACCTGGGCTTCCCGCCGGCCCGGCCGGAGGCCCCCGCGTACGCCGACCCGCGCCCGGAGCCGCCGGCCGAGGAGCCGGCCCCCCGGCAGCGCACCGCCGACGGCGCCCGCCCGCAGCTGATCCCGGCCAGCCGGGACGGGCAGGACACGCTCTTCAGCGCCGCCTTCGCCGAACCGCTGCGCGCCGCCCCCGAGCGCCGTGCCTTCGACGAGCGGGCCCGGGTCGAAACGCCCGCCCCCGACGCCGGCGGCTACGAGCCCCGCTACCGGGAGGCGCCCGGCCCGGCCGACGCCCCGCCGCTGCGCGGCCTGCCCCGCGACGGCGCCACGGACAGCGGCCCGGGTCGCGGCGCCCCCGACCACCGTCCCGGCGGCCAGGCCGACCGGCGGCTGCCCGGCGGGGCGGAGAGCGGCGGCAACCGGCTCAACCCGAAGTACATGTTCGAGACGTTCGTCATCGGCTCGTCCAACCGCTTCGCCCACGCGGCGAGCGTGGCGGTGGCCGAGTCGCCGGCGAAGGCGTACAACCCGCTGTTCATCTACGGCAGCTCCGGGCTCGGCAAGACCCACCTGCTGCACGCCATCGGGCACTACGCCACGACGCTGGGCAACGCCCGCTCGGTCCGGTACGTCTCGACCGAGGAGTTCACGAACGACTTCATCAACTCGCTGCGGGACGACAAGACCAGCGCGTTCCAGCGCCGCTACCGGGACGTGGACATCCTCCTGATCGACGACATCCAGTTCCTGGAGAACCGGGAGCGGACCCAGGAGGAGTTCTTCCACACCTTCAACACCCTGCACAACGCCAACAAGCAGATCGTGATCACCTCGGACCGCTCGCCGAAGCAGCTGGCGACGCTGGAGGACCGGCTGCGGACCCGCTTCGAGTGGGGCCTGCTCGCCGACATCCAGCCGCCGGACCTGGAGACCCGGATCGCGATCCTGCAGAAGAAGGCGGCGCAGGAGCGGCTGTTCGCCCCGCCGGACGTGCTGGAGTTCATCGCCTCCCGGGTGTCGAACTCGATCCGGGAGCTCGAGGGTGCGCTGATCCGGGTGACCGCGTTCGCCAGCCTCACCCGCTCGTCGGTGGAGCTGTCGCTGGCCGAGGAGGTGCTGCGGGACTTCATCCCGGACGGCGCCGGCCCGGAGATCACCGCCGACCAGATCATGGTCTCGACCGCGGACTACTTCGGGGTGAGCCTGGAGGACCTGCGCGGTCACTCCCGGTCCCGGGTGCTCGTCAACGCCCGCCAGGTGGCCATGTACCTGTGCCGGGAGCTGACCGACCTGTCGCTGCCCCGGATCGGGCAGGCGTTCGGCGGCCGGGACCACACCACCGTCATGCACGCCGACCGGAAGATCCGCCAGCAGATGGCGGAGCGGCGCTCGCTCTACAACCAGATCGCCGAGCTGACCAACCGGATCAAGCAGACCACCTGATCCGCACGCGGACACTACGCCCGGCCGGGCCCCACCGGCCGGGCTTTTCCGTGCCTGTGGAAAGCGGGGGCTTGACCCTCGACCCGGTTCAGGGCCCACGATCGGGGTCGTGTTCATCCACAACTCGGTCCGCTTGTCCACATCCCCTGTGTCACAGGCGGTGGATAACCACGCTCGGTGCCAACCCGGTTACCCACAGACTGTGGACAACCCCTGGGGACGACGCTGTGGACGCCTGGGGACGACGGTCGGGTTGTCCACCGACGACGGTCGGCCTGTGGGCGACCTGTTGAAGGTTCTGGGGATGACGGCGGTCGACGCTGTCGGCGCTGTCCACAACACTGGGGAGAAACCCGGTGGATTAGCGGTGGACAACCGGTGGACAGCCGTGGAAAACCCGGCGGCCGGCGACGGCTGTGGACTCAGACACGGGTTGTACCCCTGGTTCTCCACAGCGAAACCACCGGTGGATAACCTGTCTGACCTGGGCGGACGTGGGTTCTCCACAGTTTGCACAGGTGCGATGAAGACGATGAGTTATCTCTTCTAAAACAACAAAAACCAATCATCACCGTTGGACTTCCTGTGGATCGGGCCGGAGCACTGCCGCCGGCAGTCGCCCGGGCACCTGGATCCACGGGGTCGGGCGCACAGCCGATGCCCACGCGCCCTAAGGTGCGATGGGTACCCGCACGGTCGGGCGGGACGGGTGGCAGCGGTCGGCATGAGAGAGTTGTCGCTGACGTCGACGCGGAGGCATTGATGAAGTTCCGAGTGGAGCGCGACGCGCTCGCCGAGGCGGTCGCGTGGACCGCCAAGAGCCTGCCCAACCGACCCTCCGTACCGGTGCTGGCCGGGGTGATGCTCCGCGTCACCGACGGCAACCTCCAGGTTTCCGGCTTCGACTACGAGGTCTCCAGCCAGGTCACGGTCGAGGTGCAGGGTGACGCCGACGGCGCCGCCCTGGTCTCCGGCCGGCTGCTCGCCGAGATCACCAAGGCGCTCCCGGCCAAGCCGGTGGACATCGCCGCGGTCGGCGCGCACCTGGAACTGGTCTGCGGCAGTGCCCGGTTCACCCTGCCGACCATGCCGGTCGAGGACTACCCGACCCTGCCCGAGATGCCGGAGAGCGCCGGCACCGTCGACGCGGCCGCGTTCGCCGCCGCGGTCGCCCAGGTGGCCGTGGCCGCCGGTCGCGACGAGACGCTGCCGATGATGACCGGCGTCCGGATCGAGCTGTCCGGCAGCACGCTGGCCATGCTCGCCACCGACCGCTACCGTCTGGCCCTGCGCGAGATGGAGTGGAACCCGGACGACCCGGAGATCAGCCTCAACGCGCTGGTGCCCGCCCGCACGCTGCACGACACCGCCAAGGCCCTCGGCCCGCTCGGCGGCCACGTCACCATGGCGCTGTCCCAGGGCGGCGCGGGCGAGGGCATGATCGGCTTCTCCGGCGGCACGCGCCGGACCACCAGCCGGCTGCTCGACGGGGCCAACTACCCGCCGGTGCGCTCACTCTTCCCGGCCAGCCACAACGCCGAGGCCCGGGTTCCGGTCGCCACGCTCATCGAGGTGGTCAAGCGGGTGGCGCTGGTCGCCGAGCGGACCACCCCGGTGCTGCTCAGCTTCAGCTCCGACGGCCTGGTGGTCGAGGCCGGCGGCACCGAGGAGGCCCGGGCCAGCGAGGCCATGGAGGCGACCTTCACGGGCGACCCGCTGACCATCGGCTTCAACCCGCAGTACCTGATCGACGGCCTCACCAACCTGGGCGCCCAGCACGCCCAGCTGGCGTTCGTCGACGCCTTCAAGCCCGCGGTGATTTCCCCGGCGGGCGAGGATGGCGAGGTCATCCCGGGGTACCGGTACCTCATCATGCCGATCCGCGTGTCCCGCTGATCGACGGCAGCACCACCCAGACGTACGGAGGTAGGAGCAGATGCAGCTCGGCCTGGTAGGACTCGGCCGGATGGGCGGCAACATGCGCGAGCGGTTGCGCGCCGCCGGTCACGAGGTGGTCGGCTACGACCGCAACGCGGAGCTGAGCGACGTCGCGAGCCTCGCGGAGCTGGCCGAGAAGCTGGAGTCGCCCCGCGCGGTCTGGGTGATGGTTCCGGCCGGCGTCACCGACGCCACCATCGACGAGCTCGCCGGCGTGCTCGGTGCGGGCGACATCATCATCGACGGCGGCAACTCCCGGTTCAGCGACGACGCCCCGCGCGCCGAGCGCCTCAACGAGCAGGGCATCGGCTACATCGACGTCGGCGTCTCCGGCGGTGTCTGGGGCAAGCAGAACGGGTACGCCCTGATGGTCGGCGGCGCCCAGGAGCACGTCGGGCGGCTCATGCCGATCTTCGAGGCGCTCAAGCCGGCGGGCGAGTTCGGCTTCGTGCACGCCGGCCCGGTCGGCGCCGGCCACTACGCGAAGATGGTGCACAACGGCATCGAGTACGGCCTGATGCACGCCTACGCCGAGGGCTACGAGCTGCTGGCCGCCTCCGAGCTGGTGACCAACGTGCCGGGCGTCTTCAAGTCCTGGCGCGAGGGCACGGTGGTCCGGTCCTGGCTGCTCGACCTGCTGGACCGTGCGCTGGACGAGGACCCGGAGCTGGCCGAGCTGAGCGGCTACACCGAGGACACCGGCGAGGGCCGGTGGACGGTCGACGAGGCGGTCCGGCTCGCCGTGCCGCTGAACGTCATCACCGCCTCGCTGTTCGCCCGGTTCGCCTCCCGGCAGGACGACTCGCCCGCCATGAAGGCCGTCGCCGCGCTGCGCCAGCAGTTCGGCGGCCACGCCGTCCACAAGCGCTGACCGGTATCCACAGCCTGTGTACGTCCGCCGGCTCGAACTGGTCGACTTCCGCTCGTACGAGCGGGTCGGCGTCGACCTGGAGCCGGGCCCGAACGTGCTGGTCGGCGCGAACGGCGTCGGCAAGACCAACCTGGTCGAGGCGTTGGGCTACGTGGCGACCCTGGACTCGCACCGGGTCGCCACGGACGCCCCGCTGGTCCGGATGGGCGCCGCCTCGGCGGTGATCCGCTGCGCGGTGGTGCACGAGGGCCGGGAACTCCTGATCGAGCTGGAGATCGTCCCGGGCAAGGCCAACCGTGCCCGGCTGGGCCGTTCCCCGGCCCGCCGCGCCCGGGACGTGCTGGGCGCGCTGCGGCTGGTGCTCTTCGCCCCGGAGGACCTGGAGCTGGTCCGCGGCGACCCGGCCGAGCGCCGCCGCTACCTGGACGACCTGCTGGTCACCCGCCAGCCCCGGTACGCCGGGGTGCGCGCCGACTACGAGCGGGTGGTGAAGCAGCGCAACGCGCTGCTGCGGACGGCGTACCTGGCCCGGAAGACGGGCGGCTCGCGGGGCGGGGACCTGTCCACCCTCGCGGTCTGGGACACCCACCTGGCGCACCACGGGGCGGAGCTGCTCGCCGGCCGGCTGGAGCTGGTCGCCGCGCTCACCCCGCACGTGGCCAAGGCGTACGACGCGGTGGCGGCGGGCCGGGGCGCGGCGGGGATCGCGTACCGGCCGTCGGTGGAGCTGCCCGAGTCGACCACGGACCGGGCGGCGCTGGTGGAGGCGCTCGCCGCCGCCCTGACGGCGAGCCGGTCGGCGGAGATCGAGCGGGGCACCACCCTGGTCGGCCCGCACCGCGACGACCTGGCGCTCACCCTCGGCCCGCTGCCCGCCAAGGGCTACGCCAGCCACGGCGAGTCCTGGTCCTACGCGCTGGCGCTGCGGCTGGCCGGGTACGACCTGCTGCGCGCCGACGGGATCGAGCCGGTGCTGGTGCTGGACGATGTCTTCGCCGAGCTGGACGCCGGCCGGCGCGAACGGCTGGCCGAGTTGGTGGGCGGCGCGAGCCAGCTCCTGGTGACGTGCGCGGTGGACGACGACGTGCCGGCGACCCTGCGGGGCACCCGGTACGCGGTGGGCGAGGGGACGGTACGCCGTGTCGGATGAGGTGCAGCTCCCGCCCGCGCGGCTGGGGCCGGGACGCGGTGGGCGTACCCCTGAGGGGCCGGAGGCGGAGTCGGGCGGTGCGGCCGGCGCGGGCCTGCCGGAGGGGACGGCCGGGCCGGAGCTGGCCCGGGCGGTGCTGGACGCCGCGAAGGCCCGGCGGCAGGCGGCCGCGGGCACCCGGCGGCGCAGCGCGGTCCGGGGCGACGGCGAGAAGCGGCTGCGCGGCTACTCCGGCCCGGGGCCGGACCCGCGCGACCCGCAGCCGCTCGGCGCCGTGCTGGACAAGCTGGTGAAGGCCCGCGGCTGGCAGCAGCCGGCCGCGGAGGCGACGGTCTTCGGCGCCTGGGAGCGGGTGGTCGGGGCGGAGGTGGCGCAGCACAGCCGCCCGGTGAAGCTGGAGAACGGCGAGCTGACCGTGGAGGCGCGCTCGACGGCCTGGGCCACCCAGTTGCGGCTGCTCGCCGGCTCGCTGCTCAAGCAGATCGCCAGCGAGGTGGGCCACAACGTGGTGCGCAAGCTGCACATCCACGGCCCGGCCGCGCCGTCCTGGTCGCGCGGCCCGCGCCGGGTGCGCGGCCGCGGCCCCCGCGACACCTACGGCTGACCGTCACCGGTCGGTGCGGCGTGCCTCCCGCTGGGCGCGCTTGAGCTCCCGCTGCTCGCGGCTCCACTGCTTGCGCCGCTCCAGGTCCTGCTTCCACGCCTCGCGGGCCAGCTGCGAGCCGCCCTGCACCGCGCCCTGCACCTGGGAGGGGCCGGCGAGGTTGCGGAACACCCAGCCCATGAGGCGGCCGCCCTTGCCGGAAGCGTCGCCCACCTGCTCGTCGTCGCTCATCCGCCCGACCTCTCCCTCACCGACCATGCATGCTTGGTACGCCAATAATTGGTACACCAATCGTTGCTACGATCGCAACGACGACGAGGAGGACGAGGGTGGCCGACCAGTTGGAGGGCGATCCCCTGGCGCTGGAGCAGCAGGTGTGCTTCGCGCTCTCCGTGGCCGCACGCGGCGTCGTCGCGGTCTACCGGCCGCTGCTGGAACCGATGGGGCTCACCCATCCGCAATACCTGGTCATGCTGGCGCTCTGGCAGCACGCGCCGCTGTCCGTGCGGGAGTTGAGCCGCCTGCTCCAGCTCGACCCCGGCACGCTGTCGCCGCTGCTCAAGCGCCTCGAAGCGGCCGGCTACGTGCGACGCGAGCGGGACGCCTCGGACGAGCGCAGCCTGGCCGTCTCGCTCACCGCCAGCGGGCAGGCCCTTCGGGAGCAGGCCGAGCGGATCCCCCCGGCGATCGTGCAGCGGCTCGGCCTGCCGCTGGCGGACCTGCGGCACCTGCACACGGTGCTCACCGAGGTGATCGCGGCGGCCAACCGGGCCGCGACAGCTGAGCCCGGGGCCGCCGGGCAGCCAGGTCAGGCGTCGGCGTAGACCGCGAAGCCACGCTCGGCGCAGCGCCGGTAGAAGGCGGCGAGCACGCTCAGCTCGGCGCAGGTGAAGTTCCACTGCGGCGGCTCGCCGCTCTCGTCGCGCAGCTTGTCGAGCCGGCTGTCGAGCCAGCGGAGCTGCTGCTCGGCCAGGCGCCCGTCGCCGAGCAGCGAGCGCAGCACCTCGCTCACCGACTCGAAGGTGACCGCCTCGCCGAACGGGCGGTGCCGGGCCACGAACTTCTCCACACCCTCGGCGATCCAGGAGCAGCCGTCCGGGTCGATCACCGGGTCCTCGTCCTCGGCCGAGTTCTCCGTGGCGTAGAGCACATTCTCCAGGCCGAGGATGAGGTCGACCAGCTCGGTGTACGCGGTCGCCCGCACCGTGCCGGTCTTCGCGATCAGCTCGGCGAGCGCGGCGGTCGGTGCCGAGATGCGTGGCATGTCCACGATCTCGCCGAAGTCGACGAACTCGGCCGGCGCGACCGGATCGTAGAAGCGGCCGGTCCGCGGCCAGTGCACCGCGACGTTGTCCAGCCCCATCTGGCGTCACCTCTCAGCAAGCACGTTGTCCGACCGGTCGGGTCGATCGTCCCGGTTCCGTCCCCGAAAGATCAAGACCGCAGGCGGCGGCGCCGCAAAAGGTACGGCACGGCAGGTCCCGCCGCGACCCCCGGTCGGTCACCCGCCGGTACCGATCCGTGCCGGCCGCGCCCTCGATCAGGTCGTTGCGTGTAGGGGGAGTCGCGGACAGCGCCATTCGGCCCGCTACGGCATTCTCAGCCGCCCCAGAGGGGTGCCGAGTGGCGGTTTGGTCGGCTGCGCAGAGTAAGATTGACCGCGAGACGAAAGACCCGACACGGAGCGGCGGACAAGGGCCCCAGGGCCCTTGATCATTGTCCCGCATCGGGTCGAGCCGATCGCGATCCGCGGGCAACCGCGGCGACCGGCGTACGCGATCCGTGACCTGGACATCCGGGGACCGGTCCGTGCGCGCCGACGTCGCGTCCTGTCCGCCGAACCCGCGCCCCGCGCCCTGGCGCGGCCGGTGCGAGAAAGTGGCCGAGGGTGGCAGCGGAGGACAACAAGAAGTACGGCGCCGAGTCGATCACCGTTCTCGAGGGCCTGGAGGCGGTCCGGAAGCGGCCCGGTATGTACATCGGGTCCACCGGTGAACGCGGCCTGCACCACCTCGTGTGGGAGGTCGTCGACAACGCGGTGGACGAGGCGCTGGCCGGCTTCTGCGACACCATCGACGTGGTGCTGCTGGCCGACGGTGGCGTCCGGGTCACCGACAACGGGCGCGGCTTCCCGGTCGACCTCCACCCCAAGCTGAAGAAGCCGGGTGTCGAGGTCGCGCTGACCGTGCTGCACGCGGGCGGCAAGTTCGACGGCAAGGCGTACGCGGTCTCCGGCGGCCTGCACGGCGTCGGCGTCTCGGTGGTGAACGCGCTGTCCACCAAGATGGCCGTGGAGATCCACAAGGACGGCTTCGTCTGGCGCCAGGAGTACCACAACTCCAAGCCGACCCCGCTGGAGAAGGGCGAGCCGACCGACCGGACCGGCTCGGCGGTCTCCTTCTGGCCCGACGCCGACGTCTTCGAGACCGTCGACTTCGACTTCCAGACCATCTACCGGCGCCTCCAGGAGATGGCCTTCCTCACCCGCGGCCTCACCATCCACCTGCTCGACGAGCGGGTCGCCGAGACCGAGGAGGGCAAGCCGCGCGAGGTGACCTTCCACTACGAGGGCGGCATCGCCGACTTCGTCCGGCACCTCAACGCCTCCAAGAACCCGATCCACAAGACGGTGGTCGAGTTCGGCGCCGAGGAGGAGGGCATGTCGGTCGAGATCGCCATGCAGTGGAACGAGTCGTACGGCGAGTCGGTCTACACCTTCGCCAACAACATCAACACCCACGAGGGCGGCACCCACGAGGAGGGCTTCCGGGCCGCGCTGACCAGCGTGGTCAACCGCTACGGCGCGGAGAAGAAGCTGCTCAAGGGTGACGAGAAGCTCTCCGGGGAGGACATCCGCGAGGGCCTGGCCGCGATCATCTCGGTCAAGCTGACCAACCCGCAGTTCGAGGGCCAGACGAAGACGAAGCTGGGCAACACCCCGGTGAAGAGCTTCGTGCAGCGCGTCTGCAACGACCGGCTGGTCGACTGGTTCGACCGGAACCCGGCCGAGGCGAAGACCATCATCCAGAAGGCGTCCCAGGCGGCGCGGGCCCGGATCGCCGCCCAGCAGGCGCGCAAGCTGGCCCGGCGCAAGTCGCTGCTGGAGTCCGGCTCGATGCCGGGCAAGCTGGCCGACTGCCAGTCCACCGACCCGCGCGAGTCCGAGGTGTTCATCGTCGAGGGTGACTCCGCCGGCGGCTCGGCCAAGCAGGGGCGTGACCCGCGTACCCAGGCGATCCTGCCGATCCGCGGCAAGATCCTCAACGTGGAGAAGGCCCGGATCGACCGGGTGCTGAAGAACAACGAGGTCCAGGCGCTGATCACCGCGCTGGGCACCGGCATCCACGACGACTTCGACATCGAGAAGCTGCGCTACCACAAGATCGTGCTGATGGCCGACGCGGACGTCGACGGCCAGCACATCCAGACGCTGCTGCTCACCCTGCTGTTCCGCTTCATGCGCCCGCTGGTCGAGCTGGGGCACGTCTACCTGGCCGCCCCGCCGCTCTACAAGATCAAGTGGAACAAGAAGGGCGACGACGCGCAGTACGCGTACTCGGACCGGGAGCGGGACGGGCTGATCGCGCTGCGCCAGCAGAAGAAGCCCAACGCCAGGCCGGACGACATCCAGCGGTTCAAGGGCCTCGGCGAGATGAACTACCCGGAGCTGTGGGAGACCACGATGAACCCGGCCACCCGTACGCTCCGCCAGGTGACGCTCGACGACGCCGCAACCGCCGACGAGCTGTTCAGCGTGTTGATGGGTGAGGACGTGGAGGCCCGCCGGTCGTTCATCCAGCGCAACGCCAAGGACGTGCGGTTCCTCGACATCTGACGGGCCTCGCCGGGCTGGCCGGACATCCACCGGCCGGCCCGGCGGTCCACAGAGTTATCCACAGCTTGGCCGGTTTCCACAGCCGTTATCCACAGCACGAAAACGACTCTGAGTCTGATAAGGGTTAACAGTGACCGATACTCCCGAGTCCACGCCGAACGAGCCGGAGACCCCGGAGACACTCGCCGCGGTCGTCGCGCACGACCGGATCGAGCCGGTCGGGCTCGAGGTCGAGATGCAGCGCTCGTACCTCGACTACGCGATGAGCGTGATCGTCGGGCGGGCCCTGCCGGACGTCCGGGACGGGCTCAAGCCGGTCCACCGCAAGATCCTCTACGCCATGTTCGACTCCGGCTACCGGCCGGACCGCGGCTACGTGAAGTGCTCCCGCGTCGTCGGTGACGTGATGGGCCAGTTCCACCCGCACGGCGACTCGGCCATCTACGACGCGCTGGTCCGGATGGCGCAGCCCTGGTCGCTGCGCTACCCGCTGGTCGACGGCAACGGCAACTTCGGCTCGCCGGGCAACGACCCGGCCGCGGCCATGCGGTACACCGAGTGCAAGCTCGACCCGCTGGCCATGGAGATGCTCCGGGACATCGACGAGGACACCGTCGACCTCCAGGACAACTACGACGGCCGGGCCAAGGAGCCCACCATCCTGCCGTCCCGCATCCCCAACCTGCTGATCAACGGCTCCGAGGGCATCGCGGTCGGCATGGCCACCAAGATCCCGCCGCACAACCTGCGCGAGATCGGCGCGGCCGTGCAGTGGTGCCTGGAGCACCCGGAGGCCGACGAGGCCACCACCCTCGAGGCGCTGCTGGAGATCGTCAAGGGCCCGGACTTCCCGACCCACGGCCTGATCGTCGGCCAGGCCGGCATCCAGGACGCCTACCGGACCGGGCGCGGCTCGATCCGGATGCGCGCCGTGGTCGAGGTCGAGGAGGACAAGCGCGGCCGCCCGGCGCTGGTGGTCAGCGAGCTGCCCTACCAGGTCAACCCGGACAACCTGGCCGAGCGCATCGCCGAGCTGATCAAGGAGGGCAAGCTCGCCGGGATCGCGGACATCCGCGACGAGTCCTCCGGGCGTACCGGCATGCGGATCGTGCTCGTGCTCAAGCGCGACGCGGTCGCCAAGGTGGTGCTGAACAACCTCTACAAGCACACCCAGCTCCAGGAGACCTTCGGCGCCAACATGCTGGCGCTGGTCGACGGCGTGCCGCGCACGCTCAACCTGGCCCAGTTCATCCGCTACTACGTCGAGCACCAGATCGAGGTCATCCGCCGGCGGACCGCGTTCCGGCTGCGCAAGGCCGAGGAGCGGGCGCACATCCTGCGCGGTCTGGCCAAGGCGCTGGACGCCCTCGACGAGGTGATCGCCCTGATCCGGCGCTCGCCCACGGTGGAGGACGCCCGCCAGGGCCTCATCCGGCTGCTGGAGATCGACGAGGTCCAGGCGACCGCGATCCTCGACATGCAGCTGCGCCGGCTGGCCGCCCTGGAGCGCCAGCGCATCCTCGACGACCTGGCCAAGCTCGAGCTGGAGATCGCCGACCTCAAGGACATCCTGGCCAAGCCGGAGCGGCAGCGGCGGATCGTCTCCGAGGAGCTGGGCGAGATCGTGGCCAAGTGGGGCGACGACCGGCGCACCAAGATCGTGCCGTTCGACGGCGAGGTCTCGATGGAGGACCTCATCGCCCGCGAGGACGTGGTCGTCACGATCACCCGCACCGGGTACGCCAAGCGCACCAAGGTCGACCTCTACCGCTCCCAGCGGCGCGGCGGCAAGGGCGTCAGCGGGGCGACGCTGCGGCAGGACGACATCGTCAGCCACTTCTTCGTATGCTCCACCCACGACTGGATCCTGTTCTTCACGAACAAGGGCCGGGTCTACCGGGCCAAGGCGTACGAGCTTCCCGAAGCCAGTAGGGTGGCCAAGGGCCAGCACGTGGCCAATCTGCTCGCCTTCCAAGCGGACGAGCAGATCGCGCAGATCATCGAAATTCCGAACTACCAGGTGGCGCCCTACCTGGTACTGGCCACGAAGAACGGCCTGGTGAAGAAGACGCGGCTCGAGGAGTTCGACTCCAACCGTTCCGGCGGAGTCATCGCGATCAACCTGCGCGATGAGGACGAGCTGGTCGGTGCTGCCCTCGTCGCCCCGACCGACGACCTGCTGCTGGTCTCCAAGAACGCCCAGGCGATCCGCTTCAACGCCAGCGACGAGGCGCTGCGCCCGATGGGCCGGGCCACCTCGGGTGTGATCGGCATGCGGTTCAGCGAGGAGGATGTCCTGCTCGCGATGGAGGTCGTCCGCGAGGGCATGGAAATGGACGTGCTGGTCGCGACGAACGGGGGATACGCGAAACGTACCCCGATCGAGGAATACCCGGTCCAGGGCCGGGGAGGTAAGGGCGTGCTGACTGCGAAGATCACCGAGCGACGCGGTGGTCTGGTCGGCGCTGTGGTGATCAGCCCGGACGACGAGCTGTTCGCCATTACCAGCAACGGTGGCGTCATCCGGACTCCGGTGAAGCCTGTACGCCGTACGCGGGACCGGAACACAATGGGGGTCAAGCTGATGGACCTCCCGGACGGCGTGACTATCGTGGCGATTGCTCGCAATGCCGACGAGCCTGACGAACAGGACTAGTTGATGACGGAGACACAGGCGGCGTCGGGGAACAAGGGGACCTCGGCGAACCCGGTCGACGAGGAGGCCGCGCAGGGCGGTACACCAGCGACCGGCCGCGCGGCCGTGGGCCGGGCCACCGTCCCCGCCGACGCGCCTGCCCCGAAGTTCACCCGGGCCCCCGGCATGGCACCGCCACCGGAAAAGCCCGGCGAGGACTCGCGGCCGTCCGACCAGGCCGAGACGAAGGTCGACGCCCCGACGTCGGCCGACGGCCTGGCCGCCCCGGCCGCGGCGAAGCCCGCCACGACCGCCACGGCCCCGCAGCCGGCCAAGCCGGCGGCGGCCGCCCGGCCGTCCACCGGCACCACCGGTACCCAGCCGCGTGTCGGCGCCGGCCTCGGCACGGCGCCGAAGCCGTCGCCGGACGGCGCGCGTCCCGGCACCCCGGGCCGCCCCGCCAACGGGGGCGGCCTGCCGCCGGGCATCAGCGGCGCGGCGGCCGTCGGGGCCGCCCGCGTGGGTGAGGCGGTACGCGCCGCGCGTACCTCGGTCAGCTCGGCCGCGTCGCGCGGACCGCGCCGGGCCCGGCTGAACCTCAAGCGGATCGACCCGTGGTCCGTGATGAAGTTCGCGTTCGCGGTCTCCGTGGTGCTCTTCATCGTGGTGGTCGTCGCCACCTCGGTGCTCTACCTGGCTCTGGACGCCATGGGCGTGTTCAAGAGCGTCAACGACAGCCTGACCGACCTGGTGAACGCCGGCGGCGGGCAGGGCGGCGGCGGCTTCCGGATCACCGCCAAGGGCGTGATTCTCAGCTCTGCGCTGATCGGCCTGGTCAACGTGGTGCTCTTCACCGCGCTGGCCACGCTGGGCGCGTTCGTCTACAACGTCTGCGCCGACCTGGTCGGCGGGATCGAGCTGACGCTCGCCGAGCGCGACTGAACCCCGACGACGGCGCCGGGGCACCGCGTAAAGCGGTCGCCCCGGCGTCGTGTGTCCGGGTAGGTTCGAAGGCGGCGCGGGTAAGCCGCGCCGCCACGGCCCCCCAATTTGGGAGCCACGGCGGCGATGGGTTAACCTTGCTCGTCGCTACGCGGGGCTATAGCTCAGTCGGTTAGAGCGCAGAGCTGATAACTCTGAGGTCGCTGGTTCGATTCCAGCTAGCCCCACCGCACATCGTCCGACGGTAGTCGAGCGCGAGGGGTCAAGCCCATGTTCAAGAAGCTCCTGATCCTGGTCGGCGTCGTCGGCGCGGCCGCCGTCGTGGCCAAGAAGATCAAGGCCTCGAACGACGAGCGCGCTCTCTGGCACGAGGCGACCACCGCGCCCGACCTGCGCTGATCGCGCCTCCTCCGACTGCCGACACCGGGCGACTCCGCCCGTCTCGGGGCCCTAGCTCAACTGGCAGAGCACTGCCTTTGCAAGGCAGGGGTTAGGGGTTCAAGTCCCCTGGGCTCCACCATCTTCACTCCTCACCTGCGGTTTCCCGTTCCGCTGTCACCGACCGATGGCGAGGCGGCGGTCGGTCGGAAGCGGGGGTGGCATGATCCGGGGCTGGCACGGCTGGCTCGGCACCTTCAACGGCGTCGTGCTCCTCACGGTCGCCGCGCTGCCGTTGGCCGCCCTGACGGTGTGGGCTCTGGCCCGCCGTCGGAGGGTCCTGGGCGCCGCGGGGGCGTGGCGGATGTCGCTGGCCGAGGTCGGCATCGTCCACGGCACGGTGCCGTGGGTATGGATGATCATGTTGCCGGGCGACGGGGCCGGCACCGTCCCCGGTCGGGTGAGCCTGGTGCCGCTGCGGGATCTGTTCACGATCCTCGCGGCCGGGCCGCTGACGGTGACGGTCCAGATCGTCGGCAACCTGCTGGTGTTCGCGGCGCTGGGGTTCCTCGCCCCGCTGCGGTTCGCGGCGCTGGCGTCGGTGCCGCGGATCCTGGCGCTCGCGGCGGGCTGCTCGGTCCTGGTCGAGGTCGCGCAGTACGTCCTGCGGCTGGACCGGGTGTCTTCTGTGGATGACGTGCTGCTCAACACGGCCGGCGCCGGGCTGGCCGCGCTGGCCTCGCGCCGCTGGTGGCGCCGCACGGCCGGAGCGCCGTCGGATCAGCCGCGACCGGCCCTGGCGCCGGAACGCTGAGCCGCCGCCGCGTCAGCCGCTCCGCGTCGTCATCCGCCACGGTTCCGAGGATAGGGACCGAGATCGTGGGAGGCGGTCAGGTCGCCCGGGCTCCACCGTTCGCGTAACCGGGGTCGGCGACGGTCTCGGCGATGCGCGTCAACCAGTGCAGGTCGTTGGCCCGGGATTCCGGACTGGCCCCGGGGTCGAGGATGCTCCGGAGGAACACGGCGACGTCGTCGAGGTGCCGTTCGCTGCGGTAGTAGCTCAGCAGGGTCGGGTCCGGTTCCCCCGGCCCGTAGCCTTGACGGAAGAGCGCGGCGCGGCGCGCGTCGATCGGATGATCGCCGAAGTCCGTGCTGTGGACGAACATCAGGTCCCGCTCGGGCGGCGCGAGGATCGGCGCGTCCCAGTCCACCACGTGCAGTGGCCCGTCGCCGTCGGCGATCAGGTTGCCGGGATGGATGTCGGCGTGGCAGATGACGTGCCGACCTCGCGTCACGCGGGAGGCGAGGTCGTCGACCGTTTCCGACAGCCGGTGCAGCGCGGCGCCGTACCGGTCCCAGAAGGCGCCGAGGGCCTCGCTGGCCGCGGCCTCCCCGCCGAGGGTCCGTAGCCGCTCGCCCGCGCTCGACCGGTAGGTCTCGACCGGCAGGACCGCGGCGATGTCGGCGCTCGGCGTGACGGCGTGCAGCCGGCGCAGGAACTCGCCGTACTCGATCCACTGGCGGTCGGTGAGGCCGCGGCTCCACAGGCTGCCGCCGTCGCGGAACGGGTAGAGCAGCAGTTGGTAAGCCCCGAACTCGCGACCGGTTCCACCGCCCGGCAGGTCGATGGGCGCGACGACCTGGCGGACGCCCTGCGCGCGGAGGAAGCCGGGCAGCAGGACGGCCGACCGGGTGAACTCGCCGCGGCGCAGCTTCAGGAAGTAGCGCGCGCCGTCGGAGGTGTCCACCCGGTACGCCCACGCGTTGCCGTCGAGCCCGACCGGCAGGAACACGAGGTCGGCGACATCCACGCCCCAGGCGGCCGCCACTTCCGCCGCCAGCAGCCGCTCGTCGACGCCAGGTTTGTCGATCACCGCCGAAGCGTCGCAGCGGACGGTGCCGCGGGCAAGGCGGTTTCGCCGTCACGGCCGGCTCGTCCGCGAAACACCGGGGCGGATCGATCAGGAATCAAGAAGCCCGGGCACGGCGCCGTGCCTAGCCTGATCGTCATGGACATCACCATCCACACGAGCTTCCTGCCGCATGTCGACCCCGACGAGTCGCTGGCCTTCTACCGCGACGTCCTCGGCTTCGAGGTCCGCAACGACGTCGGCCAGGGCAAGATGCGCTGGATCACGGTCGGCCCCGCCGGCCAGCCCGACACGTCCATCCTCCTGGCGCCGCCGGCCGTCGATCCCGGGATCACCGACGACGAGCGCCGCACCATCGCCGAGATGATGGCCAAGGGCACCTACGGCTGGATCCTGCTGGCCACCCGGAACCTCGACGACACCTTCGAGAAGGTGCAGGCCAGCGACGCCGAGGTCGTCCAGGAGCCGACCGAGCAGCCGTACGGCATCCGCGACTGCGCCTTCCGCGACCCGGCCGGCAACCTGGTCCGCATCCAGGAACTTCGCTGACACGTCCGGTCATCCGTCCCGCCCGTCAAGGCCGGCGCCTCGGGCACCGAGGAAAGGACCTTCCCCTCATGTGTCACCCCTCGTGGGGGCGCGCACGCGCGCACGCGCAGCGCCTGAACGACCTCGCCCGGCTGCGCCGCGTCCGGGACCGGATCGACCGGGAGTACGCCGAGCCGCTGAACGTCGAGGCGCTCGCCCGCGACGTGAACATGTCGGCCGGGCACCTCAGCCGCCAGTTCCGGCTGGCCTACGGCGAGTCGCCGTACTCCTATCTGATGACCCGGCGGATCGAGCGCGCGGCTGCGCTGCTGCGTCGCGGCGACCTCAGCGTCACCGAGGTCTGTTTCACGGTCGGCTGCTCGTCGCTGGGCACCTTCAGCAGCCGCTTCACCGAACTGCTGGGCGAATCGCCCAGCGCCTACCGGCGCCGTGCGGCGGGCGGGGCGACCGGCATGCCCGCGTGCGTGACGAAGCAGGTGAGCAGGCCGGTCAGGAACCAGGAGACGCCGGTCGCCGCGGCCCTCCTGGTGTGATGAGACCCGGAAGGCCGAAGGGGCTCAGGCCAGCCGGTCGAGGAAGTCGCGGGAACGCCGTACCACCAGCGCCGTCGCGTCCGCGTCGTAGGACGGCAGGGAGTTGTCGGTGAACAGGTGTGCGTCGCCCGGGTAGACGAACAGCTCGCCCCGCTCGGGTCCGACGATCCCGACCAGCTCGCGGGCGGAGTCGATGTCGCCCTCCAGGGCGAAGAACGGGTCCTTGTCCATGCCGTGGATCTGCACCGGGACGCCCTCGGGCCACGGACCGACGGCCCATTCGCCGGTGACCGGCAGGCAGGACTCGTAGAGCAGGGCGCCACGGGCGCCGGGCCGGGTCTGGGCGAGCCGCTGCGCGGTGGCGGCGCCCCAGGAGACGCCGGCGTAGACGAGGTCCTTCGGCAGGTCGGCCACGGCCCGGTCGGCGCGCTCGTCGAGCACCTCGCCGCCGATGCGCCGGGTCAGCGCGGCGCCCTCGTCGATGGTCGCCGGCCGCTCGCCGTCGAACAGGTCGGGGGTGTGCACGGTGTGCCCGCCGGCACGCAACTGGTCGGCCAGGGCGCGTACGCCGTCGGTGAGCCCCTGGATGTGGTGGAAGAGAACGATGTCGGCCATCTCTAGACTCCTGTCAACGAACCAGAGCGATCGAATGATCCAGAATTCTAGAACGGTCGAGAAATGTCGGTCAATCAGCAGATCCCGGACTACGACCTCGCCGAGCTGCTCGTGGTCACCGCACCCGAACAGTTGCGGGCGCTGGCCGACCCGCTGCGCGCCACCCTCCTGGAACTGCTCCTGGAGCGCGCCGCCACGGTCAACGAGATGGCCCGGGCGGTCGACCGCCCGAAGAGCAGCGTGGCCTACCACGTGAACCTGCTGGTCGACGCCGGCCTGCTCCAGGTGGTGCGGACCCGCCGGGTGCGGGCGATCGAGGAGCGGTTCTACGGCCGGGTCGCCCGCACCTACTACGTCGGCGTGCTCAACCGGCCCGAGGACAAGCAGGTCGTGGCGCGCATCAACGGCCTCGCCGAGGCGGCCGCCGAGGCCGCGCCGGCCCACGCCACCGACGACCTGCGGTGCACGCTCGTCCACGCGCGCATCCCCCTCGAGGAGGTGCGGACGTTCTGGGCGGAGGTGCAGGCGCTCGCCCGCCGCTTCGCCCAGATCCCCCGGTCCGGGGACCAGGTGTACGGCTTCGTCGCCGGCCTCTACCCCACCGACGCGCCCACCCTCCCGGACACCGACGGTGACCCGGCCGACGGTGACCCGGCCGACCGGGACGCCGCTCAGTAACCGTCGGCCGCGTCGGCCAGCACCTCGCGCAGCGCGTGGGAGGTCTGTCGCACGATCCCCGGGTTGGTGTCCCAGTAGTAGGGCAGGGCGATCACCGCCTGGAGCAGCGCCCAGCCCCGGCCGCGCAGCCAGGAGGCGTCGTCCACCGCCAGTTCCGCCCGGAACCGGGCGCGATTGGGGCCGGCGAAGACGTTCCACGCCGGCTGGAGGTCGCAGGCCGGGTCCCCGACGTTCAACCCGCCGAAGTCGATGACCGCCGAGAGTCGGCCGTCGACCACCAGCAGGTTGCCGGGCAGCAGGTCGCCGTGCAGCCAGACCCCCGGCCCGTCCCAGGCCGGCGCATCCAGCGACTCCTGCCAGGCCCGCAGCACCGCGCCGCCGTCGACCCGGTCGCCGAGCCGGCGTACCGCGTCCCGGACCCCGTCGTCCAGCTCGGCGAGGTCGGCGCCCCGGGCGCGGGGTGGCCGGGGGGACGCGCCGGTGGTGTCGATCCGCCGCAGCGCGGCGATGAAGGCGGCCAGGTCGACCGCCGCCGCGTCCGGGTCGTACCGGGCGGTGCTGGCGTTCTCGCCCGGCAGCCACTCGCAGACCGACCAGTCGAAGGGGTAGCCCTCCGCGGGGCGGCCCATGGCCACCGGCACGGGCAGCGCGAGCGGCAGGTGCGGGGCCAGCCGGGGCAGCCACTCGGCCTCCCGGGCCGCCTGCCGCGTGGCCCAGCCGATCCGGGGCAGCCGCACCGCCAGGTCGTCGCCGAGCCGGTAGATGTCGTGGTCCGTCCCGTACGAGGGAACGAGGCGGAGCGGTCGGTCGGCCCAGTGCGGGAACTGCCCGGCCAGCAGCCGGCGGACCAGGTGGACATCGGTCAGCACCTCGTCGGCGTGCATCTTCGCTCGGGTCACGGCGACCATCCTCGATCGGCCCGGCGGGGGCCGCAAACGAGTTCAGTCGGCCCGGCGGCGCCACGTCAGCGTCCTGCCGAGGATCACCAGGCCCGCGCGACGAGCAGTGCCGGGTCATCCGGCAGGGTAGTGCCGGGCCGGCGTCCCCGGCAGGCTAGCGTCGGGTGCGTGAGCACCGGATCCCCGCGCGTCCTGCCGGCCGAGAGCGGCATCGCCGAGGCCGCCGCCGTCCTGCGCTCCGGCGGGCTGGTCGCCTTCCCCACCGAGACGGTCTACGGGCTGGGCGCGAACGCGCTGGACGCCCGGGCCGCGGCCCGGATCTTCGAGGCGAAGGCCCGACCCAGCTTCGACCCGCTGATCAGCCACCTGGCCGACGCCGCCGACCTGCCCGGTCTGGTCGGCGCGGTGCCGCCGGCGGTGGCCGCCCTGGTGGAGCGCTTCTGGCCCGGCCCGCTCACCCTGATCGTGGACCGGCCGGCGGTGATCCCGCCGATCGTCACGTCCGGCCTGGACACCATGGCGGTCCGGGTGCCGGACGAGCCGTCCGCGCGGGCGTTGATCGCCGCCGCCGGGGTGCCGGTGGCCGCGCCGAGCGCCAACCGGTTCGGGCAGCTCAGCCCCACCCGGGCCGAGCACGTGGTGGCCGGGCTGGGCGGGGCCGTGGACGTGGTGCTCGACGGCGGACCGACCCGGTGCGGGATCGAGTCGACCATCGTGGACGCGCGGGGCGATCGGCCCGTGGTGCTCCGGCTCGGGGCGTTGCCGGTGGAGGCGCTGGTCGAGGCGGTCGGCCCGGTGGAGATACGCCAGGGCAGCTCGGGCCAGCCGGTGGCGCCCGGGACGCTGGCCGCGCACTACGCCCCGCGTACCCCCTTGCGGTTGGGCGCGGCGGCCGAGGAGGACGGCGGCCGGCGGGGATTCCTGGCCTTCCGGGAGCCGCCGGCCGGGGGTGACTGGGCGGCGGTGGAGGTGCTGTCGCCCGAGGGTGACCTGACGGCGGCGGCCGCGCGGCTCTTCGACGCCCTGCACCGGCTCGACGCCACCGGGGTGACCGAGATCGTGGCCGAGCCGGTGCCGGAGGTCGGCGTGGGCCGGGCGATCAACGACCGGCTGCGGCGGGCGGCCGCCACCTGGCGCTGACCCGTCACAGGGCCAGTACGCCGACCACCTGGTCGCCGCTGCGCTCCCCGGTGAGCCGGAAGCCGAGGCGGCCGTAGAAGCGTTCCGGGCCGTGCGGGCCGGGCGCCCAGGTGACGAACATCCGGTCCGTGCCCCGGCGGCGCAACTCGCCGGCCAGCGCCGCCACGGCGAACCGCCCGTAGCCCCGGCCCTGCTGGTCCGCGGCGATGTTCAGCCGCCACAGGCCGGACCGGACGTCGGCCGGGTCCTGACCCCACCGGATGTCGAGGAAGCCCATCAGGAAGCCCACCGGGCGGTCGCCGTCGACGATGAGCCGGGGCCAGGCGACCGCCGGCTGGGCGTACGCCTCGGCGAGCGACCGGGCCACCGGGGCGACCAGCCCCTCCTGGTCGGGACGGACGCCGATCGCGCAGGCGGCCAGGACGTTGTCGGGGGTGATCTCTTCAAGACGCGGTGACGGCACGGCGGCACCCTAGCCGCCGGACCGCACGGAACTCGACCGGTTTCAGGTCAGGTCGGCGGCGACCCGGTCGACGTCGGCGCTGAGCGCGTCGTAACCGCCGGCGGTGAGCTTGCCGCCCCGGAGCAGCTCGCTCAGCTTGTCCCGGAGCTTCTTGATCTGCTCCTGCGCCTGCTCGGTGTCGCCCTCGGCGGTCTCCTTGGCGATCGCGTCCGCCTTGGCGTGCAGGTCCTTGGCCGCGTCCGGGTTCAGCTGCCCGGCGTCCACCTGATCCTGGATCGACAGCCGCAGGGCCACGATCGGGTCCTGGGGCGGGGCAGGGCTCGGCGTCGCGGAGGTGAGGCGAGGGCTGGGCGTCGGCGTGGCGGCCGGGGTGCGGGTGGTCGGCGCGAGCGTCTGCGGCCGTGGCGTTGTCGGGGCCACCGTGACCGGCACGACCGGCACGCTCGGCGCGGCAGAGGTGGTGACGGACGGCGCCGCCGCCGGGGCCGGTCCGGCCGGCGAGGTCCCGCCGTCCCGATCGAGCAGCGTGACGCCCGCGAGGGCGAGCAGCGCGAGGCCGACCAGGCCGGCCGCCACCAGCAGCGGGCCGCGCCGGGACCGTCCCGGCCGGTCGCCGGGGTCGACGGCCGCCGCGGCCGGCCCGGGTGCGGGCGGCGGCTCGGGCCCGGCCGGCGCGGCGTCGACCGCGACGACCGCGAGCGGCGTGCCGGCGCGGGGCAGCAGGGCCGCGAGGCGCTCCCGGACCACACCGGCGTCGGTGGGCCGGTCGGCCGGGTCCTTCGCCAGCAGCTCGGACACCAGGGCGTCGAGTTCGACGGGTACGTCCGGCCGGCGGTCCCGCAGCGGCGGGGGTGGCTCGTTGACGTGCTGGTGCAGCACGCTGAGCGGGTCACCGGCGAACGGCGGGGCGCCGGCGAGCATCGCGTAGAGGGTGCAACCCAGGCCGTACAGGTCGGTGCGGGGGTCCACGGGACCGCCGAGTGCCTGTTCCGGGGACATGTACGAGCTGGTCCCGAGCTTGGTCGCCGGGCCGGTGAGGGTGTTCTGCCCGGCCAGGCGGGGCAGCCGGGCGATGCCGAAGTCGCAGATCTTCACGGTGCCGGCGGGGGTGACGATGAGGTTGCCCGGCTTGATGTCCCGGTGCACCACCCCGGCCGCGTGCGCGGCCGCGATCCCGTCGCAGGTCTGCACGGCGATCGACAGCGCCTGGACGACCGGCAGCGGGCCCGCGACGACCAGGTCGCCGACCGTCCGGCCCTCCACCAGCTCCATCACCAGGTAGGAGTGGTCCTCCTCGGTGCCGAAGTCGTAGACGCCGACGATGTGCGGGTGGGTGAGCCGGGCCGCCGTGCGGGCCTCGCGGTCGAAGCGTTCCGCGGCCATCGGTTCCCGCACGCCGGCCGCCGTGAGCAGTTTGATCGCGACCGGCCGGTCCAGCCGCAGGTCCCGGCCCCGCCACACCTCACCCATGCCGCCGCTGCCCAGCAGTTCCTCGGACTGGTACCGGCCACTCAGCAGACGTCGCGACACGACGTCACCTTTTCCAGCCGGGCCCGATCCCACACCGGGCGCGGGTGACCGGAGTTGGCGCTGCTCGTCGTGGACCATCCACACAAGGTAGTCAATCCATGGCTCGGTGCCCGCGCAGGCGGGCCGGCCGGCGCGCTGCCGGCCGGCCGGTTGGGTCACGTCTGCTGCTGTGTCACGTCCAGGTTGAGGTACCGCGGTTCGCCGCTGGCGAGTTGGCGGATGCGCTCGGCGTACTCGCCGGTCTGCGGGCGGCCGCTGTGCGCCATGGCCTGCTCGTAGCTGTCGAACTCGGCGACGATGACGAAATGGCCGGGCCGCTCCCGGTCCTCGGCGAAGGTCACCCGGGCGGGCCCGGGGGACGGGTGCTCGCGCGTCCACTCCTCGCTGAGCCGGCGCACCTCGTCGGGGCGCTCCGTCTGGTATTCGACGACCTGCACGAACGGCATGTCCATCACCTCCACCGGCCGTGTTCCCACCGGTCCGCCGTCCATGTCGGCGGCATGGCCCCGGCCGCCGGGGGTAGGAGGTACGGGTAACAACCCCCCGAAAGTGAGGTGTCATGCCAATGCCGACCGCACGCGAGATCATGACCAGCGACGTGAGCTGTGTCCGGGAGCAGGACGACCTCCGGACCGCCGCCCGGCGGATGGCCGAGCTCGGGGTGGGCTCGCTGCCCATCTGCGGCGACGACAACCGTCTCAAGGGCATGGTGACCGACCGCGACATCGTGGTGAAGGTGCTCGCCCAGGGCAAGGACCCGGCCGCCGTGACCGCCGGTGAGCTGGCCCAGGGTGAGGCCGTGACCATTGGCGCGGACGACGACGCGGCCGAGATCCTGCGGACCATGGGCCAGCACAAGGTACGCCGGCTGCCGGTGATCGACGGGCACGACCTCGTCGGCATCGTGGCCGTCGCCGACGTGGCCCGCTCGCTGCCGGAACGCCCGGTGGGCGACCTCATCGAGGCGATCTCCGAGCGCGCCTGACCGCAGCCGCCGACCGTTCGCCGCCCTCCCCGGCGGGAGCCGGGGAGGGCGGCGAGCCGCGTCAGGGGGTCAGCGGCACGGTCGGTGAGCAGCGTGAACCCGCCGAGCCGCAGGACCGTCGTGGCCGTACCGATGAAGGTGACCTCAGCCGTCATGCTCCTCGCCGTGCCCCTGATCGGTTTCCCCATGCGGATCGGCGTCGCGCTGTGGGAGGCGGTCGACCAGCCGGGTGAGCGCGCCGTTGGCGAAGGTGGCGCCGAGCGCGGAGCCGGCGGCGATGGTCCAGCCCACCGGGCCGAGCGGGGTGCAGCCGAAGAACTGGCTGACCCCGGGCGTCTGCACGACGGCGACCAGGACGCCGATCGACGCGGCCGTGGAGGCCAGCACGGTGGGGCTGGTGCCGCCGGCCAGCACGGTCTGCCCGAGTTGGGTGCCGACCAGCGCGGCGAGCGCGACCGTGCCGGCCCGGCGCTCCCGGCCGGTCCACCGGGCGAGCGTCCAGCCGGCGGTCGCGCCCAGCGTGGTGGCGCCGGCCCGGAGCGCGATCTCCCGGGTGAGCGTCTCGCCGAGCGAGGTGTCCGGTCCCTCCCGCAGCAGGTGGTCGGCCCCGTCGGAGGCGGGCGGGCGGACCGCGATGGCCAGGGCGGGCACCAGGTCGGTGAGCAGGTTGACGAGGAGCAGTTGCCGGCCGGTGAGCGCCGATCGGCCGGTGCTGGCGGCGGTCAGCACGCTGAACGCGATCTCGCCGAGGTTGCCGCCGACCAGGATGCTCAGCGCGTGGCGGACCGACGACCACATGGCCCGACCCTCCGCCAGGGTCGCGATGATGGTCTCCAGCCGGTCGTCGGTGACCACCAGGTCCGCGGCGGCGCGGGCCGCCGGGGTGCCGCGCTGGCCGAGCGCGATGCCCACGTCGGCGAGCCGGATGGCCGGGGCGTCGTTGGCGCCGTCGCCGGTCATCGCCACGGTCCGCCCCCGGCGTTGCAGCGCCTGGATGATCCGCACCTTGTGCGCCGGGGTGCAGCGGGCCACCACGTCGGTGGCCATGAGCCGTTCCGCGAGGGCCTCGTCGTCGAGCCGGTCCAGCTCGGTGGCGGTGACCACCCGCTGCTCCCCGTGGTCGGGGCTGATGGTGGCGGCGATCGCCTCGGCGGTGGCCGGGTGGTCCCCGGTGATCATGATGGTGTGCACGCCGGCCTGCCGGATCCGCCGCACCGCCGGGGCGGCGCTCTCCCGCACCCCGTCGGCGAGGGCCAGGAAGCCGACGAAGACCAGCCCGTCGACCTGCTCGTCGCTCACCGACTCGGCGCCCACCGGGCACTCGGCGACGGCCAGGATGCGGTGCCCGGCCCCGGCCCGTTCGGCGAGCATCGCGTGCAGCGCGTCCCGGCCGGCCCGATCCAGCGGCGTGTCGCCCTGAGCGGTCCGCCGCGCCGCGCAGCGCGGCAGCACCGACTCGGGCGCGCCCTTCACGCTGAGCAGCAGCCCGTCGGCGGTCCGGCCGACCGTGGCGTGGTAGCCCCGGGACGGCTCGAACGGCAGCCCGCCCACCGCCGTCCAGTCCGGTGCGCCGGTCCACTCCAGCACGCCGGCCGTGCCCGCGCCGCGGCGTACCGCACGATCGGTCTGTTGGGGCAGCTCGTCCGGGTCGGCCGCCGCGGGGGTGGCCCGCAGCGCCGCGGCCAGGGTCAGCCGCAGCGGCTCGTCCAGGCGGTCCGGCGGGGCGTACCGGTCGTCGCCGCCGCCCACCCCGGCCAGCAGCAGCTTCCCCTCGGTGAGGGTGCCGGTCTTGTCGAAGCAGAGCACGTCGACCCGGCCCAGCGCCTCGATGGTCCGCGGGTTGCGGACCAGCGCGCCGTGCTCGGCCAACCGCCGCGCCGCCGCCAGCTGCGCGGCGCTGACCAGGAACGGCAGCCCCTCCGGCACCGACGCCACGGCCAGGTTCGCGGCGGTCGCCGCCGTCGCCGCCAGGGGTACGCCCCGGAGCAGCCCCGCCCCGGCCACCGCGATCGCCGAGCCGGCGGCCAGCGGCACGGCGGCGCTGGTCAGCTTCCCGAGCCGGGTCTCCACCCCGCTGGCCGGGGGCGCCTCCCGGGCCAGGGCGAGGCTCCGCCCCGCCTCGGTCTCCTGACCGGTGGCCACCACCACGGCGGTGCCGTGGCCGGCGGCGACCGTGGTGCCCTCGTAGAGCATCGAGTGCCGTTCAGCGACCGCCGCGGCCACCACCGGCTCGGCGGTCTTGCCCACCGGCAGCGACTCGCCGGTCAGCGACGACTCGTCGGTCTCCAGCCCGTCGCTGGTCAGCACCCGGCAGTCGGCCGGGATGGCGTCGCCCGGCCCCACCGCGACCACGTCGCCGGCCACCAGCTCCTCCGCGGCCACCACCTGCTCCGCGCCGTCGCGCAGCACCCGGGCGGTCACCGCCGAGCGGGACAGCAACTCGGCCAGCGAACGCTCGGTGTTGTGCTGGTGCACCGCGCCGATCAGTGCCGAGCCGCCCACCACCCCGCCGACCAGCGCGGCGTCGACCAGCGAGCCGAACGCGGCGGAGAGCACCGCCCCGGCGGTGAGCACCGGGGTGAGCGGGTTCGACAGCTCGTCCACGAACGCGCGCAGCAGGCCGGTCGGGCCGTGCTCCTCCCCGGTCACGGCGCGCCGGCGGCGGGCCGCCTCCTCGCCGGTCAACCCCTCCGCGCGGGTGCCGAGCTGGTGGAGGACGGTCTCGACCGGCATCAGGTGCCAGGCGGTGAGCGCGGGCGCCGGCGTACGGGTCCGGTCGGGCAGCCGCCGGGCCCGCCAGACGCCGTGCGCGAAGGCGAGGGCGGCGGCCCCGTTCACCGCGCCGAGTGCGCGGCCGGGCAGCCGCTCCCGGTCGGCCGTGAACGCGCCGAGCGCTCCCAGCCCGGTGCCGGCCATCGAGATCCGGATGTTCTGCCGGGTCATCCGCCGGGCCACCCCGGTCGCGTCGATGAGCAGCGCGGGAATTCGCAGGTCGTCGCCCACCAGCAGGTGCGCGCCCCAGGGCGGCAGGTCCTCCGGGGCGGAGACCCCCAGCCCGCAGTCGGCGGCGCCGAGCGCGGCCCGGTCACCGGAGACCACCATCACCACCGAGCCCTCGCGTTGCAGGTCACGGACCGATTCGGCGAGCCGGGGACCGCCGGGCACGAGGGCGTCGGCGAAGTCGTACCGGCCGTCGTCGTCCCCGGCGACCACGAGTCGTAGGCCGGCGTGGCGGGCGGCGGTCGCCAGGGCGTCCACCCCGGGGACGGGCTCCGGTTCGACCCGCAGCACGGCGGCGAGCCGGCCGCCCTCGGCCAGCCCGAGCAGCCGGCCCCCGTCCGCGCGCAGCCTCGCGCTGTCCGGGGTGTCCCCCGGGTCCGTCACGTCCATCCGGTCCAGCGGACCGAGCCGCCAGCCGTCGGCGTTCCGGACCGCGTCCGGGGCGGCCGGGTCGAACAGGGCGAACGCCCGGGCGGCCACCTGACCGGTGTGCGCACCGGCCAGCGGCGCCAGGTCGGCCAGCACGCCCCGGTCGGAGCCGAGCACCGCTGCGTCCAGCAGCACGGTGTCGATCCGGTCCAGCTCGCGCAGCACCCTGCGGTCCATGGCGATCACGCCGCGCCGGGCGAGCATCCGGCCGAGCTGGGCGGCGTACCCCTCGCGGCCGCTGCCCGGGGCCTTGGGCAGCGACGACAGGGCCAACGCGGCGGCCCGTTTCCCGCCGGCCACCGGCACCGCGGCCGCTCCGGCCGCCGCACCCGCGGCCAGCATCCGGCTCACGTAGCGCTCGGCCGGGCCGTCCGGGACCGGGCAGGGCCGCTCGCCGTTCGGCACCCGGGCGACGGCCCGGTCGGGGTCGCCGGTCAGCCGCGGCTCGGCCTTCGCCCAGGCCGCGAGCTGGGCCCGCGCCTCACCCCACTGCACGACCCGCTGCGCGCCGTCGAGGACGATGCCCGCCCAGCCGCCGGTGAGCCCCTGCACCACCGCCTCGGCGAGCGGGAAGAGCACGTCGGCGCGGGGGTCGGCGCGCAGGCCCCGGTCGGCGAGCGCGTGCAGCTTCGGGTGCAGGTCGACGGCGGCGAGGAAGCCGGCCACCTCGCCGGGCACCGGGGTGAACGGCAGGATCCGGGTGGCCGCCGAGATGGTCAGGCCGAGCGCGTCCGAGGCCAGGCCGCCCAGGGTGCGGGGCGTACGCGGCCCCTCCTCGGGCGGATGCGGCGGCGGGATCTCCGGGTCCGGCTCGTGCGGGCACACCCGCTCGGTCCGCGCCACGGTGGCGATCAGGTCGCGCAGCTTCGGCTTCGGCTCCTCGACCGCCACGACCACCCGGCCCGACGGCGCGTTGACCCGGGCCCAGGCCACCCCGGGCAGCCCCTCCAGCGCCGCCTCGACCTGCCGGGCCAGCCGGTCCCCGCCGTCCTGGCAGACGCCGTGCACCTCGATGTGGTGCCGGCCGTCGTGGGACCAGACCCGGCGCCGGGTCAGCCCGGCGAGCCGGACCAGCCGGGTCGCCGCCGCGCCCACGCTTCCGGCCGCCTCGGCCACGCTGCCCGGCACGGCCTTCCGGGCCGTGCCCGGCAGGGCGGATCCGACGGTACGGGCGGTGTCCGGCACGGCGGTGGCGACCCCGCGGGCGACCCGGGCCACGGCGTCCGGCACGGCGGCCGGCGACAGTAGGAGGCCGGCGACGCGGCCCAGGGAGGTCATCGAGGCGTACGGCCGGGCTGCCGGCCCCGCTCCCCGGTGCTCCCGTCGTCGTCGTAGCCGTACGCCATCTCGCCTCCCGCGGCCTCGTCCCGGCGGCCCGACTTCCCGGCGCGGCGTCCGTTATGCCCCTTGGGCGGGGGAAGTTTCCGCAGTGCCCGGGGCATGGACGGGCAGGCCGGTGGAATGCCGCTCGGACAGCGATGTCGTCGTCGGAACCGGGAGGCCCCATGAGCACGCTGACACGGAACCTCAACGGGTCGCGGGAGATGATGAGGACGTACTGCCGGCGGGTGGAGATCCCGGTGCTGGGCGAGGTGGCGGTGCCCCCGCCGGACAAGCTCGCCTACTACGCGGGGCTGGGCGTGCTGGCCGCGCTCCAGGTCATCGAGTGGCCGCTGGCCCTGGTCGTCACGGCCGGGCACCTTCTGGCCGACCAGCACTACTCGGGCCTCGTGAAGGGCGTGGGCGAGGCGCTGGAGTCGGCCTGACGAGACGGGGCTCACCGTTGACCTCAACCCCGGTTGAGGCCCGAGGCTTGAGCCCATGTCGACCGCCACCGCCGCACCGCCGGCCCCGCCCGCACATCTCTGGTCGCCGCGGCTGCGGGCGATGACCGTCGGCAGCGTCGCCCTGGTGTCGCTGCTCGCCTTCGAGGCACTGGCGGTGGGCACCGCGATGCCCACGGTCGCCCGCACCCTGGACGGGCTCGGCCTCTACGCCCTCGCCTTCGGCGGTCCGTTCGCCTCCGGGGTGGTGGCCATGGTCGCCTCCGGCATCTGGTGCGACGCGCGGGGACCCCGCCCGGCCATGTGGCACGGCGTGGCGTGGTTCGTGGCGGGCCTCGTGGTGGCGGGCGCCGCGCCCACCATGGAGGTACTGGTCGTCGGCCGGGTCGTGCAGGGCTTCGGCTCCGGCCTGCTCTCCGTGGCGCTCTACGTGATCGTGGCCCAGGCGTACCCGGAGGAGTTGCGGCGGCGGGTGTTCGCCGCGTTCGCGGCCGCCTGGGTGGTCCCGTCGCTGGTCGGTCCGGCCGTGGCCGGGCTGATCGTCGAGCACCTGGGCTGGCGCTGGGTGTTCCTCGCGGTGCCGGCGGTCGCGGTGCCGGCGGTGCTGCTGATCCAGCCGGGGCTGCGGGCGTTGGGAGCGACCGTCCCGACCCGGCCGCCGGCCGGCGCGCTGGCCCGGATCGGCTGGGCCTGCGGGGCGGGGGTGAGCGCCGCACTGCTGCACTACGGGGGGCAGCAGCGCGGCGCGCTCGCCGCCGGGCTGATCGGCGCGGCGCTGGTCGGGCTGCTGGCGTGCGTGCCGCGGCTGCTGCCGGCCGGGTTCCTGCGGGCCGCGCGCGGCCTGCCGACCGTGATCGGGCTGCGTGGCCTGGCCTCGGCGGCGTTCGCCGGGGCCGAGGTGGTGATCCCGCTGATGCTGTCGCGGGAGCGGGGCTTCTCGCCGACGGCGGCCGGGCTGGTGCTGACGGTCGGCGCGCTCTCCTGGTCGGTGGGCTCCTGGATCCAGGGCCGGATCGCCGCGCCGCGCTCCGCCGCCACGCTGCCGCGGGTCGGGCTGACCTGCATCGCCGTCGGCACGGCCGGGGTCGCGATGGCCCTCCTGCCGGCCCTGCCGGTGGCGCTCGCGGTGCTGGCGTGGGCGGTCGCCGGACTCGGCATGGGGCTGCTCTACCCGTCGCTGTCGGTGCTCACCCTGGACCTGTCCGCCCTGGCCGAGCAGGGCCGGAACAGCTCGGCGCTGCAACTGGGCGACTCGCTCTCCGCCGCCACCGTGCTGGCGCTGACCGGGGCCGTGCTGGCCGCCGGGTCGGCGCCCGGTCGGGCGAGCTACGCGACCACCCTGGCCGTGGCGGCCGCCTGCGGGCTGCTCGGCGTGCTGCTCGCCGGCCGGGTGGTGCTCGCCGGTGATCGGGCCAAAGCGGCGCGGGCCGGCTGACGGGCCCGGGAGGTTGGGCCGACCACCTGGCCGACACGTACGGGGGAACCGGCCGGAGATGAAACCTTCTGCGGTTCCGGGCCGCCCTACCGTGACCGCATGCTGGTCTTCGTCACCACCGTGATCCTGTACGTCTTCGGCTTCGTCTTCCTCTACGGCGTGATCCGGCTCGGGGTCCGGCACGGCATCGAGGACGTGGAGACCCACCGCGTCAACCAGTTGCGGGCCGAGGAGCTGGCGGCCCACCAGGACCGCACGTTCGCCCGCGAGAACGCCTTCCTCACCGGCAGCTGAGGTCCGGCATACGGGCCGGTCGGGACGTCGGCGAGCGGCGCCGCGCGGCGGGTGCGAGGATCGCACCCGTGATGGGGACGCTGAAGACCGAGCCCGCCCGGACCCGACTGGACCTGCTGGCGGCGCCGGTCGCCGCGGCGATCGAGCGGTGGCCGGACGAGGCTCCCGTGGACGTGGACGACGTGCTGGTCGCCCCGATCGACGCCGAGCTGGCCGACACGGCGGCGTTCTGCGCGGCGTACGAGGTGGGGCTGGACGAGTCGGCCAACTGCGTGGTGGTCGCCGGCAAGCGGGGCGGCGAGACCCGGTACGCCGCCTGCATCGTGCTCGCCACCACCCGGGCCGACGTGAACGGCGTGGTCCGCCGGCTGCTCGACGTGCGCAAGGCGAGCTTCGCGCCGATGGCCGACGCGGTCGAGCTGACCGGGATGGAGTACGGCGGGATCACCCCGATCGGGCTCCCCGAGGACTGGCCGATCCTGGTCGACTCGCGGGTGATCGCCATGCCGCACGTGATCATCGGCTCCGGCGTACGGCACAGCAAGATCGCGTTGCCCGGGCCGGCGCTCGGCGCGCTGCCCGGGGCAACGGTCGTGGAGGACCTCGCCCGACCGGCCTAGGCACTCACTCGCCTCTCAGGCCCCGGCTCTGCCCACCAACAGGCAGCCCGGGGCCTGTTCGCATGTCGCGCCGCCGGCGAGCCGGCCGGCCCCGCCCTGGATCGGCGTCGCGCCCAGCTCCACCCGGCTGAACCGAGCGCCGGTCGGTCATGCAACCTTTTCGCGTCACGGCCGGTACTACCTCGTGACCGACTGGGCAGGAGGGCGGGCACGTGATCACACCGGAGGGCTTCGACGACTTCGTCGTGACCCGCTCACCACGGCTGTTGCGTACCGCGTTCCTGCTCACCCGCGATTGGGCGTTGGCCGAGGACCTGCTGCAGACCGCGCTGGCCCGGGCGTGGGAGGCGTGGCGGCGCATCGACGGTGACCCGGAGCCGTACGTACGTCGGATCATCGTCAACGCGTACGCCTCGTCGTGGCGGCGCAGATGGCGGGGTGAGCTACCCACGGCAGACCTTCCCGAGGTGACCGCCGAGGTCGACCCGCACGCCGGCCTCGACGACCGGGACCGCCTCTGGCGGGCCTTGGGCCGGCTGCCCCGCCGGCAACGCGCCGTGCTGGTGTTGCGCTACTTCGAAGACCTCTCGGAGCTCGAGATCTCCGAGGTCCTGGGCTGTTCGGTCGGCACGGTCAAGAGCCAGGCCAGCCGGGCGGTGGCCAAGCTCCGCCTTGACGAGACGCTGACGCCGGAAGGGATGCTGGGATGAACCTGACCGATCTCAAGCAGGTGCTCGACGAGCGCTCCGGCGACTCGGCCGACCAGTTCGTGCACCACCTGCGGCTGCAGGGCGTGCATGCCAAGGTGGTGGCGCGGCGGCGGCGCCGGATCGCGGCCTGGGCCACCTGCGTGGTGGTCGCCCTGGCCGGCATCGCAGTGGCCGCCGTCGTGCCCGGGTTCCGCACCGACGTCACCCCCACCCCGGCGGACAGTCCGTCGCCGGTCCGCACCATCGAAGGGTTTCCGGAGTACGCCACGGGCGCGCGTGTCGTGGCTGCGAAGTCCGCCGCGTTCCCGGAGCGCCGCATCGAGCTGACCATCGTGCCCACCACGCTCGACCTCGTCATCTTCACCCGCTGCGACGGCACCGGAGACGTCAAGCCCGATGAGCGGGTGAGCGTCAACGGCCACTTCCTCTACGGCCTCGGGTGCGGCGGTTCCAGCCGGCAGCTGAGCTGGGACGGGCTCGACGTGGCGGTCGGCAGGCCCGCCACGTTCGTCATGACGATCACCGGAGCGAAGCGGTTCGACGGGACGGACACGGTCCCGGTGGCGATCCCGGACAGCGGCACGTTCGGGCTCGCGATCGGCGTGCGGATCCCGTTCGACCAGTACCCGCTGCCGCCCCGGCCATCAGGAGCACTCGCCCCGTTGCCCCGGACACTCATGGCCGGCTGCACGGAGGCGCTCTGCCCGGACGCCGTCATCATCCGATCGGATCCGGCCGACCCGAAACGTCCAGTCAGGCGGACCGTGACCTGGAAGGCGACCGACTCCGTCGAGATGCTCGCCCGGACGCCCGGGCTCCTCCATGTTCGCGTCAACGGCGTGGAGATCACGACCGGTGAGTGGTGGGATTACGAGGCGCACACCGTCGGCATGTTCGGCGACCGGAACGGCGGGTGGAAACGTGAGCTCGGCCTCGACCTGCGCTCCGGAGACCCGGTGACGGTCGAGGTCGAGCCCGAGCACGTCACCGGTGCCTGGCAGGTCGTCTTCTCGCCGGCCTGACCGCGGCGGCGGGTGCCGTCGTCAGACCCGATCTTGTTCCACGTGAAACATCACGCGCCAGCCTCGCGCTGCGCCACCTCGTGCAGGGCGGCGAGCAGGGTCTCCGGCTCCTGGGCGCCGGTCACGGCGTACTTCCCGGCCAGCACGAAGGTCGGCACGCTGGAGACGCCGAGCTGGTGCGCGGCGCTCAGGTCCGCGGCCACCTCGCGGCGGCCGAGGTTCGACTCCAGGTAGTCCCGGGCCTCGGCCTCGTCCAGGCCCACCTCGCCGGCGAGCGTGACCAGCGCGTCGGTCGACCCGACGTCGATCCCGTCCTGGAAGTGCGCCCGGTAGAGCCGCTCGACCAGTTCGGCGGCCCTGCCCCGCTCGGTGGCGAACCGGACCAGCCGGTGCGCCTCGAAGGTGTTCGCGGCCACCGCGCGGTCGAACCGCATGTCGATCCCCGCGCCCTTGGCGACCTGGGTGACGTGGGCGGCCATGCCCTCGGCCTTGTCGCGGCCGCCGAACTTCGCGCCCAGCGCCTCGATGAGCGGCTTCGGCTCGGTCACCGGCGTCGGGTCGAGCTGGAACGGCCGGAACCGGACGGTCACCTCGCCGTCGTAGCTCGCCAGGGCCTGCTCCAGCCGGCGCTTGCCGATCCAGCACCAGGGGCAGACCACGTCGGCGTAGATCTCGATCTCCATGACCAGCGACAACCCGTCGATCAGGAGATCTGTTCCCGGACCTGGCGCTTCAGCCGGGCCAGGATGGCGGTGCCGCCGCGTACGCGCAGCGGGCTGATCGCCTGGGCCAGGCCCATCCGCTGGTAGAGGTCGTCCGGTACGGCCAGCACCTCCTCGGCGCTGGCCCCGGCCAGCCCTTCGGCCAGGATGCCGGCGAACGCCCGGGTGGTCGGCGCCTCGGGCGGGCAGTCGAAGATCGTGCTCACCGTCTTGTCCGGGTTGACCTCGGCGCGCAGGAAGAACGCGGTCTGGCACTCCGGGACCTGCTCCAGGTCCTCCCGGTCCACGCCCTCGGGCAGCGGCGGGATCACGTCGGAGAACTCCAGCAGCATCTCCAGCACCACGTCGCGTGGGGCGGCGGCGAACTCGTCGACGATCTCGGCCAGCTTGCTCGGCATCTCGGACATGACCGCCAGGCTACCGCCGGACGACCCGGCGCCCTCCGGGGTCGGCGGGAGGGCGCCGGGTCGGGCGGATCACAGGTTCGGGGCGGCCTCGCTGATGTCGCTCAGCGCGGAGTTCGGGTCGAGTTGCATGGCCAGGTCGCCGAGGGAGACGATGCCCACCAGCTTGCGCTCGTTGTCGCAGACCAGCACCCGCCGGATGTTGCGCTCGCGCATCAGCGCGGCCGCCTCGCCCGCGGTGCAGTGCTGCTCGATCATCACCACCTCGCGGGTGACGATCGAACCGATCGTGGTGCTCGTCGGGTCGGCCCGCTCGGCCACCGCACGGACCACGATGTCGCGGTCGGTCAGCATGCCGGCGAGGGTGGCCCCGTCGGTGACCACCACGTCGCCGATGTCGGACTCCTTCATCACCCTGGCCGCCTCGTCCAGGGGAGTCTCCGCGGGCAGGTAGACCACCTGCTTGGTCATCACGTCACTGACCCGGTACATGAGAGCCTCCGAAACACCTCGGTCGATCCGACTGCGGTACCCCATGGCGCGTCCGCTACACCCGGTCGCGGCGCGCCCCACGCGCCTCGTCGAGCACGCGCTCGACCAGGCCGTCCACCGGCAGCTCGATCCGCTCGCCGGAGGCGCGGTCGCGCAGCTCGACGTATCCCTCGGACAGGCGGCGGCCGACCACGACGGCGCGCGGGATGCCGATCAGCTCGGCGTCGGTGAACTTCACCCCGGCCGAGACGTGGGTGCGGTCGTCGACCAGCACCCGCAGGCCGGCCGCCGAGAGGCGCCCGCCGAGGTCCAGCGCCGCGTCGAGCTGCGGACCCTTCCCGGCCGCCACCAGGTGTACGTCGCACGGCGCGACCTCGGCCGGCCACACCAGCCCCCGGTCGTCGTGGTGCTGCTCGGCCACCGACGCGACGGCCCGCGAGACGCCGATTCCGTAGCAGCCCATGGTCGGCCGGACCGGCTTGCCCTCCGGGCCGAGCACGTCGACCGCGAAGGCGTCGGTGAACCGGCGGCCGAGCTGGAAGATGTGGCCCACCTCGATGCCCCGCCGCATGGTCAGCTCGCCGTCGCCGCAGGCCGGGCAGGGGTCGCCCGGGCGCACCTCGGCCGCCTCGATGGTGCCGTCCGGCACGAAGTCGCGCCCGCACACCACATCGGTGGCGTGCCGGCCCGGCTCGTTCGCCCCGGTCAACCAGGCGGTGCCGGTGACCACGCGCGGGTCGACCAGGTAGCGGACCCCGTGCTTGGCCAGGATCTGCGGCCCGAGGTAGCCACGGACCAGCTCCGGATGCGCCGCCCAGTCCTCGAAGACCGCCACGGTGGCCGGGTGCAGCGCCGCCTCGACCCGCTTCAGGTCCACCTCGCGGTCGCCCGGCAGGCCGATCACCAGCAGCTCCGCCTGCTCGGCGCCGGGCCGGCGCACGGCCAGCACGACGTTCTTCAAGGTGTCGGCGGCGGTCCAGCCGGTCCGGCCGCCGAGCGCGCGGGCGTTGGCCAGGTCGACCAGGGACGCGATGGTCGGCGTCTCCGGGGTGTCGTGCACCTCCACGGCCGGGTGCGCGTCCGGGTCGCCGGCCGCCGGCGCGCGGGTCACCACGGCCTCCGTGTTGGCGGCGTAGTCGCAGGTGGTGCAGCCGACGAAGGTGTCCTCGCCGACCGGCGTGGCGGCCAGGAACTCCTCCGACGCCGAGCCGCCCATCGCCCCGGACATGGCACGCACCACGGTGAAGTCCAGCCCGAGCCGGGTGAAGATCCGCTGGTACGCGTCGCGGTGCCGGTCGTAGGCGGCCTGGAGCCCCGCGGAGTCCAGGTCGAACGAGTAGGCGTCCTTCATGAGGAACTCGCGCCCGCGCAGCAGCCCGGCCCGGGGCCGGGCCTCGTCCCGGAACTTCGTCTGCACCTGGAAGAGCGTCACCGGGAAGTCCCGGTACGAGCTGAACAGGTCCTTCACCAGCAGCGCGGCCATCTCCTCGTGGGTCGGGGCGAGCAGGTGCTCGGCGCCCTTCCGGTCGGCGAGGGTGAAGATGTCGTCGCCGTACTCCGTCCACCGCCCGCTGGCCCGGTACGGCTCGGCCGGCAGCAGCGCCGGGAAGTGCACCTCCTGGTCGCCGATCGCCGCCATCTCGGCGCGGACGATCTCGGTCACCCGGTCCAGCACCAGCTTGCCGAGCGGCAGCCAGGTGTAGCCGCCCGGTGCGGCGCGGCGTACGTAGCCGGCACGGAGCAGGAGCCGGTGGCTCGGCACCTCGGCGTCGGCCGGGTCCTCGCGCAGGGTCCGGAGCAGCAGGGTCGACATGCGCAGCAGCATTGCCGCAGCGTACGGCGGGCCGGCCCGGCAGGCGATCGGATTCGCCGCTGTCCGGGGTGGAGGACGCCGTCGTGCGGGGTAGGAGAAGGACATGGATGAGAGGCCGCGGCTGACGCTGACGACGACCGTGCTGGACGCGCCCGACGCGCGCGAGCTGGCCGGGTTCTACGAACGGCTGCTCGGATGGTCCCGCGACGAGGACGAGCCGGACTGGGTCATCCTGGCCGCGTCGGATGGCGGTGCCGGACTGGCATTCCAGACCGAGCCGGCTTACGTACGGCCGGTCTGGCCGGCCGGCCCGGGCGATCCGCAGATGATGGCGCACCTCGACATCAAGGTCGACGACCTCGACGCGGCGTCGGCGTACGCGGTGTCCGTGGGCGCCACGGTGGCGGACTTCCAGCCCCAGGACGACGTACGCGTCCACCTCGACCCGGCCGGCCACCCGTTCTGCCTGTACCTCTGAACGGGTCGGTGGTGGTGATCGGTTAGGAGCGCCTGGCGTGGGTGATGAAGGCGCGCCAGGCGTCAGGGGTGAAGGTGAGTATCGGGCCGCTGGGGTCCTTGCTGTCCCGGACGCCGACCACGCCGGGCAGATTGTCGGCCACCTCGACACATTCGCCCTGGGTGCCACTACGGGTGGACTTGCGCCAGACAGCGCCGATCAGCTCCATGACGTCATCACTTCCTTCACCAGCTCGATCGTCTGCCGGTGCGTTAGAGCCTCGCTGCGGACGCTCTCCCACCTCGACAGCAGGATAGCCAGATCCTCATCTCTATCGACCACCATTCCGCCGAGCTGTGTCTCCCGGTGACCGATCCAACCGCCGTCATCACCACGTGCGAGAACGAAGGGTCCGACAAGTCCGACGTGGACGCTGACCTCGGCCGGGATCACATGCACGCTGACGTGGGGTTGCTCCGCGCACTGAATCAAGTAGTCAAGCTCGGCCGAGTACGCCGACCACCCCGTCGACCTGGCCGTCTACCTGTCCGGGCTCTACCACGAGGCCACCCACGACCTGTTCCGGTTGAACCCGCACGACGGGCCGACCCCGCGTGAGTTGTTCGAGCGGTTCGTGGCCTGGGGGCCGTACCGGAAGGGGATCGTTCAGAATCAGTGACCCCGCCGGCAACCATGGCGTGGCGGGGTGACGTCTGGGAGGGCGTCACGATGATGCACCACCTGACCCCAAGGATCGGCTCGTGTGGACCCTCTCCTGAGTGAGTTCGACTCGTTCGTGCGAACCCGTACCCCCGCCTTACTGCGGTCGGCCTACCTGCTGACCGGTGACCAGCACCTGGCCGAGGACCTCGTGCAGTCCGCCCTGGCGCGGACGCACCGCTCGTGGGGCCGGCTGCACCACAGCGGCAACGCCGAGGCGTACACCCGCAAGATCATGTATCACCTGCAGGTCTCCTGGTGGCGGCGTCGCCGGGTGGCCGAGTCGATGCCGGGCGACCTGCCCGAGCCGCGCGGAGGCGACTCGGCTCCCGACCACGCCCAGCAGACCACGCTCCGGCTGACCCTCCGGGCCGCGCTGGCGAAGCTCTCCGCCAAGCAGCGGGCCGTGCTGGTGCTCCGGTTCTTCGAGGACCGCACCGAGACCGAGGCCGCCGACCTGCTCGGCGTCACCGTCGGCACCGTCAAGAGCCAGACCTCGAAGGCCCTGGCCAAGTTGCGCACCGTCGCCCCGGAACTCGCCCAGCTCTACGTCACGGAAGGAAGCGCCCGATGAACCAGGACCGTCTTCGACTCGACCTGGCCGGGCTGGCCGAGGAGGTCACCCCGGTCGACCTGCGGGACCGGGCCCTGCGTACGTCCCGCCGGCTCGGCATCCAGCGGGCCGTCGCCACCTCGGCCGCCGCCCTCGTGGTGCTGGCGGCCGCGACCGGCACCGCCCTCGCCATCCGCCCGAACGGCTCGGCGCACACGCCCGCGCCGGCCGGGCCGTCGGTCACCAGCACCTGGCCACCGGTGGAGGTCACCCCGACCCCGGAGGCGTCGGACAGCGCCTCGCCGACCAGTTCGCCGGTGAAGCCGGCCTCAGCTCTTCCGGGCACGCGCTACTACCTGGAGAACACGTCCAGCAAGATCAGGATTCACGCCGTCCGGGACGACTCGGACCGCGTGGTCCACCAGCTTCCGATCGACCTCCCCTACAGCTGCGAGGCCAGCACCCTCACCGTCTCGCCGGACGGCAAGCGGCTGGCCTGGGTGCAGGACAGCACCGACGGCAACGCCAGTGGGATCCTCCTGGCCGGCACCCCCGGCGAGCCCGGGGCGACGACGCTGCTGGAGGACGTCAACTGTCTCGGCCCCCGGGCGCTGGTCTGGCAGGGCAGCGACCTGCTGATGGTGGGCAAGAAGAGCGGGCAGTCGGTGCTGTTCGACGTGGCGGCCAACAAGCGGGTCAACGGCGACCCGGGCCAGGAGACAGACCGGTGCTGGTCGGCCGACGGCCGGTGGCTGGCCGCGGTGGCGGACGGGAAGCCGTACGTGACGGACGGGACGCAGTCACGGCAGTACACCTACACGCCGCCTCAGGACGAGGCCGCGCACTGGGGCGGCTGGCAGGCCCGGAGCGTCTCGCTGGATGGCCGGTACGTCTCGGTCGGCTGGGTGGGCACCGACCCGTCCCGCCACGACGACAGCTTCGCCGTGGTGGACACCACCACAAGCAAGGTAGTCCACCTGCCGGGCAAGGGGCAGATCAGCAGCATCCTGTTCACTATCGACGAGAAGGTCATCGTCAAGCGGAAGAACGGCATCACCGTGCTGGACACCAACTTCAGACCGCTCGGCACCGTCACCGAGTCCGCTTCGGTGCGGAACATGGCGCTGCTGGCGTACGTGCCCTGAGCCGTTGACCGGGCAGGCCCTCAGCACCCGGTGCTGAGGGCCTGCCTCGTGGCTGGACCACATCGAACATCCCCTGAAATTCCCTCTCCGAGACGGCAACCCTCCCTTTGAAATTCGACGTCTGGGAGTGCGTCAAGCCGCTACGCCACCGAATCTGAGGACTGGAACCGTGAGCATTTTCGCCGCCCGCACCGCTCGTCTTCGTAGCCTCCGGCAGGCCGTGGCCCTCGCGGCCGCCGCGCTCGCCACGGTGGGCCTCAGCGCCTGCGGCGGCGACAAGACCGCCCCGGCTGCCGCCCCCACCTCCGCCGCCCCGGCCGCCGTTCCCTCGGCTGCTCCGGTCAGCAACTCGGACGCCGCCACCCGGCTTGCCGGCACCCGCTACTACCTGGGCCTCACCGACCGCCAGGCGACAATTCACGCCGTCAAGGGTGACTCCGACCAGG
This sequence comes from Micromonospora sp. AP08, assembly GCF_008085935.1. Taxonomy (NCBI): domain Bacteria; kingdom Bacillati; phylum Actinomycetota; class Actinomycetes; order Micromonosporales; family Micromonosporaceae; genus Micromonospora; species Micromonospora sp. AP08. The sequence goes on from NZ_VSEZ01000009.1 coordinate 244,535, forward strand.
TGACGGCCCGGATACCGCTCGACTCCTGCGCCCGGAACACCGTCACCATCTCGCCTGACGGCAAGCGACTGGCCTGGGTGCGGGGCGCCGACGGTGACTGGCAGTCGGGCACCCTGGTCACCTCGGGGATCGACGGCACGCGGCAGCGGACCCTCGCCACCGACGTCAACTGTCTCGGGCCCCGGGCGCTGGCCTGGAAGGGCAGTGACCTGCTGATGGTGGGCAAGAAGAGCGGGCAGTCGGTGCTGTTCGACGTGGCGGCCGGCAAGCCGGTCCAGGGTGACCCGGGTGAGGAGACCAGCCGGTGCTGGTCCGCGGACGGTAGGTGGCTCGCTGCGGAGGACGACCAGCTCAAGCCGTTCGTCAGCGACGGGACGCAGTCGCGGCAGTACAGCTACACGCCGCCGAAGGAGGAGGCCGCGCACTGGGACGGTTGGCAGGCCCAGAGCGTGTCGATGGACGGCCGGTACGTGTCCGTCGGATGGACCGGTACCGACCCCTCCCGCCGCGATGACAGCTTCGCGGTGGTCGACACCATCAGTAGCAATGTTGTGGACCTGCCGGTTCAGGGGTTGATCCGCAGTATCACCTTCACCATCGACGACAAGGTGATCGTGAAGCAGGCGAACGGCATCACCGTCCTGGACGGCTCCTTGAAGCCGCTCGGCACGGTCGCCGAGTCCACCGCGGTGCGGAACATGAAGCTGCTGGCGTACGTGCCCTGACTCAGACCAGGAAAGGGCGGACCACCGACCGGTGGTCCGCCCTTCGCACAGTCAGCGCAGCACGGTGATCGCCCGGTCGGCCACGACGTGCTTCCAGGGCACGATCACCACGACCCCGTCCCGCTCCATGACCTTGGCCTCCTCGCCCTCGAAGCCGGCCGAGAGCGGTCCCTTCGCCACCGGGCTGACCGTGCCGGTGGCGGGGTCGACACGGACCAGCCGCGGCGGCAGCTTCCGCCGGTCGCCGGTCTCCCAGGCCAGCAGGCCCTGCTCGTCCCGGCGGATCAGTTCGACCTTGCTGGCGCTGTGCCCGGACGAGATCCAGCGCCGCTTCCCGGTGGCCAGGTCGATGGCGATGATCTGGTTGGCCGACCGGCCCGAGTTCGGCACGTTCTTCGGGAACGTCGGGTAGTAGAGCGTGTCGTCGTCGGCCAGGAACTGGTAGACGGCCGGGCCGTCGATCGCGTTGGACCGGTTGGGCGGCACGTCCCACAGTTCGGTGCCGTCGACCGGGTCGGTGAACGAGCCGGTCTGCCGGCCGGTCCTCGGGTCCCGCACCGTGTAGCTCTCGTGCCCCAGCCCGGGCAGGCTGATCAGCGGCTGCACGCTCAGCACGCCGTCGGTGACCTTCGCCTCGGGCAGCCGCTGCCGCCAGCGCACCTTGCCGGTCGCCGGGTCGACGCCGTCGACCTCACCGCCGATCGAGCAGCCGTAGGTGACCACGACCAGGTCGGCGGCGGCCCGCATGTCCTTGAACCCGCAGCCGCGCCCGGGGAGCAGCTTCTCGCCGGTGGTGCGCCACAACTGCTTCCCGTCGGCGAGGGAGAACCCGATCATGGTGTCGCCGGAGCGGACGATCACCTGCTGGCCGGCGACGGAGAGGTCCGGTGCGGCCAGCGCGTCCCGGCCCTCGCGGGCCGGCGCCGGGAACTTCGCCTGCCAGGTCAGCTTGCCGCTGGCCAGGTCGAAGCCGGCGACGGTGTCGCAGGATCGGTCGGAGCCGGCCGCCACCGCGCCCCGGCCCTCGGTCACCGCCTGTGCCGCGACGCAGAGGGAGGTGCCCTCCGGTGCGGGTGCGCCCCACGCCTGCCCGCCGTCGGAAAGCCGGTAGGCGAGCAGCCCGTCCCCCTGCGCCCGGACCACCGTGTCACCGGCCAGCCAGGCGCCGAACATGTCCTGGTGGTCGTAGGTGGTCAGGCCGGTGTCCTGCCGCTCGGGGAAGTCCAGCACCCAGGCGGTCGTCAGCTCGTCGTCGTCACCCGAGCCGCCGACCAGGCGGGAGACGCCCCAGGCGGTGCCGGCCCCGACGGCCAGCACGGCCACCAGCCCACCGGCGATCAGCAGCGCGAGACGCCCGCGCCGCCCGGGCGCCGCCGGCGGGGGCGGTGCCGCCCCGGGCCACCCCGGCGGCGGGTACGCCGGCTGCCCGGCCACGGGGTACGGCGGCTGACCGGCCTGCGGGGCCGGCGGCCAGCCCGGGTGCCCGCCCTGGGCCGGCGGCGGGACCTGCGCCCCGGGCTGTGCCGGCGCGTGCGGCGGTTGCGGCGGGACCGGCCAGCCGCCCGGCGCTCCGGGCTGCGCCTGCCAGGGGGACTGCGGGTTCGTCATCGTGCGCTCCTCGGGGTCCCGCTCACCGCGCCTGCGCCCGCACGTACGCCGCCCAGCCGGACTGGAACTGGGCCAGCGGCACGCCGAGCACCTGCTGGCTGGCCTGGTCGGCGGTGGCGCCCTGGTAGCGGGCGGTCACGAACTGGAACAGCTTCTGCTCGCCGAACTTCTCCGCCAGGTGGGTCATCGCCGCGTGCCCGAGCCAGTAGTGAAAGCTGAGCCGCCCCGGGGAGTCCCAGTCGACGTTGCCGGGCAGCGCGCCGTCCCAGTCGCCGGAGCGGACGAGCGACCGGGCCTGGGCGGTGCGGTCGCTGGACCGCAGCGGCTCGCCCCGGTGGGCCAGGTACTCGGCGAAGCCCTCCACGATCCAGTTCTCGATGCCGTCGAAGAAGTCCTGCTTGTCGGCGTCCTCCAGGCTGGCGACCAGCGAGTGGCCCACCTCGTGCCGGAAGATCTCGCGCGGGCCCTTCCGGTCGCCGGGGGCGAAGAACGACCGGTCGGCCACGTCCACGACGATCCGGCTGCCACCGATGTCGACGCCGTTCCCCGGCTCGGTGGAGACCATGCCGATCGAGACACCGGCCTCGGTGGTCTTCTCCTTGTTGATCCGGTAGAGCGAGCCGAGGTCCGCCTTCCCCTTGACCAGGCTGATGACGAAGCCCTTCGGGATGTCGGCGGTGACCCCGCCGGCTCGCCAGGCGGCGAGGTCCTCGGCCACCGCCGCCTCGGCGACCGGGGCGTACCGCTTCGCCTCGGCGGCCAGCGCGGCGTCGGTGACGACCAGGGTGTGCGCGGTGCGCTCGACGTGGATGTCGGCCCACTTGTCCCAGGGCCCGGGGTAGTAGACGGTCTTCGAGTTGCCCAGCGCGGCGGGCGCCCCGGTGACCGCGGTGACCTTGAGCGGCGCGCCCGGGCTCTCCCGGACGACGGTCCAGCGGTACCACTCGGCGACCGGGGTGAGGTCGTACCCCTCGAACTGGTGCACGAAGGACACGTCGAGCTGGAAGCTGACCCCGCGGCCGAAGCTGTCGGTGGTCCGGCCCTGCTGGGCGACGGTGCGGTACCGGCCGACCGCCAGCGGCAGCTTGCCCAGGTTGGTGAAGAGCCGGGTCTGCCCGGCGACCAGGTCCTTGCGGGCCGGGTCGAAGGGGGCCAGGTAGCCCTTCAGGTCCTTGTCGGCGAGGGCCTTGCTGTGCCGGGCCAGCAGGTCGTCCAGTTCCTGCTGGGTGACGCTCACCCCGTTGGCCGCGGCGGCGGCCTTCGGGGCCGCGTCGTCGCCGCGCTTGCTCAGCCCGACTCCCACGCCGACTGCCGCGCCGGCGCAGAGGGTCAGCGCCAGCACCCCGGCGCCGATCCCGATCCAGAGGCCGCGCCGGGACTTCGGCCGCGGCGGCGGGACCGGCGGGTACGGCCCGAACCCCGGCTGCGCCGGCCCACCCGGGTACGCACCCGGCGGCCCGTGACCGGGCGCGGCGGGAAAGCCCGGCGGGGCGGCCGGGTACGCCTGGACCGGCGGGTGCGGCTGACCGTCGACCGGGTGTCCCTGGGTCATGTGTGCCTCGTTCGCGCCGTCGGTGAGCAGCCGCAGTGGCGGGCGCCTCCCGCCCCCGGACCGGATGACGGGCAATATCATCCACAATCCGCCGGGCGGTTTCTGCCCCGGATCCATCAGGCGGGACATATGTCCCGATGACTTCCGCCACGTCCGGCGCGGGGGTCGGGCGGCCGGTGGCCGGTCGGTGCGAAACTGGCCGACGCAGCTCTGCGGGTCGGTCAGAGGGAGGCGCAGTGCGCTGGCGCAACTATGTGGCGGTGGGCGACAGCTTCACCGAGGGGATGGACGACGCGTATCCGGACGGCACCTACCGGGGCTGGGCCGACCTGGTCGCCACCCGGCTGGCGGCCGAGGCCGGCCCGGATTTCGGGTACGCCAACCTGGCCATCCGGGGCCGCCTGTTCCCGAACGTCGTGGCCGAGCAGGTGCCGGCCGCGCTGGCCATGAAGCCCGACCTGATCAGCTTCGCGGCCGGCGGCAACGACGTGCTGCGCCGCACGTTCGACCCGGACTCGTTCGTGCCGCGCTTCGACGCGGTGGTCGGCCGGCTGCGCTCCGGCGGCGCGGACGTGGTGCTGTTCCGGTTCGCCGACGTGATGGCCCGGCTGCCCGGGCAGCGGCTGGTGGCTCCCCGGGTGACCCTGCTCAACCGGGTGGTCGGCGAGGTCGCCGAGCGGCACGGCGCCATCCTGGTCGACCTGTACGCCGACGACAGCTACCTCAACCCGATGCTGTGGAGCACCGACCGGTTGCACCTGTCGGCCGCCGGGCACCGGCGGGTGGCCGGGCAGGTGCTCACCGCGCTCGGCGTGGGCTGCGACGAGGAGTGGCTGATGGTGCCGCCGCACCCGGCCCCCACTCCCTGGCTGGCCGCCCGGGCGGCCGATCTGCGCTGGGCCGGCCAGCACCTGGCCCCGTGGCTCAAGCGCCGGCTCACCGGCCGCTCCTCCGGCGACTTCGTCACCGCCAAGCGGCCGGTGCTCGGGCCGATCACCCTCGACTGACGGTGCGGACCCTGCACGCCGCGTCCCTGCTGCGGCTCACCCTCGACGACGAGCCCCGGCCGGGGCACGCCGTCCTGGTGACCGGCGACCGGGTCGAGGCCGTCGCGCCGCTGAGCGAGCTGACCGGGGCGTACCCCGAGGTGCGGGTGCGGCGGTGGGACGGGACCCTCGGGCCGGCGCTGGTGCACGAGGGGCCGCTGCCGCCCGCGCCGACCCCGCGCGAGCGGGTGCACGCCCTGTTCCGGCTGGGGGCCGCCGCGGTGCTCGCCGACCACGTCACCGACCCGGCGCTGCGGGCCGCCGCGGCGCGCAACGAGGTGGCGGTGCTGCCCGCCGCCCGCCCTCCGGCGCTGGTCGTCGGCGGCCGGGCCGACCTGGCCGTCTTCGGTGCCGACGGCTCCTGCCTGGCCACCGTGGTGGCCGGCCGGCTGGTGCACCGCCGCGCCTGACCCGCGTGGGGGCCGCCACATCCGCCGACCCCGATTCGGGATGGCCGGTCCCGACCTCGTGATCCGGCGTACCTTGGGGCTCATGCCTGTGCCGAGTGATCCGAATCCGCACCTCCAGTCGTACGCCGACCCGCAGCGCCTGGTCACCACGGAGTGGCTGGCCGAGCACCTGGGCGACGAGGGCCTCGTGGTGGTCGAGTCCGACGAGGACGTCCTGCTCTACGACACCGGCCACATCCCCGGCGCCGTGAAGGTCGACTGGCACACCGAGCTGAACGACCAGGTGACCCGGGACTACCTGGACGCCAGGAGCTTCGCCGAGCTGTGCGCCGCCAAGGGCATCGGCCGCGGCGACACCGTGGTCTTCTACGGAGACAACTTCAACTGGTGGGCCGCGTACGCCCTCTGGGTCTTCGGGCTCTTCGGCCACGCCGATGTCCGGCTGCTCGACGGCGGCCGGATGAAGTGGGTCGCCGAGGGGCGCGAGATGTCCAAGGAGAAGGTGAGCCGGCCGCGCGCCGACTACCCGGTGCCGGAGCGGAACGACGCGCCGATCCGGGCGTTCCGCGACGAGGTGATGGCGCACGTGACCGCCGGCCGGCCGCTGGTCGACGTGCGGTCGCCGGGGGAGTACACGGGCGAGATGCTGCACATGGCGGCGTACCCGCAGGAGGGCGCGCTGCGCGGCGGGCACATCCCGGGCGCGGTGAGCAAGCCGTGGAAGGCCGCCGCGAACGAGGACGGCACCTTCAAGCCGGTGGACGAGCTGCGCGCCATCTACCAGGACCAGCTCGGGCTGAGCCCGTCCGACGACGTGGTGGCGTACTGCCGGATCGGCGAGCGGTCCAGCCACACCTGGTTCGTGCTGCACCACCTGCTCGGGTTCCCGAAGGTGCGCAACTACGACGGCTCGTGGACCGAGTGGGGCAACCTGGTCCGGGCCCCCGTCGTGCGGGGCGACGAGCCGGGCAGCATCAACGGCTGATTCGACCGGCCGGTCCCCGCGTGGCGCGTCGCCCGCGGGGACCTTGCCGTTTCCGGGCCGGGCGGGTCAGCTCTCGGGCCGGCCGGTCAGGTAGCGCTGGAGGGTCGGTGCGACCCAGGCCACGAGCTCGTCCGGCGTCATCTCCACGACCGGCGGCAGCCGGACGATGTACCGGGTGAAGGCCAGGCCGAGGGTCTGGCTGGCCACGAGGCCGGCCCGGCGGGCGGTGGACGCCGGGTCGGTGCCGAAGCCGGCCACGGCCGCGGCGAGCTGGTCGGCGAAGAGGAGGCGCATCCGCTCGGCCGCTCCCGGGTTGGTGCTGGCGGCCCGGAGCAGGGCGGCGAGGGTCTCGTCGCCCTCCCAGCGGCGGAGGAAGTGCCGCACCAGCGTCTCGCCGAGCCGGTCCGGCGGCACGGCGGCCAGGTCCGGCAGGCGCAGGTCGAACTCGGCGGCCGCGGCGAAGAGCCCCTCCTTGCTGCCGTAGTAGCGCATCACCATGGACGGGTCGATCCGGGCCTCGGCGGCGATGGCCCGGATGGTGGCCCGCTCGTAGCCGTCGGCGGCGAACCGTTCGCGGGCGGCGCGCAGGATGGCGGCCCGGGTGGCGTCCGAGCGGCGGGCGCGGGGTGCCGTGTCGGTCATGCCCACAACTGTAGGCCAACAGGCGTTGACACAGAAGCCGAGCCGCGCCTACCGTCGTCAACAAGTGTTGGCAAACAGTTGTTGACACACCTGGAGGTGGGACATGCTTCCCGAGCGCACCGATGTCCTCGTGGTGGGTGCCGGGCCGACCGGCCTGGCCGTGGCCGCCACCCTGGCCGGGCACGGCGTCACCGCGACCGTGGTGGACCGGCTCGCCGCCCCGCCGGTCACCTCACGGGCCGCCGTGGTCCACGCCGGCACCCTGGAGGTGCTGGACCGGATCGGCGTCGCCGCCCCGCTGGCCGCCCGAGGGCTGCCGTCGAGGCGGTTCACCGTCCGCGAGCGGGACCGGGTGCTGCTCACCGTCCCCTTCGACCGGTTGCCGTCCCGCTACCCCTACGCGCTGCTGGTCTCCCAGGCCGAGACCGAGGCAGTGCTCGCCGACCGGCTGACCGCGCTCGGCGGGCGGGTGCTCCGGCCGTACGAGCTGACCGGCCTCGACCTCGACGGCGACCGCGCCACCGCGACGTTCGCAGGCGGCGAGACGGTTCGGGCCCGCTGGGTGGTCGGTGCCGACGGCATGCGCAGCCCGGTCCGTGAGCTGGCCGGCATCGACTTCGGCGGGCCCGCCGACCCGGGCGAGTCCTTCCTGCTCGCCGACGTCCGCGTCGACAGCGTGCTGCCCCGCGACCAGGTCAACCTCTTCCTCGCCCCGCAGGGGCCGCTGGTCTGGGCGCCGCTGCCCGACGGCACCGTACGGCTGGTCGCCTCGGTGCCCGACGCGCCCCGCGAGCCGCAGGCCCGCCACTTCCAGGACCTGCTCGACGAGCGGGGGCCGGCCCGGCGACCGGACCGGGTCACCGACGTGCGCTGGAGCTCCCGGTTCCGGATCCACCACCGGATCGCCGGCACCTACCGGTCCGGCCCGGTCCTGCTCGCCGGGGACGCGGCGCACGTGCACAGCCCGGCCGGCGGGCAGGGGATGAACCTCGGCCTGCGGGACGCGGTCGCCCTGGGCGACACGCTCGCCGCCGTGCTGGCCGGAGGCCCCGACGCGCTCCTCGACGGGTACGCCGCCGCCCGCCGCCCGCTCGCCGAGGAGGTGCTCGGCTTCGCCGCCGGTCTCACCCGGCTCACCGCCGTCCCGCCGGTCGCCCGCCCCGTGCGCGACCTGCTGCTCCGGGGCGCCTCGGTCCTGCCGCCGGTCCGGCAGCGGCTCGCCGTCCGGCTGGCCGGCTTCGAACCGGGCGCCCGGTGAGGATCAGGCCGTCTGCGGAACGTTCCCCAGGCGGCGGCCGTGACCAGGGCGAACACGCCCGCCGCCGCGCCGACCACCGGGCCCACCCCGTACGCCTCGCCGGCGAGCCCGGCCAGCGCCGCCCCGACCGGCGCGGCGGCCAGGCCGACCACGCGCTGCGCCGCGCCGACCCGCCCGAGCAGCTCCGCCGGCACGTGCCCCTGCCCGTACGCCGACCAGAGGCTGTTCCAGATCGTGGTGCCGGCGGCGAACGCGGCCAGCGCGACGCCCCCGGTCACCGGGCCGCGGGCCAGGGCGAACCCGGTCAGCGCCAGGGTCTGCCCGAGCAGCACGGCGCGCAGCGCGGGCAGGGTGCCGAACCGGGCCGCCACCCGCCCGGCGACCAGCGCCCCGAGCAGCCCACCGGCCACCACCCCCGCCGCGAACAACCCGTACGCCTGCGCCGGCACCCGCAGCGCCCCGAGCGCGTAGAGCACCAGCACCGCCATCACCCCGCTGATCGCCAGGTTCGACCCGGCCGAGGCGAGGGCGATCCCCCACAGCACCCGGTCCCGACGCACCCACCGCATTCCGGCCCACGCCTCCCGCCACACCCCCCGACCGGCCGGCCGCGGCGGGGCCGCCGGCAGCGGACGGAGGGCGAGGACGAGGGCGGCCGCGAGGACGAAGGTGAGCGCGTCCACGGCGAACGGGAGCGACGCGGCCAGGGCGAAGAGGACCCCGGCCAGCGGGGTGCCGAGCAGGCCGCCCGCCACGGCCGTGCCGGCCTGGAGCCGGCCGTTGGCGGTGGCCAGGGCGGCCGGCGACACCAGGGACGGCAGCAGGGCGAAGGCGGACGCGTCGAAGAGCGTGCCCAGGGTGGCGAGCAGGAACGCGGCGGCGGCCAGCGCGGCCACCCCGGCCCGGCCGGTGGCGACCAGCCCGGCCAGCGCCGCCACCACCACGGCCCGGGCCCCGTCCACCGCCGCCATGGTCCGGCGCCGGTCCCACCGGTCGGCGTACGCGCCGGCGAGCAGCCCGAACAGCAGCGGCGGGAGCTGCCCGGCCACGGTCACCGCGGCGATCGCCCGGGGGTCGCGGGTGAGCGCGGCGGCCAGCAGGGCGAGGGCCGGCGTACGCAGCGCGTCGCCGAAGCGGGACGAGACGGCGGCGGACCAGAGCAGCCGGTAGTCCCGGCCGAGCGCGGTGGCGGTAGCGGTCATGCCGACGGACCCTGCGGCCTGAACCCGGTCGAGGGTCAAGGGGCCCGGGATGTGAGGCGACCGACGGGTAACCGAGACTCCACCAGCTTGGGCGCGCGGTCTAGGCTGACCCGGTGGCGGTGGAACAGCAGGCGCGGGGCGCGGCGAACGGCGCGACGGGTGCGGGCCGGCGCCGGTCCCGGCGGGACGAGATCCTGGAGATCGCGGTCGGGCTCTTCGCGGCGCGCGGCTACCACGGCGTGTCGATGGACGACATCGGCGCGGCCGCCGGGGTCACCGGCCCGGCGCTCTACCACCACTTCGCCGGCAAGGAGGCGATGCTGGTCGCCGCGCTGATCCCGGTCAGCGAGGGGCTGCTCGCGGGCGGCAAGGAGCGGGCCGCCAACCACCCCGACGACCCGCGCGGCACGCTGGAGTCGCTGATCGACTTCCACGTCGACTTCGCGCTGGCCAACCCCGCGGTGATCGCCCTGCACCTGCACGAGCTGGACCGCCTCCCGGACGAGCCGCGCCGCCGCATCCGCCGGCTCCAGCGGATGTACGTCGAGGAATGGGTGACCGTGCTGACCGCGCTGCACCCCGGGCTGCCGGACGGCGAGGCGCGGGTGCTCGCGCACGCGGCGTTCGGCCTCATGAACTCCACCCCGTTCCTCGGTGGCGAGGTGGACCGCCGGCGCCGGGCCGAGCTGCTGCGGGGTGCGACGCTCGCCGCGCTCCTCGCCCCCACGGATCCGGCCTGACGCGCGACGCGCCTTAACGCCCGTTAAGCACGCGTGCCGTCCGCGTGTTAAGAAGAGGCCCCTGCTATGCAAGAAGCGTTGAGAGGGGAGCCTTCCTTGATCGAATCGCTGTTGGTGGCCAACCGTGGCGAGATCGCGCGCCGGATCGTCCGCACCGCGAAGAAGCTCGGGATCCGTGCGATCGTGGTGCACTCGGAGGCCGACGCCGGCCTGCCGTTCGTGACCGAGGCCGACGAGGCGGTCTGCGTCGGCCCGGCCAACCCCGCGCTGAGCTACCGCAACGTCGAGGCGATCATCGCCGCCGCGAAGGACACCGGCGCCCAGGCGATCCACCCCGGCTACGGCTTCCTGTCCGAGAACGCGGACTTCGCCCGTACCGTCGAGGCCAGCGGCCTGATCTGGGTCGGCCCCGGCGCGGACGCGATCAGCGCGATGGGCGACAAGATCAACGCCCGGAACCTCATGGCGGCGGCCGGGGTGCCGGTCGCGCCCGGCACCACCGAGCCGGCGGCCGACCTGGCCGCGGCGGTCGCCGCCGCCGCGGAGATCGGCTACCCGGTGATGGTCAAGGCCGCGGCCGGTGGCGGCGGGATGGGCATGGGCGTGGCGACCGACGAGGCCGGGCTGCGCACCGAGTACGACAAGGTCCGCTCGTTCGCCGAGCGGATGTTCGGCGACGGCTCGGTGCTGATCGAGCGCTACTTCCCCCGGGTACGCCACGTCGAGGTGCAGATCCTCGGCCTGGCCGACGGCCGGGTGGTGGCCCTCGGCGAGCGTGAGTGCTCGGTGCAGCGGCGCAACCAGAAGCTGGTCGAGGAGTCCCCGTCCCCGGCGGTCTCGCCCGAGCTCCGGGAGCGGTTCCTGGCGGCGGCGGTCCGGGCGGGCGAGGCGGTCAACTACCGCAACGCCGGCACCGTCGAGTGTCTGCTCGACCCCACCACCGATGAATTCTTCTTCCTGGAGATGAACACGCGGCTCCAGGTCGAGCACCCGGTCACCGAGTACGTCTACGGCGTCGACCTGGTCGAGGAGCAGCTGCGGGTGGCCGCCGGGCTGGCCCCCACCTTCGACCCGGACGCGCTCGCGCCGCGCGGGCACGCCATCGAGCTGCGGATCAACGCCGAGGACCCGAAGCGGTTCCTGCCCGGCCCGGGCGCGATCACCACCTGGAATGAGCCGGCCGGGGAGGGCGTCCGGGTCGACTCCGGCTACGTCGCCGGCAACACGGTCACCCCGTTCTACGACAGCCTGATGGCCAAGCTGATCGTCAGCGGCGCCACCCGGGACGAGGCGGTCGAGCGGGCCAGGGCCGCGGTGGCCCAGTTCGAGATCGCCGGCCCGAAGAACAACCTGCCCTTCTTCGTCGAGCTGCTGGAGAACCCGGAGTTCCTCTCCGGCGACTACGACACCGGCATCGTCTCCCGCATGCGCTGACGCCTGCCTCGCCCGCCCTCTCGGGGTTGATCATGAAGTTAGCGGCAAATCTTGCCCGTTTTGTCGCCGCTGACTTCATGGTCACCGGCGAGAGTCGGGCGGGTGGGATGCTGGACGTACCATCCGTAACACCGTCACAGCGAGGTGACCCCTTATGGCGGAACTGCCGGACTTCGTCTCCATCCGGGAGGTCGGGCCGCGCGACGGGCTCCAGAACGAGGAGCCCATCCCCACCGACGCGAAGGTGCGGCTGATCGACGCGCTGTCGCGCACCGGCGTGCGGCGGATCGAAGCCGTGTCCTTCGTGCACCCGAAGGCGATCCCGCAGATGGCCGACGCCGACGAGGTGTGGCAGCGGGCCGCGAAGGCCGACGGGGTGCGCTACTCCGCGCTGGTGCCGAACAGCCGGGGCGCCCAGCGCGCCCTCGCCGCCGGCTTCACCGAGATCGAGGTGGTGGTCTCGGCCAGCGACACGCACAACCGGCGCAACGTCAACCGCTCCACCGAGGAGTCGCTCGACGACATCGCCGAGCTGATCGACCTGCTGCACAGTGCGGGCGCGACCGCCGAGGTGATCGTGGCGACCAGCTTCGGCTGCCCGTACGAGGGCGACGTCGACCCGAAGCGGGTGGCCGGCATCGTCGACCGGGTGGTCCGCGACGGCGCCGACCGCGTGGCGTTCGGCGACACCACCGGCATGGGCACGCCCCGGCGGGTCCGCGAGCTGGTCACCGCGGTCCGGGACCGCAACGCCCACGTGCCGGTGCTGCTGCACTTCCACAACACCCGGGGCACGGCGCTGGCCAACATGCTCACCGCCATGGAGCTGGGCGTCACCGAGTTCGACGCCAGCGTCGGCGGTCTGGGCGGCTGCCCCTACGCCCCGGGCGCCAGCGGCAACCTGGCCACCGAGGAGGCCGTGCACATGCTGCACGACATGGGCATCGACACCGGGATCGACCTGGACGCGCTCATCGAGGCCGCCGAGCTGGCCGAGGAACTGGTCGGCAAGAAGCTCCCCTCCGGCGTCCTCCGCGCCGGCCCCCGCACCCGCCTGACCCCGATCCCCTCCTGACCACCCCGGCGCTGGCCCCCTTCGCAGCGTTGATCAAGAAGTTTGCGTCTGAATCCGGCCCGATCCGGACGCAAACTTCTTGATCAACGCGCGAGGCCGGCGGGAGGCCGGCGTGGGGTCGCCGGACCGGGTTTGGATGGGATAGCCTAACGATCGTTCAGGTCGGTCGGTGCGCTCACGAGGCGGCCGGTGGCAATGGGAGTCGGCGTGACGCTCGACGGTGAGGCTCTGGAGCAGCTGCGCAAGCGCGCCAAGGCCGGCGGTGCGGACAAGTACCACGCGGCTAACGCCGCCAAGGGCAAGCTCTTCGCCCGCGAGCGGGTCGCGTACCTGGTGGACGAGGGCTCCTTCGTCGAGGACGGGCTCTACGCCAACGCGATGGCCGAGGGGCTGCCCGCCGACGGCGTGGTGACCGGCACCGCCACCATCGACGGCCGCCCGGTCTGCCTGATGGCGAACGACTCCACGGTGAAGGCCGGCAGCTGGGGCGCGCGCACCGTCGAGAAGATCATCCGGATCATCGAGCGGGCCTACTCGACAAGCGTGCCCATGGTCTATCTGGTCGACTCGGCCGGGGCCCGGATCACCGACCAGGTCGACCTCTTCCCCGGCCGGCGGGGCGCCGGCAAGATCTTCTGGAACCAGGTCCGCGCCTCGGGCTCGATCCCGCAGGTCTGCGCCCTGTTCGGGCCGAGCGCCGCGGGCGGCGCCTACATCCCGGCGTTCTGCGACGTGGTCGCCATGGTCGACGGCAACGCCAGCATGTACCTGGGCTCCGACCGGATGGTCGAGATGGTCACCGGCGAGAAGACCACGCTGGAGGCGATGGGCGGGGCCAAGGTGCACTGCGCCGAGTCCGGCGTGGGGCACTTCCTCTGCAAGACCGAGGCCGAGGCCCTCGACGTGGTCAAGCGCTACCTGTCCTACCTGCCGACCAACTGGACCCAGGCCCCGCCGGCCGCCGAGGCGACGCCCGCGCCGGAGAAGGCCGACCTGGCCGCGCTGGTGCCGGCGAGCGAGCGGCAGGCGTTCGACATGCGCCGCTACGTCAAGGGCCTGCTCGACGAGGGCAGCTTCTTCGAGATCCAGGCGCTCTGGGCCAAGGAGCTGACCATCGGCTTCGGCCGGCTGAACGGCGAGGTCGTCGGCGTGGTCGGCAACAACTCGATGTTCAAGGGCGGCGTGCTCTTCGTCGACTCGGCCGACAAGGCGACCCGCTTCGTGCAGCTCTGCGACGCGTTCAACGTGCCGCTGCTGTTCCTGTCCGACGTACCCGGATTCATGGTCGGCAGCGCCGTGGAGAAGCAGGGCATCATCCGGCACGGCGCCAAGATGATCACCGCGATCTCCGAGGCGACCGTACCCAAGATCTGCGTGGTGGTCCGCAAGGCGTACGGCGCCGGCCTCTACGCGATGGCCGGCCCCGGCTTCGAGCCGGACGCCACCATCGCGCTGCCCACCGCCAAGATCGCCGTGATGGGCGCGGAGGCCGCGGTCAACGCCGTCTACGCCAACAAGATCGCCGCCATCTCCGACGAGGCCGAGCGGGCCGCCTTCGTGGCCGCGAAGCGCGAGGAGTACGAGCGCGACATCGACATCGTCCGGCTCGCCAGCGAACTGGTGGTGGACGCCATCGTCGAGCCGCACGAGCTGCGCGCCGAGCTGGTCCGCCGGTTCGCCGCCGCGCGCGGCAAGGAGCGGCACTTCGCCCGGCGCCGGCACGGCGTCACCCCGGTCTGACCCACCGACCCGCACGACCCGACCCGGCGCCACGAGCGCCCGGCGGCCGTCCACAAAGGCATCCCACCAGGAGGATCAGATGGACTTCCGGCTCAGCGAGGAACAAGAGGCGCTGCGGGAGAGCGTGCGGGACTTCGCCCGCGAGGTGGTCGCGCCGGCCATCGCCGAGCACTACGAGCAGCACACCTTCCCGTACGAGATCATCCGCCAGATGGGCAAGATGGGCCTGTTCGGGCTTCCCTTCCCCGAGGAGCACGGCGGCATGGGCGGCGACTACTTCGCCCTCTGCCTGGCCTTGGAGGAGCTGGCCCGGGTCGACTCCAGCGTGGCCATCACGCTCGAGGCGGCGGTCTCCCTCGGCGCGATGCCGATCTACCGGTTCGGCACCGACGAGCAGAAGGCGCAGTGGCTGCCCAAGCTGCTCAGCGGCGAGGCCCTCGCGGGCTTCGGGCTGACCGAGCCGGGCACCGGGTCGGACGCCGGCGGCACCCAGACCCGGGCGGTCCTGGACGAGTCGACCGGGGAGTGGGTGATCAACGGCTCGAAGGCGTTCATCACCAACTCCGGCACCGACATCACCGCGCTGGTCACGGTCACCGCGGTCACCGGCACGAAGCCGGACGGCTCCAAGGAGTTGTCCACCATCATCGTCCCGTCCGGCACGCCCGGTTTCAGCGTGGCGCCCGGCTACTCGAAGGTCGGCTGGACCGCCTCGGACACCCACGAGCTCACCTTCGACGACTGCCGGGTGCCGGCGGCGAACCTGCTCGGCGAGCGCGGCCGGGGCTTCGCCCAGTTCCTGCGCATCCTCGACGAGGGGCGGATCGCCATCGCCGCCCTGGCCGTCGGCCTCGCCCAGGGCTGCGTCGACGAGTCGATCAGATACGCGAAGGAGCGCCAGGCGTTCGGCCGGCCGATCGGCGCGTACCAGGCGATCCAGTTCAAGGTCGCGGACATGGAGATGAAGGCGCACACCGCCCGGCTGGCCTACTACGACGCGGCCGCCCGGATGCTGGCCGGCGAGCCGTTCAAGCGGCAGGCGGCCATCGCGAAGCTGCACGCCAGCACCGTCGCGGTGGACAACGCCCGCGAGGCCACCCAGATCCACGGCGGCTACGGCTTCATGAACGAGTACCCGGTGGCCCGCTTCTGGCGGGACTCCAAGATCCTGGAGATCGGCGAGGGCACCAGCGAGGTGCAACGCATGGTCATCGCCCGCGATCTCGGCATGTGAATGGCGGCCGCCCGGGCCGTTCGGGCCCGGGCGGTTCAGCCGTCTGTCGGATATCCGCAGGGGACGGTCGGCTGGCCGACGATGGGCTGTGGAGCGTCCGACCTGATCCGTACTCTTCGTGCCCATGACTCCCGATCATGATCGTTCGCGGAGCCCGGGTGGCCGTGCCCAGCTGCCCGACCTGCTGCGCGGGCACCGGCTCGCCGCCGGCCTCACCCAGGCCGAGCTTGCCGCCCGGGCCGGGGTCGGCGTGCGGACCGTGCGCGATCTGGAGCGGGGGCGGGCCACCCGCCCCCAGCGCACCACCGTCGGCCTGCTCGCCGACGCCCTCGACCTGACCGGCGCGGCCCGGCAGGCGTTCGTGGCCGCCGCCCGCCCGGCCCCTGCCCGGACCGCCGCGCGCCACCTTCCGGTCAGCGGTTCCGCCGCCGCGCCGCGCCCGGCCGCGCGGCACCTTCCGGTCACCGGCTCCACCACCGATTCGGGTACGCCGATCGCGCTGCCCCAGCCGGTCCCGCTGCTCGGCCGGGACCGCGACGTCGCCGAACTGGGCGCCCTGCTCTCCGAGCATCCGGTGGTGAGCCTCGTCGGGCTGGCCGGGGTCGGCAAGACCGCCCTCGCCCTCACCGTCGCCCACGCGGCGGCCGCCGCGCACCCGGCCGGCGTGGCCGGCGTGCTGGTCGGCGAGGGCTCGGACGCCGCCGACGTGCTCGCCGTCTCGGTCGCCGTGCTCGGCGTGAACCGGCTGGCCGACCTCTCCTGCCGGCTCGGCGGCCGGCCCGCGCTGCTGCTGGTGGATGCGGTGGAGCGAGCGCCCGGGCCGGTGGCCGAGGCGCTGCGCACCCTGGTCGCGGCGGCGCCGACGCTGCGGGTGCTGGTCACCGGCCGCCGTCCGGTGGGGCTCCCCGGCGAGCTGGTCCGGCCGGTCGCTCCGCTCGACGTGCCGCCGGCCGGTCCCGAGCCGACCGATCCGGCGGAGCTGGCCCGCTGGCCGGCGGCGGCCCTCTTCGTCGCGCGGCTCGCCCGGGTGCGCCGCGAGCCGCCCACCCCGGCCGAGCTGCCGGCGCTCGCCGCGCTGGTGCGCCGCCTCGGTGGGCTGCCGCTGGCCATCGAGCTGATGGCCGCGCGCGGCCGGATCCTCGACGTCACCGAACTGCTCGACCGCTACGGCGATCGGGTCCTCGACCTGGCCGGCGTACGCCCCGGCTGGGAGCCCGCCGACCTCGCCGCCGGCACGGTGACCCTGCGCGAGGCGGTGGCGACCAGCTACCACCTGCTCGCGCCCGCCGAACGGGCGGCGCTGCGCCGGCTCTCCGCCTTCCGCAACCGCTGGTCGGTGGAGCTGGCCGAGGACCTGCTCGCCGACGGCGGCGAGCGGCGGGACGTGGTCCCGCTGCTGGACCGGCTCCGGGAACTCGGGATGCTCAGCGTGCGGGGGGCCGGCCCGTTCCGGTTCCGCCTGCTGGACGCGGTCCGCGACTTCGCGACCGAGCAGGCCGCGGTCGAGGGGGAACTGACTCGGATCCGCCGCCGGCACGCGCTGGTCGTCGCGGGGCTGGTGCTGCGTACCGCGCCGAATCTGGTCGGCGCGGACCTGCCCGCGGCCGTGCACCTGCTCGACGAGGCGACCAGCGACATCACCGCCGCCCTGGCGCACGCCGCCGACGACGAGCCGGTGACCGCGCTGCGCCTGGCGGCGGCGCTGCCGCGCTGGTGGCGGCTGCGCGGGCGGGACGTCTCCGGGCGCCGGTGGCTGCGCCGGCTGCTGGCCGACCCGCGTACCGCCGACGCGCCGCCGGTGCTGCGGGCCTGGGCGCTGCTCGGGGTGGCGCGGCTCGGGGCCGAGCACGGCGCCGGCGGTGTGGAGCTGCCGGCGGCCCGGGAGGCGCTGGCCACGTTCCGGGCGGCCGGGGAGGTGACCGGGGAGCTGTCGGCCCGGTCGATGCTCTGCGTGCTCCTGCTCGGCGTCGGCGCTCAGGGCGAGGCCCGCGAGCAGGCCGAGGCGGCGTTGGAGCTGGCCACCCGGCACGGCCGGGCCCGCGAGATGGCCGTGGCGCAGTACCACCTCACCTGGC
The DNA here is from genome assembly GCF_008085935.1 of Micromonospora sp. AP08. Taxonomy (NCBI): domain Bacteria; kingdom Bacillati; phylum Actinomycetota; class Actinomycetes; order Micromonosporales; family Micromonosporaceae; genus Micromonospora; species Micromonospora sp. AP08. The sequence continues at coordinate 262,261 of NZ_VSEZ01000009.1, forward strand.
ACGACGTGCGGAGCGCGGACCTGGCCGGCGCGCGGCGTCGCCTGGCCGCGGTGGATCGGCTGGCCGCCCAGTGCGGGGAGCAGCGGCTCCGCCTGATGGCCCGCGCCGCCCTGGCCGAGGTGACCCGGCTCGAGGGCCGGTACGTCGACGCGGTCGAGCAGGGGCGGCGGGTGGCCGGCGCGCTCGTCGAGCTGGGCGACCCGGGGCGGCGGCGCCAGGTGGTCGGCACGATCGGGCTGGCGCTCGCCCTCGACGGGCGGGCGGAGGAGGCGCTGGAGGTGGTGGCCGAGCTGCGGCCGTTCCGCCCGGTGCCGGGACAGCGTCGGCCGCCGGCCGTGGAGAACCTGGATGCGTCCCCGGAGGGCCGGAGCGCCCGGCCGGAGGATGCGATCTGCGCGTTGATCGAGGGCCATCTCGCGCTGCACCGCGGGGACCGGGAGCTGGCGGCGGAGTGGTTCACCGCGGCGGCCGAGCACGCCACCGGCGGGGAGCGGCCGGACGGCACGGCGGAGGCGGACCTCGCCGGCGGTGGGGAGCGGCGGGACCTGGTCGAGGCGCTGGTGGGGCTTGCGGCGAGCACCGCCGAGGTGGGGGTGCTGGACCGGCTCGACCGGGTCTGCCGGGCCACCGGGATCCGGGTGCTGCCTCGCGAGGAGGCACTGCTCTACGCGCTGCTGGCCCGCCGGGAGCGCGCTGTCCCGCGGGACTGAGACCCGGGCGGGAGAGGAAGGCGCGGGGGTGGCGCGAGCGAAGAAGCCCCCTGGTGTTGCCCCTCGCTGCATCGCTCGCGCCGGCACCCCCCGGTGCCCCCCCGCTGCCCGGAAGCCTATCCAGCGCTCGTGGGCGATTTGTGAGCCATTGGTTCGGTATGGCCCGGTGTCCGAATGGTTCTGCCGGTCTTTCTGCCGGTGACCGACGGGTACGGCGGCCCGCCGGCGGGTCACCGGCGGGTCACCGGTGCGGACGGCCGGGTCGGTCGGGTCAGCAGCCGGCGGACTGCCCGGCCGGCGCCGGCTCGTTGCTGCCGGCGGTCGCCCCGGGGTGCACCGCGTCGCGGACCCGGCGCAGGCCGTCCAGGAGCGCCTCCAGCTGGGCCGGGGCGAGCTGGCCGGTGAACCACTCCTCGATGATCCGCAGGTGGCCGGGCAGGGTCGCGTCCAGTCGGCTCAGGCCGGTGGCGGTGACCACCGCGTACGAGCTGCGCCGGTCGGACGGGCAGGCCCGGCGGCGGAGCAGACCGTCGCGCTCCATCCGGTCGACCACGCGGGTGACGCCGCTGGTGGACAGGGAGGTCTGCGCCGCTAGGTCGGTCATCCGCAGCTGGTGACCCGGCGACCGGGTGAGCCGCATCAGCACCTCGAACTCGACCGGGGAGAGGCCGTGCTCCTCGAACTGAGCGGCGAACCGGGCCGACAGCCCGGCGCTGGCCTCGAAGAGCAGGCCGATGGCGGTGATCCGGGGATCGTCGAACACGTTCTCGTCCACGCTGCCATCCTAGCAGTCCTTGACACAGGGAATATTGCTATGCCTATAGTTGCTCAGTCAGTCGTTGGGCTACTAAACAATCTCCCCTGGAGGACAGCACCATGACCAGCAGCACCGAAGCGGTTACCCGCGACTGGGAGGGTCTCACCGTCCCGACCGCCGGCACCTACCTGCTGGACGCGGCTCACAAGCGCGTCGGGTTCGTCGCCCGGCACATGATGGTCAGCAAGGTACGCGGTGAGTTCGCCGAGGCGAGCGCCACCATCACCGTGGCCGAGGACCCGATGCAGTCGGCGGTGAGCGCCACCATCCAGGCGGCCAGCATCAACACCGCCCAGGCCGACCGCGACGCGCACCTGCGCAGCCCGGAGTTCCTCGACGTCGAGCAGTTCCCCACCCTGGAGTTCCGCAGCACCGGCGTGAAGTCCCGCGAGGGCAACGAGTTCGTCCTCTCCGGCGAGCTGACCATCAAGGGCGTGACCCGTCCGGTCGACCTGGAGGTCGAGTTCGAGGGCGTCGGCCGCAGCCCGTTCGGTCAGGACATCTTCGGCTTCTCCGCGTCCACCGAGATCGACCGGGAGGACTTCGGCCTGACCTGGAACGTCGCCCTGGAGACCGGTGGCGTCCTGGTCGGCAAGAAGATCAAGATCGAGATCGAGGGCGAGGCCGTCCGCCAGGCCTGATCCCCGCGTACGACCCCACGGGCCCGCGCCGTCACCCGACGGCGCGGGCCCGTCGTCGTACGCCGGGTGGTGCGAATTGTCACGTCTTGTTCGCAGGTTGAGCGCGGTGCGGCGGCGGGCGGCTGGGTAGGAGTGCAGACCTGCGCCCGGCCTCCGGTCCGGCGGCCGGGGCGCACTTACGCACTCAACGTGAATGGTTCACAATGCGTTGCGGAACGGTACGGTTCTGTGGCGCCGGCGCCGGGAGGACACATGGGCAGAGACGTCGAGCAGGGCGCCTTCTCCCGCGAGGACCGGGTCCGCTACCGGCAGAAGGTCCGGCGCTGTCTGGACGTGTTCGCGCTGATGCTGGACGACTTCGGCTTCGACGCCGACCGGCCGATGACCGGGCTGGAGATCGAACTCAACCTCGTCGACGCCGCCGCCGAGCCGGCCATGCGCAACGACCAGATCCTCGCCGACATCGCCGACCCGCTCTTCCAGACCGAGCTGGGCCAGTTCAACCTGGAACTCAACGCCTCGCCCCGGCTCATCGAGGGCAGCGGCTTCGCCGACTACGCGCAGGACCTGCGCAACAGCCTGAGCCGCGCCGACGAGCGGGCCGCCAAGTCCGACGCCAAGATCGTGATGGTCGGCATCCTGCCCACCCTCACCGAGCGGCACCTCGTCGCCGACAACCTGTCCACCAACGAGCGCTACCGCGTGCTCAACGACCAGATCGTCGGTGCCCGGGGCGAGGACATCGAGCTGGACATCCGCGGCGTCGAGCGGCTGCGGACGCACACCGATTCCATCGCGCCGGAGGCCGCCTGCACGAGCCTCCAGTTCCACCTCCAGGTCGCGCCGGACAGCTTCGCCGACTACTGGAACGCCTCGCAGGCCATCGCCGGTGTGCAGGTCGCGGTCGGCGCCAACTCGCCGTTCCTCTACGGCCGGCAGCTCTGGGCCGAGACCCGGATCGCGCTGTTCCAGCAGGCCACCGACACCCGTCCCGACGAGCTGAAGGCCCAGGGCGTACGCCCCCGGGTGTGGTTCGGCGAGCGCTGGATCACCTCGATCTTCGACCTGTTCGAGGAGAACGTCCGCTACTTCCCGCCGCTGCTGCCGATCTGTGAGGACGAGGACCCGGTCGAGGTGCTGCACGCCGGCGGCGTGCCCCAGCTCGGCGAGCTGCGCCTGCACAACGGCACCGTCTACCGCTGGAACCGCCCGGTCTACGACATCATGGGCGGCCGCCCGCACCTGCGGGTGGAGAACCGGGTGCTGCCGGCCGGGCCGACCGTCGTGGACATGCTCGCCAACGCGGCCTTCTACTTCGGCCTCGCCCGCGGCCTCGCCGAGTCGGACCGGCCGATCTGGAGCCAGCTCACCTTCAGCTCGGCCGAGGAGAACTTCCATGCCGCCGCCCGGCGTGGCATCGACGCCGTGCTGCACTGGCCCCGGCTCGGCGACGTGCCGGTCACCACGCTCGTCCTCGATACGCTGCTGCCCACCGCCGCGCAGGGGCTGGACCGGTTCGGCGTCGCCCCGGCCGAGCGGGACCGCCTGCTGGGGGTGATCGAGGAGCGCTGCCGGACCGGCCGCAACGGCGCGGTCTGGCAGACCGAGACGGTGTGGGCGGCTGAGCGGCACCGGGGCATGGACCGGGCGGCCGCGCTGCACCACATGGTCCAGCGTTACGCCGAACTGCAACGCGGCAACGAGCCCGTGCACACCTGGCCCGTCGACTGACCACCGCTGGCACCCGCTGACGTAATCGGGATCCGGCTGTGACGCCTCCGGCCACGCCAGGCAGCGGTCAGCGGTTGCGGCGGCGGGCCTTTGGTCCAGTGGTCGGCGCGGCCGCGCCGGTTCCCTGCTCACTGTCGCCCGCCGGTTCCGCGGTCGCGGATCCCGCTGGTTCGCCGGTGGCCGCTTCCGGTCCGCCGGTCGTTGGTTCTGGTGTGGACCGGCCGGTCCCAGCCGGCGAACTCGACTCCGGCTGCCGCTGGGGTGGCACGGCCCGGCCGCGTCGACCGGCGGTGGTGCGCTCCGGCGCCGTGCCCAGGCCCGCGCTCGTGGCGCCGGCCGCTGCCGTCGGGTCGGGCGACGTACCGGTGCGGCCGCTCGCGTCGCGCTGCCCCGCCGCCTCCGCCTCCTGAAGGGTGCCGACGGACGTGACCTGCTCGCCGGCCGGGTCGACCGACGTGGCCGGCACCGGTCCGGCCGCGCGCTCGGCGCCCGGTGCGGAGGCGCGCCGACCGAAGAACCGGCGGGGCGGCCGTTCCGCCGGGGGTTCCATGCCCTCCGCCGGGCCGGTGGTCGGCTCCGGGTCGTCGGCGGTGAGCTGGTCCGGTCCACCGGTGCGCTGGCGGGGCAGGTTCACGACGGCCCGCTCGGCGGCGCGGCGGTCGGCGCGCTGGGCCAGCGCGGCCACCAGGACCGAGCCGCCGATCCCGGCGATCACCGCGTACGGGGCGATCAGGTGGGCCGACACGTGCTCGGCGGCGATCCCGGCGAGCCTCGGCACGGCGAGCAGGTACGCCAGTGCGACCAGCAGCGGACCGGCCGCCCCGGAGGCCGCCGCCCCGACCCGCCGCTCGGGCGCGCGGACCGCCCCACGGGCGGCCAGGACCCCGATGAGCAGGGCCGAACCGAGCGAGAGCAGCGCGCCGGGCCAGTAGAAGTAGTCGCGGATCCAGAACCGCCCGCTGTCCGCGCTGATCTGCCAGATGCCGAGCTGGGCGGTGGTCAGGCCGCGGCCGGAGAGCACCCCGTCGAGCACCGAGACCACGGCGAGCAGCCACAGCCAGCCGGTGGTGGCGACGAGGTTGGTGGCCGCGGCCCGGGTGTGCAGCGCCCAGGTCGCCAGCAGCACCCCGAGCACCAGCCCGGCCACGGCGTATCCGGCGGCCACGGCCTGCGGCGAGGACGTGGCCGGCACCCGGGCCGCCCGGGCCGGCACGGCCACCAGCAGCACGGTGATCAACGCGCCCACCCCGGCGGCGAGCGCCAGGCCGAGCCGGGGCAGCGTGCCCGCCGGCTCCTCGTCGTGGGCGCCGCGCAGCCGCTGGGCGCAGACCGCGCCGGCGATCACCGAGGTGGCGGAGATCCAGGTCGCCCACGCGAGGCTGGCCACCCAGGCCGCGTCGACCCGGGCGGCGCCGGCCGGCGCCCAGTTGATGATGCCGAGCCCGTAGCCGAAGCCGAGCTGTGCGGCGCCCGTACCGGCGGCGACGCCGAGCGCGGCGGCGGTCGATCCTCCCCAGCCCCGTCTGGCCATGCCGGGGAGCGTAGCGTCCCAGGGTCGGCGCGGCGAGTGGTGGCGGCGGCCGGCTCGGTCGGGACGGGCTTGGTGGCGCCGGATACCGTCGCCGTTGACTGAGGCGGGGGACGTGATGACGGACGAGGGGTACCCGGACCGGCAGCCCGGGGTACGCGACGAACCGGGGTCGGACCGGGCCAGGCTGCTCCTCGGTGGCGGCCTGGCGGCGGTCCTGCTCGCGGTGATCGGCGCGAGCGGCGGCTGGGTCCTGGCCGGGGAACCGGACCGGCCCACCGCACCGCCCGCCGCGGCCCCCACCATCTCCTCCGTCGAGGCGACCACGCCGGCCGCCGCGCTGCCGAGCCCCGCCGACGACCGGCCGACCGGCACTCGCACCACCACCCCGGCCGGCCTCACCGTGCCGCAGGTCGTGGGCACCGACTTCGAGCAGGCCCGACGGGAGTTGAGGGACCGCAAGCTGGGCTGGCGGCTGGTGTTCGGCAGCGGCTCCGGCCGTGCCGTCGAGCGCACCTCGCCCGAGCCCGGTACGCGGGTGAAGCGCGGCGTCACGGTCACCCTCTGGGTCGCCGGCCCGGCGCCCGCGGTCCCGGTGCCCGACCTGGTGGCCCAGAGTTGCTCCGACGCGGCCGACGACCTGGTGGCGGCGGGGCTGTACCCCCGCTACCGCACCGGCCGCCAGGGTCCGGTCACCGCGCAGGACCCGGTCGCCGGCAGTTCGGCCCGCTGGAACGACCCGGTCACCCTCACCTGCGGCGAGGAGCCCGCCACGACGCCGACCGCCAGCCCGCTGCCCTCCCCGTGACCGGGCCGCCCGGCGCGCTGATGCCTGCCGATGGCCGGGCGGACCGCTACCGTGGACGATCGAGGGTCAGGCCGCCCTGTCCCGGTGGGGAAAGGACGTGCGATGAGCGACGACCGTCAGGAGCCGCCCGCCGGGGACCCGGACGCGACCAGAGCGCTGCCCCCTGACCGGAGCGGCGCCGACCCGGACGCCACCCGCGCCGTCCCGCCCGACCATCCCGCGGAGCCCGAGGACGTCGACGCCACCCGCGCCATGCCGCACGGCCCGGCCGGCGGGGACGCCGACGCGACCAGGGCCATGCCGCACGGCCCCGCTGGCGGTGCGGCCGGCGATGCCACCCGCCCGCTGCCTCGGGGTGACGGCGGCGCCGGGGCGCGGCGGCCGATGGACGCCACCCGCGCGGAGCCGGTGAGCCCCGCCTGGTCCGGACGCGCCGGCGTTCCGCCACCGCGCCCGGCCGGCTACCCGGAAACCGGCACCGAGTGGTACACGGAGGAGCAGGCGGGTCGCCGCTGGTGGATGCCGATCCTGCTGGGCGTTCTCGCGCTGCTGCTGATCGCCCTGATCGGCGTGGGTGTCTGGCTGGCTCTCCGCGCGGCGGACCGGAGCGCCGAGCCGGGTTTGTCGCCATCGGCCGTGCCGAGCACCGCCCCGCAGACCAGTGTCACGCCGAGCACGGCCGCGCCGAGCAGTTCACCGCCGAGCAGCCCGCCGACCACCACGGCGGTCGCCGAGGTGCCGATGCCGCCGCTGGTGGGGCTGCCGGAGTCGGCCGCCCGCACGGCGCTCGACCGGCTGGGCGTGGACTACCGGGTGCGGTACCGGACGTCGGACCAGCCCGCCGGGACGGTGATCGACACCGACCCGGAGGCCGGTGCGACGGTCGCCGAGGGAGACCAGGTCACCATCGTGGTGGCCCGGGCCGCGGCCCCGACGACGGACGCCTCCACGTCGGCGCCCGCGCCGACGGCCACCGCCACGCCGTGACCGTCCACCATCGCCACCCGGCGAGCGTTCACCGCTGGCCCGCCGGAGCGTTCACCACTGGCGGCGTCGGGTCCCGACCAGGCCCAGGCCGGCCAGCGAGATGGCGAGGCCGAGCAGCCCCGAGTAGAACAGCGACCGGCTGAGGTCGGTGGTGGCGGAGGGGCGGTCGGCCAGCGCCCCTGCCCCGCCCCCGACGCCTGCCTCCGCCGAGGGGCCGCCGTCGTCGCCCGACGCGCCGGCCACCGGTGGGCCGACCCCGTCGGGCTGGTCCTCGTCCGCTTCGGTGGCCGGCCGGTCGCCCTCCCCGACCACGGTGATCTCCGGAGCCGGGACCGGCTCGGTCAACTCCGTGGTCGCGGAGAAGGCGGGGTGGCGGACCACGAGCGCGAGCATGGTCGCGGCGCCGAGGAACGCGAGGAGCCCGAGGGCGTAGCCGATATGGGACCGGTGGTGCCGCCGCGCGGCGGGCAGATTGACCATGACCATCCCAGGTTCAGGGTCCGGTGCGCGCGGGGTGGAGCGTTTGCCGGGGTGGGCGTACCGATTCTATGGCGGTGGCACGCCCCCCGACCGGGTTTCGTGAGGTCAGCCGACCCGGACCGGGGTCCGGACCACCGGACGACGGGCCGTTCGGACGGTGTGCGGACGCGGGGCCGGCGCGGCCTGGACGTGCCGCAACCCCTCCTGCTGTACGAAGATCGACCGCCGGTTGACCGCGTCCCCCGCCGCGTTCAACTCGTAGCCGTCGAGCCAGAGCCAACCGTCGTAGGTCGGCCAGTCGAGCACCCGGATCACCCGGAACATGATCGGTCGGAGGAACTGGACACTCGCCGCGCGAGTCACGTGCAGTACGTCACCGGAGCGGGGAAGCACATGGGCTCCTGGGGAGGATCGGCCGGCGGGCGGGCCGGCGAGGCTGATCGGGGGGACAGGTCGGTCCGGTGACGGGGGATCTGCCTCGTGGACCGGCTGATCAGTGGGTCGGTGCTGGTCGGGCCGTACCCGCGGTGGCGGACCGCCACCCGACCATCACCCGGCTGCTCCCGGCTACCGCTCCCGCCGCCACAGCCAAGCTGGCGTGCAGCGGCGGGGTCTTCACCCCGGGGCAGGTCGCTCGGCGCGGGACGGCTCCCCTCCTGCCGTCCCGCGGCCCGTGGTGCGACCACGCCCGGAGATCATGCGAAGACGGTGAGTAACCCGTGCCATACCGACAGAGTGCATCAGGGACGTGCTTCATGCAAGTTGCACGTCGTCTTTTGCTGATATGCGAGCGCGACACGTGAACGGGACGCTTGAAGCCTCAGGTCCCGGGGCGGCACACTGGACGCCGGTTTCGCCCGACGCGGCCGGTCGATGACCGGCACCACCCCCTGCCGCGAACGCTCACCCGCCGTACGCCGGTCGCGCCCCGGCGGGTGTGAGACCGGGCGCGACCGACCGGAGGTAGCCGGGTGCGCGCGAGGAATGGGATTCCCCGTCCATCGACCCGAGGGGTGGCGTCGTGAGCGAACGGCGCAGCCCGACCATCCGGCGTCGACGCCTGGGGGCGGAACTTCGACGGCAGCGTGAGGCTGCCGGCATCACCATCGAGACGGTCGCCGAGCAGTTGGAGTGTTCGGCCTCCAAGATCTCGCGTATCGAGACCGGCCACACCACCGCGACACCCCGTGACGTGCGGGACATGCTCCGCATCTACGGGGTGGTCGGGGCCGAGAGCGACGAGCTGGTGCAGATCGCTCGCGAGGCCCGGCAGAAGGGCTGGTGGCATCCGTACAGCACGGTGCTGGTCGGGGCGTACGTGGGACTGGAGGCGGCGGCCAGCTCGATCCGGGCGTACGAGCAGCAGGTCGTGCCGGGCCTGCTGGAGACCGAGGAGTACGCGGGGGCGATGATCCGGGCCGCTCGGCCGGACTTCTCCGCCGAACAGGTCGAACAACGGGTGCGTGTCCGACTGGGCCGTCAGTCGTTGTTGACCCAGGACGATCCGGTCGATCTGTGGGTGGTGCTCGACGAGGCGGTGCTGAGCCGGCCGGTTGGCGGCGACGCGGTGATGCGTGGCCAGCTCAGACGGTTGGTGGAGGTTGCCGAACTGCCGAACGTGACGTTGCAGGTCCTGCCCTTCGAGGTGGGTGCGCACGCCGGCATGGACGGGACCTTCACGATCCTCAGCTTCCCCGAACCGAGTGATCCCGATGTCGTGTACGCGGAGAACGCCACGGGTGGGCTCTTCCTGGAGAAGAGCGACGAACTACAGAAGTACAGCTTCATCTTCGATCACATTCGAGCCGCGGCCATTCGCCCGGAGGAATCCATCGCACACATCGCAAAATTGGCAGAGGAGCCGTTGTGGAAATGGCGACCAAGGAGTTCCCCGTGGACCTGACGCAGGCGACGTGGTTCAAGAGCTCGAAGAGCGGGCCGAACTGTGACAACTGCGTGGAGGTCGCGTACGTGACCGGGGCGGTCGGCGTCCGGGACTCGAAGGACAGGAAAGGCCCGGCCCTGGTCTTCGCACCGGGTGACTGGCACGCCTTCGTCGCCGGCGCCAGGGGCGGTACGTTCGGCCGGAGCTGATCCGGCGTCCCGCCCCGGAGAGCGTGGTCCCGCTCGGCAACGTCGCCGGGCGGGACCATGTCGTCGGCGCCGCGGCCGGTTCCGAGCACCCGTCGCCAGTTCCGTTCCGCCTCGTTGAACCGCACAGATCGGCAACCGAACGAGGCAGGCGAGACGGATGACGACGATCGGTTCAGAGAATCTCACCAACGGTCCGGGCAAGCCCGAGCGGTTCGGTGGCAAGTACCGCGGGGCGCGCCGGGACAGCGTCCTCACCGAGGTGGGCTCCGGCGACGCGGAGATCGGCGGCCGGGACACGCCCGCACCGGAGCAGCCCGCCCCGCCGCTCTCCCTGCCGTCGCTCGACCCGAACCCGCTCACCGAGCCGTCCTTCCCGCCGAGCGGCTGGCCCATGGAGCCGCAGGAGTCCCTCGTGGACCACCCGCTGCTGCGCGGGCTGCTCATGGAGTTGCCGCCGAAGGGCAGCGTGCCCCCGCCCGGCTGGCTGGACCGCTGGTTCGAGGCGACCCGGGCGATCCTGGAACTGCTATACGTGCAGGGGACCGGCCGCACGCGCTGACGTGGCGGCCGCCGGCGGCAGGGCCCGCTCGGCGAGGCGGTTGTGCCGCAGGGCGTGGCGTACCCCGATGGCGATCACGCCGAGCACCGCGACGGTGGTCGCGGGCCCGGCGACGGCCGGCGTGGCGAACACATCGAGGCCCGCGGCCGGGAGCACCGCGCCGAGCATCGCCAGCGCGGTCACCTGGAGCGGCAGCCCGATCAGCGGGTGCGCCGCGGCGGCGCGCAGCCCGTGCGGGGCCGGGGTGTCCGGCGCGGCGGCGAACGCGCCCGCGCCGGCCCGCAGCCACCGGATCCGGCGTACCGTGCAGACCGCGACGACCAGCGCCGGGGCCGCCGCGAGGGTGAGCCCGGCGGCGGCCCGGTCGAGCGCCGTCGTGCCGGCGCTCTGGAGGCCCGCCGCCAGCACGGCCGCGGTCAGCGCCAGGCCGGTGAGCACCAGGGCGGACAACCATCCGGTACGCCGGCGCAGCGCGCGGGCGCGGTCCAGCCGGGGCAGCCCGTCCGCCACCACGCCGGCCGCCAGCCAGACGGCGGCGAGGGGGAGCAGCACGGTGAGATGCTCGTCCATGGCTCCAGCCTCGCCCGGTCGCGCGTCGGCCGGATCCGGGCCGGCACCCCGGTTCCTCCCGTACGCCCTCCCGTAGGGGTCATCCCACCGGCGTTATGGCGGATCCGGCATGTTCACAGTGTTTCCGCTGCTGGCCTAGCCTCTTAATGATCGGTCAGCGTCGATTCGCCTGTGCCTCACCGGGTGGACGGTCCTGTGCCGGTCGGAGGGAGGTAGGGAGATGGGTCTCCCACACAGGTCCGTGTTCGTCGGAATGACCGCCCTGACCATGCTCGCGGCCGCCGCGTCACCCGCCGCGGCCGCCGAACCCACCGGCGGGATCCGTGCCGCCGGTGGCCCCACCGCCGTGCCGGACAGCTACATCGTGGTGTTGAAGGACAACGCCGTCGCCCCCAGCCGGGTCACCGAGACCGCGCAGCGGTTGACCGCCCGGCACGGCGGCACGGTCGCCCGCACGTGGCGCGCCGCCCTGCGCGGCTTCGAGCTCACCGTCGGCGCGAAGGCCGCCGCGCGGATCGCGGCCGACCCCGCCGTGGCGTACGTGGAACAGAACCACACGGTCTCGATCGCCGGCACCCAGACGAACCCGCCGTCCTGGGGCCTGGACCGGATCGACCAGCGGAACCTGCCGCTGAACAGCTCGTACACCTATCCGAACACGGCCAGCAACGTGCGCGCCTACATCATCGACACCGGCGTGCTGTTCGGGCACAACGACTTCGGCGGCCGGGCCGTCTCCGGCTTCGACGCGGTGGACGGCGGCTCCGCCGACGACTGCAACGGCCACGGCACGCACGTCGCGGGCACGGTGGGCGGCTCCTCGTACGGGGTGGCCAAGGGCGTACAGATCGTCGGGGTCCGGGTGCTCAACTGCCAGGGCAGCGGCACCAACGCCCAGGTGGTGTCCGGCATCGACTGGGTCACCGCGAACGCGGTGAAGCCGGCGGTGGCGAACATGAGCCTCGGCGGCTCCGCCAACAGCTCCATCGACACCGCGGTCACCAACTCCATCAACTCCGGCATCACGTACGCCGTGGCGGCCGGCAACGGCGACATCCTGGGCAACCGGCAGAACGCCTGCAACTACTCACCGGCGCGGGTCGCGTCCGCGATCACCGTCGGGGCGACGCAGAACAACGACGCCGCCGCGAGCTTCTCCAACTACGGCACCTGCGTCGACATCCTGGCGCCGGGCGTGAACATCACCTCCGCCTGGTACACGGGCAGCACCGCCACCAACACCATCAGCGGCACCTCCATGGCGTCGCCGCACGTCGCGGGCGCCGCGGCGCTCGTGCTCTCGGCGAATCCCTCGTGGACCCCGCAGCAGGTGCGGGACAGCCTCGTCAACAACGCCACCCCGAACGTGGTGACCAACGTGGGCACGGGCACCCCGAACCGGCTGCTCTACGTGGTCAACGGCACCACCCCGCCGCCGACCAACGACTTCTCCGTCTCGGTCTCGCCCACCTCCGGCTCGACCGCGCCCGGCGGCTCGGTGACCGCCACCGTCGCCACCGCCACCACCAACGGTTCCGCCCAGTCCGTCAGCCTCTCCGCGAGCGGCCTGCCGAGCGGCGCCACCGCCTCGTTCAACCCGGCCACGGTGACCTCGGGCGGCTCGTCCACCCTCACCATCGCCACCTCGGCGAGCACGCCGGCCGGCACCTACGCGGTGACGATCAGCGGCACCGCGGCGTCGGGCACGAAGACGGCGACGTACTCACTGACCGTCACGGGCACCGGTGGCTGCACGGGCGCCGGTCAGAAGCTGGGCAACCCGGGCTTCGAGTCCGGCAACACCGTCTGGTCGTCGACCTCGGGTGTG